>NZ_JAXEBZ010000079.1:0-71925 GCF_034093755.1 Dysosmobacter sp. | reverse complement strand
TTGATCTTCTCCGGCTCCAGCTTCAGCACCCGGGGCTGGGGCACATAGTTCAGAATGTCAATGACGCCGTCCACCACTTCGCCGGCGCCCAGCAGCTACACCAGCTCGCAGGCCCGGTTGACGGCGGGGAGGGTGTTCAGGATATCCAGCCCCTTCTCGAACTTGGCGGAAGCCTCGGTGCGCATGCCCAGGGCCAGGGCGGTCTTGCGGATGCAGGTGCCGTTGAAGTTGGCGGACTCGAACACCACGTCCGCGGTGTCCTCCACAATCTCGCTGTTCAGACCGCCCATGATGCCCGCCAGGCCAACAGCCCGGGTGTCATCGGCGATGACCAGCATGCTGGAGGTCAGCTTCCGCACGTTGCCGTCCAGGGTGGTCAGCTCCTCGCCGTCCTCAGCCCGGCGCACCACGATTTTTCCGCCCTTGACATAGCGGTAGTCAAAGGCGTGCATGGGCTGGCCGTATTCCAGCATCACGTAGTTGGTGATGTCCACGATGTTGTTGATGGGGCGCACGCCCATGGACCGCAGCCGCTCCCGCATCCACTTGGGGGAGGGGCCGATCTTCACGTTCCGCACCATGCGGGCGGTGTACCGGGGGCACAGGTCCTCAGCGGGGGTCTCCACGTCCAGCAGCTCCATCAGGTCGCCCTGGGCGCCGCCCTTCACCACCGGCTCGTGGAGCCGCAGCTCCTGGTGGAAGGTGGCGGCAGCCTCCCGGGCCAGACCGATGACGGACAGGCAGTCGGGGCGGTTGGGGGTGATCTCAAACTCCACCACGTGGTCATCGGCGTTGATGACGGGTTTGATGTCGTCGCCGGGGGCGATGCCCTCCTCCCGGAGGACGAAGATGCCGTCGGGAATGCAGTGGGGAAACTCCTTCTGGTCGGCGTGGAGGTCCGCCAGGGTGCAGATGACACCGGTCTTGGTGTTGTAGGCCACCATGTCGCCGGCGTGGATGTTCTGGCAGAGGGTGGTGACAACAGCGGCGCTGGGGCCGTCCTTTTCCGCATAGGACAGTGTGCACCGCCACATGCCATTCCCGGCGTTCTCCACGCCAGCGACCTTCGCGGCCACCACGGGGCCGTAGATCTTGTGGCCGGGCTGCACGTCGGCGGGAATGGAGGGCTTGGCGGGGTCCAGGGGCTTGTAGTCGTTCAGCAGCGCGGCGGCAGTGATGGCGGCGTAGGGGAAGTCCCGCTCGTCCAGGTTCAGCTCCTTCAGAGAGCACAGCATGCCGTTGGACAGCACGCCCCGCAGCTTGCCCTTTTCGATCTTGACGCCGCCGGGCAGGGTGGACTTGTGGAGGGCGGCGGGCACCAGGTCGCCCACATGGATGTTCCAGGCGCCGGTGACAATCTGCACCGGCTCGTCCCGGCCCACGTCGATCTGGCAGACCCACATGTGGTCGGAGTCGGGGTGGCGCTCCATGGACAGGATGCGGCCCACCACCACGTTTTTGATTTCGGCGCCCAGGTCCTCGGTGACTTCCACCTTGGAGCCGGACAGGGTCATGGATTCGGCGAATTCTTTATCATCGGCGTCAACGGTGACGAACTCGTTGAGCCATTTACGGCTTAGATTCATATCATATTTCCTCCTGTTTTTCTTCAAGGGGGAGCAGGCTCCCCCTTGAGAATCCCCCACCACCAGTGACCGGTGTCACTGGTGACGCCGCCCAGGGCGGCTGGGTCGGGGTATTTTTCCGCCGTACACGCCGCCGGAAAAATGATTTCACAAAGCTTGAAGCAAAGTTAAAACTGTTCAAGGAAGCGGATGTCGTTCTCGAAGATCAGCCGCAGGTCGGCGATCTTGAACCGGCGCATGGCGGTGCGCTCCAGACCGATGCCGAAGGCCCAGCCGGAGTAGACCTCCGGGTCAATGCCGGCCATTTTCAGCACCTTGGGATGCACCATGCCGGCGCCCAGCAGCTCGATCCAGCCCTCGCCCTTGCAGGTGGGGCAGCCCACGCCGCCGCACTTGTGGCACTGGACGTCCATCTCGCAGGAGGGCTCGGTGAAGGGGAAGTGATGGGGACGGAAGCGGGTCTTGGTGCCCTTGCCGTAAAGCTGCTCCACCACGGTGTTCAGGGTGCCCTTCAGGTCCGCCATGGTGACGCCCTTGTCAATGACCATGCCCTCCACCTGATGGAACATGGGGGAGTGGGTGGCGTCCACCTCGTCCTTCCGGTACACCCGGCCGGGGGCGATGATGCGGATGGGCAGTTCCATGGTCTCCATGGCCCGGACCTGCATGGGGGAGGTCTGGGAGCGGAGCATCACCCGGCTGTCCTCGTCAAAATAGAAGGTGTCGGACCAGTCCCGGGAGGGGTGGCCCTCCTCGGCGTTCAGCTTGTCGAAGTTGTACTCCGCCAGCTCCACCTCCGGGCCGTCCAGCACCGTGAAGCCCATGCCCACGAAGATGTCCTTGATCTCGTCCAGGGCGATATACATGGGGTGCTTGTGGCCCATCTCCACCGCCTTGCCGGGGATGGTGACGTCCAGGGCCTCAGCCTCCAGACGGTCATTCAGAGCCTTTTCCGCCAGCACGGCGGACTGGGCCTCAATGGCCTGCTCCAGGTCGGCCCGGACGGCGTTGGCCACCTGACCCATGACAGGCCGCTCCTCCGGGGACAGCTTGCCCATCTGCTTCAGCACGGCGGTGAGCTGTCCCTTCTTGCCCAGGTACTGGACCCGGACAGCCTCCAGATCAGCGGTGGCCTGGGTGGCCGCGATGGCCGCCAGGGCACTGGCGCGAATGGCTTCCAGTTGTTCTTTCATATGCGTTTAACTCCTTTACTTGGATGTGGATGACGAAGCGGCGGCGGGCAGCAAAAAAGCCCTCCGTCCCAGAGCGTTGGGACGAAAGGCAAACTTCCGCGGTACCACCCAGATTCATGCCGGAGGGCATGCACTTGAAGCCCCGGTAACGGCGGGCGGACCGGCCATGTCTCCATGGCGGCTCCCGGGCGAACCAAACCGGGCGTTCCGCAGTCTGGCTTGCAGCCGGTGACCAGACCTCTCTTGGCGGCGTTTCTCGGTTATTTTCCCGTTCATCGCTGATATTACCACAAATATATACCATAGAAAAAAGAGAAATGCAAGAGGAAAAATCGTGTCCGGCGGCCTTCCTTCCGCCCGTCTCCGGACGGCGATTGCAAAACCGGGCGGCGGCGGGTATAATAGAGCCAATCAAAAACAGGGAGGACGTCACCATGAAACTTGCCACAGCGGAACAGATGCGGGCGTTGGACCGGCAGGCCATTGAGGAGCGGGGCATTCCCTCCATCGAGCTGATGGAGCGGGCGGCGGAGGGCGTGGCCGCCGCGGCGCGGGCGCTGCTGCCGGAAAAGCCCTCCAGATGCCGTCTGGCCGTGTTCTGCGGCAGCGGCAACAACGGCGGCGACGGCCTGGCGGCGGCGCGGCTGCTGTTTCTCTCCGGCGCGGCGGTGCGGGTGTTTCTGGCGGGCAGCTACGAAAAGCTGACCCCCGACGCCCTGGAGGAGACCCGGCGGCTCAGCGAGTGCGGCGTGGAGCTGGAGCCCTTCGACCCGGAGGACACGGACCAGCGGCGGTGGGTGATGAACTGCCACGGGGTGATCGACGCCCTGCTGGGGGTGGGGCTGAGCCGGGCGGTGGGGGAGGATTCCCCTTACGGCGCCGCCATCCGCCTTATCAATGAGTGCCCCGCCGCCGTGGTGTCGGCGGACATCCCCAGCGGCATCTCCGCCGACAGCGGACAGGTGCTGGGCATGGCGGTGCGGGCGGACCGGACGGTGACCTTTACCCTGCCCAAAATCGGACACTTCGCGGGGGCCGGCGGGACGTACACCGGGGAACTGACGGTGTGGCCCATCGGCATCCCGGAGGACCTGCCCTGTGTCTGCGCCGCGCAGACCACGGAGCTGGAGCTGGCGCGGGAGGCGCTGCCCCGGCGGAAGCCCGACGGCCACAAGGGCGACTTCGGCAAGCTGCTGATTGTGGGCGGCGCGGTGGGCTACACCGGCGCGCCGTATCTGACGGCCTCCGCGGCGGTGCGCACCGGCTGCGGGCTGGTGTACCTGGGGGTGCCGGAGTGCATCTGGCCGGTGGAGGCCGTCAAATGCGTCTCCGCCATGCCCTTCCCCCTGCCGGATCAGGAGGGGAAGCTCAGCGGGGCAGCCCTGGCGCTGGCCATGGAGAAGCTGTCCGGCTGTGATGTGCTGGCTCTGGGACCCGGCCTGGGCCGCGGCCCCGGGCCGGAGGAGGTGGCCCGGGAGCTGCTGCGGCGGACGGAAAAGGCGGTGGTGCTGGACGCTGACGGCATAAACGCGCTGGCGGGGCATATGGATGTGTTGGATGCCCGCCGGGGCCGGGTCACGGTGCTGACGCCCCATGACGGGGAGTTCGCCCGCCTGACGGGCCGCGCCGTCTCGGAGGTCTCTCAGGGGGATCGGGTGGCCATGGCCCGGCAGTTCGCGGCGGACCACGGCTGCGTGCTGGTGCTGAAGGGCCGCCGGACGGTGATTGCCGGGCCGGAGGGGAACGTGCTGGTGAACACCACCGGCAACTCCGGCCTTGCCAAAGGCGGCAGCGGCGACGTGCTCACCGGTGTCATCGCCTCGCTGCTGTGCCAGGGGGCCACGGTCATGCAGGCGGCGGCCTGCGGCGTGTGGCTCCACGGCCGGGCGGGAGATCTGGCGGCGGCGGAGCGGACGGAGTACGGTATGACGCCGGAGGACGCCGCGGCCTGCCTGCCGGCGGCGATCCGGGAGCTGACGGACTGAGAAACGGGAGGTTTTTGGGTGCGCAGATGGATGTGCGTACCAATGATAGCCCTTTGCCTGCTGCTGTGGGGCTGCGGCGGCGGTTCGGAGACGGGGGAGCCTGAGGAGGCCCTGCGCGGGCCCTATCAGACCATGACCGGCTGCGCCATGGAGGCGGAGGTCACCTGCCGGGACGGCGAGGAGTCGGCCGCCTTTACCCTGCGGTGCGATTACGCGGCGGAGGGGGAGAGCACCGTGGAGGTGCTTGCGCCGGAGACGGCCGCCGGCGTCCTGGCCACGGTGGACAGCGGAACCATGAAGCTGGAGTACGGGGAGCTGTGCCTGCCGGTGGGGAACGTGGGCGGCATCGCCCCGGCTACCTGCCTGCCCCGCCTGATGGACGCCCTGCGGGAGGGGTGGCTGCTGGAGGCCAACCGGGAAAAGCTGGACGGCGTCCCCTGTGTCCGGCTGTGTCTGGACCGGACGGGAGCGGACGAGGGAGACATTCTGGCCGTCATCTGGCTGCGGGAGGAGGACGGCACGCCGCTGCGGGGAGAGATTGCGGTGGAAGATGAAATAATTCTCCAGGCGCGGTTTACGAAATTTGAATTCCGTGATATACTATCAAATCAGGCTGATGAAGCCGATTGAATCGGGCCGGCGGAAAGCGGGCCGGCCCCGTGCAGAAGATTCCGAGGTGACGGAAAATGAGCGAAGAACTGAGACGGACCTGGGCGGAGATTGACCTGGACCGTCTGGCGGACAACTACCGCCTGCTGCGCAGGCAGATGGGCGGCGCGAAATTCCTGGGTGTGGTAAAGGCCGACGCCTACGGCCACGGCGCCGTTGCCGTGGCCAGAAAACTGCAGGAGCTGGGGGCCGATTATCTGGCCGTCTCCAACGTGGAGGAGGCGGAGGAACTGCGGCGCCACGGCGTCACCGTCCCCATCCTGCTGCTGGGCTACACGCCGGCGGAGATGACGGCTGCGCTGCTGGAAAACGGCGTTACCCAGGACGTTCCCTCCCTGGAGATGGCCCGGGCCTACTCCGCGGAGGCCCTCCGGCTGGGGGGTACGCTGAAGGTCCACCTGAAGCTGGACACCGGCATGGGCCGGCTGGGCTTCCCCTGCGATGAAGAGCGGTTTGACGGGAGCCTTTCGGAGATTCTGGAGGCCATGGCCCTGCCGGGCCTGGAGTGGGAGGGCGTGTTCATGCACTTCTGCGTCTCCGACGAGCCGGAGAAGCCGGAGAGCGTGGAATTCACCCACATCCAGTACCGGCGGTTCCGCCGCATGGTGGAGGCGGTGGAGGAAAAAACGGGGTGGAAGTTCCCCATCCACCACTGCTGCAACAGCGGCGGCGTGCTGTTCTATCCGGAGTACGCCTGGGACATGTGCCGTCCCGGCGTGGTGCTGTACGGCACGGAGAAGATGAGCGTGGACTTCGGCCTGAAGCCGGTGCTGACCCTGAAAAGCACCATCGGCCCCATCAAGGAATACCCGGCGGACACCTCCGTCAGCTACGGCAGAACCTATTTTACCGACGGCCCCCGCCGCATCGCCGTGGTGCCGGTAGGGTACGCCGACGGCCTGCACCGGTGCCTGTCGGGCCGCTGGTCCATGATGACGAAGGACGGCCCCGCCCCCATCTGCGGGCGCATCTGCATGGACATGTGCATGGTGGACCTGACGGACCTGCCTGATGTCCGCACCGGCGACGAGGTGGTGGTGTTCGGCGAGGGCAACCCTGTGGAGCCCATGGCGGAGCTGGCGGGCACCATTACCTACGAGCTGCTGTGCGCCCTGTCCCGCCGGGTCCCCCGGGTGTATCTGGAAGGGGGACGGGCGGTGGAGCGTCATCTGCAGATGGACCTGTGACCGCCGTCACCGCCGGCGCATACACTATCCGGGGCGGGAATTTCGCCTTTGACAAAGTATAAATTCCGCGGCTGCGTGGGAGAATGAAAGTGGCCTGACCGCTGGCGAAGCGGGGACGGGTACTACTTTCGGCGGAGTGTGAACTTTGTGGATACGAGTGTCAAGCGCGGTGAGATCTATTATGCCGACCTCTCTCCGGTGGTGGGCAGTGAGCAGGGCGGTGTCCGCCCGGTGCTGATCATTCAGAACGATACCGGCAACCGGTACAGCCCCACCGTCATTGCGGCGGCCATTACTTCCCAGACCGGCAAGGCCAAGCTGCCCACCCACATCGAGCTTCCGGTGGAGGAGGACTGCGGTCTGACCAAGGACTCCGTGGTTCTGCTGGAACAGGTGCGGACGCTGGACAAGAAGCGGCTGCGGGAACGGATGGGACGGGTGGACGACCGCATCATGGAGAAGATCGACACGGCCATCGCGGTGAGCTTCGGCCTGCCGCACGACCGGCTGGTATGAGCTTCCGGTCCCGCGGGAAAGAAGGATACATACCCTCCTTTTTCGCGGGACGCCGATACCAATGATACAGGAGGAACGAGATGAACCGAAAGAACCGGGCGGCCCGAATGGCCGCGGCGCTGCTGGCCGCCGTACTGCTGACCGTGACCCTCTCCGCAGCGGCGGAGCCGGGCTCCTCCAAGGACCCGCTGGTGACCCTCAGCTACCTGAACGATACATATCTGAGCACCATTCTGGAAAAGGTGGACGCCAGAATCCAGCAGCGAAACGCGGAGTTGCTGGGCCGGCTGGTCCAGTCCGGCGGAACGGCCTCCGGCGCCGCCAGCAGCGCCAATTTTGTGCTGGTGACGCTGTCCGGCGGCCAGACCCTGACAGGCAGCGTGGGCTGTGAGGTGCTGCTGCGGGTAGGTACCGCCGCCTGCGTGGCCTCCTCCGCGCCGGGCCTGATCGACGAGACCACCGGCACCACCCTGGCCGGCGGCAGCGCCCTGGTCCAGAACCACCTGTACATGATGACGGTGGAAAACCGGGGCGTCAAGGCCTCGGCAGGCACCGTGAAGCTGCTGGTCCGCGGCGGGTACACGGTGAGCTGAAAGACGCGGATTGACATAACCAACCCCGCCGGGGCATAGACTGCCCTGGCGGGGTTTTTGCGTGCTTTGCGGGGGAGGTATGACCATGGAACGGGTGCCGGTGACACTGGAGGAACAGAAGGTGGGGACGCTGCTGTGCCGGGAGGAGGGGCTGTATGTCCGCTACCGGGCGGAGTACCGCCTGCCCCGGCCGGAGGTGCTGCGGCTGTATGCCCTGGGAGAGACGGGAGAGCTGCGGCTGGGAACCCCGGAGCCCCGGGGCGGCGTGTTTTTGCTGGAGCGGCGGATCTCAGCCCGGGAGGCCGCCGCCGCGGGCCGCCTGGTGGGGGGAGAGCTGCGGCGGCCGGAGGAGGACGGCCTGCCCTGGCAGGAGACGGAGCCGGAGAAGCTGTTTTCCGGGGAAGGGCTGCGCCGGCAGGTCCGGGACTGCGCCGGAGCGCTGGTGCGGCAGAGGGACGGCGGGCGGCAGGTGGCCCTGCCCTTCGACTGCCGGCGGCCCTTCCCGCTGCCGGAGCTGTTCTGCTTCGCCAGCATCCGGACCATCCGGAGCCGGCGGTATGCGGTGTTCACCTTTGACGGGGAGGGGCGGCCGGTTTTCCGGTGAATGCGTAAAAAAATGCACCGCCGGGGGTAAAAAATGCAAATAGGACTACCACTTTCGGCCATCATGTGCTATACTACCAAAATACACTGCCGGACAGCCCGGAACAAACAGGAGGTAGGCATATGAAGTGTCCCTATTGCGGTTACAGTGAGAGCAAGGTCATTGACTCCCGCCCCACAGAGGAGGGCAGCAGCATCCGCCGCCGCAGAGAGTGTCTCTCCTGCAAGAAGCGGTTCACCACCTATGAGACGGTGGAAAGCCTGCCCATGGTGGTGGTGAAGAAGGACGGCAGCCGTCAGAGCTTCGACCGGCGCAAGGTGCTGGGCGGCATGATCCGGGCCTGCGAAAAGCGGCCGGTGGCCCTGGCGGAGCTGGAGAAGATCGCCGACGAGATTGAGCAGGAGCTGCAGAACGGTATGGACCGGGAGGTCAGCACCGTCCAGATCGGCGAGCTGGTGATGACCCGGCTGAAGAAGGTGGATGAGGTGGCCTATGTCCGCTTCGCCTCCGTGTACCGTCAGTTCAAGGATATCGACACCTTCATGTCTGAGCTGACCAAGCTGCTGGCTGACAAGTAAATTTACTTTATTTCTGTTGCGATTCGGGACTTACAGGATATTTCCAATCCGCAGTGACTCCATTTCCGCAAGAACCCGCAGCTGAGCGAGCAGCCCAGCCGTTTCCGCCCGGAATTCCGCGTCCTCCCGGGCCGCGGCAAAGGCGAAGCTGCGGCGGAACATAGCCTCCGCCTCCTCCACGGCGGCGTGAGGCTCCACAATGTGCAGGTAGGTCTGGCGGCCGCGCCAGCGGTCATAGCCCTGCTGGAGGGCATTTTCAGCGGCGGACCAGTCGCCTGACGCGGCGGCGGTCCGGGCTTGCTCCACGGCGGCGGAACACGCTTCCGTCTCCCGGGCAATCACGGCACCGTTCCACATGGAAAAGCCCAGCAGGGCGCACAGCAGCAGAACCGGGGGAAAAATGGTTTTCATGGCTCCTCCCTGGGAAGCAGAAACAGCTTTCCCGTCTCGTCGATGGTCAGTAAAAAAATTTCCTCCGGAGACCTGTGGCCCCGGCGGGAGAGCTGCTCCGCCAGCCATGCCCTGTCCCGTCCGCACCGGCGGAGGTTTTCCGAAAGGACCCGCCCGTCATTGATGAGGATGCGGGGCAGCGTCACATCGTCTTCCACCACCTGGTGCAGCTGGCCCGCGGTGGCGGGCTGCTCTCTGGGCCACGGCAGGATGGACAGCTTTCCGGAGTTTTCCAGCACCGCGTATTTCACCGCCTCGGGGCCGCAGTAGCCCTGGGAGCGGAGCTGCTCCAGCAGCTCGTCCAGGGTGAAGCGGTTCCGCTTCATCTCCGCCTGACAGACCCGGCCCCGGTCAATGAGCACCGTGGGCGCGCCGCACAGCAGCCTGCGGAGCCGCAGGCTGTGGAGCGACAGCTGGCTCAGCAGCATGGAGATGGCCAGCAGCGTCAGAATGGGCACCACGCCGGCCAGCAGCGGAATGCCGAAATCCTGCATGGGCACGGCGGCCAGGTCTGACAGCATCATGGTCAGCACCAGCTCACTGGGCTCCAGCTCGCCGATCTGGCGCTTTCCCATCAGCCGCAGGCCGGCCATGATGAAAAAATACAGAATGACGGTGCGGAAAAACGCGGTGGTCATGAACATCCCTCCCTCCGGAAGTATTGGCCGGAGGCGGGACGATTATCCCGGATATTCCCCAAACAGCGGGGTTTATCATACAGTAGAACAGAAAAAGCGCAGGAGCGAAAGGAGGTTCATGGGAACAGCAGCCCATCACAAGCGCCATGTGCCCGCGGCACCTGTCGCGGGATGACGAGGAGAGGGGAGCGTCGGGAAGAAGTGTTCTTCCCGCAATCGAAAATTCGGCGGATGCCCCTCCGTGGCCACGGACGCGTACGCCGCGTACAAACAGGCAGGCAACTGCCGGACAGAAGCGCGGCGGCCGTGGAAAAAGAGACAAATCCCTGCGCGTTTGTCCTTTTGGATGCTTTGGAAACAAACGATTCAGGAGGAACAACGATTTATGTGTGGAATTATTGGTTTTGTAGGCAGAGAGCAGCAGGCGGCGCCCATTTTGCTGGACGGACTCCAGCGGATGGAATACCGGGGCTATGACTCTGCCGGAGTTGCCGTACGCTCTGAGAGCAAGGGACTGCAGGTGAAAAAGACCAAGGGCCGCCTGCAGGTCCTGTCGGACATGATCCACGGCGGCGCGGACCTGGAGGGCACCGTGGGCATCGGCCACACCCGCTGGGCCACCCACGGGGAGCCCAGCGACCTCAACGCCCACCCCCACGTCAGTGAGGACGGACGCATCGCCCTGGTCCACAACGGCATCATCGAGAACTATCTGGAGCTGCGGGAGCACCTGCAGAAGCAGGGGGTGCGGTTCAGCTCCGACACCGACTCCGAGGTGGTGGCCCACCTGCTGGAGCTGCATTACAACGAGTGCGGCAACATGATGGAGGCTGTGGGCCGGGTGCTGCGGCGTATCCGCGGCTCCTACGCCCTGGGCATCATCTGCGCCGACTATCCCAACACCCTCATCGCCGCCCGGAAGGACAGCCCGCTGATTCTGGGCTTCAGCGGCGAGGGCAACTTCATCGCCTCCGACGTGACGGCCATGCTCCGCTACACCCGGGACGTGGTGTACATGGACGACGGAGAGATCGCCGTCCTCACCGCTGAGGGCATCGACGTGTTTGACAGCGAGCTGACGCCGGTGGAAAAGGAGCACCATCAGGTGGACTGGGACGTGTCCGCGGCAGAGAAGGGGGGCTATCCCCACTTCATGTTCAAGGAGATCCTGGAGCAGCCGGAGGCCATCCGCAAAACGGTGCAGCCCCGCATCCGGGACGGCCGGGTGGTGCTGGAGGGCCTGTCCATGACGGCGGCGGAGGCCCGGGACATCTCCCGGGTGTTCATCATCGCCTGCGGCTCGTCCTACCATGTGGGCATGCTGAGCAAGTACGTCTGGGAGCGGCTGCTGCGCCGCCCGGTGGAGGTGACGCTGGCCTCCGAGTTCCGCTACTGCGACCCGCTGGTGGACGAAAAGTCCCTGGTGGTGGTGATCAGCCAGTCCGGCGAGACCCTGGACACCATGGCCGCCATGCGGGAGGCCAAACGACTGGGCGGCCGCACCCTGGCGATTGTGAACGTGGTGGGCTCCTCCATCGCCCGGGAGGCGGATGACGTGCTGTACACCTGGGCCGGTCCGGAGGTGGCGGTGGCCACCACCAAGGCCTACTCCACCCAGCTGGTGCTGATGGACCTCATCGGCCTCTACCTGGGGGACCTGCTGGGCACCGTGGCGCCGGAGGAGTACAGCGCCATTCTGACGGAGATGCAGCTGCTGCCGCAGAAGCTGGAGCAGGTGCTGGGCCAGACAGAGCACATCCAGTATCTGGCATCCCGGTATTTCAACCACCACTCCATCTTCTTCATCGGCCGGAACCTGGACTATGCCATGGGCATGGAGGGCTCCCTGAAGCTGAAGGAGATCAGCTACATCCACTCGGAGGCCTACGCTGCCGGCGAACTGAAGCACGGCACCATCTCCCTCATTGAGCCGGGCACGTTGGTGGTGGCCCTGGGTACCTACGGCCCGCTGTTTGACAAGGCCATGAGCAACGTGGTGGAGGTGAAGGCCCGGGGCGCCGAGGTGCTGGGCCTTGCCACGGAGCCGCTGCGGGACCGGATGGAAAAGACCGCCGACGCCGTCATCGCCGTGCCGGAGACCCACCCGCTGCTCCAGCCCTCCCTGGGCGTGGTGCCGCTGCAGCTGTTCGCCTATTACGTGGCGCTGCACCGGGGCTGCGACATCGACAAGCCCCGGAACCTGGCAAAAAGCGTTACCGTGGAATAAGCAAAAGCCCCGTCTCTGCCTTGAGACGGGGCTTTTCTCTCTTGACATACCTTGTGATTCGAGGTATTCTATACATAGAAATTCTATGTATATGGGAGGCAGACCATGGAAAAGCGGAAAACCATCGCCCACACGGGGCTGCTGGTGCTGTCCCTGCTGAGCCGGGAGGACATGTACGGCTACCAAATGATCGTGGAGCTGGAGCGGCGGTCGGATCATACCTTTGACATGAAGGAGGGGACTCTGTACCCGGTGCTCCACGGGCTGGAGCGCACCGGAGCCGTGGAGGCCTATGAGCAGGAGGCACCCACCGGCCGGATGCGGAAGTATTACCACATCACCAAAAAGGGCCGGGCGTTGCTGAAAGAGGAGGAGAAGGACTGGCAGACCTACGCAGGGGCGGTGAACGCCGTGCTGCGCAGCTGCACGGAGCCGGCCTGACGCCATGGCGGACCGGATGAGAGAGTGGCGGGAGGCGGCGGTGTCCCATGTGCGGTTCCGGCCGGACCGTCCGGCCATTGACCGGGAGCTGGAGGACCACATGGAGGACTGCCTGCTGGACCTGCGGCGGCTGGGCTACCCGGCGGACGAGGCGGAGGAGCGGGTACTGAAGGCCATGGGGGACCCGGCGGAGACTGGCCGGGCGCTGGATCGGGAGCACGCACCGCTGTTGGGCTGGCTGTGGGTGGCCTCCCGATGGTTGGTGAGAATCGCTGTGGTGCTGCTGGTGGCAGAGGTGTTCCTGCTGGGCTGCTCTGTGTTCCAATACCGGGAGGTGCTGTCGTCCCAATGGCCCCGGGAGGCCGCGGCGGAGTTTCCGGAGCTGTTTCCGGAGGCGGACAGGCCGGCGGGGTGGACGTACCTGGGCGGCGGCGCGTCGGACAGCAGTATAAGGGCGGACTGCTATACATTGTCTGTTTCCCAGTGGTCCCAGTGGGAGTGGCCCAACGGATATGCTCAGGTGTACCTGGTGCTGACGGTGGAACCGGATCAGGTGTGGCAGGGGGCGGATGACACGGAGTTTGCCGATGATCTCCGTTTCCGCTGTGGGGCAGGGGAGATCACAAACGCCCGGAGCCGCAGCCGGATTTACCGGGGCGGTACGCCGGTGCCCTGGGCGGCGGCCAGCCACGGCGGGCTGCGGCAGGGCCTGACAAAGGAGTGTTACCGGGTGGAAATGGCCCTGACGGAGCCGGTGGAGTGGGTGGAGCTGTATTACCCCTACGGCGATAACGACTGGGTGTTGCGGGTGGAAGTGGAGGAGACGCCATGAGAAAAGGGACGTGGAGCCGCCCGAAAAAGACGGTCCGGAACCTGCTGGC
The DNA here is from genome assembly GCF_034093755.1 of Dysosmobacter sp. GTDB lineage: Bacteria > Bacillota > Clostridia > Oscillospirales > Oscillospiraceae > Oscillibacter. The sequence continues at coordinate 58,377 of NZ_JAXEBZ010000079.1, read as the reverse complement.
TGCCGGGCTGGTGCTGCTGACATGCTGGCTGGTCAGCGGATTCGCCCCGCTGACCAGAGGGATGCTGGCGGCGGATGTGGCCCGCCGGAACCTGCTGTCCGGCGCGGAGATCATCCATGAGGGGAAAAGCTGGCAGGACTATCCCGTGATGTACTTACAAAAGGATGACGCCTTTTTGCAGGTGGTCTATGACCGGCAGGCGGGAACGCCCTTTTACGGTGCCTGGGAGGCCCGGCTGTACACCGGCAGCGGCGGCGTGATCTGCGTACCTGACCAGCGGGAGCCGGGGATGCTGTTGGCACTGGGAGATGTGGCCGGCGCGGAAAGGGCGGAAGTGGAGGTGACCGGGGGCATTCCGGACCGGTTCTCCTTTCACTGGACGGCGGAGGGGCAGCGGCTGTCGGACCACGCGTTCTCTTTCACACTGACGGCTGCCGCCGCGGAGAAGGCGCAGCTGCTGGAGCTGCTGCGGAACACCGTCTGCCCGGAGGAGTTCTATGACTGGGAGCTGCGGCTGTACGGCAGGGACGGAAAGTTGCTGCAGACCCTGACGGGACCGGAGGGTTGAGCCGTGGATCGCATGGCGGCAGCGTGGGTAAAAGTGTAAACTTTCTGTTAAAGAGACAGGTTGACATAAACTTCCGGTTGACCCCTTGGAAAAGTTTTGCTATCATGGCGAATACAGGCACTGTGACAGGGCCGCGCTTCTGCGGCCCTGTTTTTATGGAAAAATCATCGACAAAATGCGACAGAGAGGAACGAGCATGAAAAAGAGCACACTGGCCGCCCGGATGGCGGCACTGGCCCTGGCGGGGGCCATGCTGCTGCCCCTGACGGCCCAGGCTGTCTATACTGACGCCGCCGGCCACTGGGCCGAGAGCGCCATTGAAAAGTGGAGCGGGGAGTACGGCATCCTCAACGGCTATTCCGACGGCACCTTCCGCCCCGACAACACCATCACCCGGGGTGCCTTCGCCGGCATCATGGCCCGGTTCATGCAGTACGTGGACGAGGCCCCGCCCGGCACCTTTTCCGACACTGCCGGGGAGTACTGGGAGGGGGACATCCTGAAGCTCAACGCGGCGGGGGTGTACCTGGGTACCGACGGCAAGGCCCTGATTTACAACAACATCACCCGCCAGCAGGCGGTGACCATGATCTGCCGGGCCTTCGGCCTGGAGGAGGCGGCGGGGGAGCTGCCCTATGCCGACGGCGCCGCCGTGGCGGCCTATGCCCGGGGCTACCTGCTGACGCTGACGGAGCTGGGCTGCATCACCGACACGGAGAGCGGCGGCGCGTTCCGCCCCACCGACGCCATCACCCGGGCCGAGGTGGTGAACATTCTGAACAACCTGGTGGCGGTGCTGTTCCAGGCGCCGGGGGAGTACTCCCTGGACGTGGAGGGCAACGCCATGGTGAACGCCGCCGACGGCGTGTACCTGGTGGGCATGACCATCCGCGGGGACCTGATCATCGCCCCCGGCGTCACCGGAACCGTCACCCTCCACGATGTGACGGTGGAGGGGAAGATCCGGAACCTGGGCAGCGCCACGGTGATGGAAGTCACAACGGTGAAACCGGAGCCGGAGCCGGAGCCTGTGCCGGAGCCGGACGATCCCGCGGAGCCGGAGGAGGACATGGACGGCTACTTCCTGTATGACGGGAAGAAGATCGCCATTGCCGAAAACCTGACGGTGAGCCGGCTGACCTGGCAGGATTTTGAGTGGGACGAGGACGGCCGCCTGCAGTGCGTCAATGATGACTACCGCACCCGGTTTGGTATCGACGTGTCCGCCTACCAGAACCGCAGCTGTCCCGACAATACCATTGACTGGGAGGCCGCGGCGGCGGACGGCGTGGACTTCGCCATGGTGCGCATCGCCCTGCGGGGCACCTCCACCGGAGAGCTGCATGCCGACGCCTTCTATGAGCAGAACATCGACGGCGCCCTGGACGCCGGCATCGACACCGGCGTGTACATCTTCTCCCAGGCCATCACCGTGGAGGAGGCGCTGGAGGAGGCGGACTACGTGGTGGAGCTGCTGGACGGCCGGGAGCTCACCGGCCCGGTGGCCTATGACTGGGAGATGCAGGACCGCACCTACCGGGTCTACGGCCTGGACCCGGAGATTGCCACCGCCTGCGCCGTGGCCTTCTGCCGCCGGATTGAGGAGGCGGGCTACGAGCCCATGATCTACTGCAGCAGGTATGTGGGTTATCTGAAGTTCGACCTGGACCAGCTCAGCGACTATCCCATCTGGTACCCGGAGTATAAATATCCCACCACGGAGGCGGAGAAGGTGTATCCCGGCTTCTATTATCAGGTGGACTACTGGCAGTACACCGACAAGGCGGAGGTGGACGGCATCACCGGCCGGGTAGACGCCAACCTCCGGCTCATCCCCCGGAAGAGATGAAAAAATCAGCGCACCGCCTGTGCGGTGCGCTGATTTTTGTCAGGTTTTGGAGGGCTTCCGGGGCGTGCGGCCGGCGGCCACCACGCCGGCGGTGATCAGCACCGCGCCGGCCACGGCGGCGGGGTAAATGGGTTCGTCCAGGAAAAGGGCGGCGGCCACAATGGTGATGAAGGGCGTGGTGTAGATGAAACTGTTGGTGACCACCACTCCCAGGCGGCGGAAGGCCTCGTTCCAGAACACGTAACAAAGGGCGCTGCCCAGCAGGCCCAGAAACAGGCAGTTCAGCAGGACCACCGGCTCCGTCAGGGCGGCGAAGGGATAGGACCTGTGCTCCAGCAGCGCGAAGGGGAGGGCGGTGACCATGCCCCAGAACAGAATACGGCGGGTCAGCAGCAGGGAGTCGTACTTTCCGGCGAACCGCTTGGCGATGACGGAGTAGACGGCCCACATCAGCGCCGCCGCAATGGAGAGCAGGTCCCCCAGAGGGCTGAGCTTCAGCACGAAGGCGCCGTTGAACACCACCAGCACCACGCCGCAGAAGGCCGCGAAAAAGCCCGCCAGCGTGCCGGGGCGGAGCTTTTCCTCCGTGGTGAAGTGGGCCAGCACGGCGGTGAAAATGGGGGCGGTGGTGATGAGAATGCTGACGTTGGAGGCCTGGGTGTGGAGCAGGGCAAAGTTTTCCGCCAGAAAGTACAGCGAGCAGGAGAACAGCCCCATCAGCACGAACCAGATTTCCTCCCCGGCGGGCAGGCGCAGCCGGCGGGGCCGCAGCAGCCATAAAAACAGCTGCCCCAGCACAAACCGGGTCAGCATGACCTGCAGCGGCGTAAAGGTGTTCAGCAGCGTTTTGGTGCTGATGAAGGTGGTGCCCCACACCAGCACGGTGAACAGGGCCAGGATGTAGCCCAGGGTTCTGGACGAAGCAGAGCGGTTCATGGAAGCCTCCGGAAGATGGGATTTTGCCCCATCATACCACATAGGGGCGAGCATGCGCAAGAGGCGGCCGCCCCGTCCCGCCGGAGGGCGGAAAACAGGCGGAGGCTGGCCCCACGGGTCCTCCTCCGCCTGACGCGTCAGCGATTGCTGTTGTTCTTGCGGTTCTCCTGCTGGTTGTTCTGCTGGTTCTGCTTGCGGTTCTCCTGCTGATTCTGCTGGTTCTGCTGGCGGTTTTCCCGCTGGTTGTTGTTCTGCTCCTTCATGCTGCGGCACCTCCTTTCGCGTTTCCGTAGGATGGCCATATTCTGGCCGGGACCGGGAAAAAATATACGGAAATTCAGGAAAAAAGGATTGACATTCCTCCTGGGGCCTGCTACAATAATCCAGCAAAACAAAGAAGGCAGACGCATCCGCCTCACCTCCAGCGCGCAGCAAAGAGGTTCACACAGTAATCAGACCGCCTCAGGCGGTTTGTTGACGGCCACCCCGCCCCATGGCGGAGGGGTGCGCCTGTCCGGGTGATTGCGCGGATGCCGAAGCGGCGTCCGCGTTTTGTTATATTCTGAATGGAGGTGCTTCGACCATTAGTAAGGCAGTGCATGAACTGAATGAGGACATTCGCGACAAGGAGATCCGCCTGATCGGTGATGACGGCGCCCAGCTGGGCATCATGGCGCCCTCCGAGGCCCTGCGGATCGCTGATGAGAAGGGATTGGACCTGGTGAAGATCTCTCCGCAGGCCGTGCCCCCCGTGTGCAAGCTGATGAACTACGGCAAGTTCAAGTTCGAGCAGGGCAAGCGGGAGAAGGAGGCCAAGAAGAATCAGCACGTTGTGGAGATTAAGGAAGTCCGCATGTCTCCGGGCATCGACATCGGCGATTTCAACACGAAGCTCCGGAACGCGCAGAAGTTCATTGCCGACGGCAACCGCGTCAAGGTCTCTGTCCGCTTCCGCGGCCGCGAAATGGCCCATACCGACATCGGACGGGATCTGCTGGAGCGGTTCGCCCAACAGTGCGCCGACACAGCCAACCTGGATAAGACTCCCAAGCTGGAGGGACGGATGATGTCCATCTTCCTGTCTCCCAAGACGGGCAAATAAAGCACAATCCCACAGTTTTTGAAACACGGAAGGAGATTTCAATTATGCCGAAGCTGAAAACCCATAGCGGTGCGAAGAAGAGATTCAACCTCACCAAGACCGGCAAGGTCAAGCGCGCCAAGGCGTTCAAGAGCCACATCCTGACCAAGAAGGACACCAAGCGTACCCGTCGTCTGCGTGCCGGCGGCTATGCGGACGTCACCAACGTCAAGGCCGTCCGCGAGCTGATCCCCTACAAGTAAGATAACGAGACGTTTAGAATAGGAGGCTAATCAACATGGCAAGAGTTAAGGGCGCGATGATGACGCGCAAGAGAAGAAATAAGACCCTGAAGATGGCGAAGGGTTACTGGGGTTCCAAGTCCAAGCACTTCAGAGTTGCCAACCAGGCAGTGATGAAGTCCCTGACCTACGCTTACACCGGCCGCCGGCTGAAGAAGCGTGACTTCCGCTCCCTGTGGATCACCCGCATTTCCGCCGCCTGCAAGCTGAACGGCATGAACTACTCCAGCTTCATGCACGGCCTGAAGGTCGCCGGCATCGAGATCAACCGCAAGATGCTGGCCGAGCTGGCTGTCAACGACGCCGCCGCCTTCACCCAGCTGACCGAGATCGCCAAGAAGGCCTGATCCGGTTCCATACGGAAAAGAGACAGCGCCCCGGAGACCCGGGGCGCTGTTTTGCGTCTTTGCCGGGAAAAGCGCCCCCGCCGCCGGGGAGCGGCAGGGGCGTCCGGTCATTTTTCGGCGGTTTCCGCAGGGGCGGGCTTTTCTTCCTCTGCCGGCTCCTCCCAGGGAACCATGGTGGCCACCAGGCGGTTGATGGGCAGGCCCTGCTCGTGGAACTTGGCCTCGTAGTCTGTCATGACCCCCACGGGGCCGTTGGCGTGGAGGTCCCGGGTCACTTCGGACAGCGTGAAGCCGAAGCGGGGAATCTCCTCCACGGAGAACTCAAACAGCGGCTGGTTGTCCGTCTTGAACTGAATCTGGCCGCCCTCCTTCAGCACCTTGCGGTACAGCTTCAGGAAGTTGCCGTGGGTCAGCCGTCGCTTGGCGTGGCGCTTGCTGGGCCAGGGATCGGAGAAGTTCAGATAGATGCAGTCCACCTCGCCGGGGGCGAAGAACAGCGGCAGCTGGTCGGCGTTGGCGGAGACGAAGAACACGTTGCTCAGCCCCGCCGCCGTGCACCGCTCCATGGCCACCACCATGGCGTCCGGCACCACTTCCACCGCCACAAACAGCACGTCCGGCTCCGCCTGGGCCACGCCCATGGTGAACCGGCCCTTGCCGCAGCCCAGCTCCAGCCGCAGCTCCCGGGCCTCCGGCATCAGCTTTTCCCGCCAGGTGCCCGGCATCTCATAGGGCTCCTGCACCAGGCAGGCGGCGCAGCGCTCCATCCGGGGCACCAGATTTTTTTTCTTTCTCATTCGCATGGGAATCCCTCCGAAACAGCGTATTTCATGCAGCGGCAACTATTCTACCATGGATATTTTCCCCTGTAAATGCCGTTTTTCACCGGAATTGCCGGAGGGAGGCGGGAAAGGAAACGATTACCAGATTGTTAATTATTTAACATAATAATCAAAAATTTAACAATGAATTTGTACAGACTGTAAAACTTGGAAAAACGGCGGCGGTTTGAGAGAAATAGGACTTGATAAAAGGGGGCGGGGACCCTATAATGGACGGTAGAAGATACGGTGTCTCCGTATGAAAGAATTGGAAAATCCTGCAAAGGAGGAATCTCCCCATGGCATTTGTTGAATTTGAGGCGAAGGGCCAGATCGGCGTTCTGACCATCAACCGCCCCGAGGCGCTGAACGCGCTGAACGATCAGGTCATCGCCCAGCTGGACACGGTGCTGGACAGCATCGATCTGAACACCATCCGCTGCGTCATCGTCACCGGTGCCGGCAAGAAGGCCTTTGTGGCCGGCGCGGACATCGCCCAGATGAGCGGCCTGACCAAGGCGGAAGGCGAGGCCTTCGGCAAGCTGGGCAATGACGTGTTCCGCAAGCTGGAGACGCTGCCCGTCCCCACCATCGCCGCGGTGAACGGCTTCGCCCTGGGCGGCGGCTGTGAGCTGTGCATGAGCTGCGACATCCGCCTGGCGGCGGACACCGCCGTGTTCGGCCAGCCTGAAGTGGGCCTGGGCATCACCCCCGGCTTCGGCGGCACCCAGCGCATGGCCCGTCTGGTGGGCATGGGCAAGGCCAAGGAGCTGATCTACACCGCCCGGAACATCAAGGCCCCCGAGGCCCTGGCCATCGGCCTGGTGCAGGCGGTCTATCCCGCCGAGGAGCTGATGGCGGAGGCCGAGAAGATGGCCAACCGCATCGCCGGCAACGCCCCCATCGCCGTCCGCGCCTGCAAGAAGGCCATCAATGACGGTCTGCAGGTGGACATTGACCAGGCTGTGGTGGTGGAGGAGAAGCTGTTCGGCTCCTGCTTCGAGACCCAGGACCAGAAAAACGCCATGACCGCTTTCGTGGAGAAGCGGAAGCACGACCCGTTTGTAAATTGCTGAGTTTCAGCATTTTATAAAATAGAACACGACCACCAATTACATTTGAGGAGGACATTTACGATGAAAGTTGCAATTTTCGGCGCCGGCACCATGGGTTCCGGTATTGCCCAGGTGTTCGCCGCCAAGGGCCACACCGCTCTGATGTACGCCAGCAGCGTGGCTTCCGCTCAGAAGCACAAGGATAAGCTGGCCGCTTCCCTGGACAAGCGGGTCCAGAAGGGCAAGATGACCGAGGAGGCCAAGCAGGCCATCCTGGACAACATCCTGGTGGAGGAGAAGTCCGCTGCCGCCGACGCCGATCTGGTGATCGAGTGCGTCAAGGAAGATATGGCCACCAAGAAGGAGCTGCTGAACGAGCTGGACGCCATGTGCAAGCCCGAGACCGTTTTCGCCTCCAACACCTCCTCTCTGTCTGTGACCGAGATGGGCAACGGCCTGAAGCACCCCGTCATCGGCATGCACTTCTTCAACCCCGTCCCCAGCATGAAGCTGGTGGAGGTCATCCGCGGCGCCAACACCACCCAGGAGACCTTCGATTTCGTGTACAATCTGTCCAAGGAGATCGGCAAGGAGCCCGTCGAGATCGCTGAGGCTCCCGGCTTCGTGGTCAACAAGATCCTGATCCCCATGATCAACGAGGCCATCGGCCTGGTGGAGACCGGCGTTGCCTCCGTGGAGGACATCGACAAGTCCATGCAGCTGGGCGCCAACCATCCCATGGGCCCCCTGGCTCTGGGCGACTTCATCGGCCTGGACGTGTGCCTGGCCATCATGAACACCCTCTATGAGGAGACCGGCGATCCCAAGTATCGTCCCGCTCTGCTGCTGAAGAAGATGGTCCGCGGCAACCTGCTGGGCAAGAAGACCGGCAAGGGCTTCTACGACTATTCCAAGTAATCTGACCGCACATTCCCCGGCGCCCTGGCGGCGCCGGGGAACTTCTGTGCTGGATTATTTTCCCAGAAATCGGTTACGGCCGGCGCGCACTGTCAAAATCCCCGGAATTGACAAATTTCAAACAATAAAACTGTGGAATTTGCTGACGAACATTCGCTTGCGATCAAGAGACAGTCGCGTTATAATTTTAACAACAATGTCCGGACCACTACGACGGAGTGGAAAGGCCGGGCCCTATTTTTATGGCTTTTTGTGTTAAAAATCAAACAAAGTCATCGGAATCCGGCCCGTTGTGCGGCGGTTCCCTGACCGGGCGTTCAGCTTGCCCGGCCCGATCAACGCGCGGACAGGGAGCAGTCAGGCAGCCCCAAGTATTTTTTATTGAAAAGGAGTAGTTAAGGTATGGATTTTCATCTGACTAAAGAGCAGCTGATGCTTCGTAAGATGTACCGCGAATTCGCCGAGAACGAAGTGAAGCCTCTGGCTCAGGAAATCGACGAGGAAGAGCGGTTCCCCATGGAGACCGTGGAAAAGATGGCCAAGCTGGGCATGATGGGCATCTACTTCCCCAAGGAGTACGGCGGCGCCGGCGGCGACGTCCTGTCCTATGCCATGGCTGTGGAGGAGCTGGCCAAGGTCTGCGGCACCACCGCCGTTATTCTGTCCGCCCACACCTCCCTGTGCTGCGCCCCCATCTTTGAGCACGGCACCGAGGAGCAGAAGCGCAAGTATCTGCCCGACCTGCTGTCCGGCAAGAAGATCGGCGCTTTCGGTCTGACCGAGCCCGGCGCCGGCACTGACGCTTCCGGCCAGCAGACCACCGCTGTTCTGGAGGGCGATCACTACGTCCTGAACGGCTCCAAGTGCTTCATCACCAACGGCAACGTGGCCGATACCTTCGTGGTGTTCGCCATGACCGATAAGAAGGCCGGCAACCACGGCATCTCCGCTTTCATCGTGGAGAAGGACTTCCCCGGCTTCTCCACCGGCAAGCACGAGAAGAAGATGGGCATCCGCGGCTCCTCCACCTGCGACCTGATCTTTGAGGACTGCATCGTTCCCAAGGAGAACCTGCTGGGCAAGGAAGGCAAGGGCTTCAAGATCGCCATGATGACCCTGGACGGCGGCCGTATCGGCATCGCTTCCCAGGCTCTGGGTCTGGCTGAGGGCGCCATTGACGAGGCCGTCAAGTACACCAAGGAGCGTGTCCAGTTCGGCCGTCCCATCAGCAAGTTCCAGAACACCCAGTTCCAGCTGGCCGACATGGCCTGCCGCGCTCAGGCTGCCCAGTACGTTGTGTACGCCGCTGCCATGAAGAAGCAGAACCACGAGCCCTACAGCGACGCCGCTGCCATGGCCAAGCTGTTCGCCGCCGAGACCGCTTCCGATGTGACCCGCCGTGCCGTTCAGCTGTTCGGCGGCTATGGTTACACCCGTGAGTATCCCGTGGAGCGCATGATGCGTGACGCCAAGATCACCGAGATCTACGAGGGCACTTCCGAGGTCCAGCGCATGGTCATCGCCAAGAGCCTGGGTCTGTAATAAAATAGGAGGTTTCGATCGAAATGAAAGTTATCGTTTGTGTCAAGCAGGTTCCCGATACCTCCGGCAAGGTGGCCGTGAACCCCGATGGTACTCTGGACCGCGCTTCCATGCAGACCATCACCAACCCCGACGACCTGAACGCCGTCGAGGCCGCTCTGAAGCTGAAGGACGAGACCGGCTGCGAAGTGATCGTGGTCACCATGGGTCCTCCTCCCGCGGAGGGCATGCTGCGTGAGATCCTGGCCCGCGGCGCCGACAGAGCCGTTCTGGTTTCCGGCCGCGAGTTCGGCGGTTCCGATACTTACGCCACTTCCCAGATCCTGGCTGCTGCCATCAACCGCATCGGCGTTGAGGAAGACGACGTTGTGATGTGCGGCCGTCAGGCCATCGACGGCGATACCGCCCAGGTCGGCCCCCAGATCGCTGAGAAGCTGCACCTGCCCCAGGTCACCTACGCCGCCGACATCCACAAGGAAGGCAACAGCATCACCGTCAAGCGTATGCTGGAGGACGGCTACATGACCATCAAGGTCCAGACTCCCTGCCTGCTGACCTGCATCAAGGAGCTGAACGAGCCCCGCTACATGAGCGTCGGCGGCGTCTTCGAGGCTTACAGCAAGCCCATGGACGTGTTCGATTATGAGGCTCTGAAGGACGATCCCCTGATCGATCCCACCACCATCGGCCTGAAGGGCTCTCCCACCAACATCCTGACCTCCTTCACTCCTCCCCAGAAGGGTGCCGGTCTGATGCTGGACGAGGGCGACGACAAGGCGAACTGCGAGAAGCTGGCCAGCCTGCTGGCTAAGAAGCACATCATCTGATCGAAAGGAGAAAGATAAGACTATGGCTACTTTTAATAACACTGATCTTGCTGCTTTCAAGGATGTGTGGGTCTTCTGCGAGCAGCGTCAGGGCAAGCTGATGCCCACCGATTTCGAGCTGATCTCCGAGGGCCGTCGTCTGGCCAACGAGCTGGGCGTCAACCTGTGCGGCCTGCTGCTGGGCGACAATGTTGAGGGCCTGGCCAAGGAACTGGGCGGCTACGGTGCCGACAAGGTCTATGTCTGCGAGCATCCCCTGCTGAAGGACTACACCACCGACGCTTATGCGCACGTCATCTGCCAGGTCATCGAGGAGCTGAAGCCCGAGGCCTTCCTGATCGGCGCCACCAACATCGGCCGTGACCTGGGCCCCCGCTGCGCTGCCCGTCTGCACACCGGCCTGTGCGCTGACTGCACCCACCTGGACGTGGACATGGGCATTTACAAGGGCTTCCTGAAGGAGGCTTCCACTCTGCCCGAGGCCAAGATCGACGGCCTGAACTCCGCCATGGTGCTGGGCGAGAAGCATGACGTTTCCCGTGACCTGAAGATGACCCGTCCCGCTTTCGGCGGTCACCTGATGGCCACTATCATCTGCCCCCGTTTCCGTCCCACCATGGCCACCGTCCGTCCCGGCGTTATGAAGAAGGCTCCCTTCGATCAGGCCAAGGCTGACGCCTGCGTCATCGAGAAGCCCGCTTTCACCCTGACCGAGGCTGACATCCAGACCGAGGTTGTGGAGACCGTCAAGGCCGCCAAGAAGCTGGTTGACCTGATCGGTGCTGACTTCATCGTCTCCTGCGGCCGCGGCATCAGCAAGGATGTCGAGGGCGGCATCAAGCTGGCTGAGGAACTGGCTGCCGAGCTGGGCGGCGTCGTGGGCGGCTCCCGTGCCGTCATCGACTCCGGCTGGATGACCGCCGACCATCAGGTCGGCCAGACCGGCAAGACTGTCCATCCCAAGGTCTATGTTGCTCTGGGTATCTCCGGCGCCATCCAGCACAAGGCCGGCATGCAGGATTCCGAGTGCATCATCGCCGTCAACAAGAACGAGACCGCTCCCATCTTCGAGATTGCCGATTACGGCATCGTGGGCGATCTGTTCAAGGTGACTCCGCTGCTGACCGAGGCCATCCGCGCCGCCAAGGCCGCGAAGTAATCATCGCTTCCGTAAAAGAGGGCTGTCCTGTGGGACAGCCCTCTTTTTTGCGTCCTGGCAAAAAGAGGGGGCCGGCTGACCGGGAGAATTGTTTGAATTTTTCCGGAATTCTGGCAGGAATCCCTTGTGAAACAGCCGCAATTTTGGTATACTTCGTTATTAAGATTAAACTGGTGTATTATGGACGCCGGATGCCGGGAAGGAGCGCGTATGGAAAAGCAGGCGAAGGTCTGTACCGGAGAAAACGGGCGGGAATGGTATGAGTGGATCCAGATCCTGGTCTGGACGGTGCTGGTGATTGTGGGGATCTTTACCGTGTTCTGCCGCATGCTGGGGGTGGACGGCCATTCCATGGTCCCGACGCTGCAGCACGGGGATTTGATGATGGTGACCAATCCTGTCTGGGCCGGAGATTACGGCCAGGGCGACGTGGTGATCGTGTCCCGGCCGGATTTCAACGGCGGCCGGCCGGTGGTGAAGCGGGTTATCGCCACTGCCGGACAGACGGTGGACATCGATTTTGGCTCCGGGTCCGTGTTTGTGGACGGCCGGCTGCTGGAAGAACCGTATATTGCCGAACCGACCTACCTCAGCGAGGGAATGGTGTTTCCGCTGACGGTGCCGGAGGGCCGGATTTTCCTGATGGGGGATAACCGCAACAACAGCGATGACAGCCGGGACCCCCGGCTGGGTACGGTGGATGTCCGGTCCGTCATCGGCAAGGCGGTGGTGATTGCCTTCCCGGGGATTTCCCAGGATTCCGGGAGGCGGGAGTTTTCCCGGGTCGGCGCCATCTGCTGAGCCGAAGAGTTTGAAAAGAGAGAGGGATTCCGTTGGAACGGGAAGAAAAACAGAAAACCGTCAAAACGGACCGGGGCCTGTATGAATGGACGCAGGCGCTGGTCTGCTCGGTGCTGAGCGTGGTGCTGGTGTTTACCTTTGCGGCCCGCCTCATTGGCGTGGACGGCCGGTCCATGGTGCCTACGCTGCAGAACGGCGACCGGCTGCTGGTGGTCAGCCCGCTGCTGTCCGACGATTACCGCCGGGGGGATATTGTGGTGCTGCGCAAGCAGAGCTTTCTGCCGGAGCCGATTGTGAAGCGGGTGATTGCCACCGGCGGACAGACCGTGGACATTGACTTTTCCGCAGGCACCGTCTATGTGGACGGTCAGAAGCTGGAGGAGCCCTACATCGCGGAGCTGACCTTCGAGCAGGAGGGTATGCAGTTTCCGCTGACGGTGCCGGAGGGGTCCGTGTTCGTCATGGGCGACAACCGCAACCACTCCAATGACAGCCGGGACTACCGGCTGGGCACGGTGGATCAGCGGTATATCATTGGCAAGGCGGTGTTCCTGCTGTACCCCGGCCCGGACAGTGAGACGGGGAAGCAGGCCTTTGACCGCATCGGCGTCATCTGCGGCACGGAGGACGTGGCAGCGGGACTGACCAGAGCACAGAGAGGAAACGGATGAATATTCAATGGTATCCGGGTCATATGACCAAGACCCGGCGGATGATCGCCGAGCAGATCAAAAATATGGACGCGGTGTGCGAAATCCTGGATTCCCGCATCCCGCTGTCCAGCCGCAACCCGGACGTGGACGAGCTGACGGCGGGGAAGCCCCGGCTGGTGGTGCTGAACCGGGTGGATCAGGCGGACCCGGCGGCCACGAAGCAGTGGGCGGCGTACTTCCGCAGCAAGGGGTATGCGGTGCTGGAGTCCAACGCCAAAAGCGGTGTGGGGACGAAGCAGTTTGCCGCCGCGGTGCGGGAGCTGCTGGCGGACAAGCTGCGGGCCTACGCGGAAAAGGGCCAGGTAGGCCGGGTGGTCCGGGTGATGATCCTGGGCATCCCCAACGTGGGCAAATCCACCTTCATCAACCAGGTGGCCCGCCGGAAAACCGCCCAGACCGGGGACCGCCCCGGCGTCACCCGCTCCAAGCAGTGGGTGCCGGTGGACGCGCAGCTGGAGCTGCTGGACACGCCGGGCATTCTGTGGCCCAAGTTCGAGGACCAGAGCGTGGGACTGAATCTGGCCTTTACCGGCGCGGTGAAGGATGAGATCCTGGACACGGAGACCCTGGGCTGCCACCTGATGGCCTATCTGGGGGAGCGCTACCCCGAATCCCTGAAAACGGCCTACAAGCTGCCGGCGCTGCCGGAGCGGCAGCCGGAGGAGGACGAGGTGGCTTACGGCTACCGCTTGCTGGAGGCGGCGGGCCGGAAACGGGGCTTCCTGATTTCCGGCGGCGAGATTGACACGGAACGCATGGCCAATATTTTGCTGGACGAATTCCGGGCCGGCAAGCTGGGGCGTTTTACACTGGAACTGCCGGAGACGGCGGAGTGAGGAGGAGCTTATGAATTGTCCGTTCTGCGGAGCACCCATGGAAGACGGCAACGTCACCACAGCCGACAGCATCGGCCTGTTTTTCATGCCCAGGGGCATTGACCCGGACCGGGCCTTCAACACCACCCGGGGCATCGAGAAGAAGGGCGGCGTGGTGCTGGACGGGCCTTACAGCGGCGGCAACTTCCGCCTGAACAACACCGCCATGCCGGGCCACATCTGCAAGGCCTGCCGGCGCATCGTCATGGAGTACTGACGTGGAGCTGTGGGCCTATGAGCGGGAACAGTGGGCAGCGGGCTTCGACACGGTCTGCGGCGTGGACGAGGCCGGCGCCGGACCTTTGGCGGGGCCGGTGTACGCGGCGGCGGTGATTCTGCCCCGGGAGCTGGAGATCCCCGGCCTCAACGACTCCAAAAAGCTGACGGAGAAAAAGCGGGAGGCGCTGTTCGACGTGATCACCAACCAGGCCGCGGCCTTTGCCGTGGCCCGGGTGGAGGCGGCGGACATCGATGAGATGGACATCCTCAACGCCCGGATGCTGGCCATGCAGAAGGCTATTGACGCCCTGCCGGTACGGCCGGACATGGCCCTCATCGACGGCAACCGGGACCACGGCAGCCGGTATGCCATCCGCACACCCCATGTCACCATCGTCAAGGGCGACGGACTCAGCGCCTCCATCGCCGCGGCGTCCATCCTGGCCAAGGTGAGCCGGGACCGCTATGCCGCCGCGGAGCTGGACGCCCAATATCCGGAGTATCAGTTCGCCCGCCACAAGGGCTACGGGACGAAGCTGCATTACGCCATGCTGGACCGGTACGGCCCCTGCCCGGCCCACCGGAAAACCTTTCTGAAAAAGTGGGAGCAGGGGAAGCCATGAGCAAAACGAGAGACCTGGGGAATCTGGGGGAGGCGGAGACCGCCCGGTACCTGCGCAAACGGGGTTGCACTTTGCTTGCCAGCCAGTGGCGCTGCCGGTTCGGGGAGATTGACCTCATCGCCAAGGACCGGAGAGGGACCGTGTGCTTTGTGGAAGTGAAGCTGCGGGGCGCCCATTCCCCGGCGCTGCCCCGGGAGTTCGTGGACCGGCGGAAGCAGGAGCGGCTGCGGACCGCCGCCGCCTTCTGGCTGACCGCCAACGATCTGACGGACGCACCCGCCCGGTTTGACGTGGCGGAGGTCTATGTGGACGAAAACGGCCGCGTTCTGCGGATGGAATATCTGGAGGACGCGTTCTCATAAAAACAAATTTTCCTGTGAAATGAGGAATGTACAAATGAAGTATTACAGCACCCGGGACATCTCTTTGCGCTATGAATCGGCAGATGCCATCAAAATGGGCCTCTCCCGCGACGGCGGTCTGCTGACGCCCATAGAGATTCCCCAGATTGACCGGGCCTTCCTGGAGTCCCTGGTTTCCGCCTCCTATCAGGAGCGGGCCGCCAGAGTCATGGGCCTGTACCTCACCGATTACACCGTGGAGGAGCTGAAGGGCTTCGCCGACAACGCCTACGGCCCCGACAAGTTCGACACCGACGCCGTGGCCCCTGTCCGCCGGGTGGATGACGCCACCTACTGCCTGGAGCTGTGGCACGGCCCCACCTCCGCCTTCAAGGACATGGCGCTGCAGATGCTGCCCCAGCTGCTGTCCGCCGCCCTGAAAAAGACCGGCGAGGACAAGACGGTGTGCATCCTGGTGGCCACCTCCGGCGACACCGGCAAGGCCGCCATGGAGGGCTTCGCCGACGTGCCCCAGACCCGTATTATGGTGTTCTATCCCAAGGACGGCGTGTCCGCCGTGCAGGAGCTGCAGATGGTGACCCAGGAGGGCGCCAACGTGGGCGTCTGCTCCGTGGTGGGCAACTTCGATGACGCCCAGACCGGCGTGAAGCGCATCTTCTCCGACGAGGCCATCCGGGCTCAGCTGGCGGAGCGGGGCTTCTTCCTGTCCTCCGCCAACTCCATCAACTGGGGCCGCATCCTGCCCCAGGTGGTGTATTACATCTCCGCCTACTGCGATCTGCTGCGGGATGGAAAGATCACCATGGGCCAGGAGATCAACTTCTGCGTGCCTACCGGCAACTTCGGCGACATTCTGGCCGCTTATTACGCCAAGCGCATGGGCCTGCCGGTGGGCAAGCTGATCTGCGCCTCCAACTGCAATGACGTGCTGACGGACTTCCTGCGCACCGGCGTATATGACCGCAACCGTCCCTTCCACACCACCATGAGCCCCTCCATGGACATTCTGATCTCCAGCAACCTGGAGCGTCTGCTGTTCGACCTGTCCGGCGAGAATGACGCCGAGGTCCGGGGCTATATGGAGCAGCTGGGCAAGACCGGCCGCTACGAGGTGTCCGACACCATCAAGGCGGCGCTGAGCGAGCAGTATTGGGGCGGCTTCTGCGACGAGGAGGGCACCGCCGCCACCATCCATGACTACTATTTCAATCGTGGCTACCTCATCGACACCCATACCGCCGTGGCTGCCAACGTCATGGAGCAGTACCGGAAGGCCACCGGCGATGAGCGGGTGACGGTGTTCGTGTCCACCGCGTCTCCCTACAAGTTCTGCAACCACGTGCTTTCCGCCGTGGGGGAGACCCCCGAGGGCCAGGGCGTGGAGCTGCTGGACCAGCTGAACCGGGTGTCCGGCGTTGCGGTGCCCCGCCGTCTGGCGGCGCTGAAGGGCAAGACCCGCCGCTTTGACCAGAGCTGCGAGAAGCAGAACATGGAGAACGTGGTGCTGGACTTCCTGAAATAAGATGAAGCTGCGGAACCGGGAGCGCTTTTGCGTGGCGTCGCCCTGCGACTGCCTGACGGCGGTGGGGCTGCTGCGGAGCCATACGGCCTCCCGCCGGGGAGACGGGGTCTGCACCGAGGTCTGCTTCACGGGAGAGATTCCCTACGGCGGCACGGAATTCACGCTGCAGCCGGCCCTTTCCTGCCGGAATTCCTGGCTGCCGGTGCTGCGGTGCTCCGTGGTTCCGGCGGAGGGCGGCAGCGTCCTGACGGTGGACGCCCGCTGCCATTGGCTCGTCCGGGGCTTCATGGCGGTGTGGTGCGGCGTCCTGCTGGTGTTTACCCTGGGCGGTGTGCTGGCGGCGGCGATAGATGGCTTTTTCTGGGAAGTGCTGATGGCTCCGGCCATGCTGGCGTTCGGGGTGATCCTGTCCCGTGCCTGCTTTCAACGGCCGCTGAACCGGGCCAGGAAAGACCTGTGCCGTATCCTGCAGGGCGAAGTGCGGGAATAAGACAGGGGCACCTGCGGATTTCACAGAGACTTTGCGACGACAGAAAGGAGGGGCGGCGATGGCCCTCTATGCCATGGGGGACTTGCACCTCTCCCTGAGCGGAAACAAATCCATGGAAGTGTTCGGCCCGGCCTGGGAGAACTATGTGGACCGGATCGGGGAGTCCCTGAGCCAACTGACGGAGGAGGACCTGCTGGTGCTGGCGGGGGACACCTCCTGGGGTATGTCCCTGGCGGAGGCGGAGGCGGACTTCCGGTTTCTGGAGCAGTTCCCCTGCCGGAAGCTGCTGGTGAAGGGAAACCATGACTACTGGTGGACCACCGTGTCCAAGATGAACGCCTTTTTCCGGGAGAAGGACTTTCACACATTCGGCTTTCTCCACAACAACTGCGCCGAGTACGGCGGCTGGGCCGTCTGCGGTACCCGGGGCTGGTTTCTGGAGGAGAACCAGAAGCCCCACAACGCCAAGGTGCTGAACCGGGAGCTGATGCGCTTGGAGACCTCGCTGCAGTCGGCGGGGGAGCGGCCCATCCTGTGCTTTCTCCACTATCCGCCGCTGTACCAGGGGTATGAGTGCCCGGAGATTCTGGCGCTGCTGTCCGGATACCATGTGAAGCAGTGCTGCTACGGCCATCTCCACGGCGCCACCATCCGCCGCAGAATCGAGGGCGTGCGGGGGGAAACGGCGTTTTCCCTGATCTCCGGCGACCACCTGGGTTTTATTCCGAAAAAAATTTGTGAATAAGCGAAAAAAGTATGGATTTTTCTCAGATTTTCTGCTAAAATCACTTGATGCACCGGCTTTGAGCCGATGATGAACGGAGGAGTAAACAAAAATGAGTGTTAAGAGCTGCGAAAAACTGGAAAAGAACGAGGTTGCACTGACCGTCGAAGTTGGCGCCGAAGAATTTCAGGCCGCCGTTGAGAAGGCTTACCGCCAGAAGCGCAAGGACATCCGCGTCCCCGGCTTCCGCCCCGGCAAGGCCCCCCGTCATCTGATCGAGAAGATGTATGGCGCTGAGGTGTTCTACTCCGACGCCATCGACCTCGTCTGGTTCGACGCATATAAGAACGCCGTCACCGAGCAGGAGCTGCGGGTTGTGGGCGAGCCCAAGGTGGAGCTGGAGGGTGAGGTCACCCGGGACGGCTTTACCTTCAAGGCCATCGTCCCCGTCTATCCCGAGGTCACCCTGGGTCAGTACAAGGGCCTGAGCGCCCCCAAGGCTGAGGTGAAGGTCACCGCCGCCGACGTCAATGAGCGTCTGCAGCAGCTGACCGAGCGCAACACCCGCCTGGTGTCTGTGGACCGTCCCGTGGAGACCGGCGACACCGCGGTCATCGATTACAAGGGCACCGACAACGGCGTGGCCTTCGACGGCGGCACCGCCGAGAACTACAGCCTGGAGATCGGCTCCGGCTCCTTCGTCCCCGGCTTCGAGGACCAGATCATCGGCATGAAGGCCGGTGAGGAGAAGGACATCGACATCACCTTCCCCGAGGACTATCACGCGGACCTGGCCGGCAAGGCTGTGGTGTTCCATGTGAAGGTCAACGAGGTCAAGGCCAAGGACGTGCCCGAGCTGGACGATGAGTTTGCCAAGGACGTGTCCGAGTTTGACACCCTGAAAGAACTGAAGGCCGACCTGAAGAAGAAGATCACCGCCGAGCGGGAGACCGCCGCCAACCAGGCCTTTGAGGACGCCCTGATGCAGCAGGTGGCCGACAACATCACCTGCGATGTGCCCGAGGCCATGGTGGAGAACCAGATCCGTCAGATGCTGGAGAACTACCGGATGCAGCTCCAGTCCCAGGGCATCCCCTATGACAAGTTCATGGAGATCACCGGCCAGACTGAGGAGAAGCTGCACGAGGACGCCAGGGAGCCCGCCCTGCGCCAGGTGCGCATGGATCTGGCTCTGGCCGCCATCATCGAGGCAGAGGCTGTGGAGGCCGCCGACGAGGACGTGGAGAAGGAGTACGCCGACCTGGCCGAGAGATACGGCATGGACGTGGAGAGCGTCAAGAAGTATCTGACCCGCGACGTGGTGGAGGATCAGGTCAAGAGCCGCAAGGCCGTTGCCATCGTCACCGACAGCGCCGTGGCTACCGCCCCCGTGGAGGAGGAGAAGCCCGCCAAGAAGACCGCTGCCAAGAAGTCTGCCAAGAAGGCCGAGGAGAAATCCGAGGAGACGGAAGAATCCAAATAATTCCGGGCATACTAAACGGAGAAGCGGCACGCTCTTACATGAATTCTACAAATTCTCGCAGGAGATCGTAGTATCATAGGTCGTGTGCGATCATGGTGCTGCTGTTGGCTTCAGCGCCGGGCGACCCGTACCGCGGGCCTGCGGCGCTGTTGCCATATCCGCCGGTGTGTCGGCGGGGCATGGGAGAGCAAAGTTTCAAGGAGGTATACCAATGAGTTTAGTCCCTTATGTTGTGGAACAGACCAACCGGGGCGAGCGGAGTTATGATATTTTCTCCCGCCTGCTCAGCGACCGCATCATCTATCTGGGCGAGGAGGTCAACGCCACCTCTGCCGGTCTTGTGGTGGCCCAGCTGCTGTATCTGGAGGCCCAGGACCCGGACAAGGACATCCAGCTGTATATCAACAGCCCCGGCGGCTCCGTCACCGACGGCTTCGCTATTTACGACACCATGCAGTATATCAAGTGCGATGTGTCCACCATCTGCGTGGGTATGGCGGCCAGCATGGGCGCGTTTTTGCTGTCCTCCGGCGCCAAGGGCAAGCGTCTGGTGCTGCCCAACGCCTGCGTCATGATCCATCAGCCCTCCGGCGGCTTCCAGGGTCAGGCCACGGACATCCAGATTCACACGGAGTATATTCTGAAGACCAAGCAGCGCCTGAATGAGATTCTGGCCGCCAACACCGGCCGGACCATCGAGGAGGTCCGGAACGCCACGGAGCGGGACAACTTCCTCACCGCCCAGGAGGCGCTGGACTTTGGCCTGGTGGACAAGGTCATTACCAGCCGCTGATCCGGCGGAACGGAACCTCCGCACCGGAGGCAGCGACATCTTTTCAGCGCCGCATGGCGCATGGAGGTTTTCATGAACGACGATAAGAAATCTCTCCGCTGCTCGTTCTGCGGCAAGCATGAGCAGCAGGTGCACCGTATGATTCAGGGTCCCGGCGTCCGCATCTGCGACGAGTGCGTGGAGCTGTGCGTCAGCATCCTGAACGACGGTTACGAGGACCGGGGCAGCAGCCTGGAGGAAACGCTGGACAAGCTGCCCACTCCCCGGGAGATCAAAGAGGTGCTGGACCAGTATGTCATCGGGCAGGATGAGGCCAAGGTGGCCCTGTCCGTGGCGGTCTACAACCACTACAAGCGGATTTTCTTCGGCGGCGACGAGGACGTGGAGCTGCAGAAGAGCAACATCCTCCTCATCGGACCCACCGGCTCCGGCAAGACCCTGTTTGCCCAGACCCTGGCCCGGATCCTGAAGGTCCCCTTCGCCATTGCCGACGCCACCACCCTGACGGAGGCCGGCTACGTGGGCGACGATGTGGAGAACATCCTGCTGCGGCTGCTGCAGGCGGCGGATTTTGACGTGGAGCGGGCCGAGCGGGGCATCATCTATGTGGATGAGATCGACAAGATCGCCCGCAAGAGCGAGAACACCTCCATCACCCGGGATGTCTCCGGCGAGGGCGTGCAGCAGGCACTGCTGAAAATCGTGGAGGGCACCGTGGCCAACGTGCCGCCCCAGGGCGGCCGCAAGCACCCCCATCAGGAGTTTATCCAGCTGAACACCAAGAACATTCTGTTCATCTGCGGCGGCGCGTTCGACGGCCTGGACAAGATCATCGAGCGCCGGGTGGAGACCAAGAGCATCGGCTTTGACGCGCCGGTGACCAGCAAGAAGGACCGGGACGTGGGTAAGCTGTTCCGCCAGGTGCAGCCCCATGACCTGCTGAAATTCGGCATCATTCCGGAGTTGGTGGGCCGCCTGCCGGTGATCGCCTCCCTCAACAGCCTGACCCGGGAGGATCTGGTGAAGATTCTGACGGAGCCGAAAAACGCGCTGGTGAAGCAGTACAAAAAGCTGATGGAGTACGATGACGTGGACCTGGAGTTCCAGCCGGAGGCGCTGGAGGCCATTGCCGACAAGGCCATCGAGCGCAACATCGGCGCCCGGGGCCTGCGGGCGGTGATGGAGGGTCTGCTGACCCAGGTGATGTATGACGTGCCCTCCGATCCCACGGTGGAAAAGGCGGTCATCACCAAGGCCTGCGTGGAGGGTACGGAGCAGCCGGAGCTGACCCACAACCCCGATAAGATCAATTATGCGGTGAAGTTGAACACCGGCAAGGGCGAGAGCAAAGCGGCTCCGGACCCTGCTTCGGCGTCTTGAGCTTGAGACGAATGACTGGAGGGACGCCGGAGGGCGTCCCTCTTCCGCACGGAGAAAGGAATTCCCCATGGAACTGACAAGCTGGAATATCCCGGTACTGGCCCTGCGAGGCCTGACGGTATTCCCCCATATGAATCTGAATTTTGACGTGGAGCGTCCCATGTCCGTCCGGGCACTGGAACACGCCATGGAAAACGACCAGCGCATCTTCCTGGTGACCCAGCGGGAGGTGGGCGTGGCGGAGCCGCAGGAAAAGGACCTCTATCCCGTGGGCACGGTCTCCCGGGTGGTGCAGATTCTACGCCTTTCCCCCACCTCCGTCCGGGTGATGGTGGAGGGTGAGCACCGTGCCCGGCTGAAACGGCTGTGGCAGACCAGCCCCTACCTGCAGGCCAATGTGGAGCTGCTGCCGGAGGAGATCCCCTCGGAGGCCTTTTCCCGCAGTCCCCGGACGGAGGCGCTGCTGCGCCAGACCATCAACCTGTTCGGCGAGTATGCCCAGCAGGTGGGCGGCATCCCGGAGGAGCTGCAGGCTGCCGTGCTGGACTGCCGGGACCTGGGCTATCTGGCGGACTATATCGCCCAGAACATCAGCATCCGCCCCGGCGACAAGCAGGAGATTCTGGAGGAGACCAACCCCTTCCTGCGGCTCAAGCGGCTCAATGATTTCCTGGCCCGGGAGAACGACGTTCTGGGCTTTGAGAAAGAGATGGAGGGGAAGGTCCGCGGCCAGCTGGAGCGCTCCCAGAGGGAGCAGATTCTGCGGACCCAGATTCGGGTGATGCAGAACGAGCTGGGGGAGACGGACGACGATGACGAGATCGAAACCTACCGCAGCCGCATCAAGGAGCTGGCCCTGCCGGAGGAGACGGAGGAGCACCTGCTGAAGGAAGTGAACCGCCTGGCCAAGCAGCCCTTCGGCAGCGCGGAGGCGGCGGTGTGCCGGAACTATCTGGACGTGTGCCTGGAGATGCCCTGGAACGTCACCACCCGGGAGCGGCTGAACGTGGCCGCCGCCCGGAAGATTCTGGACCGGGACCACTACGGCCTGCAGAAGGTGAAAGAGCGCATTCTGGAGACGCTGGCGGTGCGCCAGATGAACCCGGAGGGGAAGGGGCAGATCATCTGCCTGGTAGGCCCTCCCGGCGTGGGCAAAACCTCCATCGCCATCTCCATCGCCTCGGCCCTGAACCGGAAGCTGGCCCGGCTGTCCCTGGGCGGCGTCCGGGACGAGGCGGACATCCGGGGCCACCGCAAGACCTACATAGGCGCCATGCCCGGCCGGGTGGTGGAGGCCATCAGCCGCAGCGGGTCCATGAATCCTCTGCTGCTGCTGGATGAGATCGACAAGCTGGGGAATGATTACCGGGGAGACCCGGCGTCGGCGCTGCTGGAGGTGCTGGACTCGGAGCAGAACAACAGCTTCCGGGACCACTTCCTGGAGATCCCCCTGGACCTCTCCAGGGTGATGTTCATCACCACCGCCAACACCACCAGTACCATCCCCCGGCCGCTGCTGGACCGGATGGAGGTCATTGAGCTCAGCAGCTATACCGACGAGGAGAAGCTGCAGATCGCCCGCCGCCACCTGCTGCCCAAGGAGATGGCGGAGCACGGCCTGAAAAAGACGCAGCTTCGCGTCAGCGATGACGCCCTGCGGGCCATCATCCGGGACTATACCCGGGAGTCCGGCGTCCGCCAGCTGGAGCGCCAGATCGCGGCGCTGTGCCGGAAAACGGATATGCGCCTGCTGACAAGCACTGTAAAGCGGGTTTCCATTACAGAAAAAGACCTGCATGCGCTGCTGGGTCCCGCCCGGAATCCCCCGGCTCTCCACACGGAGCAGGAGGAAATCGGCGTGGTCAACGGCCTTGCGTGGACGGAAGCCGGCGGCGAGATCCTGGAGGTGGAGGTCAACGTCACCGAGGGCAGCGGCAAGCTGGAACTCACCGGCAACCTGGGCGACGTGATGAAGGAGTCGGTCCAGGCGGCCCTCAGCTGCCTGCGCAGCCGCACGGCTCAGCTGGGCATCGCCGGCGACTTCTACAAGACCAAGGACATCCATGTCCACTTCCCGGAGGGCGCGGTGCCTAAGGACGGCCCCTCCGCCGGCATCGCCATTGCCACGGCCCTGACCTCCGCCCTGACGGGCCGGAAAATCCGGGCTCATCTGGCCATGACCGGTGAGATCACCATCCGGGGCCGGGTGCTGGCCATCGGCGGACTGAAGGAGAAAACCATGGCCGCCCTGCGCAACAGCGTCCGGACGGTGATCATCCCCAATGACAACGTGCGGGACCTGGACGAGATCGACCAGACCGTCCGGGCCGGACTGAACTTCGTGCCGGTGACCACGGTGGATGAGGTGCTGGCCGCGGCCCTGGCGCCCCAGCCGGTGACGGTGCAGCCCCCCGCCCCGGAGGAGCCGGCGGCGGCCTTCGCTCCCGCCCGGGAGGGAAATGAGAATGCCGCCCTGCGGCAGTGAAAGTTGAGGTGCCCCCATGGCCCTGAATTTTGCGAAAGCTGAATTTGTCCGCGCCGCCGCCAGCCAGAAGGATTTCCTGCGGGACACCATGCCCCAGTTCGCCTTCGCGGGGCGGTCCAACGTGGGCAAGTCCTCGGTGATCAACCGCCTGACAGGCCGGAAGAATCTGGCCTACGTGGGGGCGTCGCCGGGAAAGACCACCCAGATCAACTACTTCCGGGTGGACGGCCGGGCCTATCTGGTGGACCTGCCGGGCTACGGCTACGCCAAGGTCTCCCGGGAGGAGAAGGAGCGGTGGGGCCGGCTGATGGAGGCCTATTTTCAGGACGAGGCGGGCCTCATCACCCTGGGCGTCCTCATCGTGGACGCCCGCCACAAGCCCACCGCCAACGACCAGGTAATGCATGACTGGTTCCGCCAGACCGGCTGCCCGGAGATTGTGGTGGCCAACAAGGTGGACAAGCTGAAAAAGAGTCAGGTGGAGCCTGCCCTGGCCCTGATCCGGGAGACGCTGGAGCTGACGGAGCGGGACACCCTGGTGCCGTTTTCCGCGGAAAAGGGCATCGGAAAAGAGGAACTGGCGGGGCTGCTGTCCGCCGCCTGCGAAAACTGAACCCACGAAAACGCCCGGAGAGATTCTCCGGGCGTTTTCTTCCGGCCGGGGGATTTTTCGGGAAAATCTTGTCTACCCCCTATGCAAACCGGAAAAAATACGGTAAAATAGCGGTGACTATGGAATGGAGGTAGAATCCAGTGGATACACCTGCTTACAAGCGCGTATTATTGAAAATCAGCGGCGAGGCGCTGGCCGGCGAGAAGCACACCGGCCTGGATTTTGAGATGATCGGCAAGGTCTGTGACGTCATCAAGCAGTGCCTGGACATGGGCGTCCAGGTCGGCCTGGTGGTGGGCGGCGGCAACTTCTGGCGGGGAGCCAAGAACAGCGGCGGCGCCATGGAGCGCACTCGCGCCGACCATATGGGCATGCTGGCCACAGTGATGAACTGCCTGGCGGTGGCGGATGTCTGCGAGCAGAAGGGCATCCCCGTCCGGGTGCAGACCGCCATTGAGATGCGGGCCATTGCCGAGCCCTACATCCGCTCCAGGGCCATCCGGCACCTGGAGAAGGGCCGTGTGGTGATCTTCGGCGCGGGCACCGGCAACCCCTATTTCTCCACCGACACGGCGGCGGTGCTGCGGGCGGCGGAGATCAATGCCGACGTGATCCTGCTGGCCAAGAATGTGGACGGCGTCTATTCCGCCGACCCGGTGAAGGACCCCACCGCTGTCAAATACGATACCATCAGCTACGATCAGGTTCTGGCCCAGCACCTGATGGTGATGGACTCCACCGCCACGTCGCTGTCCATGGACAACCACATTCCCGTGCTGCTCTTCGCCCTGAAGGACCCGGAGAATATTCTGCGGGTGCTGCGCGGTGAGAAAATCGGAACGATTGTAAAGGAGTGAACCGTTATGTTGAAGGACGAATACAAGGTTTATGAGACCAAGATGAAAAAGAGCATCGATTCCGTGGCCGCGGACTTTGCCTCTGTCCGCGCCGGCCGGGCCAACGCCGCCGTGCTGGACCGTATCACCGTGGACTATTACGGCACCCCCACCCCCATTCAGCAGATTGCTTCCATCACCTCTCCCGATCCCCGCTCTCTGGTGATCCAACCCTGGGATAGCGGCGCCGTGAAGCTGATCAAGAAGGCCATCGAGACCTCCGACCTGGGCATCAATCCCCAGGATGACGGCCGTTCCCTGCGTCTGGCCTTCCCCCAGCTGACGGAGGAGCGCCGCAAGGAGCTGGTGAAGCAAATCCGCAAGTACGCCGAAAACGGCAAGGTGGCCATCCGCAACATCCGCCGGGATGCCATGGATGCCTTCAAGAAGCAGGAGAAGAAGTCCGAGATCACCGAGGACGAGATGAAGCAGGCGGAAAAGGACCTGCAGAAGCTGACCGATGACAGCTGCAAGAAAATCGACGAACTCCTGGCGAAAAAAGAAAAGGAACTGATGGCGGTCTGATGGCTGTCAAACAGACGGACAGTCTGGCGGGGCAGGTGGATATGACGCGCTTGCCTCGCCACATTGCCATTATCATGGACGGCAACGGTCGCTGGGCCACCCGGCGGGGCCTGCCCCGGACTGCCGGCCACAAGGCGGGAGCGGAGACCTTCCGCCGCATCGCCACCTACTGCAAGAACATCGGTGTGCAGTATCTGACGGTGTACGCCTTTTCCACGGAAAACTGGAAGCGCTCCGCCGACGAGGTGGGCGCGATCATGGCGCTGCTGAAAAAGTACATGGAAGAAGCGGTGGAGACCATGGAGCGGGACAACATCCGCCTCCACTTCTTCGGCGACATGACCCCTATCGCGCCGGAGCTGCGGGCTCTGGCCCGGGAGACCGACGAGATCACGGAACACCTGTCCGCCGACGCGTTTCAGGCCAACGTGTGCCTGAACTACGGCGGCCGGGACGAGATTCTGCGGGCCGTCCGGCAGTTCGCCGCCGACTGCGCGGCAGGGAAGCGGAAGCCGGAGGAGCTGGACGAGGCGCTGTTCTCCGGCTATCTGGACTCCCGGAACATTCCGGACCCGGACCTGATTATCCGCCCCAGCGGCGAGCTGCGGCTCAGCAATTTCCTGCTGTGGCAGTGCGCCTACTCGGAGTTCTACTTTACCGACGCGCTGTGGCCGGACTTTGATGAGGCGGAGCTGAACCGGGCCATCGTGGCCTTCCAGGCCCGTGACAGACGATTTGGAGGCGTCAAAAAATGACCTCTTTTCAGTCCAGAGTGCTGGTGTCCGTCATCGGCGTACCGCTGCTGGCATGGGTGGTGCTGTGGGCGCCGCCGGTGGTGCTGCTGATTGCGCTGTGCCTGCTGGCAGGCATCGGCGCCATTGAGCTGCAGCAGTGCGTCAGCGGCGCAAAACGCAGTGTGATGATCAGCATGAGCACCGTCTGCGCCATGCTTGTGGTGGGGTGGTACTATGGCTGCCCGGAGCAGGTGTCGCTGTTGTTCCTGCTGGAGACGCTGGTTTTCTTCGGCTATGCCATTGTGAAGGCGGGAGCGGTGAAGTTTGACCAGATCATGGCGGGGCTGTTCGGCAGCATTGCCATCGGCTATTCCTTCTCCGCGTTTTTGCGGCTGGAGGCCTCCGGCCTCCACCGGGCGTATCTGCTGCTGCCCTTCATCCTCAGCTTCGCCTGCGACACCTTCGCCTACCTGGTGGGATGCTCTATTGGCAAGCATAAGCTGGCCCCCAAAGTAAGCCCGAAAAAGAGCGTGGAGGGCGCGGTGGGCGGCCTGCTGGGAAATGTGCTGTGCGGATTGCTGTTCGCCGTTGTGATGGACCGCTGGTTCGGCGGCAGCATTGGCTGCGGCCCCATGGTGGTGCTGGCATTGGCCTGCGGCGTGGTGGCCCAGATCGGCGACCTCAGCTTCTCCCTCATCAAACGGGAGTTTGGCATCAAGGACTACGGCCATCTCTTCCTGGCCCACGGCGGCGTGCTGGACCGGTTTGACAGCGTCCTGTTCGTCACGCCGGTGCTGGAGATCATTCTGAACTTCGTGAGATAAAGGACAATGATGACGAATACGATTTCGATACTGGGGTCCACCGGCTCCATCGGCCGGCAGACGCTGGACGTGGCGGAGCAGCTGGGCCTGCGCGTGGCGGCGCTGACCGCCAACGCCAGCGTGGACCGGATCGAGCAGCAGGCGCGGCAGTTCCAGCCGCGTCTTGCCGTGCTTTATGACGAAAATGCGGCTGAGGAGCTGCGCCGGCGGCTGTCGGACACCAATATCCGGGTGGCCTCCGGCATGGAGGGACTGCTGGAGGCGGCCACCATGGCCGAGGCCGGCATTGTGGTTACCGCCGTGGTGGGCATGATCGGCCTGCGGCCCACGCTGGCCGCCATCCGGGCGAAAAAGCGCATTGCCCTGGCCAACAAGGAGACGCTGGTGTGCGCCGGAGAGCTGGTGATGGCTGAGGCGGCGCGGTGGGGCGCGGAGATTGTGCCGGTGGACTCGGAGCACTCCGCCATATTCCAGTGCCTCCAGGGCTGCCGGGACCGGAGGGAGATCCGGCGGCTGCTGCTGACCTGCTCCGGCGGCCCCTTCTATGGCAAGTCCTTCCGGGAGCTGGAGGGGATGACCCGGGCGGACGCCCTGCGCCACCCCAACTGGACCATGGGTCCCAAGATCACCGTGGACTCCGCCACGCTGATGAACAAGGGGCTGGAGGTCATTGAGGCCATGCGGCTGTACAGCCTGCCGCTGCGGCAGGTGCAGCCTGTCATTCACCGACAGAGCATTGTCCACTCCCTGGTGGAGTTCCGGGACGGTGCGGTGCTGGCCCAGCTGGGCACGCCGGATATGCGCCTGCCCATCCGCTACGCCCTGACGTATCCGGACCGGGCGGAGAGTCCGGCGGAGCCGCTGGACCTGCTGACCTGCCCGCCCCTGACCTTCGCGGAGCCAGACCTGGAGGCGTTTCCCTGCCTGCGTCTTGCCTTTGAGGCGGTTACCGTCGGCGGCACGGCCTGCGCCGTGCTCAACGGCGCCAACGAGGCGGCAGTGGGCCTGTTTTTGCAGGACCGGGTGGGCTTCAATGACATCTCCCGGCTGGTGGCCGGGGCGCTGGACGCGGTCCCTGTCCGGCAGAACCCGGCGCTGGAGGACATTCTGGAGGCGGACCGGCTGGCCCGGGCCGCTGTGCTGAACCCTGTAAAGGAGCGTTAATCTGCTGATGACCATTGTGTATATCCTTGCGGCAATCCTGATCTTCGGCGTGCTCATCGCTGTCCACGAGCTGGGTCATTTCCTGGCGGCCAAGGCCAGCGATGTGCAGGTGAACGAGTTTTCCATCGGCATGGGGCCGGAGATCTGGAGCCGCACCTCCGGCGAGACCCAGTACTCCCTGCGGCTGCTGCCCATCGGCGGCTTCTGCGCTATGGAGGGCGAGGAGGAGGCCTCTGACAACCCCCGGGCGCTGAACCGGCAGGGCTTCTGGAAAAAGCTGCTGATTTTCGCCGCCGGCGCCCTGATGAACCTGCTGATGGGATTTGTGATTCTGCTGATTCTCTACAGCGGAACGGAGCGATACCTCATCCCGCGGATCAGCGGTGTGGCGCCGGAGTTTCAGGCCCGGTACGGCGACGTGCTGCAGCCCGGCGACGAGTTTTACGCCATCAACGGCCAGCGGGTCTATATCTACGGCGACGTGGATTTGCTGCTGAGTCTGAAGGCCGGCGAGCCGCTGGACCTGACGGTGCTGCGGAACGGGGAAAAGGTGGTGCTGGAGGACCTGGTGTGGGACACCTGCACCAGCCCCGACGGCCAGAGCCAGTACAAAGGCTACGGCCTTTACCGGACGGCGGAGGCGGCGGAGGCCACGCCGCTGCAGAAGCTGCGGCTCAGCTGGCTGAACACCGTGGACTTTGCCCGCATTGTGGGTCTGAGCCTGCAGATGCTGGTGAACGGCGACGCCGGACTGGAGGATGTGGGCGGCCCGGTGATGATTGTGTCCACCATCACGGAGGTGGGGCAGTCCTCGGCAAACGCCCGGGAGGCTGTGGACAACATCCTGTATTTCGCGGCGCTCATCGCCGTGAACCTGGCGGTGATGAACCTGCTGCCCATTCCGGCGCTGGACGGCGGCCACATTGCGTTTCTGCTGCTGAACACCGTCAGCGACAAGCTGTTTGGCAGGCACATCCCGGACCGGTATGAGACGGCGGTCAGCGGCGCCTGCTTCGCCCTGCTGATGGGCTTCATGCTGTTCATTACCTTCTACGATGTATTCCGATTGATCCGGTAGGGAGGACGATTCCAATGACGAAACAGATCATGGTGGGAACGGTGGCTGTGGGCGGCGGTGCCCCGGTGTCCATCCAGTCCATGTGCAATACGAAAACCGATGATGTGGCGGCCACGGTGGCCCAGATTCACCGTCTGGAGGAGGCCGGCTGCGAGATCATCCGGGTGGCCATTCCCGACGAGGCGGCGGCCCTGGCGGTGGACAGAATCAAAGAGCAGATTCACATCCCCCTGGTGGCGGACATCCACTTCAACTACCGCTTCGCCCTGCTCTGCGCGGAGCGGGGCATTGACGCCATCCGCATCAATCCCGGCAACATCGGCGGGGAGGAGAAGGTGAAGGCGGTGGCGGACGAGTGCCGTCGCCGGGGCATCCCCATCCGCATCGGCGTCAACGGCGGCTCCCTGGAAAAGGAGCTGCGGGCCAGGTACGGCGGTGTCACCGCCGAGGCGCTGGTGGAAAGCGCCATGGGCCACGTGAAGCTGCTGAACAAGTTTGACTATGACGACATCTGCATCAGCGTGAAGTGCTCCGACGTGCCGCTGACCATGGCGGCCTACCGGCTGCTGAGCCAGCAGACGGACTACCCGCTGCACCTGGGCGTTACCGAGGCGGGCACGCCCTCCATGGGCATGGTGAAATCCGCCATGGGCATCGGCGGACTGCTGTGCCTGGGCATCGGCGACACGGTGCGGGTGACGCTGACGGCGGACCCGGTGGAGGAGATCTACGCCGCCCACAAGATCCTGAAGGCCGCCGGGCTGCGGAAGGAGGGGGTCAACCTCATCGCCTGCCCCACCTGCGGCCGTACCCGCATCGACCTGATCCCCATCGCCGAGGAGGTGGAGCGGCGGCTGTCGGGCTGCCGTAAAAACATCACCGTGGCAGTGATGGGCTGCGCCGTCAACGGCCCCGGCGAAGCCTCCGCCGCCGATATCGGCATCGCCGGCGGCAAGGGAGAGGGGCTGCTGTTCCGAAAAGGAGAAATCCTTTACAAAGTGCCCCAGGAGCGGCTTGTGGATGCCTTGATGGCGGAGATCGAAAACCTGTGAAACCATCGGAAGGGCAGGAGACGTGATCCTGCCCTTTTCGCGGAAAGAGGAGACCAATGGCAAAGAAGATACTATTTTTTCAGCTGTTTGCGGACCTGCTGGTGCCGCCTGAACTGAAGATTCGCCTGGCGGGGGCCAACATCACCAATGCGGTCATCGACCAGAAGTCCTTTACCATGGACCTGCGCATCACCACCCGCCAGCCCCTCAGCGAGGAGGACACGGCGGACCTGCAGCGGATGATTGCCGCCACCTACGGCTTTACCAAAGTGACCCTGACCCACACCTGCCTGACCACTCCGGTGCGGCAGGAGGCACCGGTGCCCGACTTCTCCGCCTCCGGCGGGGAGCGGAAGGCGGAGAAGATCTCCTCCGTGCTGCTGGGCAATCCCATCAAGGGAAAGCCCGTGCCCATGAAGGAGCTGAACGTGAAAATGGGCACCGTCACAGTGGCGGGCAAGGTGTTTGCGGCGGAGTGCCGGGAGACCCGGCGCCCCGGCATGTGGCGGATGAGCTTCGACATGACGGACTGCACCAACTCCGTCACCGTCCAGAAAAACCTGACCGCCAAGGAGGCGGAGACCTTCGGAAACGCCGTCCAGCCGGGCATGTGGCTGATGGTGCAGGGGAAGATGGAGCCCACCTGGGACGGCAAGGACATCCAGCTGAACCCCTACCACGTGAACGTCATCGAGCACCAGGGCCGGCAGGACACGGCGCCGGAAAAGCGTGTGGAGCTGCACCTCCACACCCGCATGAGCAACATGGACGCCCTGACGGACACAGGCTCCGTGGTGAAGCAGGCCATCAAGTGGGGCCACCCGGCCATCGCCATCACGGACCACGGCGTGGTCCAGTCCTTCCCGGACGCCAACAAGGCCGCCGGCGGAAAGATCAAGATCCTCTACGGCATGGAGGGCTATTTCATCAACAACCTGGACGACCGCATCGCCATCCACGGCCCCCGGGACTGTGACCTGGACGATGAGATTGTCTGCTTCGACATTGAGACCACCGGCCTGAAGGTCAGCCGGGAGGCCATCACCGAAATCGGCGCCGTGGTGCTGAGCCACGGCGAGGTGAAGGACCGGTTCCAGACCTTTGTGAACCCCAACCGGAAGCTGACGCCGGAGATCATCGGCCTCACCGGCATTACCGATGATATGCTGAAGGACGCGCCGCAGCTGAAGGACGCCCTGACGGACTTCCTGAAATTCGTGGACGGCCGCCCTCTGGCGGCCCACAACGCGGAGTTCGACATCAGCTTCATCCGGGAGGGCTGCCGGAAGGTGGGGCTGGGGTTCCAGCCCACCTATATCGACTCCCTGATTCTGGCCCAGAACCTGCTGCCCAATCTGGGAAAGTACAAGCTGGACGTGGTGGCGGATGCCCTGGAGCTGCCGTCCTTCAACCATCACCGGGCCAGCGACGATGCCGCCACCGTGGGCTACATGCTGATCCCCTTCTGGAAGATGCTGCGGGAGCGGGGCGTTGACCGCCTGCAGGACATCAACCGGGAGATGGAGAAGCTGCGGCCCCTGGGCAGCAAGTCCAACCGGTTCCCCAAGCACATCATCCTGCTGGCCCGGAACAAGCTGGGCCTGAAAAATTTGTATCAGCTGATCTCTCTGTCCAACCTGAAATACTTCAAGCGGGTGCCGGTGATTCCCAAAAGCGAGCTGAACCAGCACCGGGAGGGCCTGATCGTCGGCTCCGCCTGCGAGGCGGGAGAGCTGTTCCGGGCGGTGGTGGACCACAAGGACTGGGACGAGCTGAAGCGCATCGCCTCCTACTATGACTTCCTGGAGATTCAGCCCCTGTGCAACAACCACTTCATGCTTCGGGACGGCACGGTACAGTCGGAGGAGGAGCTGCGGGAGTTCAACCGGGTCATCGTCCGGCTGGGCGAGGAGCTGGGCAAGCCCGTCTGCGCCACCGGCGACGTCCACTTCCAGGAGCCGGAGGACGAGGTGTACCGCCACATTCTGCTGGCCTCCAAGAAATTTGCCGACGCCAACGCGCCGCTGCCCATCTACTTCAAGACCACCGACGAGATGCTGGAGGAATTCTCCTATCTGGGAAAGGAGAAGGCGCTGGAGGTGGTGGTGAAGAACCCCAGGATGATTGCCGACGCGGTGGAGAACATCGAGCTGCTGCCCAAGGAGCTGTTCCCGCCCCGGCTGGAAAACTCGGAGCAGGAGCTGAACAACCTGGTCTGGAGCAAGGCCCACGAGCTGTACGGCGAGAATCCGCCCCAGCTGATTGTGGACCGTCTAAACGTGGAGCTGGGCAGCATTCTGGGCAAGTACGACGTGGTGTACATGTCCGCCCAAAAGTTGGTGCAGCGGTCCCTGGAAAACGGCTACCTGGTAGGCTCCCGCGGCTCTGTGGGCTCCTCTCTGGTGGCCTATATGTCCGGCATCACGGAGGTGAACTCCCTGCCGCCCCACTACCGCTGCCCCAAGTGCAAGAACAGCGAGTTCATCATGGACGGCTCCTACGGCTGCGGCGCGGACATGCCCGACAAGGTCTGCCCCGTCTGCGGCACCAAGTATGTGAAGGACGGCTTCGACATCCCCTTTGAGACCTTCCTGGGCTACGGCGGCGGCAAGGTGCCGGACATCGACCTAAACTTCTCCGGCGAATACCAGGCCCGGGCTCACCGCCACGCCATTGAGATGTTCGGCGAGACCCAGGTGTTCCGGGCCGGCACCATCGGTACCCTGGCGGAAAAGACCGCCTTCGGCTTCGTGAAAAAGTATCTGGAGGAGAACGGCATTGTGGCCGGCCGGGCGGAGGAGAACCGCCTGACCCAGGGATGCGTGGGTGTGCGCCGCACCACCGGCCAGCACCCCGGCGGCCTGGTGGTGGTCCCCGATGACATGGACGTGGAGGATTTCTGCGCCGTGCAGCACCCGGCGGACGCCGATGATTCCGACACCATCACCACCCATTTTGAATACCACTGCATGGAGGATAACCTGCTGAAGCTGGACATGCTGGGACACGATGACCCCACCATGGTCCGCATGATGGAGGACCTCACCGGCGTCAACGCCCGGCAGATTCCCCTGGATGACCCGGACACCATGTCCATTTTCACCAGCAGCAAGGTGCTGGGCTACGAAAATGACGAGGTGCTGGGTCCCACCGGCGCCGTGGCCATTCCGGAGTTCAACACCCGCTTTACCCGCCAGATGCTGATGGACACCCAGCCCAAGGACTTCAACACCCTGGTGCGGCTGTCCGGCTTCTCCCACGGCACCGACGTGTGGCTGGGCAACGCCCGGGAGCTGATTGTCAGCGGCACCGCCAGCGTTCTGGAGACGGTGGGCTGCCGTGACGATATTATGCTCTACCTCATCTCCATGGGCCTGGAGCCGAAGATGTCCTTCAAGATCATGGAGGCGGTGCGAAAGGGCAAGGTGAAAAAGGGCGGCTTCCAGGAGGGCTGGGTGGAGGCCATGCGGGAGCACGATGTGCCGGAGTGGTACATCGAGTCCCTGGCCAAGATCGGCTACCTGTTCCCCAAGGCCCACGCCGTGGCCTACGTGACCATGGCTTTCCGCATCGCCTGGTTCAAGGTCCACGAGCCGCTGGCCTTCTACGCCACCTTCTTTTCCGTCCGGGCCAAGGCCTTCGACGCGGAGTTCTGCTGCGCCGGAAAGGAAGCGGTGAAGCGGAAAATCCGGGAGATTGAGAACAACAAGGACGCCACCGCCGTGGAGCAGTCCATGATGACTACGCTGGAGGTGTGCTACGAGTTCTACCTCCGGGGCTTCACCTTCGCCACCATCGACATCTACAACTCCGACGCCACCAAGTTCAAGGTGGTGGAAAACGGATTGCTGCCGCCCTTCACCTCTGTCCACGGACTGGGCGAGGCGGCGGCGCTGGATACGGTGGAAAAGCGGAAAGGGAAGACCTTCGTGTCCATCGAAGAGTTCTCCATGTGCTGCAACAAGCTGTCCAAGACCCACATTGAGCAGCTGAAAAAGCTGGGCGCCTTTGCCGGCATGGCGGACACCAGCCAGATGACCCTGTTCTGAGAGACAAGCGGGCGGCGCATGGCCGCCCGCTTGTTTTCCACTATTGACACGGCAGACAAAATGTGGTAGGCTTCATACAACCCACCATATTAATGGGTATTATAGAGAAATACATTTTGGAAAAGAACCGTTTTCTGTCCGTTGATTCTTTAGCGATTTTATGCTATAATGTGCAAACGCGACCGAAAGGGTACTGATCAGAGAAAAGGAACGTGATTGACAATGAGACTGGATGAGCTTCTGAAGCAAGACAAACTGACCCTCTCTTTTGAGGTGTTTCCCCCCAAGAGCGACACGGCTTTTGAGAGCGTGAAATATGCCACGGAGGAGATCGCCAAGCTGCGCCCCTCCTTTATGAGCGTCACCTACGGCGCCGGCGGCGGCACCAGCAAGTACACGCTGGAGATTGCCAAGAACATCAAGGAGCAGTACGGTGTGCCCACCCTGGCCCACCTGACCTGCGTCTCCTCCACCAAAGAGACGGTTCACGAGCGGATTCAGCAGATGAAGGAAGCGGGGATTGAAAACGTGATGGCCCTGCGGGGCGACCTGACGCCGGAGCTGGAGAAGAGCGACTGCGGCACCTGGGATTACCGTCACGCGGTGGACCTGATTCACGAGCTGAAGGAGGAGGGCTTCTGCATCGGCGGCGCCTGCTATCCGGAGATTCACCCGGAGAGCGCCAACCAGAAGGAGGACATCCTGCACCTGAAGGAAAAGGTGGACGCCGGCTGCTCTTTCCTGACCACCCAGATGTTCTTCGACAACAACCTGCTGTATAACTTCCTGTACAAGATCCGGGAGGCGGGCATTACCGTGCCCATCATCCCCGGCATCATGCCCATCACCAACGGCAACCAGGTGGAGCGGTCCATCAAGCTGTCCGGCTCCTTCATGCCCCAGCGGTTCAAGAGACTGGTGGACAAGTTCGGCACCTCTCCCGCAGCCATGAAGCAGGCGGGCATCGCCTATGCCACCGACCAGATCATCGACCTGTTTGCCAACGGCATCACCAACGTCCACGTGTACTCCATGAACAAGCCGGACGTGGCGGAAGCCATCCAGCGGAACCTGTCCGACATCCTGGGATGAGCGGCTGCGGAACGGTCCGGATCCGGAC
Source organism: Dysosmobacter sp. (assembly GCF_034093755.1). GTDB lineage: Bacteria > Bacillota > Clostridia > Oscillospirales > Oscillospiraceae > Oscillibacter. Next base: position 22,447 of record NZ_JAXEBZ010000079.1, on the reverse strand, counting down.
CTATGACCCGCCGGAGGTGGACCGCAGGGAGATCCTGCGGTACGCCGGCGTCCGGGGAGAGCTGCCGGAGCTGGATGCCGTGCTGGAAGAGTGCCTGCGGGAGGCGGAGGGAAAGCTTAGCTACCGGGTGTGCTGGGCGGAGTTCCCCCTCAGCTGCCGGGAGGGGAAGTTGGACCTGGGCTTCGCGGTGACGGATTCCGCGTCCCTCCGGCGGACCATGGAGCGTTGCGACACCGTGGTGATGTTTGCCGCCACCGTGGGCGTGGAACTGGACCGGCTCATTGCCCGGTACGGCCGGCTTTCGCCGGTGAAGTCCCTGCTGTTCCAGGCCATCGGCGCCGAGCGCATCGAGGCCCTCTGCGACACCTTCAACCGGGAGGTGGACGCGGAGCAGGCGGCGGCAGGGAGGACCACTACCCGGCGGTTCAGCCCCGGCTACGGGGATTTGCCGCTGGCGCTGCAGCAGGACATCTTCCGGGTGCTGGACTGTCCCAGGCGCATCGGCCTGACCCTCAACGGGAGCCTGCTGATGTCCCCCAGCAAGTCGGTGACGGCGCTGATCGGCGTGTCCGGCAGCGGAGAGACGCTGCGGCAGGAAGCAGCCGGCTGCGGCAGCTGCGGGCAGAAAAATTGTGTATTTAGGAGAACCGTATGAAGATCACGGAATATCTGAAAGACCATTTTCTCTATCTGGACGGCGGCATGGGAACGCTGCTGCAGGCCAGGGGCCTGCAGCCGGGAGAGCTGCCGGAACGGTGGAACCTGCTGCATCCGGAGGTGGTCCGGGAGATCCACCGGGCCTACTATGACGCCGGCAGCAATGTGGTCAGCACCAACACCTTCGGCGCCAACAACCTGAAATTCTCCGCTGAGGAGTTGGACGCCATTGTCCGGGCGGCGGTGGAAAACGCCAAAGCGGCCCGGGAGGCCAGCACTGCGCCACAGGAGAAGTGGGTGGCGCTGGACATCGGCCCCACGGGCCGGATGCTGGCGCCCTACGGCGACTTTGACTTCGAGGACGCCGTTTCCGCCTTTGCCGAAACGGTGAAGCTGGGCGTGAAGTACGGCGTGGACCTGATTTTCATCGAGACCATGAACGACAGCTACGAGACCAAGGCGGCGCTGCTGGCCGCCAGAGAGAACAGTCAGCTGCCGGTGTTCGTGTCCAACGCCTACGGCGAGGACGGCAAGCTGATGACCGGCGCGTCCCCCGCCGCCATGGTGGCCATGCTGGAGGGCATGGGCGCCGACGCGGTGGGCGCCAACTGCTCCCTGGGGCCCAAGGCTCTGGCCGGGGTGGTGGAGGAGTACCTGCGCTGTGCCTCCGTTCCCGTGCTGCTGAAGCCCAACGCGGGCCTGCCCAAGGCGGTAAACGGCGTCACTACCTATGATGTACTGCCGGAGGAGTTTGCGGCGGACGTCACCGCCCTGATGGAAAAGGGCGTCCGCATCGCCGGCGGCTGCTGCGGCACCACGCCGGAGTATATCGGCGCACTGACCTCTGCCGGAAAGGCTGTAAAGCCTGTCCCCATTACAGAAAAGAACATCACCTGCGTCTCCTCCTACACCCATGCGGTGGAGTTCGGCCAGGCGCCGGTGCTCATCGGTGAGCGCATTAACCCCACCGGCAAGAAGCGGTTCAAGGAGGCCCTGCGGGCCAATGACATTGACTACATCCTGAAAGAGGGCATCGCCCAGCAGGAGAAGGGCGTCCACATCCTGGACGTGAATGTGGGCCTGCCGGAGATCGACGAGGTTCGGATGCTGAAAACGGCGGTCTGCGAGCTGCAGGCCATCATTGACCTGCCGCTGCAGGTGGACACCTCCGACCCGGCGGCCATGGAGGCCGCTCTGCGCCGCTACAACGGCAAGGCCATGATCAACTCTGTCAACGGAAAGCCGGAGAGCATGGCGGCGGTGTTCCCCCTGGCCAAAAAATACGGCGGCCTGGTGGTGGCCCTGACCTTGGATGAAAACGGCATCCCCGAAACGGCGGAGGGCCGGGTGGACGTGGCCCGGCGGATTCTGGCGGAGGCGGAGAAGTACGGCCTCGGGAAAAAGGACATCGTGTTCGACCCCCTGACCCTGACCATCAGCGCCGACAATACCGCCGCCCGGGAGACGCTGCGGGCGGTGGACATCATCAAGCATGAGCTGGGCTGCCACACCTCCCTGGGCGTGTCCAACGTGTCCTTCGGCCTGCCCCAGCGGGACATGATCAACAGCACCTTCTTTGCCATTGCCATGGAGCGGGGACTGTCCATGGCTATTATGAACCCCTTTGCCGTGGAGATGATGAAGTCGTATTACGCCTTCCGCGCCCTCCACGACATGGATGCCAACTGCGCCGCGTACATTGACTTTGCCCAGAGCGTCCCCCAGGCCGCGGCGCCTGCCGCGTCTGCCGCGTCTGCCGCACCGGCTGCCGCAGTGCCACAGCAGGGAGCGGGGGAGTACAAGTCGGAGCTGCAGCGGGCCATCGTCAAGGGCCTGAAGGACCGGGCGGGGCAGCTGACGGCGGAGCTGGTAAAGACCGTGCCGCCGCTGCAGGTGGTGCAGGAGGAGGTCATTCCGGCCCTGGACATTGTGGGCGTGGGCTTCGAGCGCAAAACCATTTACCTGCCCCAGCTGCTGATGAGCGCCGAGGCGGCCAAGTCCGCCTTTGAGCAGATCAAGGCCGCCATGTCCGGCGGCGGTGCGGCGGACAAGTGCCCCATTGTCATCGCCACCGTTAAGGGTGACATCCATGACATCGGCAAGAACATCGTCAAGCTGCTGCTGGAGAACTACGGCTTCCCGGTGACGGACCTGGGCCGGGACGTGCCGCCGGAGACGGTGGTGGAGGCCGCCGTGTCCCTCCACGCGCCTATTGTGGGCCTCAGCGCCCTGATGACCACCACGGTTCCTGCCATGGAGGAGACCATCCGCCAGCTGCGGGAGAAGGCCCCCTGGTGCAGGGTGGTCGTGGGCGGCGCCGTGCTGACCCAGGAGTATGCCGACGCCATCGGCGCCGACAAATACGCCAAGGACGCCATGGAGACGGTGCGCTACGCCGAGGGCATCAACAGCGAGTGGAAAGCCTGAGAAGAAACGAAGAACGCCGCGGGGAACTCCCCGCGGCGTTCTTTTGCGGATTGGTCAGCCTTCCAGCTTGGCATTGCACTTGCTGAGGAAGCGCTCGTTGTTGATGATGGCGCGGGTGTGGAAGCCCTTGCCGATGGGGCCCTTTTCGTCCCAGGCCCGCACGTCGAACACCACCATCTTGCCGTTTTCGGACACATCCCGGATCTCGGCCTCCACGGTGACGGTCATGCCGATGGGAGTGGGGGCGTCGTGGGTGATGTCCAGGTGGGTGCCCACGCTGCCCTGGCCCTCCTCCAGGAATTCCTGCAGGCAGGTCATGGCGGCGCACTCCATCATGGCGGCCATGAAGGGAGTGCCGAACACCGGCAGCAGGCCGGAGCCGACCGCGGCGGCGGTGACTTCCTCCGTCACCTTCTGCTGAATCTGGCATTTCGTGCCAATAATAACCATTGTGATTTCCTCCTTATGTCCGGCGGGGGAGGGTCAGATGCCCAGCTCCGTCCACAGGTCGTTGTACAGCGCCAGCGTCTCGGCGGGCAGGTTCTGGTAAAGCGTGCAGCGGGACAGCACGTCGGCGGGAGCGGCCATGATCTCAAAGAGCTCCTGATCCAGCGGCTCGCCGTAGGTCTCCTCATAGAAGTCGGGGTACTGCTCCAGCGCCTCCTTGTTGGGAGAGGCGTACCAGATATAGTCCATGTTGGCCAGGCTGGCGTCGGTGGAGGCGATGAAGTTGATCCACTCCTCGGCCTCGTCCTTGTGCTGGGCGCTCTTGAGCACGCACATGGCGTCCACGAACCAGTTGCCGCCCTCCTCAGGCACCACATACTTCAGATCCGGATTGTTCTCCAGCATGGTCAGGTAGTCGCCGGCGTAGTACACGCCGATGGCGGCGTTGCCGCCCTCCAGCTTCTGGAAAATCTCATCCATGACGAAGGCCTGGTACACGCCCTTCGCCTTGGCGTCGGACAGCAGCTGATAGGCCTCCCGGATCTGAGACTCGTCGGTGGTGTTCAGGTCATAGCCCAGATACAGCAGGGCGGCGGCCAGAGAGTCCCGGGAGTTGCGGATCATCAGCACGTTGCCGGCGTACTTCTCGTCGAACAGGGCGCTCCAGCTGGTGATCTCCTCGTCCACCATGGAGGAGTTGTAGATGATGCCCAGAGTGCCCCAGGTGTAGGGCACGGTGTACTTGTTGTCAGGGTCATAGCTCAGACCCTTGTACTGGTCGTCAATGAGGGCAAAGTTGGGGATGTTGTCGTAGTTCAGCTCCGCCAGCATGTCCTCGGCAATGAGACGGCCGATCATATAGTCAGAGGGGACGATGACATCGTAGTCGCCGGCGCCGGTTTTCAGCAGGGAATAGAGGGCTTCGTTGCTCTCGGCGGTCTGGTAGTTGACGGTGATGCCGGTCTCTTCCTCGAATTGGTCGATCAAAGATTCGTCAATGTATTCACCCCAACTGCACACGTTGACGACCCGTTTCTCTGTGGCGGCGGTTCCGTTTCCGCCTCCGCAGGCGGTCAGCAGGGTCGTGATGGCCATCAGCATGGCGAGGGCAATTTTCTTTTTCAATTGATCATTCCTCCAGTGTTTTCTTGGATTTATATTTCATGGCCCGAAGGCCGTGAAACCGCTCAGCTGCGGCGCTGCTCCCGCAGACGCTCCTGCCGGGCCTCCCGGATGTTGACAATGGCCAGCAGCACCAGCACTGTAACGAACAGCAGGGTGGAGATGGCGTTGATCTGGGGGCTGACCCGCTTTTTGGTCATGCCGTAAATGGTCATGGCCAGGGTGGAAGCGGAGGAGCCGGCAGTGAAGTAGCTGATGACGAAGTCGTCAATGCTCATGGTGAAGGCCGTCAGGGCGCCGGAGACGATGCCGGGCTTGATCTCCGGCAGGATCACCTTCCGGAAGGCCTGCATCCAGGTGCAGCCCAGGTCCATGGCGGCGTCCACCAGGTTCTTGTCCATCTGCCGCAGCTTCGGCCCCACCGACAGAATCACATAGGGGATGTTGAAGGTGATGTGGGCGATGAGCAGCGTGCCGAAGCCCATGGTCAGCCGGGGCAGGCGGATGAAGCCCTGGGCGGCGTTGCACCACTGGGCAAAATCATTCCACAGGCCGAAGAAGGCCACAAACAGCAGGCACAGCGACACGCCGGTGACAATGTCGGCGTTCATCATGGGAATGTTGTTGACGGTCATCAGCGGCTCCCGGAACTTGCGGCGCATGGCGTAAAAGCCAATGGCGGCGAAGGTGCCGGCGACGGTGGCGATGACCGTGGCCAGCAGGGACACCAGCAGCGTGGTGTACACGCTCTGCATGATGAGCCGGTTCTGGAACAGCTTTCCGTACCATTCCAGGGAGAAGCCCTTCCACACCGTGTTGCTGCTGCCGGCGTTGAAGGAGAAGATGATCAGCAGGAAAATGGGGGCGTACAGGAAGACAAACACCAGCGCCATGAAGACGCGGTTGAGCAGACTGTTGTTCCGTTTCACAGCATCACCGCCTGTTCCTCGCCCTCACCGAAGCGGTTCATCACCGCCATGCAGATGACAACGATAATCATCATCACCAGGGAGATGGCCGCCCCCAGCTGGGGGTTGTAGGCGCCGCCCAGGAACTGCTGCTCAATGAGGTCGCCCAGCATCATCTCCGTGCCGCCGCCCAGCATTTTGCTGATGGCGAAGGTGGACACGGAGGGGACAAACACCATGGTGATGCCGGAGAGCACACCGGGCAGGGACAACGGCAGGATCACCCGGCGGAACACGTTGAAGGTGTTGGCGCCCAGGTCCCGGGCCGCGTCCAGCAGGGACTGGTCCAGCTTGATGATGACGGAGTAGATGGGCAGAATCATGAAGGGCAGGTAGTTGTACACCATGCCCAGCACCACCGCGCCGGGGGTGTTCAGCATCCGGAAGAAGGTGAGGTTGGTGCCGAACACGCGGTTGTACAGGTCAATGAGCCCGATGTGCTAGAACAGCTGGTTCAGCAGGCCGATGTTCTCAAGAATGGACATCCAGGAGTAGGTCCGCAGCAGGAAGTTCATCCACATGGGCAGCATGATCAGCACCATGGCCAGCCGCTGGAACCGGGGGCCCTCTTTGCTCATCATATAGGACACGGGATAGCCGATGAGCAGGCAGACCACGGTGGCGATGAGGGCCAGCTTGAAGGAGCGGACAAACACCACGGCGTAGGTGCCCATGCGGCCGAAATTGGTCAGGGTGAAGCCGCCGTCAGCGGTGGAGAAGGCGTAGATCACCACCATGATGATGGGGGCCACCACAAACAGGGCCATCCAGATCACATAGGGGATGGACAGAAAAGACAGCTTACTCCGCATCCCCGCTCTCCTCCTCGTCCGCAAGGCTCGCGTCATCCAGCTCGTCGTATTCGTCCGAGAAGGAGGAATAGTCGCCGAACATGCCGGAGTACTGGCTCTTTTTCATGACGTGGATGCCGTCGGGGTCGATCTTGATGCCGATGCGGGCGCCGACGGGGGAGTGGTCCGTGGTCTGAATGAGCCATTTGAAGCCCTTGAAGTCCACGATGATGTCATACTGCATCCCCTTGAAGGTGACGTTGGTGACGGTGCCGGTCAGCTGGCCCTGATCCACGGGGACAATGTCGATGTCCTCCGGACGGATGACTACGTCCACCGGCTCGTTGGGGGCGAAGCCGCCGTCCAGGCAGGCGAAGCGCTTGCCGTACATCTGCACCAGGTTGTCCTCCAGCATGATGCCGTCGATGATGTTGGACTCGCCGATGAAATCCGCCACGAAGGCGTTTTTCGGCTCGTTGTAGATGTCCTCGGGGGTGCCGATCTGCTGAATGGAGCCCTTGTCCATCACCACGATGGTGTCGGACATGGTGAGGGCCTCCTCCTGGTCATGGGTCACATAAATAAAGGTGATGCCCACCTGCTGCTGGATGCGCTTGAGCTCAATCTGCATGTCCTTGCGCAGCTTCAGGTCCAGGGCGCCCAGAGGCTCGTCCAGCAGAAGGACCTTGGGCTTGTTCACCAGCGCCCGGGCGATGGCCACCCGCTGCTGCTGGCCACCGGAGAGGGCGTCGGGCTTGCGGTGCTCAAAGCCCTTGAGGCTGATGACCTCCAGCATCTCCATGACCCGCTGGTGAATCTCCTCCTCGGGGATCTTCACCTTTCTCTTTCCTGTGGGGTCCTTGGGATCGGGACGGCGCTGCATCCGCAGGCCGAAGGCAATATTTTCAAAGACGTTCAGGTGCGGGAACAGCGCGTATTTCTGGAATACGGTGTTGATCTGCCGCTGATAGGGCGGAACGTCATTAATCCTCACACCGTCAAAGAGGACGTCTCCGGACGTGGGCGTCACGAAGCCGCCGATCATCCGCAGTGTGGTGGTTTTACCGCACCCACTGGGCCCGAGCAGTGTGAGGAATTCTTTGTCATTGATATAAAGATTGATGTTGTTCAATACAGGCTCATCGTCGTCAAACGCCATGCTGATGTTCCGCAGGCGAATCAACTCCTTGGACATGTATCCTCCCCCATTTCACATAAATTTAACCTAAAACCGGAGCCTCTTTTCTCTGTTGAGGGGGAACCTTTCTCGTCGAAATTCGGCAATTCTGACTATATCGGAAACCCCCTGAAAAGTCAAGAACTGCGACAATAATTGTTCCCCAAAAACGAAGAAAACGGCGGACAAATCGTTTTGCCCGCCGTTTTTTCAGCAGTCTCCGAAATACTTGCTCCGGAAGGGGACGTCCTCCACGGTGAAAGTCCTGCCCCGCAGGTACTCCAGCGCTCCGCCGTCAGTGGTGAAATCAAAGCTCAGACGGTAGGAGTAGAGGGCCTGCTTCGTCTCGCCGTACTTCCGGTTCACCTGCCCGTTTCCGTATTTGCCGTCGCCCAGCAAGGGGCAGCCCAAGCGGGCCATGGACACGCGGATCTGGTGGGTCCGCCCGGTGAGCAGCTCACACTCCACCAGGGACAGCGGCCCCCGGGTCTCCAGGGTGCGGTACAGGGTGACGGCGGTTTTGCCGCCGGGAATGGGGCGGTCGTAAAAGGTCACCTGCTTTTTGGCCTCGTCCTTATATAAAAAGCCCTCAACGCGGCCCTCGGCGGGGCGGGGACGGCCCACGGTGACGCACAGGTAGGACTTGCGCAGCTCGTGGTCCCGGATTTTGTCGTTGAGGATGCGCAGCGTTTCGGCGTTCTTGGCGGCGATGACGATGCCGCCGGTGTTCCGGTCGATGCGGTTGCACAGGGCCGGGGCGAAGGCGTTCTCCTGCCGGGGACTCCACTCCTTCTTCTGGTACAGGTAGGCCTGAATGTGGTTGATGAGGGTGTTGACCTTCTCCGTCTCGTCGGCGTGAACCACCAGGCCCGGCCGCTTGTTCACCAGCAGCAGGTTCTCATCCTCGTAGACAATGTCCAGCTGGGGCCTGAAGATGGACAGGAAGCGGTTTTCCTCCGTGGGCTGGTCAAAGAACTCGTCATTGATGTATAATTGCAGCACGTCCCCCTCCGCCAGGCGCACGTCCCGGGCGGAGCCTTTGCCGTTGACCTTGATGCGCTTGAGGCGGATGTATTTCTGCAGCAGGGCAGGGGGCAGCAGGGGCAGCGCCTTGGCCACAAACCGGTCCAGCCGCTGTCCGGCGTCGTTTTTTCGGATGGTGATCTCCCGCATGGCGGTCCTCCAGAGTGATGGGATTGGGTGACAAGGCTATTCTAAGCAACTTTTTTCATATTTGCAAGAAATTCTGAAAATAATGTTTGACAAGAGGGGACCTGTCTACTATAATAATACTCGTGTCATTACGAGGTGAACTATGCGATTCAGTGTAAAGTCCGTTTTGAATACCCCCGGCAAGAGCATGCCGTTCCGCTTCACCATGGATCTTTCCGATGTGGAGTTCGGCGGTCAGTGCCCTGCGCAGGAGCCTGTGGAGGTGGACGGAACCGTCCGCAACAGCGCCGATGTGCTGGAGCTGTCTCTCCGGGCCAGGACCACGCTGGACTGCACCTGCGACCGGTGCGCGAAAGCGTTCCGCCGCGAGAAGGAGATCTCCTACGACTGCCTGCTGGCAGAGGAGAAGCAGAATGAGGACAACGAGGATATCATTCTGCTGGAACAGGGAGAGTTCGTGGACGCGGAGGACCTTGCCCGCACGGCTTTCATCCTCGGAATGGATACCAAGACACTGTGTTCTGAAGACTGCAAGGGCCTTTGCCCGAGATGCGGCGCCGACCTGAACCTCGGCCCCTGCTCCTGCAAAAAGGAAGTCGATCCCCGGCTTGCCGCCCTGGCAAAGCTTCTGGACCAACAGTAACCGATTCATAAACAAGAGCGGCAGTTGCTGCTTGTCAAGATCAAGGAGGTGTCACCATGGCAGTCCCTAAGGGAAAAGTATCCAAAGCAAGACGCGATAAAAGACGCAGCTCCACCTGGAAGCTGGCAACTCCCGGTCTCGTCGCCTGCTCCAAGTGCGGTGCGCTGCATCTGCCCCACAGAATGTGCCCCGAGTGCGGTACGTACAAGGGCCGCGAGGTCAAGACCGTCAAGTCCGTCGTGGCGAAGTAAGAGGCTTACTTGCTTAGGAGGGAAGAGCTTTCTTCCCTCCTTACTTTTTTGCCTTGCTATCCCTTGACTTGACGGTTATAATAATCATGTAAATCTATGTCCGCTGGGCGGAATTCCGCCTGTGCGGAACCGCCGCCGGTCTCCGGCAGCGGCGGAGAAAGGAAGTGGGAGCCGATGAAACCCATCGTCGCCATTGTGGGGCGGCCCAATGTGGGCAAGTCCATGCTCTTTAACAAACTGATCGGGCGGCGGCTGTCCATCGTGGAGGACACCCCCGGCGTCACCCGGGACCGTATTTACGGCGAGGCTGACTGGAACGGCCGCAGCTTTACCCTCATCGACACCGGCGGCATCGAGCCCCGGACCGATGACCAGATTCTGGGCTTCATGCGCCACCAGGCCCAGATCGCCATTGAAAACGCCACCGTCATCATTTTCCTGACGGACATCCGCACCGGCCTCACCGCCGCGGACCAGGAAGTGGCCAACATGCTGCTGCGCAGCGGCAAGCCCATTGTGCTGGGCGTCAACAAGATGGACTCCACCGGCGCGCCGGACCCGGATTTCTACGAGTTCTACAACCTGGGCCTGGGGGACCCCATCGCCGTCTCCGCCGTCCACGGCCACGGCACCGGTGACCTGCTGGACGCCTGCGTTCAGTATTTCCCGCCGGAGGACGAGGAGGAAGAGGAGGATGACGCCATCAAGGTGGCCCTCATCGGCAAGCCCAACGTGGGCAAGTCCTCTCTGATCAACAAGATTCTGGGGGAGGAGCGGGTCATCGTCAGCGACGTGGCCGGCACTACCCGGGACGCTATCGACTCCCGGTTCACCAATGACAAGGGCAGCTTTGTCCTCATCGACACCGCCGGCATGCGCCGCAAGTCCAAGGTGGAGGAGGACATTGAGAAGTACAGCGTCCTCCGCTCCACCATGGCCATCGACCGGTCTGATGTGTGCCTGATTCTCATCGACGCCCAGGAGGGAGTCACGGAGCAGGACACCAAGGTGGCGGGCCTGGCCCACGAGGCGGGGAAGGCCTCCATCATCGTGGTGAACAAGTGGGACCTGGTGGAAAAGGACGGCAAGACCATGGACCGCATGACGGAGGAGATCCGCCATGACCTGGGCTTCATGACCTACGCCCCCATCCTGTTCATCTCCGCCCTGACGGGCCAGCGGGTGGACAAGCTGTTTGACCTCATCGTGGCGGTGAGCAACCAGGCCTCCATGCGCATCACCACCGGCATGCTGAACAACGTGCTGGCGGACGCCCAGACCCGGGTGCAGCCCCCCACGGACAAGGGCCGCCGGCTGAAGATCTACTATATGACCCAGGTGGGCATCCGTCCGCCTCACTTTGTGGTGTTCTGCAATGACGCCAAGCTGTTCCACTTCTCCTACCGGCGGTATCTGGAGAACTGCATCCGCAGCACCTTCAACCTGACGGGCACGCCCATCATTCTGTCGGTCCGGCAGAAGGGCGACAAGGAGGTGTAAGCCGTGGAACAGGCGGTAAAACTGATGACGGAGGGTGGAGCCGGCTTCTGGCTCCCGGTGCTGCTGACGGCGGTGGCGGCGTATTTCTGCGGCTGCTTCAACGGCGCGGTCATCGTCTCCAAGTACCTGCTGCGGGATGACGTGCGGAACCACGGCAGCGGCAACGCGGGCCTCACCAACTTCTACCGCACCTTCGGCGGCTGGCTGACGGCGGTGGTGATTCTGTGCGACGTGCTGAAGGCGGTCATCGCGATTCTCGTTGGCGCCTGGGCCTTCGGCAAAACCGGGGCGCCGGGCATGGTGATTCTGGGCAAATACTGGGCGGCGCTGTTCTGCCTGCTGGGCCATATGTTCCCCTGCATGTTCCACTTCCGGGGCGGCAAGGGCATCCTCTCCGGCGGCACCATCGCCATCATGCTGGACTGGCGCATCGCCCTGGTGGTCTGGGGCGGCTTCCTGATTCTGGCGGTGGCCACCCGGTACGTATCCCTGGGCTCCGTGTGGGCTGGGGCGTCTTTCCCCTTTGCGTCGCTGTATGTTTACCGGGACCCGGTGATCTTCGTCCTGGCGGTGGTCATCGGCGGACTGGTGGTGTGGAAGCACCGGGGCAATATCCAGCGGCTGCTGGCAGGTACGGAATCCAAATTCTCTCTGCATCGAAAACACTGAGTAAGGAGTGACGGAAATGAAAGCGGTCGTATTGGGCAGCGGCGCCTGGGGCACGGCTCTTGCCATGGCGCTTTGCGACAACGGACACGATGTGACGCTGTGGTCCCACCGTCCGGAGACGACGGCGATTCTGGAGCAGCGGCGGGAAAATCCCAAGCTGGAGGGCGTCCGCCTGCCGGACACCATGAAATTCTCCTCGGACATGGCCTGCGTCGCCGACGCGGACCTGGTGGTTTCCGCCCCGCCGTCCTTCGCAGTGCGGGAGACGGCGGAGAAAGCAGCGCCCTGGCTGCGGCCTGACGCGGTGGTGGTGTCCGTCTCCAAGGGCATCGAGCGGGACACGGGGCTGCGCATGAGCCAGATCATCCGGGAATCCATCGGTGACAAGTGTAAAGTGGCAGTCCTTTCCGGCCCTTCCCACGCGGAGGAAGTGAGCCGTCGGCTGCCCACCGGCTGCGTGGCGGCCAGCCCCGATGAGGCGGTGGCCTGCTTCGTGCAGGACGCCTTCATGAGCGACTATTTCCGCATCTATACCAGCCCGGACGTGGTGGGCGTGGAGCTGGCGGCGGCGCTGAAAAACGTGGTGGCCCTGTCCTGCGGCATCTGCGACGGCATGGGCTATCAGGACAACACCAAGGCGCTGCTGATGACCCGGGCCATGGCGGAGATCGCCCGCCTGGGCGTGAAGCTGGGCGGCGACCGCCAGACCTTCGGCGGCCTGGCCGGCATGGGTGACCTGATTGTCACCTGCACCTCCATGCACTCCCGGAACCGCCGGGCCGGCATCCTCATCGGCCAGGGCAGAACCGCCCGGGAGGCCATGGGGGAAGTGGGCGCCGTGGTGGAGGGCTACTACGCCGCCGAGAGCGTGGAGCAGCTGTCCCGGAAGGTAGAGGTGGAAATGCCCATCTGCCACTGCGTCTATGAGACGCTGTACCACGGCAAGCAGGTGCAGGACGTGGTGCGGGAGCTGATGACCCGGGCCAGAAAGGGCGAGATCGAGAACGCCTGGAGCTATCCGGTGAAATGACACAGCGCCCCGGACAGGGCCCAAAACCTGTCCGGGGCGTTTTTGAATGCTTCCGGGAAAGATAAAATCCCGAACCTTTCGGTTCGGGATTTTGTTGGCTGCTCAGATTGCCCGGGTAACCTTACCGGAACGCAGGCACCGGGTACAAACATACACATGGCGAGGCGTACCGTTGACAATAGCCTTGACACGTTTCACATTGGGCTTCCAGGGACGATTGGCGCGGCGGTGAGAGTGAGACACCTTGATGCCAAAGACCATGCCCTTGTCGCAAAACTGGCACTTAGCCATCCGTTGCACCTCCTTGCTGTAATCATTTCTTATTGTGCTCAAACAGGCACATCTGATATATTAACAGAAAAAGAACATAAATGCAAGCATAATTTTGAAATTACTAAAAATTTTTTCCGCCTCTCCGGAAGCCGGGAAAAGACGGTGAAAGTGTTGCGAAAACAGCCGCTTTCATATATAATATTTCCGGAGAAAACCACCCGGAGAATCTGACCGCACGGCCGGGCGTGCGCGAGAGAAAGGGGCAGAACCATGGCTACGAAAGGATTGCGGATGAGCCGCTTTGTGGAGGTCTTTTCCCTGGAAATCCTCCACCGGGGCAGGGATTTTGACGAGGAGCGCCAGTTCATAACCGACGTCAACCGGCCCGGCTTGCAGTTCCACGGATTTTTTGACTATTTTGATCCCCGCCGCCTGCAGGTCATCGGCAAGGCGGAGTATATGTATCTGAAGGCGCTGGACCCCGCGGAGCGGAAGAAGTGCTTTGACGATCTGTTTATTTATGACATCCCCGCCCTGGTGATTGCCCGGGACCTGGAGTGCTTCGAGGAGTGCATGGACAGTGCCCGGGAGCATGAGAAGACGCTGCTGCGGACCTCGGAGGTGACGGTGGACTTCACCAAGCACGTCATCGACTATCTGGCCCATGAGCTGGCGCCCTGCGTCACCCGCCACGGCGTGCTGCTGGACATCTACGGCGAGGGCGTCATGATCACCGGCGACTCCGGCATCGGCAAGAGCGAGGCCACCATTGAGCTGATCATGCGGGGCCACCGCCTGGTGGCGGATGACGCGGTGGAGCTGCGGAAGATCTCCGACCAGCTCATCGGCACCGCCCCCGAGGTGATCCGGGACTATATTGAACTGCGGGGCATCGGCGTCATCAACGTGCGCCAGCTGTTCGGCATGCGGGCCATCAAGCCGGATTCCCAGCTGAATCTGGTGGTTCATTTTGAACAGTGGGATGAGACCAAGTTCTATGACCGCCTGGGCATCGAGGATCACTACACGGAGATTCTGGACGTGAAGATCCCCTGCGTTACCATCCCTGTGCGGCCCGGCCGGAACCTGGCCAGCATCGTGGAGGTGGCGGCCCTGAACAACCGCCACCGCCGCTATGGCTTCAACGCCGCCGCGGAGCTGGCCAGCAAGGTGGATATGCGGGCGGACGGCGGTTCGCTGTAATCAGAATCGGAGGAAGAAAGCATGCGATATGTAGGAATTGACGTGGGCGGCACCAACCTGAAAGCGGGACTGGTGGATGAGGAAGGCCGTATTCTGGAAGTGGAGCGGATTCCCCTGGTGTTCCGGGGTCCGGAGCAGTTTGCCGAGACGGTGGCGGACCTGGCGGTCACCGTGGCCCGGAAGGGCGGCGTGGCGCCGGAGAGCCTGGAGTGGGTGGGCATGGGCCTGCCCGGCGCCGTGGACGGCGGCGATATCCGCTTCATCACCAACATCCCCATGGAGAACGTGCCGCTGGAAAAGCTGTTCCGGCAGCATCTGGACCGCCCGCTGTATCTGGGCAATGATGCCGACTGCGCCGCGGTGGGCGAGTATTTCTCCGGCGTGGGCAAGGGGACGAAGGACTTCGCCGTGGTGACCCTGGGCACCGGCGTGGGCTGCGGACTGATTCTGGGCGGCCGCCTTCAGGGGGGGCCCGCCTCCAGCGAGGCCGGCCATATCGTCATCTGCCACGGCGGCGAGCCCTGCAACTGCGGCCGCCGGGGCTGCTGGGAGCGCTACGCTTCCGCCACGGCCCTCATCGGCTTTACAAAAAAGGCCATGGAGGCCCATCCGGAGAGCGCCCTGCATGAGGTTGCGGCGGCCAACGGCGGAGTGGAGGGCCGGACGGCTTTCCTGGCCGCGGAAAGCGGCGACGAAGCGGCGCTGGAAGTCTGCCGCACTTACGTGGAATACCTGGCCTGCGGCCTCAACAGCCTGATCAACGTGCTGCGGCCGGAGATGGTGGCCCTGGGCGGCGGCGTGGCCGCGGCGCCGGAGCATCTGCTGCTGGACCCGGTACGGGAGCTGGTGGCAAAGGAGAGCTTTTCCAGCCACGGCGGCCGGGTGACCCGGGTGGAACGGGCGGCCCTGGGCAACGACGCCGGCATCATCGGCGCGGCGCTGCTGGGCAAGGCCCTCTGATTTTTGCAAAACGGGAGGTCCTTTCATGGACTGGTATACGCAACTGGACAAATCCACGGCGGAGCTGCTGCCGGACCTGCGCCTGGCCTGTGACGAGCCGATGAGCCGTCACACCTCCTTCCGCATCGGCGGACCCGCCAGACGCATGGCTTTCCCGGAGACGGGGGAGCAGCTGGTGCTGCTGGAGCACCTGGCGGGGGAGTGCGGCGCCCGGGTGCTGGTCATCGGCAACGGCACCAACCTGCTGGCCCCTGACGAAGGGCTGGACGCGCTGGTGATCAACACCTCCGGCATGGGGAAGCTGGCGCTGCTGGAAGACGGCTGCGTGGAGGCCGGAGCCGGCGTGCCCCTGGCGCGGCTGGCTGACTTTGCCTGCAAAAACAGCCTGGCGGGGCTGGAATTCGCCCACGGCATCCCCGGCACGGTGGGCGGCGCGGTGTGTATGAACGCCGGCGCCTATGACGGGGAGATGAAGCAGGTGCTGGAGAGCGTGACGGCCCTGTTCCCGGCGGAGGGAGTCCGCACCCTCTCCCTGGAGGAGCTGGACCTGTCCTACCGTCACAGCCTGTTTACCGACCGGCCCGACGCCGTGGTGCTCAGCGCCGTGTTCCGCCTGACGGCAGGGGACCCGGCGGCCATCCGGGCGCGGATGGGGGAGCTGATGCAGCGCCGCAGGGCCTCTCAGCCTCTGGAATACCCCAGCGCCGGCAGCACCTTCAAGCGGCCCGCGGGTCACTTTGCCGGCGGCCTCATCCAGCAGTGCGGTCTGAAAGGGCTGACGGTGGGGGGCGCCCAGGTGTCGGAAAAGCACGCGGGCTTCCTCATCAATCTGGGCGGTGCCACCTGCGCCGACGTGCTGGAGCTGATCCGGCAGGTGCAGGACCGGGTGCTGGCGGAGACGGGCGTCCGGCTGGAGCCGGAGGTCCGCATCATTCACTGAGAGGAAGACGGTCCTATGGAAATTCTCATTATCTCCGGCCTGTCCGGCGCCGGAAAGAGCAAGGCCGCGTCCTTCCTGGAGGACATGGGCTTTTATATCGTGGATAACATGCCGGCGGCCATGATGCTGAAATTCGCGGAGTTCTGCTCCGCCGGCGTCAACAGCCGCTATGACCGGGTGGCGCTGGTGTACGATGTGCGGACCGCCAGCTCCACGGCGGAGCTGTTTGACGTGCTGGAGAAGCTGCGGAAGATGGACGCCTCCTGCCGGATGCTGTTCCTCACCGCCTCGCCGGAGACCATCATCCACCGCTACAAGGAGACCCGCCGCCTGCACCCCCTGCGGGAGCAGGCGGGCTCCCTGGAGGAGGCTGTCCACCGGGAGAGCCAGCTGATGGCCCCGGTGGAGGAGCGGGCGGATTACGTCATCGACACCTCCCACACCTCCACTGCCCAGCTGCGGGGAGAGCTGCTGCGGCTGTTCGGCACCCAGGACGAGAAGGCGGGCCTCAGCGTCAACGTGGTGTCCTTCGGCTTCAAGCACGGGCTGCCCATGGAGGCGGACTTGGTGTTTGACGTGCGGTTCCTGCCCAACCCCTATTACATCGAGAACCTGCGCCGCAAGACCGGCATGGACCCGGAGGTCTATGACTACGTGTTCGGCTTTTCCCAGACGCAGGAGTTTGTGAAGAAACTGGAGGACCTGCTGTCCTTCTCCCTGCCGCTGTACGCGGAGGAGGGGAAAACGGTCCTGGTCATTGCCGTTGGCTGCACCGGCGGCCACCACCGCTCCGTGTCGGTGGCCCGGGCGCTGGCGGCGTATATCCGTCAGCTGGGCTACCCCGTTTCGGAGAATCACCGGGACATGAGCCGCAGCTGAGAGGGAGGGCGTACTGATGCCGGAGAACCGGGTTTCCTATCGTGTCCCCAAGGCCCACGGGCCGAAGATCACCGTCATCGGCGGCGGCCACGGCCTGTCCACCATGCTGCGGGGCCTGAAAAACTACACGGAGAACCTGACGGCGGTGGTGACCGTGGCCGATGACGGCGGCGGCTCCGGAATGCTGCGTCAGGATCTGGGGATGCCGCCGCCGGGCGACATCCGCAACTGCATGGAGGCGCTGGCCAACACCGAGCCGCTGATGAGCCAGCTGATGCACTACCGCTTTTCCGAAGGCTCCCTGGCGGGCCAGAGCTTCGGCAACCTGTTTCTGGCGGCGCTGAACGGCATTTCCCCGTCCTTTGACGTGGCGGTGAGCCGCATGAGCGAAGTTCTGGCCATTACCGGCCGGGTGCTGCCGGTGACCACTGCCGACGTGCAGCTGGAGGCGGAGTTTGAAAACGGCGCCACGGTGGTGGGGGAATCGAAAATCTTCTACTGCAAGAAAAAAGAGGACTGCCGCATCCGCCAGGTGCGGCTGCTGCCGGAGCACTCCAAGGCCCTGCCGGCGGCGGTTGCCGCCATTGAGGACGCGGACATGATCGTCCTGGGCCCCGGCAGCCTGTATACCAGCATCATCCCCAATTTGCTGGTGGACGGCGTGGTGGAGGCCATCCAGCGCTCTGACGCCCTGAAGGTCTACGTCTGCAACGTCATGACCCAGGAGGGGGAGACGGAGGGATACACCGCCTCCGACCATATCGCGGCCATTTTCGCCCATTCCGCGCCGGGTCTGTTCGACCTGTGCATGACCAACTCCTCGCCCATTCCCAAGGGGGTGGCGGCCCGCTACGCCGAGGAGGGGGCGGAGCTGCTGAAATGCGACGAGGCGGCCTGCAACGCCCTGGGGGTGGAGATCATCAACCGCCCCATTGCCACCGTCAGCAACGGCTATGTCCGTCACCATCCCGGCCATCTGGCTCGGGAGCTGGTGCTGCTCCACGCCGAGCGCAGTGTCCGCGTGGCCGGGGATGGCTTTGACTACCGGAAAGACACTTACCACGTGGAGCGCAAGGACCGGTGAGGGAGGGGAGAAGCGGAATGTCATTTTCCTTTGACACAAAAAACGAGCTTTGCCGCCTGCAGGTGCAGAGACTGTGCTGCGCCCGGGCGGAGGCCTATGGCATCCTGCTGTACTGCAACACCTTCAGTCCGGCGGAGGTGCGCATCATCACGGAGAATCCCAACTTCGCCGGCCGGCTGCCCCGGCTGTTTCACCGGGCCTTCGGCGTCCGGTTCGACCGGCAGCCGGAGCCGGGACAGACGGGAAAGCTGATCTTCCAGATCACGGACCGGCAGAAGCTCAGCGGGATCATCAACACCCTGGGCTACGATCCCCAGCAGAACCTGGTGCTGCACATCAACTTCGGTATGCTGGAGGAGGAGTGCTGCCGGGCCTCCTTCCTGCGGGGCGTGTTTTTCGCCGGCGGCAGCATCACCGATCCCCGGAAGCGGTACCACCTGGAGCTGACCACCTCCCACCTGCAGGTGAGCCGGGAGCTGGAGGTGCTGCTGCAGGAGACGGGCTTTGTCCCCAAGGCGGTGAGCCGCAGCGGCAGCTTTGTGACATACTTCAAGCAGAGCGAGCACATTGAGGACTTCCTGACCCTCATCGGCGCGCCGGTGGCGGCCATGGAGATCATGACCGCCAAAATGGAGAAGGACCTGCGCAACAGCGTCAACCGCCGGCTCAACTGCGACACCGCCAATCTGGACAAGGCGGTGGAGGCGGCCCAGGAACAGATGGAGGCCATCCGCCGTTTGCGGGCGTCGGAGCGGCTGGAACAGCTGCCGGAAAAGCTGCAGGAGACCGCCCGGATGCGGGAGCGGAACCCGGAGCTGACCCTCAGCGAGCTGGCGGGAGAGTTCAACCCGCCGGTGACCAAGTCC
This sequence comes from Dysosmobacter sp., assembly GCF_034093755.1. Classification (GTDB taxonomy): domain Bacteria; phylum Bacillota; class Clostridia; order Oscillospirales; family Oscillospiraceae; genus Oscillibacter. The sequence continues at coordinate 3,387 of NZ_JAXEBZ010000079.1, read as the reverse complement.
TGTCTGAACCACCGGCTGCGGAAGCTGGTGGATCTGGCGAAGGACCTGTAAAGGAGATGTACTTGTATGAATCCGGCGCTGCTGGCTTTGTCCCTGCTTTGTACTTACGGCATGGTGGGCTGCGCCTATGTGGGCTACCTGTATACGGAGTCCCCCATGGCGCTGATCCTTTACGGCACGCTGCCCCTGACGGCGGCGGTGCTGGTGCTGTGCGTCTGCAATCTTGTCAGCGCCTTCCGGTCCGGCCGGAAATCGGACCTGCCCGGCGCGGCGCGGATGGCGGCAGCGGGGCTGGTGTGGAAGCTGCTGGCCATCCCGTACTTTCTGCTGAACTTCCTGGCGTGGACGGCCATCAGCGCCGCCTTTCTGGTGGTGCCGGGGCTGCAGGTGTTTCTGCTGGGGCTGCCGCTGGCGGCGCTGGTCACCTACATCCCGCTGCTGACCTCCTCGGCCTGGACCCTCTCCGCCATCCGGGCGGCCCGGCGGGCGGGAGTTCCCGTGAAAAAACGACATACTGTTTTCCAGCTGCTGTTTGTGCTGGATACCATTGACGCCCTGTGGCTGTATTTCCGGCTGCGGGGTGCGGTGAAGAATGATGATGCAAAAGAGGAGAATGCCCAATGAATCTGAAACGCTGTGAACTGGCCCACGAGTACCACAAAAAGGGCTGCAACTGCTGCCAGAGTGTGCTGGCGGCTTTTTCCGACCTGACGGGCCTTTCCGGGAAGGACAGCCTTGCCGTGGGCGGCGGCTTCGGCGGCGGCGCCGGAACGGGGGAACTGTGCGGCGCCATCTCCGGCGCCGTCATGGCCATCGGATTGCTGACGCCGGTGGACCCGGAGAATCCGGTGGCCGGGAAAAAGCAGGCCGCGGCCATGGCCAAGGAGCTGCAGAAGCGGTTTTCCGAAAAATTCGGCGCCGTGCGGTGCCGGGACCTGCTGAAAAACCGGCAGGGCGACGCGGACGGTTCCCCGGCGGCGCAGGCCATGGGCCTGACGGGCCACTGCGACATTATGGTGGTGGCCGCGGTGGAGATTCTGGAGGAGCTGCTGGCGGAGCGGCAGGCGTAACCGCCGGACCGCTATGGGGAAAGTCTATCATTTCCGCAGCCACCTGCCGCCGGACGGGCTGGTGTTCCATGAGCGGTGGGCGGAGGGCGGCCGGATCCGGGTCCGCCGGAAGGGGGATCGGATCACCGTCACCCGAACGGTGAAGACCCGGGGAGAAGGCGGCGTGCGTCGGACCGGCGGCGTGGGCTGGGCCTATGGTACGCGGACAGAGTGGCAGTGGAATAATCCCTTCTGCGGCCGGCTCTGTCCGGACGGCCGGGGCGGAAGCGTTCTGACGGGGCGGTTCCGCGTCCATCCGGCGGGAGGGCTGCTGATGGCGGCGGTGCTTCTGTGGCTGGTCTGCAGCGCTGCCTTTTGGTCTCCCCGCGGCGGGGAGAGGCTGGTGGCGGCGGCAGCCGCGGCGGCGGTGTGGCTGACGCTGGCGGTCCGCATCTGCCGGAATCTGGATACTAGCGCCGGCGCTGAAGAGATCCTGCGGTATTTACGGGAACATTTTGAAGAAATCGAGGGGTAGCCCATGTCCTTTGTCCATCTGCATGTGCATACGGAATTCAGCCTGCTGGACGGCGCCTGCCGCATCAAGGAACTGCCGGGCGTGGTGAAGTCCATGGGCCAGACGGCCTGCGCCATCACCGACCACGGCGTCATGTACGGCGTCATCGATTTCTACCGGGCCTGCAAGGCGGAGGGAATCAAGCCTATCATCGGCTGCGAGGTGTATGTGACGCCCACCGGCCGCAGCCGCTTTGACAAGGTCCATGAGTTTGACGCGGAGAGCCGCCACCTGGTGCTGCTGTGCGAAAATGAGGAGGGCTACCGGAACCTGTCCTACATGGTGTCCATGGCCTGGACCGAGGGCTTTTACATCAAGCCCCGGGTGGATATGGCGCTGCTGCGGGAGCACCACGGCGGCCTCATCGCCCTGTCCGCCTGCCTGGCCGGTGAGATTCCCCGGCGGCTGCGGAACGGGGAATACGAAAACGCCAGAGCCTGCGCCCTGGAGATGGCGGAGCTGTTCGGCCCCGACCACTTTTACCTGGAGCTGCAGGACCACGGCATCCGGGATCAGGCCCCGGTGAACCAGGGCATCCTGCGGCTCCACCAGGAGACGGGCATTCCCATGGTGTGCACCAATGACGCACACTACCTGCGCAAAGAGGACGCCGAGGCCCATGACATCCTGCTGTGCATTCAGACGGGCAAAACCGTGGACGACGAGAACCGGATGCGCTACGAGCCGCGGAATTTCTATCTGCGCTCGGAGGGGGAGATGCAGGCCCTGTTCGGCGGCTTTGAGGACGCGCTGGAAAACACCGGGCGCATCGCGGAGCGGTGCAATGTGGAATTTACCTTCGGCAAGTACCACTTGCCGGAGTTTCAGCTGCCGCCGGGTTACGACTCCGTCACCTACATGCGGGAGCTGTGCGAAAAGGGCTACGGGGAGCGGTACGGCCAGGGCAGCCCGGAGTACCGCCGCCAGCTGGAATATGAGATGGACATGATCGAGAAGATGGGCTTTACCGACTACTTCCTCATCGTGTCCGACTTTGTGCGCTACGCCAAGGAGCAGCACATTCCCGTGGGGCCGGGCCGGGGCAGTGCCGCCGGCAGCATGGTGTCCTACTGTCTCTATATCACGGACATCGACCCCATGCAGTACAGCCTGTACTTCGAGCGGTTCCTGAACCCGGAGCGGGTGAGCATGCCGGATATCGACATGGACTTCGGCGACACCCGCCGGGGCGAGGTGGTTGACTACGTCCGCCGGAAGTACGGCGATGACCACGTGGCCCAGATTGTCACCTTCGGCACCATGGCGGCCCGGGGCGTCATCCGGGACGTGGGCCGTGTGCTGAACATGCCCTACGCCGAGGTGGACGCCGTGGCCAAGCAGGTGCCCGCCACGCTGCACATCACCCTGGAGGAGGCGCTGCGCCTCAGCAAGCCCCTCTCCGATCTCTACGACACCGATGAACGGATCAAAAAGCTCATCGATACCGCCAAGGCGCTGGAGGGCATGCCCCGCCACGCCTCCACCCACGCCGCCGGCGTGCTGATCACCGGCAAGCCCGTCATTGAGTACGTACCCCTGCAGCGCAACGACGAGGTCATCACCACACAGTTCCCGATGGGCACCATCGAGCGGCTGGGCCTGCTCAAGATGGACTTCCTCGGACTGCGCACGCTCACGGTCATCCGCGACGCGCTCGACCTGATGCGCGAGGCCGGGGTCGATATGAAGGCCGAGGACATCCCGCTGGATGACCAGGCGGTCTACGACATGATCTCCGAAGGCGAGACGGACGGCGTGTTCCAG
>NZ_JAXEBZ010000078.1:0-66998 GCF_034093755.1 Dysosmobacter sp. | reverse complement strand
TCCTGACAGCCCTGGTCCTGAACCTGGGAATGCTGGGCTATTTTAAATACACCGGCTTTCTGGTGACCAATCTGAATGCCCTGGGGGCGGAGCTGACGGTGCCCTCCATTGCGCTGCCGGCGGGCATCTCCTTCTTCACCTTTCAGGCCATCGGCTACCTGACCGACGTCTACCGGGGCACCATCCCGCCGGAGCGGAATTTGGGCAAGGTGACGCTGTTTATGGCCTTCTTCCCCCAGCTGCTCCAGGGCCCTATCCTCCGCTACGGCGACTTCGGCCCCGTCCTGACGGACCGGCGGGAGACTGCCCACGACGCTGCGGAGGGCGCCACCCGGTTCTGCTTTGGCCTTGCCAAGAAGGTCCTGCTGGCCGACGCTTTGGGCCAGATCGCTGACGGCGCCTTTACCGCCGGGGACCGGCTGACGGTGGGGCTGGCGTGGCTGGGGGCCGCGGCCTACACCCTGCAGCTGTACTTTGACTTTTCCGGCTACACGGACATGGCCATTGGCCTGGGCCGGGTGTTCGGCTTTGCGCTGCCGGAGAACTTCAACTACCCCTACATGGCGAAATCCGCCTCCGAGTTCTGGCGGCGGTGGCACCGGACGCTGTCCTTCTGGTTCCGGGACTACGTGTATATCCCCCTGGGGGGAAACCGCTGCTCCCGCCGCCGTCAGGCGCTGAACCTGCTGGCGGTGTGGCTGCTGACGGGCCTGTGGCACGGGGCGGCCTGGAACTTCGTGCTGTGGGGGCTGTACTACGCGGCGCTGCTGCTGGGGGAGAAGTTTCTCTACGGCGGCGGGCTGGAGCGGCTGCCCTCCGGGGTGCGCCACGCCTACGCCCTGGTGGCCATTACCGTGGGCTGGGTGCTGTTCCGGTCCGGGAGCCTTGCCCAGGTGGGGCAGATGCTCTCCGCCATGTTCGGCTTCGCCCCCGGCGGTCTCTGGAGCGGCGAGGGAACGTATTACCTGCTGCAGTTCCGCTGGGAGCTGCTGATCGCCATCCCGGCGGCCATGCCGGTGCGGGACTGGCTGCGGGACCGGCTGGGCCGGCGGGCGGACGACAGCCTGGCCGCCGACGTGCTTCTGACCCTGGGGCCGAAGCTGCTGGCGGTGTGCCTGCTGGCCTTCTCCGTGGTGCGGCTGCTGAGCTCCACCTTCCGCTCGTTCCTGTATTTCCAGTTCTGAAGGGAGACAAATGATGAAGAAAATTCTGAACTGGGGCTTCGTGCTGGGGCTGCTGGCGTTTTTCCTGGCGGTTCCGGCGGGAGTGCTGCTCTGGTCCGGGGCGGAGACCAGCGCCTACTATGAAAACCGCACCCTGGCGGCCCGGCCGGACCTGAACTGGGAGACGCTGTGGGACGGCGGCTACGGCAGCCGGTTTGAAAGCTGGCTGTCGGACCACATCCCCGGCCGCACCACGCTGCTGATGGCCGACACCCGGGCGCAGATGAACCTGCTGGGCCGGCCGGTGGTCAACGACGTGGTGGTGACGGAGGAGGTGCTGCTGCCAAAGCTCAGCTTCGATGAGTACACGGAGGCGGATTACCGCCTCACCGCCGGCCCCATGGCGGACCGGTTCGGCAAGCTGAACGATCACATTGAAGAATGCGGCGGCGTGTTCCGCTACGTGGGCTTCCCGGAGCAGCGGGTGTATTTCCAGGACCGGTTCCCGGCTTACCTCAACAGCCACGCCGCGGAAGCGGACACGGCGGACGCCGTGTTTGCCGAAGCCCTGGCGGACCGGGGCGTCACGTTCCTCGACATGCGGCAGGTCTACGCCGCCCGGGGGAATCCGGCGGCGTACTATTCCGCCGTGGACCACCACTACAACTACTACGGCGCCTACGCCGCCTACCGGGCCATTCTGGAGGACCTGACGGCGGCGGGGTTTGACCTGCCGGTGCTGGCGGAGGAGGACCTGGAATTTCAGGAGCTGCCCTACCCCTATATCGGCTCCCGGAACCGGAAGCTCTACAACCGCTGGGAGAACGCGGAGAAGGCGGTGATCGCCGCCCAGAAGGAGCCGGTGGCCTTCACCCGTACCGACAACGGCCAGCCCTCGGAGAGGCCCCTCTTCGTGCTGCCGGCGGCGGACTACCTGCCCACTACCTACAATCTCTATATGGGCGGCGACTTCGCCGAGACGGTGCTGGAGACCCATCGGCCGGAGCTGCCCAACGTCCTGATTTTCGGCGACTCCTTCACCAACGCCCTGGAGACGCTGCTGTACGCCTCCTTCAACGAGACCCGCATCCTGGACCTGCGGCACTATGAGGACATGAGCCTGCGGGACTATATCACGGAGCACCGGCCGGACATCGTGCTGTGCATCCAGAACGACACATTCTATTACACCGCCTCCGGCAATGGCGCGGTGTGGGAGGACTGACCATGGAAGAAACGCGGAAGACTGCCCCGGGGGCCGCTTACGCCGCCATTCTGGGGGCGGCGTCCCTGTGGGGCGTGGTAGGACTGTGGAACCGGCACCTGATGGAGGCGGGGGTGTCCGCTACCAACATCGTGGCCCTGCGGAATCTGGGGGGTATGGCGCTGCTGTGCCTGATTTTCGCGGTGCGGGACCGCGGCGTGTTCCGGGTGAAACCGGCCCATCTGAAATACTTTTTCGGCACCGGCGTGGTCAGCGTGGTGATGTTCACCGTGTGCTATTTCTCCTGCCAGCAGGTGTGCTCCCTGGCGGTGGCCTCCATCCTGCTGTACACCGCCCCCGCCATTGTGGTGGTGCTGTCCGCCGTTTTGTGGAAGGAGCCCATTACGAAAAAGAAGCTGCTGGCCCTGGCGCTGACCCTGGTGGGCTGCGCCTGCGTGTGCGGGGTGTTCTCCGGAACGCTGAGCGTCACGGGCATGGGGGTTCTGCTGGGGCTGGGGGCCGGGTTCTTCTACGCCCTGTACAGCGTCTTCGGCCGGTACGCCCTGGCCCATTACAGCGCCATGACCGTCACCGTGTGGACGTTCCTGTTTGCCGGGCCCGCCTCCCTGGTGCTGCTGCGCCCGGCGGAGCTGACGGCCATGGGGCCGACCCATTGGCTGGCGCTGGCGGGGCTGGTGGTGTTTTCCACCGTGTTCTCCTACCTGCTCTACACCTGGGGCCTTGCCCGGGTGGAGGCGGGCCGGGCGTCCATTATGGCCAGCCTGGAGCCGGTGGTGGCGGCGCTGGTGGGCGCGGCGGTATTCGGTGAACCTATCACCGCCCTGACGGCGGCAGGCATCGTCTGCGTGCTGGCGGGCGTAACCATTCTGAGGTAAGGACTATGGCAAAGAAAAAAGACGAGAAAACCAATGTGATGCGGATTCTGGATCAGAAGAAAATCCCCTACACCGCCCGCTTCTACGAGGAGGGGGACGGCCCCATGGGCAGCCGGGAGTACGGCCTCCACGTGGCACAGACCCTGGGCATCGACCCGGCCCGCAGCTTCAAGACCCTGGTGGCCCGGGGGGCCTCCAAGGGCATCTATGTGTTCGAGGTGCCGGCGGCAGAGAATCTGGACTTGAAAAAGGCCGCCAGAGCCGTGGGGGAGAAGTCCATTGAGCTGCTCCACGTGGCGGAGATCAACGCCGTCACCGGCTATATCCGGGGCGGGTGCAGCCCCATCGGCATGAAAAAACAGTTTCCCACCGTGCTCCATGCGTCGGCCCTGAATTTTGACACCATCGACATCTCCGGCGGCAAAATCGGCGCCAGCGTGGAGCTGTCTCCCCGGGACCTGCTGAACCTGGTGGGGGGCACGGCGGCAGACATTATTGTATAAAGGACAAAATCGCTATGCAGGATAAAATCATCGTCAAGGGCGCCCGGGAAAACAACCTGAAAAACATTGATGTCACCATCCCCCGGGACAAGCTGGTGGTGGTGACGGGCCTGTCCGGCTCCGGCAAGTCCTCCCTGGCCTTCGACACCATCTACGCCGAGGGCCAGCGGCGGTACGTGGAGAGCCTCAGCTCCTACGCCCGGATGTTCCTGGGCCAGAAGGAGAAGCCGGACGTGGACTATATTGACGGCCTCAGCCCCGCCATCTCCATCGACCAGAAAACCACCAGCAAAAACCCCCGCTCCACCGTGGGCACGGTGACGGAGATTTACGACTATCTCCGGCTGCTGTGGGCCCGGGTGGGCACCCCCCACTGCCCCAAATGCGGAAAGGAAATCCGCCAGCAGACCATTGACCAGATCATCGACCAGGTGCTGTCCCTGCCGGAGGGCACCCGCATTCAGGTGATGGCGCCGGTGGTGCGGGGCAAGAAGGGCGAGTACGCCAAGGTGTTTGAAAACGCCCGGAAGTCCGGCTACGTCCGGGTGCGGGTGGACGGCTCCCTCTACGAGCTGGACGAGGACATCAGCCTGGAGAAGAACAAAAAGCACACCATCGAGATCGTGGTGGACCGGATCATCATCCGCCCGGACATCCGCCAGCGGCTGACGGACTCTGTGGAGACCGCCTCCGGCCTCACCGGCGGCCTGGTGACGGTGAACCTGCTGCGGGAGGAGCAGGACCTGACCTTCTCCCAGAACTACGCCTGCGAGGACTGCGGCATCTCCATCGAGGAGCTGACGCCCCGGATGTTCTCCTTCAACAACCCCTTCGGCGCCTGCCCCACCTGCACGGGCCTGGGCAGCCAGCAGAAGGTGGACCCGGACCTGGTGGTGCCGGACAAGGAGAAGTCCATTCTGGGCGGCGCCATCCAGGCCAGCGGCTGGGGCAACATCCGCTCCGACGGCATCTCCCGCATGTACTTCGACGCCCTGGCCAAAAAGTATCACTTCTCCCTCAACACCCCCTGGAAGGACCTGTCCGAGGAGGTGCGGAACATCGTCCTCTACGGCACCGGCGACGAGAAGCTGGACCTCCACTATGACCAGCCCCGGGGCAAGGGCGTGCTGCACCAGGCCTTTGAGGGCATCTGCAACAACCTGGAGCGGCGGTATCTGGAGACCCAGAGCGACGCCTCCAAGCGGGAGCTGGAGGAGACCATGGCGGAGTGTCCCTGCCCCGTCTGCAAGGGCCGCCGGCTGCGGAAGGAGTCCCTGGCGGTGACGGTGGGGGAGATGAACATTCACGACTTTACCACCATGTCCGTGGTGGACGAGCTGGACTTTGTGGAGCGGCTGACCCTGACGGAGCAGCAGCACCTCATTGCCGACCGGATTCTGAAGGAAATCCGGAACCGGCTGGGGTTCCTGCAGTCCGTGGGCCTGAGCTACCTGACGCTGAGCCGCTCCGCCGCCACGCTCTCCGGCGGCGAGAGCCAGCGCATCCGGCTGGCCACCCAGATCGGCTCGTCGCTGATGGGGGTGCTGTATATTCTGGACGAGCCCTCCATCGGCCTCCACCAGCGGGATAATGACAAGCTGCTGGACACCCTGAAGCACCTGCGGGACCTGGGCAACACGCTGCTGGTGGTGGAGCATGACGAGGACACCATGCGTGCCGCCGACTACCTCATTGACATCGGCCCCGGCGCCGGCGTCCACGGCGGCGAAGTGGTGGCGGCGGGCACGCCGGAGGAGGTGATGGCCAACCCCGACTCCCTGACGGGCCAGTACCTGTCCGGCGCCCGGCGCATTGAGGTGCCCGCCTCCCGCCGGCCGGGGAACGGCAGGTTCCTCACCGTCCGGGGCGCCCGGGAGAATAACCTGAAAAACATTGACGTGCAGTTCCCCCTGGGGACCTTCACCGTGGTCACCGGCGTGTCCGGCAGCGGAAAGTCCTCTCTGGTGAACGAGATTCTGTTCAAAAAGCTGGGGGCCTCCCTGAACCGCATGAAGGTCCGGCCCGGCAAGTGCGCCGCGGTGGAGGGCATTGAGCGCCTGGACAAGGTGGTGGGCATCGACCAGAGTCCCATCGGCCGGACGCCACGGTCCAACCCCGCCACCTACACCGGCGTGTTTGACGACATCCGCGCCCTGTTCGCCCAGACCCAGGAGGCCAAGAGCCGGGGCTACGGCCCGGGCCGGTTCAGCTTCAACGTCCGGGGCGGCCGCTGCGAGGCCTGCTCCGGTGACGGACTGTTGAAAATCGAGATGCACTTCCTGCCGGATATCTTCGTGCCCTGCGAGGTGTGCAAGGGCAGCCGCTACAACCGGGAGACCCTGGAGGTCCGCTACAAGGGGAAAAACATCGCCGAGGTGCTGGACATGACGGCGGAGCAGGCCTGCGAGTTCTTCCGCAGCATCCCCAAAATCGGCAGCAAAATGCAGACCCTGTGCGACGTGGGTCTGGGCTACGTGAAGCTGGGCCAGTCCTCCACGGAGCTGTCCGGCGGCGAGGCCCAGCGGGTGAAGCTGGCCACGGAGCTGAGCAAGATCGCCACCGGCGGCACCATCTATATTCTGGACGAGCCTACCACCGGCCTCCACGCCGAGGACGTGAAGCGGCTGCTGGAGGTGCTGCAGCGGCTGGTGGACGGCGGCAACACCGTGGTGGTCATCGAGCACAACCTGGACGTCATCAAGTGCGCCGACTGGGTGATTGACCTGGGGCCTGAAGGCGGCGACGGCGGCGGAAACATCGTCTGCGCCGGCACGCCGGAGGCGGTGGCGGAGTGCCCGGAGAGCTACACCGGGAAGTATCTGAAGAAAGTCTTGCGGCGGTGAGAGTTGGCGCCGGGACCCCGGCGGGAATGCACCTGACCCGGTGTGGGGAATGCACCCGTCCGGGTGCCCGGGGGATGCAGCGAAGGCTGCGGCTTCCCGGAACCACCGTCGCGGCAGTACGATTCCCGGCCCCAACGGGGCCGGGAATCGTATCGCCGCGACGGTGGTCCGCATCCCCGCCGGGGTCCCGGCAATTTCCCGCGCCGAAAGCGGCGCATCCTCCGGCAATGGCCGAATCCCCCACCGGCTTCGGTGCGGAAAACCTACTCCCCCGCGCCCGGACGGGCGCAATCACATATTGCTCAATATCAAATAAAGAAAGTTGAGGATCATCTTATGTCCAACATCCAGAAGACCGCCATGGTCACCGTCTGCGGCCGCCCCAACGTGGGCAAATCCAGCCTCACCAACGCCCTGGTGGGAGAAAAGGTGGCCATCGTCTCCAACAAGGCCCAGACCACCCGCAACCGCATCTGCGGCGTGGTGAACCGGGATGACACCCAGTACGTGCTGATGGACACCCCGGGCCTCCACAAGCCCAAAACCGCCCTGGGAGACTACATGGTGAAGGTCATCACCGCCAGCCTCTCCGACGTGGACTGCGCGCTGCTGCTGGTGGAGCCCATCGCCCATGTGGGCGGCCCGGAGCAGGCCCTCATCGACCGCATCCGGGAGGAGAAGCTGCCCTGCATCCTGTGCATCAACAAAATCGACACCGTGGAGCCGGACCAGCTGCTGCCGGTGATTGCCGCCTACAACGAGGCGTGGGACGGCTTTGACGCCATCATCCCCATCTCCGCCCACACCGGCGACGGCCTGGACGATCTGATGCGGGAGCTGTCCAAATACGCCCAGGAGGGCCCCCAGCTGTTCCCCGACGACATGACCAGCGACCAGCCGGAGCGGCAGGTGATGGGTGAGCTGCTGCGGGAGAAGCTGCTGCTGTGCCTGGACAAGGAGATTCCCCACGGCACGGCGGTGGAGATCACCCGCTTCTCCGAGCGGGACTCCGGCGTGGTGGACGTGGACGCCACCATCTACTGCGAAAAGGCCAGCCACAAGGGCATCATCATCGGCAAGCAGGGGGCCATGCTGAAAAAGATCAGCACCCTGGCCCGCCACGACATGGAGAAATTCATGGGCACCAAGGTCTATCTGGAGACCTGGGTGAAGGTGAAGGAGAACTGGCGGGAGAACGCCAACTACGTCCGCTCCTTCGGCTACGACGAGACGTAAGGAAACAATCTCCACGGATAACTTTCGACAAAAACAGCCATCCTGTCCGTGAGGTGATGGGGATGACTGCGCAGACCGCGTGGGAGCTGTTCCGCGCCACGGGAGCGCCGGTGTTCTACCTGCTGTACCGGCAGGCGGCGGCCCCGACGGCGGAGCTTACCGCGTAGGGCGGGATACCGCCCGTACATCAAAGGAGGCGCTATGGCCGCAACGCCCTATACCGTGACAAAAGGCGCCGTCCTCCGGGAGACTGAGACGAAGGAGGCGGACAAAATCCTGACGCTGCTGACGCCGGACCTGGGGAAAATTCCCGTCATCGCCCGGGGCGTCCGGCGGAAGTCCTGCCGCTTCGCGGCGGCGGCCCAGCCTCTGGCCTACTCCGAGTGGACCCTCTACCGCAAGGGGGACTGGTACTACGCCAACGAGGGGGCCACCATCGCCCTGTTTGACGGGCTGCGGACGGACCTGACCCGGCTGGCCCTGGGGTGCTACTTCGCTGAGCTTACCGAGGCGGTGACCGCCGAGGGTGAGGGCGCCCCGGCGCTGCTGAGCCACCTGCTCAACGGGCTGTACGCCCTGGACACGCTGCGGAAAGGGGAAGCCCTTGCCAAGGCCGCCTTTGAGCTGCGGCTGCTGTGCCTGGCGGGCTACGAGCCTCTGGCGGACAGCTGTGCCTACTGCGGCCGGGAGGAACCGGAGCGGCCCATGCTGGACGTGGTGCAGGGGGTGCTGCGGTGCGTCGGGTGCGGGCGGCAGGAGTCGGGGTTGTCCCTGCCGCTGTGCCGGGACTCTCTGCGGGCGCTGCGGCATATCCTCTACGGCGATCCCAGGCGGCTCTACTCCTTCACGTTGGGGCCGGAGCCGCTGGGGCGGCTGGGCGCCGCGGCGGAGGCCTTCACGGCGGCCCAGCTGGAGCGGGGCTTCCGGTCCCTGGACTACTACAAGAGCCTGCTGCCTCCGGAAATTCCGTCGAAATAGATTACATTTTGTAGAAAATTGTATTGATATTCCACTTTGTAAAGGGACTGCCCTTGATAGGAGGCGACTATGAGCGAATTGTTTGAAAAATCCATCCGGACGCTGGAACTGCCCCGGGTGCTGGAGCTGCTGGCCCAGCTGGCCGTCAGCGAGGAGGGCAAGCGCCGGGCGCGGACCATCCGGCCGGAGACGGAGGCGGAGGAGGTGGAGCGGCTGCAGGACCAGACGGAGGCCGCCCGCATCATGATCGGCCTGCGGGGCAGCCCCTCCTTTTCCGGGGTGAAGCCGGTGGCGGAGGCCCTGGACCGGGCGGACCGGGGCGGCAGCCTCAACACCCGGGAGCTGCTGACCATCGCGGGACTGCTGACCTGCGCCCGCCGTGCCCGGGAGTACTTCAACGACGACGCGGCGGAAAAAACCGCCATCGACCACCTGTTTCTGTCCCTCCACGGCAACCGCTTCCTGGAGGACCGCATCAAGTCCTCCATTCTGGACGAGGACACCATTGCCGACACCGCCTCCCCGGAGCTGGCGGACATCCGCCGCCACATGCGGGCGGCCCAGGCCAAGAGCCGCCAGATTCTCCAGCGCATTGTGTCCTCCCCCTCCTACTCCAAAATTTTGCAGGAGAGCATCATCACCCAGCGGGACGGCCGGTTTGTGGTGCCGGTGAAGGCGGAGCACAAAGGCGACATGCCCGGCCTGATTCACGATGTGTCCGCCTCCGGCGCCACGGTGTTTGTGGAGCCTATGGGGGTGGTGCAGGCCAACAACGAATACATTGAGCTGCAGGCCAAGGAGAAAAAGGAGATCGACCGGATTCTGGCGGAGCTGTCCGCTGCCGCGGCGGACCACCGGGAGGATATCCGGTGGGACTATGACGCCCTGGTGCACCTGGACCTGATTTTCGCCCGGGGCCAGCTGTCCTACAAGCTGAACTGCGTCCGGCCGGAGATCCGCCGGGACGGCAGCGTGACCCTGCGGAAGGCCCGGCACCCCCTGCTGGACCAGGCCAGGGCCGTGCCTATCGACATCGAGGTGGGCGCCACCTTCGACACCCTGGTGATCACCGGCCCCAACACCGGCGGCAAGACCGTCAGCCTGAAAACCCTGGGGCTGCTGTGCCTCATGGCCCAGTGCGGCCTGCAGATTCCCGCCGGGGACCGCAGCGCCGTGTCCGTGTTCCGGGGCATCCTGGCGGACGTGGGCGATGAGCAGAGCATTGAGCAGAGCCTGTCCACGTTTTCGGCGCATATGGTGAATATTGTGGCCATTCTGCAGGAGGCGGACAGCCGCTCCCTGGTGCTGTTTGACGAGCTGGGCGCCGGCACGGACCCGGTGGAGGGCGCGGCTCTGGCCATTGCCGTCATCCAGCGGGTGCGGCAGGCGGGGGCCAAGGTGGCCGCCACCACCCACTACGCGGAGCTGAAAACCTTCGCCATGACCACGGCGGGGGTGGAGAACGCCTCCTGCGAGTTTGACGTGGAGACCCTGTGCCCCACCTACCGGCTGCTGATCGGCATTCCCGGCAAGTCCAACGCCTTTGCCATCTCCCGGCGGCTGGGTCTGCCGGAGGACGTCATCGACGATGCCCAGAAGCAGATGAGCGGCGAGAGCGTCCGATTTGAGGATGTTCTCACCCAGCTGGAGGCCAAGCGCCAGGCCCTGGAGAAGAAGCAGCAGGAGGTGGACAGGCTGTACCTGCGGCGGGAGGAGGACGCCCGCAAGGCCCGGGAGTTCCGGGAGCAGATGGAGCGGGCCAAGGAGAATGCCCGCAGCAAGGGCGAGGCGGAGGCCCGCCGCATCCTGAAGGACGCCCGCCAGACGGCGGACAGCGTGTTTGCCCAGCTGACGGAGATGCAGAAGCAGCAGGCCCGGATGGCCCGGGTGGAGAACGAAAACGAGGCCCGGGCGGAGCTGCGCCGCCAGCTGAACGAGGCGGAGGCCGCCGTGGGAGTCCGGTCCCAGGAGCGGGAGCCCATTCCCAAGCCCAGCCGTCCCATCCGCACCGGGGATCTGGTGGAGCTGCCCGGCGTCCGCCAGCCGGCGGAGGTGGTGGCCGTCAACAAGGACGGGTCGCTGCAGCTGAAGGCCGGCGTGCTGAAAATGACGGTGAAGGCCGACGAGGTGCGGCTCATTGAGGAGCCGGAGAAGAAGGGCAAAAAGCCCGCCGTGTCCGTGAAGCGGGGGGCGGGCCAGCCGCTGCGGTCCGCCGCTGCGTCGGAGCTGGATATCCGGGGTCTGGAGACCATCGAGGCGGAGGCGGTGGTGGAGACGTTCCTGTCCAGCGCCGTCATGGGCCGTCTGGAGACGGTCACCATCATCCACGGCAAGGGCACGGGGGCGCTGCGGAAGGCCGTCCACGACATCCTGCGGCGGAACAAGGCTGTGAAAAGCTTCCGCCTGGGGGTCTACGGCGAAGGCGAGAGTGGCGTCACGGTAGTGACGCTGAAGTGAGCCTTCGCCGCCCCGCCGCGGAAGCGGCGTCCAAGCGTTTTGCGCAGCAAAACCTTGCCGCAGGGCGGATTTACTCCGCCCGTCGCGATGAAATGGAAAAGGGCTCCCGCCGGCGACAGCCGGTGGGAACAGGCGAGAGTGGCGTCACGGTAGTGACGCTGAAATAAGAGCAAAAGAGTGGCTTTCCCTTTCGGGAAAGCCACTCTTTTGCTTATTGAATCACCGGGTAATCCGTGGTGTCGGAGTAGTGCCACCACTCCTTGTCATAGCCCCGGAAGCCGGCGGCGGTCATGGCCTGCTCCAGCCGCTCCGCGTTGGCCCGGGCGGTGTCGGACACGTCGCTGTAATCCCGGTCCGCCAGAGGGGAGAACTCGTCAAACCCGGAGGGCATCTCTACCGCCTCGCCGTCCAGGGTCACCAGCGTCACGTCCACCGTGCTGCCCCGGCTGTGACGGGAGAAGCCCCGGTTGGGGTCCGACACGAAATTGGGGTCCGGGCACAGCTCCCACAGCTTCCACTGGGCCTCCGGGGGACGGTAGGCGTCCCAGATCAGCAGGCGGTAGCCCTCCGCGCCCAGCCGGTCCTGGGCCTTCTGCAGCTTCCGCAGCGTGCCCAGCCGCAGCCGGGCGTCGGCGCTGTCATAGATCACCTGGCCGGTGAAGTTGTCGGCGGTGGCGTATTTCAGCTCCACGCTCACGTTGGGCAGGTACTCCCACACGGACACCAGCGCGTCCTCCGGCTCCGCGGCCTCCTCCAGACAGAAATTCTCCACCATCTGTCCCACGTGCAGCAGCTTCCCGGCGCCGCTGTTGTATTGGTAGCAGTCGGTGTAGTAGAGGCCCCAGCCGTCCCGGGCCTGGGTGATGATCTGCCGGGTTTCCGGGTCCGCGGTCAGCTCGAAACCCACCAGCTCAAAGGCGTAGGAAAACCGGGAATTCTCCGGCTCCCACAGCCAGCAGAGCCAGGAGGCGTTCACCGTTCCCAGTGCCTGAATGAGCCGCAGGTCCGGGCAGCCGTCGAAGTTCAGGTCCTCCAGCGCCAGCCCGCTGTCGATGGTGAAATAGTTGGTGCGGTCCTCGTCGCCGTAGTTTTCCGTGCCAGCGGCAGCGCAGGCGGCGTCGATGGCGTCCTTCACCAGCAGCGTTTGGAGAACCGTCTCCCCCTCCAGAACTTCGATTTTGTAGACTCCGCAGCGCTCGCAGCCGTCGGTCCGGTCGATGGTGCCGTGGAGGCGCGCCGTCAGCTCCCGGCCGCCGGTGGTGAAGGCCTTGTCCAGGGTGTAGCTTTCCGCCGGATCGCTGTCCGCCTCCGGCAGAGGGTCAGTCTCCGGCAGATGGTCCGTTTCGGGTGTCTGGCCGGGTACGGCAGCTTCCCCGGAGGACTCCGGGGCGGGACCGCTGCTCTCCGCCGGAGGCGCCGATGGGCTGCCGCCGGAGGGGGCGGGCGCGCCGCAGCCGGCGCACAGCAATGTCAGGGACAGCAACAGGGGCAGCAGTCGCTTCATGGCGCACCTCCGAAAAAGGATTTGGCCCCATCATAGCTGACGGGCCGGCGGAAATCACCACAAAACGGTAACAAAAGGGCGGCCCGGAATCGGGCCGCCCCTGAGAATTTACAGTACCTTGTCCAGGAAGGTCTTGAGGCGCTCGCACTGGGGGTGGGCGAAGAACTCGTGAGGCTCGTTCTGCTCCATGATGTGTCCGCCGTCCATGAACAGCACCCGGCTGCCCACTTCCCGGGCGAAGCCCATCTCGTGGGTCACCACCACCATGGTCATGCCCTCGTCGGCCAGCTGCTTCATGACTTCCAGCACCTCGCCCACCATCTCCGGGTCCAGGGCGGAGGTAGGCTCGTCAAACAGCATCACCTTGGGCCGCATGGCCAGGGCACGGACGATGGCGATGCGCTGCTTCTGGCCGCCGGACAGCTGGGCGGGGTAGGAGTCGATGCGGTCCGCCAGGCCCACCCGCTCCAGCAGCTTCACTGCCTCGGCGTCCGCCTCGTCCTGCTTCATCAGGCCGGTGCGGACGGGGGAGAGGGTGATGTTCTTCCGGATGGTCATGTTGGGGAACAGGTTGAAATGCTGGAACACCATGCCCATCTGGCGGCGGATGGCGTTGATGTTCGCCTTGGGGTCGGTGATGACGGTGCCGTCAAAGGTGATGTCGCCGGAGGTGGGCGTTTCCAGCAGATTCAGGCACCGCAGGAAGGTGGACTTGCCGGAGCCGGAGGGGCCGATGACCACCACTTTTTCGCCCGGGGAGATGTGCTCGGAGATGTCATCCAGCACCACGTGGTCGCCGAAAGCCTTGGTAAGATGTTTAACGTCGATCACTTTCGCGCAGCCTCCTTTCCAGCTTACCCTGCAGCCAGGTCATGACCATGACCAGCAGCAGGTAGATCAGCGCCACGCCCAGATAGGGGAACATGACGCTGTAGGTCTTGGCGCCCACCGCCTGGGCGGCGTAGAGCAGCTCCTTGCCGCCGATGGTGGTGATGAGGGCGGTGTCCTTGAACAGGGTGATGAACTCATTGCCCAGAGCTGGGAGAATGTTTTTGAAGGCCTGGGGGATGATGATGAACCGCATGGTGTCCACATAGCCCAGCCCCAGGGACCGGCCCGCTTCGCTCTGGCCCACGTCCACGCTCATCAGGCCCGCCCGGACAATTTCCGCCACGTAGGCGCCGGAGTTGATGCCCAGGGCGATGGTGCCGATGACGGTGAAATTCCGACTGCTGGCAAACACCACACTGCCCATGATCAGCATCTGTACGATCATGGGGGTGCCGCGAATGACCGTGGTGTAGATCTGGCAGACGAAGTTGAACAGTCCCAGAATGGGGTTGTGACGGCCGGGGCGCTGCTGGTCGTGGGCAGTCCGGATCACTGCCACCAGCACGCCCAGAGCCACGCCCATCAGCAGCGCCAGAACAGTGACCTTCAGGGTGGAGCCGACGCCCCGCAGATAGAGCTGCCAGCGATTCCCCTCGATGAAAGCCTTGTAGAAGCTTACGAAAAAGTCCTGCCAGAAGGTCAGGTCACCGCCGGCCTTCAACTGCGCGGACAGTTCAGCATAAAGCTGTGCCCAGTTCACAGACATTCTCCTCTCTCTGTCTTACTGAAAATGACAACGAAAGGGGCGGCCCGCAGTTGGGCCGCTCCCTTCGGACGCAGCATGTAAAACCGGAATTATTCGGCGGGGATGTACTTGTCCACGATGGACTGCAGGGTGCCGTCAGCGGTCAGCTCGGCCAGCGCGCCGTTGATGGCCTCCAGCAGGGCGGTGTTGCCCTTGGCCATGCCGATGGCGTAGTCCTCATTGGTGAACTCGGTGTCCAGAATCTTCAGACCGGGGTTGGCCTTCACATACTCCTGAGCGGGGGCGTTGTCGATGACCACGGCGTCCACCTGACCGTTGATCAGGGCCTGAACAGCAGTGGCGCCGTCGTCATAAGCGGTCACATGGTCTTCGCCGTAGCCGCCGTTCTCCACGGTGTCGGAGCAGTAGATGTAGCCGGTGGTGCCGCGCTGGGTACCGATCATCTTGTCATTGGACAGGTCATCCACAGAGGCGATGTCGGAGTTCTCGGGAACGATGACCACCTGCACGCCGTTGGCGTAGGAGTCGGAGAACTCCATCACCTGCAGACGCTCCTCGTTGACGGTGACGCCGGCCATGACCATGTCGCTCTTGCCCTGCTGGGCAGCCAGCAGCGCGGCGTCAAAGTCCATGTCATCGATCACCAGCTCCAGACCCAGCTTTTCGGCGATGGCCTGAGCCACCTCCACGTCAATGCCCTCGAAGGAGCCGTTGTCGGCCACCATCTCATAGGGAGGGAACTGGGCGTTGGTGGACATGATCAGCTTGCCGGCTTCCACGGTCTTCAGCTCGGGGGCCGCGGGAGCGGCGGCGGAGGAGGCTGCGGAGGAAGCCGCGGGGGCGGCGGGAGCGGCGGAGCTGCCGGAGGTGCTGTTGCCGCCGCAGGCGGCCAGGCTCAGGGCCATGGTCAGGGCCAGAGCCATGCTCAGAAACTTCTTCATAACGAATCTTCCTTTACGTATGGATTTTGCGAGCCGCCCTGCCGGGCGGACAGACAAGTTGGGGAACGGGAAAAACAGGTCCCCTTCAGAATATGGCTACCATACCACTTCCCCGGGCGGATGTCAATGGTTTTGCAGAGAAAAGTGAATAAATATTAACCAAAAAATGTGATTATGCAGGCGAAAATCCTGACATTCCGGGAATATGCATGCATAATGGAATGAAATGAAGTGTATATACATGAATAAACCGGCTGAGACAGAGCCTCAGCCGGTTTCAAAAACAGGTCAGTTCCGGGGCAGGCGGTAGCGGTTCATGTCCTCCCGCAGCTCGTCGGCGAAGGTGGTGCCGTTGGCCCGCAGGTCCTGCACGTAGGCGTGGGGGTCGATGGAGTTGTCCGCCGCCTCGATGACGCACAGGGCCACGTTGGAGCAGTGGTCGGACACCCGCTCCATGTTGGTCAGCAGGTCGTTGAGCACGAAGCCCAGCTGAATGGTGCACCGTCCGCTCTGGAGCCGCTCGGTGTGGCGCAGGCGCATCTCCTCCGTCAGGCGGTCGATGGTCTCCTCCATGGGTTCCACGTGGGCGGCGGACCGGGGATCGTTTTCCTGGAAGCTGGCGAAGGTGCGGTCCAGGGTATCCGTCAGGGCGGACACCAGCACCTTCAGCTCGTCCCGGGCGGCGTCGGAGAAGTTCAGCTCCTTGTCCCGCAGCTCCTGGGCGGACTCCTGAATGTTCAGGGCGTGGTCGCCGATGCGCTCGAAGTCGTTGATGGCCCGCAGCAGCCGGGAGACCTCCCGGCTGGTGGCGCCGGTCATGCTGTGGCGGGAGACTTCCACCAGGAAGCTGCCCAGCCGGTCCTCGTAGATATCCAGCTTGTCCTCGCTGGAAAGAATCTCCGCCTCCCGGGCGGGGGAGTAATCCCACAGCTGCTGCAGGGACAACAGCAGCATCTCGTGGGTGGTCTGGGCCATGCGGTTCGTCATGGCGGTGCACTCGCTGACGGCCATGGTGGGGGTCCGCAGCAGGCGGGGGTCCAGGAAGGCGAAGCTCTGGGCCTTGGTCTCGGATTTCACCGCCCAGCACGCCAGCTTTTCCAGCTGGCGCGTGAACGGGAACAGAATGGCGGTGGTGAACAGGTTGAACACCGTGTGGCAGAAGGCGATGCCCACGGCGTCAATGGTGCGGTCCAGGAAGGCGAAGTCAAACAGCAGGTTGCCGCCGTAGAACAGGATCAGGCACACGGTGGTGCCGATGAGGTTGAAGGAGATGTGGACCATGGCCACCCGCTTGGCGTTGCGGTTGACGCCGATGGAGGACAGCACGGCGGTGACGCAGGTGCCGATGTTCTGGCCCATGATGATGGGGATGGCCATGCCGAAGCTGAGGCTGCCGGTGAGGGACAGGGCCTGGAGAATGCCCACGGAGGCGGCGGAGGACTGGATGACGCCGGTGAACACCGCGCCCACCAGCACGCCCAGCAGGGGGTTGTTGAAGGCGGTGAGCAGCGTCTCGAATTCCGGCATATCCGCCAGAGGCGCCATGGCGGCCTTCATCAGCTCCATGCCGTACATCAGGATGGAGAAGCCCACCAGGATGTTGCCGATATCCCGGCGCTTGGGCTTTTTGGAGGCCATGATCAGAATGATGCCCACCAGAGCGAAGGCGGGGGAGAAATTCTCCGGTTTCAGCAGCTGAATCCACACGTTGCCGGACTCCAGCCCCGACAGGGACAGAATCCACGCCGTCAGGGTGGTGCCCACGTTGGAGCCCATGATCACGCCGATGGTCTGGCCCAGCTCCATGACGCCGGAGTTTACCAGACCCACCAGCATCACCGTCATGGCGGAGGAGGACTGGATGGCAATGGTGATGCCGGCGCCCAGCAGAAGGCTTTTCACGGGGCTGGAGGTCATCTTCCGTAAGGTGCGCTCCAGCTTGCCGCCGGCCATCTTTTCCAGGCTCTTGGACATGGTGTGCATGCCGAAGAGGAAGAACGCCAGACCGCCGCACAGAGTCAGCAGAGAGAAAATATCCATGATATGCTCTTACGCTCCTTTGACAGAGATTACAGGTCTTTTACATTGCACATACACTTGTATTATATATGTAAAATCCGGCGTCGAAAAGATGGGATTTTCCGGTTCATGTTAAATCTGTGTAAAATCTGTGGATTTCCACAAAAAAGCCTCCCCAGCCAGGGGAGGCTTTTGACAGCGGACAGAAAGCGGGGGAAGTGTCTTTACAGCACGTCCTGCCCCCAGAAGGTGCGGATGGCAGCCACCATGCGGCGGCCGTCGAAGTAGCCGTTCTGCCACAGGGCGCGGATCTTTTCCACGTCCTTCTCCGTCCGGGAATACCCGGCGGTGGACTCCGGCGAGAGCACCAGCACCCGGCCCTCCCGCTCCAGCTGAAACAGCCGTTCCCGGCACCGGTTGTAGTCCTCCGTCCGGCGGCGCATGGCGGCCACAAAGTTGGGGTAGTTCCGGTAATGGTGCTCAATGAGTCCCTCGGTTTTCTCCCGGCGGCGGACGTAGCTCCGCTCCCGGGTCAGAATCACCACCACCCGGTCGCAGCCCCGGTCGAAGGCCCGCTGGTAGGGGATGGGGTCGGCGCAGCCGCCGTCCAGATAGGGCTGGCCGTGGATGTGGTAGATGGGGAACAGCAAGGGCATGGCGCAGGTGGCCTGCAGGATGCCCTCCGGATCGTGGCCCCGGTCAATGGGCAGGTAGTCCGCCCTGCCGGTGTCCAGATTGGTGACCACCGCCTCCGCCTCGCCGGGATACCGGGCCAGGGCGTCGTAGTCGAAGGGGATCAGGTGGTCGGGAATCTCCCGGTAGGAGAAGTCCAGGCCGAAATAGGAGCGGTTTTTCGGATTCAGCAGGTTGCCGATGCCCATGTAGCGGCGGTCGTTGGCGTAGTTGCAGACGATCTGCAGGTTCCGCCGCTTCTGCCGGGACAGGTAGGACACGCCGTAGGCCGCCCCGGCGGACACGCCCACAAAGTAGTCCGGCATCAGGTCCGCGTCCAGCAGGGCGTCGCAGACGCCGGCGGAATATATGGTGCGGAGGGCGCCGCCCTCCATGACGATGGCAGTTTTCATAACAGGCCTCCTGTGGAAAAGGTTCAGTTTTTTGTATTATATACCCGTTTGAAAAAATAGCAAAGGGGGATTTTGTTTTTTCGCTCCCTCTGCTATACTGGGAGCAGCACAAAAACTGACAGGGAGGAAGAAGATCATGCTGTTTGTCTGCTATACGAAGTGCTCTACCTGCAAAAAGGCCCGGAAGCTCCTGGAGGAGCGGGGCGCGGCCTTTGAGGTCCGGGACGTGAAGGAGCAGCCCCCCGCGGCGGAGGAGCTGCGGCAGTGGTGGAAAAAGAGCGGCCTGCCCCTGAAGAAGCTGTTCAACACCAGCGGCCAGCAGTACCGGGCCCTGGGGCTGTCCGCCCGGCTGCCGGAGATGAGCGAGGAGGAGCAGCTGGCGCTGCTGGCCTCCGACGGGATGCTGGTGAAGCGGCCCATTCTGGTGACGGAGGAGGCCGTGCTGGTGGGCTTCCGGCAGGAGGACTGGGAAAAATTGCTGTAAGCCGCCAAAATCAGGGTTTTCCGGACAGGGGAAGCGTGCTATAATGGGCGGCAATCACGGGGGAAGGACAGGCGGAAAACATGGAACTGATGGAGAGATGGAAGCGCTGGACCGGCAGGGATGAGGACGAGGACATGAGCGCCGCCTGGGCGCGGCCGGAGGGGGGCCGTGCGCCCCGCAGCGACCGGGAATTCAGCGTCCGGGCCACCACCCGGCTGCGGGTGATCATTGCCCAGCCCAAGCGGCTGGAGGACGTGCCTGCCGTGGCGGAGGAGCTGAAATCGGGCATGACGGTGATTCTCAATCTGGAGGGCGTGGACCGGGCGCCCATGGGCCGCATTCTGGACGTGCTGTCCGGCGTGGCCTACGCCCTGGATGCCGCCATCTCCCGCATCGCCGCCAACACCTACATGATCGTGCCCTTCAATGTGGAGTTCGAGGGCGGCGTGCTGGATGCCCTTACCAACGGGGTTTTTGATTCGGAATTGGAGTATTGAACCATGTATGACGAACTGACGGAAGTTGACATCAGAAAAATGCAGGAGGAGATCGACTACCGGGTGCGGGAGCTGCGTCCCAAGCTGATTGAGGAGGTGCAGACCACCCGGGCCTTCGGCGATCTCAGCGAGAACTACGAGTACAAGTGCGCCAAGCAGGCCAAAAACCGGAATGACAGCCGCATCCGCTACCTGGAGCGGATGATCCGCACCGCCAGAGTCATTGAGGTGCGGGAGGACGAGGGGGTGGGCCTGTTTGACCGGGTGACCTTCCTCAACGAGAAGATGGGCCAGGAGATGACCATCCGCATTGTCACCACCCTGCGCCAGGACGCTCTGAAGGGCCTGATCAGTAAGGAATCCCCGGTGGGCCGGGCGCTGATGGGCCATCGGGTGGGGGACCGGGTCACCGTGGAGGTGAGTCCGGAGCTGAAATACACGGTGGTGATCCGGTCCATTGAAAAGGGAACCGACGACGAGTCCCTGGACATCTCCGCTTACTGAGAAACAGCCGCCGCGCCTCCCGCGCGGCGGCTGTTTTTGCCCTTGCCAGGCTTCCGGCATCGTGATACACTGAACCGGAGACTGATACCTGCAAAGGAGAAACGAATATGCTGCACATTGGCTGTCACCTGTCCTCCTCCGACGGCTTTCTGGCCATGGGCCGGACGGCTCTGGAGATCGGAGCGGACACCTTCCAGTTTTTCACCCGCAATCCCCGGGGCAGCCGGGCCAAGGCCATCGATCCGGCGGACGCGGCGGCGCTGCGGGAGCTGATGGCCCGGGAGGGCTTCGCGAAGGTCATTGCCCACGCGCCCTACACCCTGAACCCCTGCTCCGCCTCGGAGGACACCCGCACCTTCGCCCGGGAGACCATGGCCGACGATCTGCGGCGCATGGAATTCCTGCCGGGCCAGTACTACAACTTCCACCCCGGCAGCCACGTGGGCCAGGGGGTGGAGACGGGCATTGCCCTCATCGCCGACACCCTCAACACCATTCTGACGCCGGACCAGACCACCACCGTGCTGCTGGAGACCATGGCGGGCAAGGGCAGCGAGGTGGGCGGCCGGTTTGAAGAGCTGCGGGCCATTCTGGACCGGGTGGAGCTGCAGGACAAAATGGGCGTCTGCCTGGACACCTGCCACGTCTCCGACGGCGGCTATGACATCATCGGCGATCTGGACGGGGTGCTGGAGGAGTTTGACCGGGTGATCGGTCTGGAGCGGCTGAAGGCCGTCCATCTCAACGACAGCAAAAACCCCCGGGGCGCCCGGAAGGACCGCCACGAGAAGATCGGACAGGGGGAGATCGGCCTGGAGGCCCTGACCCGGGTGGTGTGCCATCCGGCCCTGCGGGACCTGCCCTTCTGTCTGGAGACCCCCAACGAGCTGCCGGGCTACGCCGCGGAGATCGCCTTGCTGCGGCAGGCGGCGGAACGGGGGTGACGGCGGTGGAGCATTTTCTGACCACCTGCCTGGTGGTGTGTCCGCTGGTGTTTCTGGCGGGCTTTGTGGATTCCGTGGCGGGAGGCGGCGGGCTGATTTCCCTGCCGGCCTACCTGTTTGTGGGCATTCCGGCCCATCTGGCCGCCGGCACCAACAAGGTGGTCAACGGCATCGGAACATCGGCGGCCGCCTGGCGGTATTTCCGCAGCGGCAAGGTGAACCTGCGGGCGGCCATCTGGGCCGCCGGCGGCGCCCTGGTGGGCGCGGCCATCGGTGCGCGGCTGGCTCTCTGGTGTCCGGAGGACGTGCTGAAGATCTGCATGGTGGCGGTGCTGCCGGTGGTGGCGGTGCTTCTGGTGGTGAAAAAGGACTTCGGCAAGGCCCCGGCGGAGGAGCGCCGCTGGTCGGCGGCGCAGGAGCACGGTCTCAGCGCTCTCATCGGACTGGTGATGGGCATGTATGACGGATTGCTGGGGCCCGGCACCGGCACCTTCATGCTCATGTCCTTCACCCTGGTGCTGGGCATGGACCTGCTGACGGCCTCCGGCTGCGCCAAGGTGACGAATCTGGCCTCCAACGTGGCCTCCGTGGTGGTGTGGATTCTGGCGGGAAAGGTGCTGTGGCCGCTGGTGGGGCCGGCGCTGGTGTGCAACGTGCTGGGGAACCTGGCCGGCGCCCGCTATGCCATCCGGGGCGGCAGCCAGAAGGTCCGGGGCATGATTTTTGTGGTGCTGGGACTGCTGTTTGCGAAGATGATCTGGGAGGTCCTGGTGTAAAGCGAAAATCCAAGCGCGGTGCATTGCACCGCGCTTGCTTTGTCACAGGATTCCGTTGCCCTTCAGGGCGCCGATGAGGATCACCAGCACCAGCGCCGCGATGCAGCAGCCGATGAAAATGTCCAGATGCTTCGGGTTGATGCCCCGGAAGTTCTCGTAGACCTTTTCGATGGCGTTCAGCTGGCTGGGATCGGGCCGCTGCCGCTCCGGCTGCTCCAACTGCTGCTCCGGGGTCTGTTCGCCGCGTTTTTCTTCCATATCCATTCCTTAAAAGCACGGGAGGCCACGCCAGTGGCCTCCCGAAATGTTTGGGTAAATTACTTCTTGGCCAGGTACTTCCGCAGGTCCAGAGCGACGGCCACGATGATGACCAGGCCCTGGGCGATGTAGGTGTAAGCGGGGTCCACCTTCAGGAACTGCAGGCAGATCTTCAGAATCTCGAACACCAGCACGCCGATGAGGATGCCGGGCACCTTGCCCACGCCGCCGTTGGTGGAGACGCCGCCGATGGTACAGGCGGCGATGGCTTCCAGCTCGTAGCCGTTGCCGGTGGCGGTGGAGGCGCCGCCGGCCTTGGCGCCCACCAGGAAGCCGGCCAGGGCGTACAGCATGGCGGCCAGCACGTAGATGCGGATCAGGGTAGCGGTCACGTTGACGCCGGCCACCTGGGCGGCGTTCTCGTTGCCGCCGATGGCGTACATGTACTTGCCGTGGCGGGTCTTGTTATACAGGAACCACATGAACACGCCCACGATGACGGCGAAGATGGCCAGATAGGGGATGGGGCCGATGGAGCCCAGAGCCACCTGGGAGTAGCTGCTCTTGAAGCCGCCCATGGGCTGGTTGTCGGTGATGACGGAGCACAGGCCGTAGACGATGGTCTGCATGCCCAGGGTGGCGATGAAGGGGGGAACCTTCAGATAGGCGATGACGCAGCCGTTGACGGCGCCGAAGCAGCCCATGATGACCATGACGATGATCAGGGCCACGAACCAGGGAATGTCCGGGAAGCCGGGCAGCATCCGGGCGGCGTAGTCCACGCTCTGGAGCATCATGGCGGACAGGCAGGCGGCCAGACCCACCTGACGGCCGGCGGACAGGTCGGTACCCTTGGTGATCAGGCAGCCGGAGACGCCGCAGGCGATGATGAAGCGGGGAGACACGTTGATGATCAGGTTGCGCAGGTTGTTGATGCTGAAGAAGTTGTCGGTCTTGAGGCCGACACCCAGTGCCAGAACCACGATCAGAATGATGATCGCGTTGTCAGACATGAATTTTTTGATGTCAAACTTTTTCTCCATGTTGTTCTCTCCTCCTTATTCAAACTGGGTCGCCAGTGCCATGATGTTCTCCTGATTGGCGTCCTTGCCGTCGATAAAGCCGGTGACGCGGCCATCGCACATGACCATAATGCGGTCGGACATGCCGATCAGCTCGCTCATTTCGGAGGAGATCATGATGATGCTCTTGCCCTGCTTTGCAAGCTCTGCAATGATGCAGTAAATCTCGTACTTGGCGCCCACGTCGATGCCGCGGGTGGGTTCGTCCAGGATAAACACGTCCGGGTCGTTGGCCAGCCACCGGCTGATCAGCACCTTCTGCTGGTTGCCGCCGGACAGGGACTGGATCAGCGTCTTGGAGGACGGTGTTTTGATGGACAGCTTGGCCACGTTTTCCTGCACCAGCTGCTCGATCTTCTTGTCGTCCAGCATGATGCCGCCGATGAGGTATTTGTTCAGAGAGGAGATGGCCACGTTGTCGGCGATGGACAGCACGCCCAGGATGCCGGTGGCCCGGCGGTCCTCCGTCAGCATGGCGATGCCGCTGTTGATGGCGTCCCGGGGCTGGTTGATTTTCAGCTCCTGGCCCTTGTAGGTGATGGAGCCCGTGGTGTGGCAGCGCAGGCCGAACAGGCCCTCCATCAGCTCCGTGCGCTGGGCGCCCACCAGACCGGCCACACCCAGAATCTCGCCTTTGCGGACGGTGAAGTCCACGTGGCGGAAGCTCTTGGGGTTGATGGAGGTGAAGTCCTTCACCTCAAACACCACGTCGCCGGGGACGTTCTCCCGCTGGGGATACAGGTTGGACAGCTCCCGGCCCACCATCTTGGTGATGATCATGTCGGTGGTCAGTTCTTTGGCGGCCCAGGTGCCGATGTACTGGCCGTCCCGCATGATGGTGACCTCGTCGCTGATGCGGAGGATCTCGTCCATCTTATGGCTGATGTACACGATGGACACGCCCTTTTCCCGCAGCTCGTCCACAATGGTGAACAGGGCCTCCACCTCGGCGGCGGTCAGGGAGGAGGTGGGCTCGTCCAGAATCAGCACCTTGCAGTCCGCGGAGACGGCCTTGGCGATCTCCACCAGCTGCATCTGGGACACGCTGAGGGTGCCCAGCTTGGCCTTGGGATCGAAGTTCAGATGGACCTCCTCCAGCACCTTGGCGGCGTCCGCGTACATTTTCTCGTGGTCCACCACGGTAATGGGGCCCAGCTTCTTGGTGGGATAGCGGCCCACATAGATGTTCTCGCCGATGCTGCGCTCCGGAATGGGCTGCAGCTCCTGGTGCACCATGGCGATGCCCCGGTTCAGCGCATCCAGAGGTCCCTTGATCTGGACCGGCTCCCCCTCGTAGATGACCTCGCCCTCGTCCATGTGGTAGATACCGAACATGCACTTCATCAAGGTCGATTTGCCCGCGCCGTTCTCACCCATCAGTGCGTGGACGGTGCCGGGCCGCAGATTGAGCTGCGCGTGGTCCAACGCTTTCACGCCGGGGAACGTTTTGACAACGCCGCGCATTTCCAAACGATATTCAGACAATTCACTGGCCCCCTTTTTGGATTTGATGGATCACAACCCGCCGGCGGAGCAGGCTGCTTTCAATCGCCGCCGGAGAGTCGGTAGTAAGAAAGGGGTGCGTGCGCTTATGCACACGCACCCCTCGCAAACATGTTCCGGAATGAATCGGACGGAGCGGTTAGCCCATGAAGTCGCCCACGTTGTCGGGGGTGACCTTCACGTAGTCAACGTACACGCTCTGCTGACCGGCGGCGTAAGTGGTGCCGCCCAGCAGGGCCTCCATGCACTCCACGGCGGTGGAGGCCTGGGCGTTGGCGTCGTTCAGAACGGTACCGGTCATGTTGCCGGCCTTGACCTCGTTCAGAGCGGCGGCCAGGGCGTCAACGCCGACCAGATAGATGTCCTCGTTGACCTTGCGGCCGGCAGCCTGGATGGCCTGCAGGGCGCCGATGGCCATATCGTCGTTGTTGCAGAACACGACCTCGATCTTGTCGCCGAACTGAGCCAGGTCGTTGGCGCAGATGGTCTGGCCCTTCTCACGGTCCCAGTCGCCGCGGGTCAGGTTCAGCTGCTCAACCTCCATGCCGGCGTCGGTCAGAGCCTTCACGGAGAACTCAGTACGATACTGAGCGTCGATGTTCTCGGGGTCGCCCTGGATCATGATGTAGGAGACCTTGCCGTCGCCGTTGATGTCGCCCTTGGTGGCGGTGTCCAGGATCAGCTCGCCCTGCATGGTGCCGGACTGACGGGCGTCGCAGCCAACGTAGACCAGCTTGTCATAAGCGGCCATCTCGTCGGCGGTGGGCTCACGGTTGATCAGAACGGTGGGGATGTTGGCGGACTTCACGGTGCTGATGATGGTGGCAGCGGCGGAAGTCATGACGGGGTTGATGATCAGCGCGTCAACGCCCTGGGTGATGAAGGTGTTGATCTGCTCGTTCTGCTTGGCCTGGTCGTTGTTGCCGTCCACCACGGTGACGGTGTAGCCCTTGCCCTCCAGAATCTCCTGCAGGGCGTTGCGGTAGGTGGTCATGAACGCATCGTCGAACTTGTAGATGCAGACGCCGACGGTGCCGCCTTCCTTGACCTCCTGGGCGACGGAAGCAGCGGCGGAGCTGGCGGCGGAAGCGGCGGGGGCGCTGGCGGAGCTGCCGGAGCTGCTGCCGCAGGCGACCAGGCTCAGAGACAGAGCGCCGGCCAGCACGAGTGCGAAGAACTTCTTCATGGGTGAATCCTCTCTTTCAAAAAACGGTGATTTTTGCAACAAGAAACTTTTCCTGTTGTTAAATTCACCATAACACCGTTTTTGGGAGATGTCAATAAAATTTCCGGGAAGACGGTCGAAAAATTATCAAATTTGCAAGCGGAATGAAGCGCTATCAGGATAAAGCGGTACCCGGAAAAGAGCGGGAAAGCCTTGCGGCGCAGGCGTTTTTCCCGGAGCTGGCCGGGTGGAAAATGGGATTTGTGCAAAACGACGGAAAATGGAAAAATAAAGGGGATAAACCGAAGATTCCATTTTGGGAAAACGTTTTCTTTAAACGATTAACAGGCTTTCCCGCAGTATTTCCGGTAAAAATCACGGCGGCGTCAGGAGGGCTTTCCGGCGGCCCGGTAGGCGGAGGGGCTGCTGCCGGTCTCCCGGTGAAAGGCCCGGGAGAAGTAGAAGGGGTCCTGGAACCCCACGGAGGCGGCCACCGCGTCCACGGACAGCCGGCTGTGGCGCAGCAGCTGGCAGGCCCGCTGAATGCGGTAGCGGATCAGGTAGACGCTGGGGGAGCAGCCGAACTCCGCCTGGAAGGCCCGGTACAGGTAGCTGCGGCTGACCCCTGCCTGCCGGGCGGCGTCCTCCACGGTGATGGACCGGGAGTAGTTCTGCTGCAGGAAGGCGGCCCCCTGCCGGGCGTACATGGACAGGGGGGCCTCCCCCTTCCGGGGACCGCTGTCCATCAGCAGGCCTAGGGCCGCCTGGAGATATCCCGCCATCCGCACGGCGCTGGGATAGTCGGCGCCCCGGGCCTTGTAGATGTCCAGCAGGCCCTGGCGCAGGGCGTCCCCGGCGGCGGGGGTGATGACGGGACAGCGGCGGGTGAAGGGGGTCTGGGCCAGCAGCAGCGGCGCCGCCGGGCCGGAGAAACCCACCCAGTAGTACTCCCAGGGGTCCTCCTCATGGGCGTGGTAGTAAATGGGCACGTCGGGCCGGGAGAGAAAGGCCTGCCCCGCCGTCAGGGAGTAGACGCGGCCCTCCGTCTCATAGAACCCACGGCCGGACACCACATAGTGCAGCAGGTAGTGGTCCCGGACGCCGGGTCCCCAGCCGTAGCCGGGGCCGCACTTCTGGAACCCCGCGTTGTACACCGTCAGCGCCAGCTCCGCCCGGGAGGGAGCCTTGAAGGAATACTTGAAATCGCCGGTCATGGGCAGCGCCTCCTCTCTTTCCTCCAGTGTACACCGGCGCAAACCATTTCGCAACAAAAATCCAGGTCCGAGATCACAGAAACCCATGGAAAACCGGGGGTGCGGCTGGTAGTCTATAACCGAAAAGAAATGTGACGGGAGGAATCCGCATGGAAAACCTGATCCAGCGCCTGCAGCAGGGCGCCTTTGACGACACCCTTGTTCACCTGTACGGCCCCGAGGGGCTGGACACCGCCCACAGCCGCTGCGCCGAGGTGCTCACCGGCTTCCGGCGGATCTTCGGCGCGGAGGCGGAGGCTCTGTTCAGCGCCCCCGGCCGCACGGAGCTGGGGGGCAACCACACGGACCACCAGCACGGCCGGGTGCTGGCCGCCAGCGTGGATCTGGACATTCTGGCCGCCGTGTCCCCCAACCAGAGCGGCATGCTGCGGGTCCAGTCCCAGGGCTATCCCCTGCTGGTGGTGGACCTGCGGGAGCTGAGCCCCATGGCCGGCGAGGAGAATACCACCGCCGCCCTGATCCGGGGCGTGGCCGCCGGCCTGGCGGCCCGGGGGTGCCCGCTGCAGGGGGCCGGGCTGGACGCCTACATGATCTCCAGCGTCCCCGGCGGCAGCGGCCTCAGCTCCTCCGCCGCCTTTGAGGTGCTGATGGGCACCATCCTCAATGAGCTGTTCTTCGGCGGCAGCTGCTCCGCCGTGGAGATCGCCCAGATCGGCCAGTACGCGGAGAATGTGTTCTTCGGCAAGCCCTGCGGGCTGATGGACCAGACCGCCTCCTCCGTAGGCGGCGTGGTGGCCATCGACTTTGCCGACACCGCCCATCCGGCGGTGGAGCGGATGGAGCTGGATCTGGCCCGGGAGGGCTACGCCCTGTGCATCCTGGACTCCGGCGCGGACCACGCGGACCTCACCGCCGAGTACGCCGCCATCACCGACGAGCTGAAGGCCGTGTGCGCCTGCTTCGGCAAGAGTGTGCTGCGGGAGGTGCCGGAGGCGGACTTCCTGGCGGAGCTGCCCCGGGTGCGGCAGGCCGCCGGCGACCGGGCGGTGGTCCGGGCCATGCACATCTACGCCGAGAACCGCCGGGCCGCCGCCGAGGCGGAGGCCCTGAAGGCCGGCGACTTTGAAACGTATCTGGAGCTGGTGCGCCGGTCCGGCGCCTCCTCCACCCAGTACCTGCAGAACGTGACCCCCACCGGCCAGACCACCCATCAGGAGCTGCTGGTGACCATCGGGCTGTGCCAGGCCCTGCTGGGGGACCGGGGCGCCGCCCGGGTCCACGGCGGCGGCTTCGGCGGCACCGCCCAGGCCTACGTGCCCCTGGACATGCTGGAGGACTTCAGGGCCCGCACCGAGGCGGTGCTGGGCAAGGGCAGCTGCCATGTGGTGCGCATCCGTCCCGTGGGCGGCGCGCGGCTGGCGTAAGGGAGGATACGGAACATGAACATTCACGAGAGCGTGGCCGCCCTGGCCGCCTATGCCGTTGACAGGGGACTGATTGAGCAGGCGGACTTCGTCTGGGCGGTGAACAGCCTGTGCCAGGCCCTGGGCCTGGACAGCTGGGAGGAGCCGGCGGCGGTGCCCGCCGGCGTGCCCCTGGAGGACATTCTGACCGCCATTCTGGACTGGGCGGAGGCCCGGGGCCTCATTGACGGCGGCGTCACCAGCCGGGACCTGCTGGACACGAAGCTGATGGGTATCCTGACGCCCCGGCCCTCGGAGGTGATCCGGAAGTTTGAGACGCTGTACCGGGAGAACCCGGAATCGGCCACCGACTGGTATTACGGATTCAGCCAGGACACCAACTACATCCGCCGGGACCGCATCCGGAAGGACGTGAAGTGGATCGCGGCCACCCCCTACGGCGATCTGGACATCACCATCAACCTGTCCAAGCCGGAGAAGGACCCCAAGGCCATCGCCGCCGCCAAGCTGGCCCCCCAGAGCGGCTATCCCAGGTGCCAGCTGTGCCGGGAGAACGAGGGGTACATGGGCCGGGTGAACCACCCCGCCCGCCAGAACCACCGCATCATCCCCATCACCATCAATCAGGAGGACTGGTTCTTCCAGTATTCCCCCTATGTGTACTACAACGAGCACTGCATCGTGTTCAACGGACAGCACGTGCCCATGAAGATTGACCGGGCCACCTTCCGCAAGCAGCTGGACTTCATTCAGCGGTTCCCCCACTACTTCGTGGGCAGCAACGCGGACCTGCCCATTGTGGGCGGCTCCATCCTCAGCCATGACCACTTCCAGGGCGGCCGCTACACCTTCGCCATGGAAAAGGCCCCTCTGGAAGAAACTGTCTCCTTCTCCGGCTTCGGTGACGTGGAGGCGGGCATCGTGAAGTGGCCCATGTCCGTCATCCGGCTCCGCTGCGGCGACGACGAGCGGCTGGTGGAGCTGGCGGACAGAATCCTGCGGGCCTGGCGGGGCTACACCGACGCGGACGCCTTCATCTTCGCCGAGACGGCGGGGGAGCCTCACAACACCATCACCCCCATCGCCCGGATGCGGGACGGGCAGTACGAGCTGGACCTGGTGCTGCGGAACAACCTGACCACGGAGGAGTACCCCCTGGGCGTGTACCACCCCCACCAGGAGCTGCACCACATCAAGAAGGAGAATATCGGCCTCATTGAGGTGATGGGCCTGGCGGTGCTGCCTGCCCGGCTGAAAACGGAGCTGGAGGACCTGGCCGCCGCTCTCATTGAGGGCCGGGACATCCGGAGCATCGGCCATCTGGAGAAGCACGCGGACTGGGCGGAGGAGCTGAAAACCCGCTATGCCTTTACGGCGGACAACGCTATGGACATTCTGAAA
The DNA here is from genome assembly GCF_034093755.1 of Dysosmobacter sp. GTDB lineage: Bacteria > Bacillota > Clostridia > Oscillospirales > Oscillospiraceae > Oscillibacter. The sequence goes on along the minus strand of NZ_JAXEBZ010000078.1, from coordinate 37,320 downwards.
ACCGAGGTGGGCCGGGTGTTCGCTCAGGTGCTGGAGCACGCCGGCGTCTACAAGTGCACCCCGGAGGGCCGGGCGGCCTTCCGGCGGTTTATCGCCAGCGTGGGCTGAGAAAGGAAGCGGCGTATGATTCGGATTCGGGAATTTGGACAGCTGGATGGCCGGGACGTGCCGGTGATCACCCTGTCAAACGGCGACGCGGCGGTGGAGCTGCTGCCCTTCGGCGCGGCGGTCCGGGCGCTGTGGGTCCGGGACCGGGACGGGAAGTGGACCGACGTGTGCCTGGGCTATGACACCCTGCGGGAGTACCGGGACAATGACGGGTGCCTGGGCGGCGTGGTGGGCCGCTGTGCCAACCGCATCGGCGGCGCCCGGTTCACCCTGGAAGGAAAGGAGTACCGCGTCACCGCCAACGCCGGGGAGAACCAGCTCCACGGCGGCGCCGTGGGCTTTTACAGGAAGCTGTGGGACTGGCGCTGTGACGAGGGCAGCGTCACCTTCACCTATGTCTCCCCCGATGGGGAGGAGGGCTACCCCGGGGCGCTGACCGTCACCGTCACCTATACCCTGGAGGGCGCGGCGCTGGTGATCGCCTATCAGGCGGAGGCCGCGGCCCCCACGCCGGTGAATCTCACCAACCACGCCTATTTCAACCTGGCGGGCCAGGCCGGCGGCATGGTGACGGACCACGTGCTGACCATCCGCGCCGGGCAGTTCACCCCCACCGGGCCGGGCCATGTGCCCACCGGGGAGCTGGCCCCGGTGGAGGAAACGGAGAAGGACCTCCGGAACCCCACGGTGCTGACGGAGGAGCGGCTGCGGCGGGTGATCCCCGCCGGCGGCTTCGGCTACGATTTCAACTATGACATCCGGGGCGTGGAAGGCCCCGTGGCGGAGCTGTACTGCCCCCGCACCGGCATCGCCATGACCCTGAGTACCACCATGGAGGGGGTTCAGTGCTACTCCTCCGGCAGCCTGACGGAGCGCCGGGGCAAGAACGGCGCCGTCTACGGCTTCGGCCACGCCGTGTGCCTGGAGACCCAGCACTTCCCCGACGCCGTGAACCACCCCGCCTTCCCGGACAGCGTGGTGCGGCCGGGAACGCCCTTCCGGTCCGTCACCGCCTACCGTTTTTCCGTGAAATGAAAAATCACCCCCGGAGGTTTCCTCTGGGGGTGATTTTTCGGATTGGTCAATAGGCGCCGAAGCCGGTGACCACGGCCAGGATCATCAGAACCGCCTGGGTCAGGAACAGCCAGCCGAAGATGGGAATGATGAACTTCCACCATTTCTCCACCTTGACGCCGGCCATGCCCGCCATGATGGCGGCGAAGCCGGTGGGCCACACGATGTTGGACAGGCCGTCGCCGAACTGGAAGGCCAGCACCGCCACATCCCGCTGCAGGCCCAGCAGGTCGGACAGGGGGGCCATGATGGGCATGGAGGTGGCCGCCTGACCGGAGCCGGAGGGGATCAGGAAGTTCAGAATGGTCTGCATCACCAGCATGGCCACGCCGGACAGGGCCGCGGGGAAGGCGGACAGGGGCAGGGACAGGTAGTACACCACGGTGTCGATGATGTTGCCGGCCTGGAGCACCATCAGAATGCCCCGGGCAAGACCGATCATCATGCAGGCCATGGCCACGGCGGTAAAGCCCGCCTCATACTTCTTGCAGATGGTGTCCAGACCCCAGCCCATGACAATGGCGCTGAGAATGCCCATGATCATGAAGATGGCGGACAGCTCCGCGAAGTACCAGCCGTAGGTCTTGCAGCCGTAGATCACCACCACGACGCCCAGCAGCAGAATGGTCAGCACCAGCTTTTCCCGGATGCCGAAGGGGGCGTTCTGAACCTCCTCCTCGCTCATGGTGATGCCGGTGTCATCGCCGTACACCAGGCTCTTGGTGGGGTTCGCCTGAACCTTCAGGGCATAGCGGCACAGCAGCACGGAGGCCACCGCGATCATGACCAGGTGGCAGAACAGCCGGTAGCCCATGCCGGACATGAGGGGCACCTCGGCGATGCCCTGGGCCACGCCCACGGTGAAGGGGTTCATCATGGCGCCGGAGTAGCCCAGGCCGGCGCCCACGGCCACAATGGCGCAGCCCACCACGGCGTCGAAGCCCATGGCCACGGCGATGCCCGCGAACACGGGGATGAAGGGGAACCACTCCTCAAACAGGCCGATGGTGGAGGAGCACAGGCCCACAATGGTCAGGAAGATGGGGATGATGGCCACACGGGCCTTGCCCTTGAACACCTTCAGCAGCGCGGCCACCAGACCGTTGAAGGCGCCGCTGGAGATCATGATGTTGATGGAGGCGTAGGCGATGAACACGAAGAAGATGACGCTGCTGGCGTCACAGAAGCCGTTGTAGATGCACTGGAGCATCTGGAAGGGCCCCACGGGACTGGACTCCACGGCGTGGTATGTACCGGCCACCGCCACGGTGCGGCCGGTGGCCTCGTTGACGGCCCGGTCAAAGGCGCCGGCAGGCAGAATCCAGGTGAGAATGGTGCAGATGACGATGATGATGAACAGCAGCCCGTAGATGTGGGGCAGGCCGAACTTCTTTTTCTTTTGCTGAAGTGTGTTTCCCATAATGATTTCCTCCTTGTATACAGAACTGGGTGACGGGTCAGGAATTCAGTTTTTCCTCCCGCTGGGCCTGATAGGATTCATAGACCCTCCGGCGGAATTCTTCGTCGGTCAGGGTCCGGTAGATGAGGCTGGCGATCAGCGTGCCGCCGGTGGCGATGGCCCGGTGGGCGGGTTCCTTCACCGTCTCCTCCCGGAACTCCGGGGTGTGGAGGGCGTAGGGGGCGTCGCACAGGCTGATCAGCGGCTGAATGGTGGGGCAGTGATAGCTGACGTTACCCACGTCGGAGGACCCGCTGGCCGGCAGGGAGGGGAGACAGGGCTCGTCCATGCCCTCCAGCACCGCCCGGACCTCCTGCTCCAGGGCGGGGACGCACACCATGTCGGAGAAGCCCTCGAAGCCCTCCGTGAAGCTGACCTCGCAGTCCAGCGCCAGGGCCGCGCCTCTGGCGCATTTTTTGACGATATCGTCCATGAGCCGCATCTTCCCCTGGGAGCCGGTGCGGTACTCCAGACGGACCTCCGCCCGGTCCGGCAGAATGTTGGGGTACTTGCCGCCGTCGGTAATGACGCCGTTGACCCGGATGTCGGAGGTGAAGCACTCCCGCCGGGCGTCGATCAGGTCCAGAAACTTCCGGGCGGCGGACAGGGCGTTGTGGCCGTTCCAGGGTCCGGCGGCGGCATGGGCGGACACGCCCCGGAACTCCACCAGATAGCACTGGAGGCTCAGCACGTCCATGTCGGGCACGTGCTTCCCGCCGCTCCAGCTGTGGATCATCATGGCCAGGGACATGCCGTCGAACACGCCCTGCCGGGCCATGCCCACCTTGGCGCCGTTTTCCTCCTCGGCGGGGGTGCCCACCACATACAGCTTTCCGGGAAAGCGGTCCTTCACGTCCGCCAGCGCCAGCGCCGCCAGAACGGACATGGCGCAGTGGGCGTTGTGGCCGCAGGCGTGGCCCAGACCGGGCAGGGCGTCATACTCCACCAGAATGGCGGCGGAGGGGCCGTCCCCGTTGTCCAGCACCGCCCGGAAACCGGTCTCGTAGCCCAGATAGGGGTATTCCACCGTGTAGCCCGCCTCGCGCAGCAGCTCCACAATCTTCCGGCTGGAGCGGAATTCCTGATCCGGCAGCTCGGGATGGGCGTACAGGTCGTCGCTGAGGGCAATGGCTGTGGGATGGTGTCGCTTCACAGCGTCGATCAAAAAACCGTCTGTCTTCCGTGCTTCCAAAAAAATCCCCTCCTGTTTCCGAAGTGACAGGAGGCAATCCGCCTCCTGCACTTTCATATGATAATCAGATAATACGCAAAAGTCAATGGACTGTTTTCACAAGAAAATCAGATAATTCGGTAAAATTTCACCAAAAATTTTCCAGCCGGCCGGAGGCGGACGGGCGCGGCGGGTTACACATATATATAATGTATTGCGCTCCGGATGGAAAATTCCGGCGAAAACGGTTGAGAAGCCCGGCGGAATCCGGTATAATGACTGCACATCACGAAAGGGACACCGCGGTAGTCCCGGATAAGGAGCCATATGAATTACGCGGAAGCAAGAGTATATTTGGACCGGGTGTCCAAATACGGAAGTGTACTTGGCCTGGAGAGTATGACAGAGCTGCTGCACCGGCTCGGCAATCCCCAGAACGATCTGAAGTTCATCCACATTTCCGGAACCAATGGCAAGGGATCGGTGCTGGCATACCTCTCAACCATTCTGACCGGCGCGGGATACCGGACGGGGCGCTACATCTCCCCGACGCTGTTTTCCTACCGGGAGCGGATCCAGGTGGACGGGGCGTATATCGAGCGGGAGGCCCTGGCCCGCCACGTGACGGCCATCGCCGCCGCGGCGGAGGCCATGAGGGCCGACGGCCTCAGCGGCCCCACCGTGTTTGAGATCGAGACGGCCCTGGCCTTCCTGTATTTCCGGGAGCGGGGCTGTGACATTGTCACCCTGGAGACCGGCATGGGCGGCCTCACTGACGCCACCAACGTCATCACCACCACCGTGCTGGAGGTCATCGCCTCCATCAGCATGGACCACATGGACGTGCTGGGGGACACCCTGGAGAAGATCGCCCGCCAGAAAGCCGGCATCATCAAGCCCCATACCCGTGTGGCCTCCGCCTGCCAGCAGCCGGAGGCGGCCCGGGTGATCGCGGAGGTCTGCCGGCAGCAGGACTGCGTCTGCCGGACGGTGGACCCGGGGCAGATCACGGGCGCGGAGTACGGCGTGGCGCGGCAGGTGTTCTCCTACAGAAACTGGAAGAACGTGGAAATCTGCCTGGCGGGCAGCTATCAGCTGCTGAACGCCGCCCTGGCGCTGGAGGCGGTGGAGTCCCTGCGGGAGCTGGGCTATGCCCTCTCCGAGGAGCAGGTGCGCCGGGGCCTGCGGGACACCCGCTGGCGGGGCCGGTTCACCCTGCTGCGGTCGGACCCGGCGGTGGTGCTGGACGGCGCCCACAATCCCGGCGCGGCGGAGGAGCTGCGCCGGTCCCTGGAGCTGTATTTCCCCGGGAAGAAGCTGTATTTTGTCCAGGGCATGTTCCGGGACAAGGACTACCGGCAGGTCATCGCCCTGACGGCGCCCCTGGCGGAGCATATCATCACTGTGGAGACCCCCAACAATCCCCGGGCTTTGCCGGCGGAGGAGCTGTGCCGCGCGGTGGCGGAGGTGAATCCCTCCGCGGAATCGGCGGGAAGCGTGGCCGAGGGCGTCGCGAAGGCCCTGGCCCTGGCGGGAAAAGAGGACGCTGTCATCATTTTCGGCTCGTTGTCCTTCCTGGGCGAGGCGGAGCAGGCGGTTCTGAAGGAGAAAGACCGCCGCGGATAACAATGAGGCCGCGGCGCGGTCTGCTGGGAATCAAAACAGGCGCCCGAACAACAGACAGGCGCCCACGGAAAGGAAAACGCCAGGCTGCGGCGCAGCCTGGCGTTTTTGGTTGTACCGGACAGCCCGGGATTCCGGCTTCAGATCAATTCATAGAGGCGCAGGCGGCCCTGCTTTACCGGCACTGCCTCCCAGCCGGCGCCGGACCGTCTGATGGTGACGTCGGCGCGGACGTTGGCCAGGATATACACCCGTCCGTCCCGGTGCAGAATTTCCCCGATGGCGCCTTTCGTCCGGTGCCGCGAAACGGGGGTCAGGTCCGGATTCCATACCTGAATGGAGGAGTCCCCGGTGAGCACGATGGGGCCTGTGCCGGGCAGTACGCCGGAGAGATAGCAGTCCTCGCCGTCGGCGAGGGGGCGGACCGCCCGGATCTGCCGTTTTTTCAGGTCAAACGCGGTGATCCGGCGGTAGGTGGAGAAATAGAGCGTTTCAGCTCCGATGTCCGGAAACGGCTTCCCCAGCTGACCCACGTCTTCGCCCAGCTCCACGCTCCACAGCTTTTCCAGAGAGGGCCCATAGCAGATCAGCCGGCTGCCGCAGCCCAGGAGCAGATTGTCCCCATATGCCGCCGGGTATTTCCAGTGCCGGAACGTGGGAAGCTCCGCGGTGACCCGGCCGGAGCCGTCCGGCTGCATGACGGCAAGACGCCCTTTCGGCGGATTTCCGGGAAGGTCATATACCGTGGCCAGCTGCCCGCCGGCAAGGCGGCAGGGGGGAGCAATCCCGTAGGCGGTCTGCCCGGTTTCCATGTCCCACTCGTTTTCGTGGGTCCGGATATTCCGGCAGACGCCCTCCAGAAACATCCGGTCCCGATCCAGAAACCCTCCGGAAAGCAGCATGGGGCTGCCCGCGTCGAAGGTTTCCAGCGTCTCCCCCGCGTCGGTCAGCACATAGGCGGTCTCCCGGCACGTTTCCGGCCCCGGTTCCATAAACGTCAGCAAAGACGCGTCTTCCCCCCGGCACTGCAGGCGGGAGTCATCCGGCCGCCCCGGAACCGCCTTTTCAAACAGCTTCCACAAAGCGCCGTCCCGGATGCCCCAGAAGGACCGGATGCCGCCCCGGTATTCATTCCGCACAAAGGGCTCCGTCAGACGCCAGTGGAAGTCGCCCTCCACCTCGTCCAGCAATACCAGCCTGGTGGCGTTCCTGATCTTTTTTTCGGCGTTCTTCCGCTCCAGATACGCGGTCAGATATGCCTGCCCGGGCGGGGCGGCAGAATCCATGGACTCCGCGTCCACCCACAGCGGACAGCCCAGCACGCATTCCATCAGCCGCAGACTGGCCTCCGGACTGGTCTCCCTGAAAACCGTGCGCAGAATCCTTTCCGCCTCCTGCGTCAGCCCCAGCTGTTCCGCCCAAACCCGGCTTTTCCCCGGGGAACGGGGAAATCCCTCGTACCCGGCGGGGACATGGCGCGCCGTCCGTTTGCCGCCGCGGTAGACGGCGAACTCCACATAGTCGTCATCGAAGTACTCTGTGGAAAGCACGGGGCACGGCAGGGCCTTGGAGAGTCGCTTCGCCTCTTTTTGGGCGGTCCCCCATTCCGGATACCCGCCGGCGGCGGTGACCCAATTCCCGGCCAGGGACCGGACAGCGGCCCCGGGACACAGCGCTTCCACGGCGGCGGGGTCCGCGCCGTATACGTTCAGATTGCTGAATTTGCTGCCCATCCGGTTTTGCCTCCTGCCGCCGTCCGGGGCGGTTCCGCGTCCTTATTCCGCCAGCTTCCGGGCGAAGTTGCCGTCGATCTGAACTCCCTCCTGTACCACCAGGAAGGCGTTGGGATCGATGGTGTGGACCGTGTGGCGCAGCTCTTCAATCTCGTACTTGGACAGGCACACCGTCAGCACGTGGACGTTGTCGCCGGTGTAGCCGCCCACGCCCTCCCAGTAGGTGACGCCCCGGCCCAGCTTGTCGATGATGAACTTGGCCAGGCCCTTCTGGTCGCCGTGGGTGAAAATCATGGCCTGCACGCTGACGTTCTGCTGGTGGGTGCGGTCCAGCACCATGGCGCTGAAATAGTTGTAAATAATGGAGTAGATGGCCACCGTGGGGCTGAACAGAATGGCGCACAGGGTGTAGAGCACCGCGTTGAAGCTGAGGCTGAACTTGCCCACCGTGAACCGGCTGCCCCGCTTGGAAAGGCACAGGCCCACAATGTCCAGCCCGCCGCCGCTGCAGCCGCAGGTCAGCACCAGCCCGCTGCCCACGCCGCAGAGAATGCCGCCCAGCAGGCAGGAGGTGAGGGTGTCCTCGATAATCGGTGCGGCGGGAATGGGGATGAGGCTGTAAAAGCCGGAATAGGCCACGGTGCAGATCAGCGTCCGCAGCACCAGACCCCGGCCCAGCGTTTTGTAGGCCATCAGCAGAATGGGAATGTTCAGCAGCAGATACAGGGTGCCGGCAATGTCATGGGCGCCGAAGGAGACGCCGCCGTAGGTCTGCAGCAGCGTCCGGAACATCTGGCAGGCGCCCAGCAGGCCGCCGGTGTACAGGTTCTGGGGCACGATGAACAGGCTCACCGCTCCGGCGGCCAGCAGTTCGCCGAACAGGGCCATCACAAGACGAAGCCATTTGTTGTGCAGCGTGGTGTAGATCATAAGCAACCTCCAGTCTGCGGCGGTGCAATCCGCTTTGCACCATTATACGAAGAAACCGGCGGGACTGCAAGGGCCTTTGGGGCGAAGAAAAAACCGAAAGAAAATCGGGAAAAGCTGTTGACAAAACGGGGGTCATCTGCTAATATAATCTACGCTGCCGGTACGCTGGTGTAGCTCAGCCGGTAGAGCAGCTGATTTGTAATCAGCAGGTCGGGGGTTCGAATCCGTCCACCAGCTCCAATTTCATATGGGGGAATTCCAGAGCGGCCAAATGGGGCAGACTGTAAATCTGTTGTCACTGACTTCGGTGGTTCGAATCCACCTTCCCCCACCAAGAGACACGACCGGAAGGCCGTGTCTCTTTGATTTTCAGAACAGAACCGGAAGGGGGCGCGGCGGATGGCGGACAGACAGAGGGACTGGGAGATGGTGCCCCGGCGGGGCAAAGAGACCTTTGCCTTCCGGATGCCGGACGGCACCATGGCGCCGCTGCTGCCGGAGGGCGGGATTGTGTACGTGGAGAGCCGGCCGGTGGGGCCGGGGGACGTGGGTGTGTTTTTGCTGCGGGGCCAGGCGGTGTGCCGCCAGTATTACCGGGACCCGCTGGGCATGGTGTACCTGTTTGTGCTGAACCGGCGCTTTTCCCGGCTGGACCGGCTGGTGCCGCCGGGGGAGCAGGGGGACCTGGTGTGCCTGGGCCGGGCGGCGGTGCCGGCCCAGCCCCTGCCGGGGAAGGAATAACGCGGCAAGTCAGAGGACTTGCCGCGTTTTGTCATCCGATGAAGCCGCCGTCCACCGTCAGAATCTGCCCGGTGATGAAGGACGCCTTTTCCGACGCCAGAAACGCCGCGGCGTGGGCGATGTCCTCCGGTTGGCCCAGACGGCCCAGAGGCGTCTCCTCAATGAGGGAGCGGACGGTGTCCTCCCCCAGCACCCGCACCATGTCCGTTTCGATGCAGCCGGGAGCCACCGCGTTGACCCGGATGTGGGAGGGGGCCAGCTCCATGGCCAATGACCGGGTCAGGGCCACGATGCCGGCCTTGGAGCAGGCGTAGGCCACCTCGCAGGAGGCGCCCCGCAGCCCCCAGATGGAGCTGATGTTGACAATGGCTCCGGCCTTGATGTCCAGCATGTGGGGCAGAACCGCCTGCACCATGTTCCGGGCGCCGGTGAGGTTCACTGCCAGGCACCGGTCCCAGTCGGCGGCGCTGAGGTCCTGAAACAGCCCCGCGTAGGAGATGCCGGCGTTGTTCACCAGCAGCTCCACCGGCCCCAGCCTGGTTTCCGCCTGGCGCACCATGGCCCGGCAGGCGGCCTCGTCCGCCACGTCCGCCTGAACCGCGATGCACCGGCGGCCCATGGCCCGCAGTTCCTCCGTCAGGGCTTCCGCCTCCGCCTGATGTTTAATGTAGTTGACGCAAACGTCCCAGCCCTCCCGGGCCAGTTCCTTCGCAATGGCTCGCCCGATGCCCCGGGAGGAGCCGGTGACCAGCGCAGATCCCGCCATAAGGAGCCTCCTGTTCCCGCGCCCCGGGGGCGCGCAGATGTGCTGAAAGCAGTATAACAAAAAACCGGGGAAAAAGCAAAGAAAACTGTTGACAAAGTGCAATGAGGCGTGTATTATAAACGTGTTCCGCTCCGGACGATTAGCTCAGCTGGCTAGAGCACCTGCTTGACGTGCAGGGGGTCACAGGTTCGAGTCCTGTATCGTCCACCAGAACTGAAAGCCTTGAACCGTAACTGGTTCAAGGCTTTTCGTCATTTTGCCGGAAAACTGAATAGGCAAAACTTTCCAAATGCCCGGAAAAGTTGCAAAAAAAGCACTTCCCGCACGGACGGCTTTAGCCCGTGCGGGGGGTGCTTTTTTTTATTGCGTTTCAGAGCCTTTAAGCACGATTTCTTCCAGACGCTCCACACGCTGCTCCAAGGTCACGGTGTCTTTCGCTTCTGTGCGTCCCGCCAGATAGTCCAGAGAGGTTTCCAGCTGATCGGCAATCCTGACCAGATAGAAAAGCGGAATATCGCTCTTGCAGTTTTCGTAGCCCCGGTACGTCAGCACATTCGCGTGAATCATATCACTGAATTTTTCCTGAGAGATTCCCTTTTCCATGCGGAGGGTTTTCACCCGTTTTGCTACGATCTGCCGCTGTTCCACTCGCGCTTCGTTCATGTCCTTGCCGATGTCCATGCCCTTTTGAAATGCATCGACGTATTTGTTTGCCTGGCTGGGTTTTGGCTTCTTTTCCATATGACGTTTTCCCTCCTTGCTTATTTGTAGATTCTGCTATATTTATAGCACATTTTGCTTGACAATCCAAGAGAGTAAATGATACTATTTACAGAGCAGAAACAGCTATAATTATAGTTGAAATAGGATTGCAGGCTGCCGCAAGGAGATGCGAGAGCGCGTCGAGTCCCGTATCGGCTGCGACGCAAAGGAACAACGATACGGGACTCGGCGCCGGTTCGCATACTCCCGGCAGGTCCGGCGAGGTTTGCAGCGTACCCCCGAAACGCCGCTGGACAGGCTGCCGCAAGTGCCGGGGTTCGTGCGCAGCTGTGCAGCTGATCCAGCCCACCAGTCCGTTTTGATCAACGCCTTTGCCAGACTTCCCGCAAATGCCAGAACGATCAGGATGCGGTGTAGTCGCAGTCATAGGCATTTGTTGACTGCTGCGGCTGCGTTGCTAAGGCCCCTTATTCTAACAGGGGCCTGAACGCTCAAATTTTGAGTTTCGGCCCTGTATTGCTTTGGAAAGGAGTGAACCGCTTGTACTCTGGAATTCCGTATGGTGCTTTCTATGATGACCCTTACTGCCGTGTTTCCGTCGATAACGTCCGCATGAAGTTTACATACAAGTACAAGGGGTTTGACCATGACAAGAGGGAGCCTGTTCTTGCGGTTGACCGTTGCTGCTCCCACCTTGAACGGTTGTTCTATCGTGGTTATGAGGTTGCCTTTTCTTCTGCTGAGTTTCGTATCGGAAAGTACGAGCACACCTGTACAATTAAAGGGCTTGACTGGTCTTGTGCGGTTATGGTCGGTAGATACACGTATGATAGTTCTTGCCGCCAGACAGCACCCGAAGCTGTATTCGATTTCAACCCCAACAAAGTTCCTCGTGACTGCATTGACGTTGTTGTGCAGATTCTTTCTGAGGGCTGTGTAAAGCGGGAAATTGTCCGCTATGATGTGGCTTTTGATTTCCCTGTGAGCCGGGAGGAAGTTACCCTGATCAGAAACAGCCGCCAGTGCTATCGGCAATTCTGGGACGCTTCAAAGGGCCTTACGGAGTACCAGGGAGAACGCAGCGCACACAATGCCATGAAGTTGTATGACAAGACAAAAGAATGTGGCCTCTCTGTTCCTGTGACCCGGTGTGAGATCACAGTGGGAGGCGATTACAAGCGATCACTGCGCGATCTGTTCCCCTCGCTGAATGTTTTTGCTGGTGTTCAGCTGGATGTTGATGCTGTGTCGCTTCCTTTCCAAGTTCTGGCTTGTATCAAGCACCCCGATCTGATTCCTGCCCTCAAGGCGTCCTGCAGTTCCAATACTTGGCGAAAGTACCATGATCTGATTGACTCTTGCGGAAATTCCGCTCTTTCTCCCGATGACTGGAAAGCGGTTGACCGGTTTGTTTCTGCGACGCTCCGTGAACTGGAAAGGGGTGGGTTATGACCCTCGAAGAATGGATTCCTCAGTACCTTGCAGCCTACAAGCTGGGGACCATTAAGGACAACTCTTATGACACGCTGCTGCATCTGGCTGACCATATCCCGCAGGAACTGAAAGACCGGGACCTGACGGAGATCCTGCCCATGCACTTGCAGCAGTTTTATAACAGCTTCGCCCGCCAGTATTCCAAATCCTACATGGACAAACTGCGGGTATTCGTTGGCAGTCTGTTCGTCACCGCTATTGACAATGGTTTCTGTTCTCGAAATCCTGCTGCCCATCTGAAAATTCCCCGCATGATTGAAAAGCCCCGGGAATCCTTTACCATGGAAGAAGTCCGGCTGATTCTGGCCTTTGCAAGCTGCTATGAGTATCAGCGGACGGGCGTGGGTATCATGACCTTGCTGCTGACCGGGATTCGCCGTGGTGAGCTTCTGGGGCTGAAAGAAACGGATATTACGGACACCACCCTGACGGTCAACCGTGCGGTGTTCCTGAGCGGCAACCACGTCCGGGTAGAGGAACACTTGGCAAAGACGGAGCATAGCTTACGGACGGTTCCGCTTGTTCCGGAATTGGCGTACAGGCTGCGGACGCTGCCCCATAAAGGGGAGTACCTGTTCAGCACGAAAAGCGGCACTGTCCTGCATCCCCGGAACTTTAACCGGGACTATGACAAGTTCTTCCGTCAGCTGCGGGAAACTGAGCCGGATGTGCGTCACCTTAGCCCCCATTGTTGCCGCCATACCTTTGCCACGCTGACCCGGGAATCCGGTGCTGATTTGCGTGTGGTCATGGAACTCTTAGGACATACCGACATTAAAACAACAGCACGGTATTCCCATGCCAATCTAACCAGCATGGAAACCGCCGTGCAGCATCTTCGTTCTTCCATTTTGTCGCCTGTGGGACAGTTTCTCCATTGACCCTGTTGTTTGACGTGCAGGGGGTCACAGGTTCGAGTCCTGTATCGTCCACCATCTAAACTCCTAGAGCCGCAAGGATTTGGGAGTTTTTTGATTTTGCTGGGAATAAGGGAAAACAGGAAAATACGACAAAATACGACACTTTTGAGAAAAATGGCCTCGATAGAGAGCGTGGGGAATAAAAAAAGAAGGTGCTTTTATGAGGCACCTTCTTTTGCTGATTGAATGGCTTTTCTCAGCGTTTCAGGACTTGTATGGTCGTAGATCCGGGTCAGCATCTTCAGGTCGCTATGCCCCAAAAATCTGGCGGCCATATAGCCCTCCTCTTTGATTACTGCATCGCAAATTTTGGTTTGGGCCTTTGCGATACATCCATCTGCGCAAAGGTATGCTCCCACTCTCAGGCAGACAGATACGGGGTGGGCGGAACAACTCATGCCCGCCAATGCCCCGGACGGATGCGGAATACCACCGAAATGAGCCCACGCCATCCCGGCGAATTGGGATGGCATGGGCCTGTTGCGAAAAAAGCCAGCAGGGCATTGCCCTGCTGGCTTATTCTCTTTTACCCCAAGGTGTTCAATGTCCGCCCGGCCAGTGCACAGGCCTGACCGCGGGTGACGTTGGCACCCAAGTCGGCCTTGCCGTCAGCGGTGCCCTTCAGGACGCCGTTCTGGAGTGCCCAGGCCGTAACCGCCTTCATGTCGTCAGGGATGGCGGAGGCATCATTGAGATTGGACAGGCTGCTGGTATCCTCCACAGCAGGAGCGCCTGCCGCAGTATACAGCGCGCTCAGCATATCGCCGCGGGTGGCGGACTTATTTCCGGTTTTCAGGCCATTGGCCTGTCCCCAGGCGATACCGCCGTTGTAGTCCTTGACGTCCACGTCGCCGGTGATACGGCCCGCCACGTTGGAGAGCTGGTTCAACGTTACGCTGCTATACAGGTCGAACTTCGCCCCGCTCTTGCCCACCATGATCTCACGGGCGCTAAGGGAGCAGACCTCACTATAGAACACGTTGGAGACAGGAACATCATTGAAGCTCTTGGCATTATCGAAGACCTTTACAGTGGTGGAGCCGTTCAGCTTCAGGGATACGCCGTTTTCTGTCACTCTGGAGGTGGAGACGATTTCTTCGGTGCCATCGGCCTTCACGATGACGGCCACGGTGCCGGGCGTGGTTTTCTCCACGGGGATTTCCACCTTAACGGAACCGCTGCTCTTGGATAAGGTAATCTCCACAGCGGGAGCGTCCTCGGTGGTACTAGCAGAGGGTACTTCCACGGGCAGGGTCACGGCTCCGCCGGTCTTGCCAGCTTCCTTGGCAGCAGCAGCGGAAACGGTAGCCGTGACTTCGGCAACATTGCCGTCCTTGTCGGTGGTCACGGTGCCGGTGGTGCCGTCAGCGGTTTTGACGGTCTCAGTAACTGTGCCATCTTTCTTGGTCTCCACGGTGGTGGTGCTGCCATCCGTGTTCTTGGTGGTCTCCGTCACAGTGCCGGTGGCCTTATCGGTAGTCGTTGCGGTGGTGGAGCCGTCAGGATTCTTGGTGGTCGTGCCAGAGGAGGAAGAGGAGCCGCCGCCGGAGGAGCCGCCGCCGGAAGAAACAGCTGTCCAGTGGGCGTAGATGGTGGTGTTCCCATTGAACACGGTGTCAACAGTAACCCGGTCGCCGCCAGTCACCGCTGTAAACCAGCCGTCAAAGATGTAACCGCTGCGGAGGAGATCGGGCAGAGAGGCCAACTTTTGGCCGGTGGTGGTTATACTGGTTGCGGAGAGCGTACCGCCGTTTCCATCAAGGGTAATGGTGTATTCGGTTGCTGCATTTACGGTGAAACTCACGGCGAAGCTCGTGGCATCAACAGAATCTCCGTCAACGGTCACGGTGGCCGTGTAGGTACCGGCAGGCAGGCCGGTGTTGGGAACCACGGTGAAGCTGTCGGTGCCGCCGGGTGCAATGCTGCTGATGTTGGCCGTGCTTACGGTAAATGCGTCTGCGTTCGTGCCGGAAAGTGCCACGCTCAAATCGCCGGTGGCGCCGGTGCCGGTATTGCTCACTGTGACGGTCCTGGACGTCTGAGCGCCGTAGCCCACATCAGCGGGGTCAAAGGTATGGGTACTGCTCACATCCAGACCGATGCCGTAGGTCAGAGCCGCATCGCCGCCGTCGGAAGTCCAGTGAGCGTAAATCGTGGTGTTTGCGTTGAACACGGTGTCGGTGGTGACCTGTGCGCCGCCCTCAGCCGCCGTGTACCAGCCGTCAAAGGTGTAGCTTTCACGACTGGGGGTGGGCAGAGAGGCCAGCTTGCCGTTCTCGTTAGTGGTCAGCGATGCTGTTTCACATACACCGTCGTTGGCATTCAGGGTAACCGTGCAGATGCTCCGGATCTCCAAATAGGAAGGTCCATCATGGAGATACCCATTCTCTCCATCTGCAGCAGCGGCAAACGGTTTCTCCTCGTTGATGCGCCACCAATAGGCGGCGGGCAGGGTCGGTTCGTTGTCCAACGCAATACCATCAGGAGCCATGGTGGTCGCGGTCACATGACCGCCGGAGATGGCGATGCTGCCGGCAAAGATGCCGTAGCTGTAATCCGCCGCGCCGCCGGTGGCGGTGATGGTGCCGCCGGTGATGGTGACCTTGCCGCCAACACTTTGTTCGGTTTCACTATCGGAATAATCTTCTGCATAGATGCCATAGCTGAAGCAGCTGTTGCTGCCGGCGGTCACGGTGAGCGTGCCGGTGCCGGCAGTCTCGCCCCGGATGGTCAGGACACCCTCGGCGTAGATGCCGTAGACCTCGGGAACGAGTTCGTCTCCGGTTACACTGGCATCTCCGCCGGTAATGGTGTTGGCCGTGCCATCCGCCAGGACGATGGTCGTGCCCGCGGGCAGCTTCACCGCGGTAATGGCGCTGGTGGTAAAGTTCACGCCCTTGAGGGTGAGGGTGTTTGTGTCGCTATCCCATGTGCTCTCGGCCGTTCCTGTTTTCGCATCGTTGAGCAGCGCCAGCGCCGCTTCTCCATTGTCGTCGGCAGTAAAGTCCGCCCCCACATCCGTTGGGGCTGCCGCCAGCGCCACCGTCGGCAGCAGTCCCACCAACAGGCAGGCGGTCAGCAGGATGCCCAATAAGCGTTTTTTCATGTTTTCAGTCCTCCTTTTGGATTGCTTTGGGTTGTATTTCGCGACAAAAAGTTCCAGGGTTTCTTTCAACACTTCTATCTGGGATTTCAGATAAAACTCGTCCTCGAATAACGCGTAATGTACACACGCCCGGATCAGAACGAAAATCAGCGGCGTCAGCTTTTGATAGGGGATCCCCAGCTTGTCCTCCAGGCTTTTGGCGTATTCGGTATAACGCTGATCTACTCCTTGAAAGAACTTCTGACCGTATTCTCTGTATTTCGGGTGCGTATACACCTGATACATCAGCCTGTACTTTTTTCCGTGTTTTTTTGCCGTCCAGTATGGTATCTCGTCAATAAACCTCCGTAAGTTCTCAACATCGGTCGGCGCTTTTGACATGAAGTCCTGCTCCACCTTGCTCATACAGTATTCGGTGGACTGGATGATGAGGTCGTCCAGATTCTCGAAATAGGTGTAAATCATGGAAGTGTTATATCCGCAATGCCTCGCGAGGGTGCGAATACCGGTGCCGTGCAATCCCAGATCCGCAAAGCCGTTGAAGCACGTTTCCATCAGCTCGACTTTTTTCGCATTCCATTGTGCTTCTGTATAATTCGCCATCTGATCGCCCACTTCATTCAAATTGTTCGTTCTGAATAAAGTATAATATATCTTCAAAGAGCAATCAACAGGTCTGCACGTAAGCCTTCGAAAAGCACCGGCAGGACGGGGATTTGCATGCGGTGTCTTGATCTGCCTGATGCAATCAATTAGAATAATAAATAGAGCGAAATAAGCGTGACCAGCCTGTAGGAACCTCCGCCTTCGTTCATTTTTCTGGGATCAATGAAATGCAAAAACACGGGAGGGAACTGATGAAAAGAGTACGGACCCTAATCCTGCTGACGTTGATAACGTTTTGTGCTGCTTATGCGGTATCTGCGCATTGCGGGTGGAAACTATTCTCGCAAACAATAAACATAAAGTAATTTGATTCAATCGCTCAAAGCAATGATGATTTTATTGGTATGAATATTGATGACGCTTTAAATCTCGTAACGAAAAATAGTAAGTGCTATGTTTTTTCACAAGAGAGTTTGTGCATGGGAATGTCTTATGATGAAATTGTCGCTATTTATCCTGAAATGGAATTGACACCGCCCCGTTACAAATTATATTGTGTTGCGGTGAGCAGTTCCATGGCTTCAGAAGAGATTTACCCCAGAGGTTTTTTCGTAAACATGGATAACCAAATAATTGAGCCGCCAATTGCCTTATCGATTTATTGGTAAGCAGGAACTCGGGTCTTTCCGGTCAATCCGGTGAAGTAATGAATGTCTCAACAACAATTAAGGCGGAAAACGGGAGGCGGTTGCCCGCCGCCCCATCATGGAGGAGACATGAACGAACGAACCATATTCAAAAGAAGAATCCAACAGTTATCCAAAAAAATTGCATCAGACTACGGTTTTACACTTTACAAACGCACCTTCCTGATCAAGGAAGAATCGGATATTGTTTGTATGATTGTATTTGATTTTCCGCCAACTGCTATGCAGGTTCATGTGGCTGTTCAGCCGCTTTATATACCTTCAGAACGGCTGCATATAACAGTTGGATATCATATCCAGCGACCGGGCCTTGCTCAAAAGGGGTATTGGGGAAGTGACCCCGAATACTATGATTGCGATATCAACGAAATAGCAGAAACGATCCGCAATGAAGCTTTACCTTTTTTCCAAACGGTTTCCACACCTCTGAAACTGATTGACTGTTTGCAAAATGACTCTTCAAAACGCATCAGGGTGGCTCCTGTTGTTTCGAAGCTGCATGTCGCGTATTCTTTACTCATGACCCGTCAATATGATGCCGCGTTACCCTGTTTCAATGCAGTCCGGAATGATCTGAGTCAATACACGATTGAATCCGCAAATAAACAACTTGCTGCAACAGAAAAGATCATTTCAATGATTGAAAAGAAAGATTATGACGGGATTTCTGTTTTCCTTCAGCAGACAATAACGGATGTCAAAACAGTATGTGGCCTTATTTAGCCTTGGAATGATGCTTGAAAAGGCATTCCCGCACGGCTTCAAACCTGCTGAAAGCCTTGAAAACAGGACATTCCGGCACGAAACGGGAATGGCTGAAGCGGGAATTCTGAAATTCGGGTCATGTATCGTCCGTCAGAACACGAACGCCCTGAACCGCAGCCGGTTCAGGGCGTTTCCCCATTTCGCGGGAAAAGGGAACAGGGAAACTTCCCGGAGGGATGGAAAACCGGGGAATCCGGAGGCGGATAAATGACATATTGTCCTGCAAAAAAACAGGACAATATGTCAGTTTTTGAGGGAAATGTGGGTGAATTCTCTATTGAGAGGAAGGAATTCTCATGATACAGTATAGATGCCACAATACCTCCTGGCTTGCGTTTCTCTGCCGGTTTGCGGGTGCCTGTGGTGGGGCGGTAGCCGATGCCCTTCGGGGAAGCGGCTCCGTTGAACCGGCGGAGAACGCCGGCACTCTTCCGCGCCGACGCGGAGATGCCGGCTTCCCGGGAGGAGGCAGACAGAACGATTCCGGAGGGCGCTTTCCCGGGGCTTCCCGACAGCGCTCCGGAGACCGCGCGCGTCCGGAGCGTTCCGGCACGCTGAACCGACGGGTTCATACAAATTACGTTACGATAGGAGAGTACACGGGATGGCAGATTTGAAAAAGGCGCAGGAGGCCCTGCAGCAGCACGGGTTTGAGGTCCGCGTGTTCCAGACGGGACAGGAGGCCGTGAATTACCTGAACGAGGCCATTGACGGTGTTTCCGTGGGAATCGGCGGCTCCGCCACGGTGCAGGAGCTGAAGCTGTATGACGTGCTGAGCACCCACAACGAGGTCCACTGGCACTGGGTCAACGGACCGCAGGAGCGGGCCGTGGCGGCCACCGCGGACGTGTATCTGGTCTCCGCCAACGCCCTGGCCGAGACCGGCGAGATCGTCAACATCGACGGCGCCGGCAACCGGGTGGCCTCCACGCTGTACGGCCACAAGAAAGTGTATTTCATCATCGGCCGGAACAAGCTGACCCCTGATTTTCACCAGGCCATCTGGCGCGCCAGAAACGTTGCCGCCCCCAAGAACGCGGTGCGCCTGAAGCGGAAGACGCCGTGCGCCGTCAAGGGCGACCGCTGCTATGACTGCAAGAGTCCGGAACGGCTGTGCCGCGGACTCGTGGTGCTGATGGCTCCCATGCAGGGCATGGCCGCAGAGGTGATTCTGATCGACGAGGACCTGGGCTTCTGAGCGGTTTCCCGGAAATCCGGGCAGCCGGCAGGGCAGACAATAACGAAAGACAGCCGCAGAGAGCCTGCGGGGAAGGAGCTTTTCTATGGAACAGTACATGCATAAATTCGTGACTCCGGAGAAGGCCGCCGAGGCGGTCCAGTCCGGCGACTGGGTGGATTACGGCTTCGGCGCCGGTTTC
Source organism: Dysosmobacter sp. (assembly GCF_034093755.1). Taxonomy (GTDB): domain Bacteria; phylum Bacillota; class Clostridia; order Oscillospirales; family Oscillospiraceae; genus Oscillibacter. The sequence goes on along the minus strand of NZ_JAXEBZ010000078.1, from coordinate 18,015 downwards.
CCGGAGCTGATGGACCGGGCAATCGCCGCCCGGAAGGAGGAGCTGCGGGACGTGAAGGTCCGCGGCGGCCTGGTGATCCGCCCCCGCATCGAGGTGGTGGAGCAGGACCCGGAGCAGACTGCCTTCCACTACTACAGCTGGCACATCGGCGATTATGAGCGCAAGCTCCAGACCCGGGGCCTGGTGCGGTTCGTCCCCGTGGCGCTGCGTCTGCTGCCCGACCTGTACCGCCAGGGCCACGTGCGCACGGACGTGGTCTGCGTGCCGGTGTCCAAGCCGGACGCCGACGGCTACTGCAGCCTGGGCATCTCCAACTTCAGCTGGCGGGTGATGATGGAAAACGCTCGGACGGTGATTTTTGAGATCAACGAGCACTATCCCGTGGTGTTCGGCGTGGAGGGCTCCAACCGGGTCCACCTCAGCGAGGCGGACTACATTGTGGAGGGCACCCACGAGCCGCTGCCCACCAGAAGCTACAAGGACCCCAGCCCCACCGACATCTCCATCGCCAAGCTGGTGGTGGAGGAGATCCCCGACGGCGCCACCCTGGCGCTGGGCGTGGGCGGCGTGCCCTTTACCATCGCCAACATGCTGGCGGAGTCCGACAAGAAGGACCTGGGCTGCCACACCGGCACCATCAGCGACGCCTACCTGGCCATGTTCAAGGCCGGCAAGCTGACCAACGCCAAAAAGGAGATCGACACCGGCCTGTCCACCTGGAACCTGGCCATGGGCTCCCAGGAGATGTATGACTGGATCGCCGCCAATCCCAACCTCTTCCACCCCGGTGACCTGGACTATGTCCACTCCCCGGAGCGGATGAGCCGCATCAGCAACTTCATCAGCATCAACGGCGGCGTGCAGCTGGACCTGATGGGCCAGGAGAACGCGGAGAGCGCCGGTACCCGTCAGCTGTCCGGCATCGGCGGCCAGATGGACTTCCTGGAGGGCGCTTACCGCTCCAAGGGCGGCAAGGGCTTCATCTGCATCAACTCCTCCCGCATGACCAAGGACGGCGAGCGGAAGAGCAACATCCTGCCCTTCATCCCCGGCGGCAGCACGGTGTCTGCCCCCCGCACCATGATTCAGTACGTGGCCACGGAGTACGGCGTGGTGAAGCTGTCCGGCCTGTCCCTGAGAGAGCGGGCTGACGCTATGATCTCCATCGCCCACCCCGACTTCCGGGCGGAGCTGGAGGAGTACGCGGCCAAGTCCTTCAAGTAAACAGAAAAAGGAGAAAACGGCATGGCATTCGAGGATGTGACCTTTGAGTTTGCCCACGTGGGCGTGAAGGGCCAGACCCGGGAGGAGGCGGAGCGGCTTCTGCGGTTCTGCCAGAACGTGTTCAAAATGGACGACGCCCGGGAGATGCCCACCTCTCACTTTATCGCCGACAACAAGATGGAGTTGATGAAGGAGGGCGGCCGCGGCACGCTGGGCCACCTGGCGTTCTACACGCCGGATATTGACCGGGCCATCGAGTATCTGAAGTCCCAGGGCTATGAGATGGACTATGACTCCACCCGCTATGAGGCGGACGGGAAGACCATCTCCCTGATTTATATCAAGGGCGAGATGAACGGCTTCGGCATCCATCTGACCAACAAGAAATAAAGAAAACCGGCCGGCGGACGGACCGGACATATGAGGTGACTGCTGTGAAAATCACCAGCGTGGAGTGCTACAAGGGCCCCTTTATCACCGTGAAGGTCAATACGGACGAGGGAATCAGCGGCTTCGGCGAGGCCGGACTGTCCTACGGCTGCTGCCAGACGGCCGCCTGGGGCAACTGCCAGGATTTCGCCAAGCTGGTCATCGGCATGGACCCCTTTGACACGGAGAAAATCTACGAGCACCTGCACCGCCATACCTTCTGGGGTATGAACGGCGGCGTGACGGTGTCCGCCGCCATGGCGGCGCTGGACATCGCCTGCTGGGACATCAAGGGAAAGGCCCTGGGCCTGCCGGTGTACAAGCTGCTGGGCGGCAAGACCCGGGACACCATGCGGACCTACGCCTCCCAGCTGCAGACCGGCTGGAAGACCCTGGTGACCCGGGAGGACAGGGCCGTCCTGCTGTATGACCCCCAGGATTACTATGACGCGGTGAAGGACGCCGTGGCCGACGGCTATGACGCCGTGAAGATTGACCCCTGCTTCGCGGGGCTGGAGCAGGAGGACTTTTCCACCGCCTACCTGCACCGGGGCGACAACCTGAAGGGCGTCTACCCCTATGACCTGCGGAAGATCGCCGTGGAGCGGATTGCCGCGGCCCGGGAGGCCGGCGGCGAGAAGCTGGACATTATCATCGAGATTCACGGCACGCTGGACGCCAACACGGCCATTGATCTGGCCAACGCCCTGGAGCCCTACCGCATCCTCTACTATGAAGAGCCGACCATGCCCTCCAACCCCAAGGTGTTCAACCGGATCCGGGATCAGATCCACATCCCCCTGGCCACCGGGGAGCGGTGCTACACCCGCTGGGGCTTCCGCCAGTTCTTCGAGGACCGCTCCATCAGCATCGCCCAGCCGGACCTGTGCAACACCGGCGGCATCACCGAGGGAAAGAAGATCGCCGACATGGCCCACGTCTATGACATCGGCGTGCAGTTCCACTCCTGCGGCGGCCCAATCGCCACCGCGGCGGCTCTGCAGCTGGAGGCGGTGATCCCCAACTTCGTGATGCACGAGTTCCACAACGGCAATTTCCAGTCCAAGTTCCGGAAGGGCGGAAAGTACGAGTGGATGCCCGTCAACGGACAGTTCCACATGTGCGACCGTCCGGGCATCGGACAGGAAATGAGCGAGGAGGCCATGGCCACCTATGAAAAGGTGGTCATCGGCGGCGGAAAGGCATCTTTGGGACTGTAAACAAGTTTCAGCAAGGAGCAGGTGCCCGCGGGGATACCTGCTCCTTGCTGCCGGTTCCGGAACCGGAGACAGGAGGAATTGTATGGAAGCGGAGCGGGCGGATTACCTGATCCGGCGGATCAACGAATGCCCCTTCAACGCGGCCAACGGCATTTACGCCGTCAGCGTGGAGGAGGGACACGCGGAGGTGGCCGCGGACCTGACCCCCGACAGCAAGAATATCTGGGACATTCCCCACGGGGGACTGGTGTATTCCCTGGGGGATGTGGCCTCCGGCCTGACGGTCCATTCCGTCCATGACGGTCGGGCGGTGACGGTCAGCGGCACCCTGAATTACCTGCGGTCCGCCGGAAAGACGGCGCGGCGCCTCACCGGCACCGGCCGGCTGATCAAGCGGGGCCGCACCATGGCCTTTGTGCAGGTGGAGATCCGGGAGGACGGGGAGACCCTCATCGCCTCCGGCCAGTACGTGCTGCACCTGTCCTGAGAGAAGGGGACTGTCCGCCGCCGGGAAGCCGGAGGGGACAGAGCGCCGAAGAGAGGAGACAAGACGATGCCCTGCCGGTGACAGCGGACATCGGGGAGGCAGATTTTATGGTAGAGACTTTTTTGAATTCAGCGGCGTCCGTGGCCATCATCCTGCTGCTGACGGCCACAGGATATGTCTGCGCCGTCACAAAGGTGATGCGGCCGGAGGGGAAGAAATTCATCAGCAAGCTGCTGACCAACGTGGCGATTCCTGCCATGTGCATCCACAGCCTGAACACCAACCTGACGCGGGAAATGGTCCGGGAGTCGGCGGCGCTGCTGCTGGTGCCCTTTGTCAACGAGATTCTGTGCTTTCTCCTCTCCGGGCTGACGGCGAAGCTGCTGCGGCTGCCCCGGAAGCAGTTCGGCGTGTTCATGATGATGTGCAGCCTGTCCAACTGCGTGTTCATCGGCTACGCCATGTGCACGGAGCTGTTCGGCGACGCGGCGTCCCCCTACGTGACCATGTTCTACCTGGTGAACACCCTGTTCATCCAGCTGGTGGGCATTCCCCTGGTGCGCTGGTCCGGCACGGCGGAGGGCGACTCCGGCCACATGCTGAGAAAGGTGCTGTGCACGCCGCCGGTGATCGGCATCATCACCGGCATTGTGCTGGTGGCGCTGGACATCCGGCTGCCCCATATGGTGCTGTCCTACTGCCAGTACATGAAGAGCCTGGTGTCGCCGCTGGCGCTGCTGATGACCGGCTTCATCATCTATGAGATCGGACTGAAAAACCTGCGGGTGGACCGGTCCATGCTGCTGGTGATGGTGTTCCGGTTCCTGCTGGCGCCGGGGGTGTGCTTCCTGATGTGCGCCGCCTTCGGCATCGGCGGCCTGGGCCGGAGCGTGTTCCTGGTGGAGTCCGCCATGCCGGTGGTTTCCATGACGGTGGTGGTGTCCACGGAGTACGGCGCCGACGAGCAGATGGCCGCCCAGGGCGCGGCCCTGACCACCATCGCCTGCTTCGTGGTGATTCCGGTGCTGATGATGATCATCTGACGGAGCCGGGAATGGTTGACAAACGGAAAAGTTTCCTTTACTATAATTTGGAACAGCTGTGCAAAACTCCTGATATTTGCAGTGAAAAAGGAATGGTTTTTCCCGCCTGCGGCGGAAGCTTTCCTTTTTGCCTGCGTTTTTGCCAGTGATATGGCCTGATGCTGCGGAAGACCGCGGAGGTGCCCTCCAGCGGAGGCGGGATGAGAGAAGAGGGAGACGTTATGAGCCGTGAATACGAAATACTGAAATACACCCACGACATGCACCCGGAGTCCCATTTCCATGAGTATTACGAGATTTTCATTTCCCTGTGCAACGAGGGAAAGCTGTTTGTGAAGGAGAAGGGCTATTCCCTGAAGTTCGGCATGGTGTTTTTCCTGTCGCCGCTGGAGATTCACCGCTGCTTCTGCCACGGAAACAAGAACTACGACCGCTATGTGATCCATTTCACCCAGGAGTTCCTGCAGTCCATCTCCACGGAGCGGACGGACCTGGTGTCCTTCTTCAACGCCCTGCCTCTGGCGCTGCAGATGCAGAGCGACGAGATCGCCCAGACGCTGGAGCAGCTGAGCCGGCTGACCCAGGAGGTGGGGGACGGCTTCGCGGCGGACGTGGAGCGGCACATTGACTTCAGCAAGTTCCTGCTGACCATGGCCCGGGTGGCGGAGCAGAAGGAGGGGATTCAGATCCCCACCGTGAAGAGCGACCGCCGCATCAACGACGTTCTGCAGTACATCCATGAAAACTACAACCAGGATATTACCATCGACAATATCGCGGAGACCTTTTTCATCAGCAAGTCCCGGCTCAGCCAGATTTTCAAGGACGCCACCGGCTTCTCCGTGGGCAACTACATTGTGACCTACCGGATCAAGCGGGCCTGCGCCCTGCTGCGCCACGGCGTCAGCGTGCAGGAGGCCGGCGAGCAGGTGGGCTTCCACAACAGCACCCACTTCATCAAGATGTTCAAAAAGCACACGGGCTACTCCCCGGGAAAATTTTCCAAGGAGGAGCAGATGTCCTTCAGCCGCAGGGTGGAGCCGTAAGGCGCGGAGCGGCGCGCTGCCCGCCCCGGAGGGCGGGGAGAATACAGGGGCCTTTTCCGGCCGGCGGCGGGCAGCTGCCGGCCGGTTTGCTTTTCCACGGCAAATGACGAATCGGAAGCATATTGCTTTTTAACTGAAAAGCTCTCATTTTGTCCAATGTTAGGCAAGATAAATTGACAGTTTTTTGCGGAAGAGTATATATTATGATCGAAAGCAACAACGCAACCCGCAGCAGGTCCGGAATGGCTTCCGCCGTACCCGGTGCGGGGTGCGGGTGCGTGCTGGGCATGAGATTCCACTGGAAAAATCTTTTATGCGGAGGTTAAGAAGATGAGCAAAGAAATCAAGATTTCGATCAGCGAAAAGCGCTGCAAGCAGTGCGGTATCTGCGCAGCCCTTTGCCCGAAGCAGGTCATTGAGCAGGAAGTCGGCCAGGTGCCCGTGGCCGTGCACATGGACAAGTGCATCGGCTGCAAGCTCTGCGAGATGCGCTGCCCGGATTTCGCGATTGATGTGGAGGTAAAGTAATTATGGCAAACACGGTTAAGAAGTTTATCGAGGGCAACAACGCCATCGTTGACGGCGCCATTGCTGCCGGTGCCCGGTTCTACGCCGGCTATCCCATCTCCCCCAGCTCGGAGATCGCTGAGGGCGCTGCCAAGGAGCTGCCCCGCCACGGTGGCGTGTACATCCAGATGGAGGACGAGATCAGCTCCATGGCCGCCATTCTGGGCGCCTCTCTGGCCGGCAAGAAGTCCTTCACCGCCACCAGCGGCCCGGGCCTGTCCCTGATGCAGGAGAACCTGGGTCTGGGCATTATGTCCGAGATCCCCACCGTCATTTTCGACGTGCAGCGCAGCGGCCCCTCCACCGGCGCCGCCACCAAGCCCGCCCAGGCCGACATCATGCAGGCCCGCTACGGCGTCCACGGCGACCACAGCATCATCGCCCTGAGCCCCTCCTCTGTTCAGGACTGCTATGATCTGACCATCACCGCCTTCAACCTGGCCGAGAAGTACCGCACTCCCGTGCTGTTCATGGCTGACGAGGTCATCGGCCACCTGCGTGAGACCGTCACCGAGGTGGAGCCCGACGCTTCCCAGATCTTCAACCGCGTCCAGCCCGACGAGAACATGACCCAGGCGGAGTTCCGTCCCTACGGCTATTCCAGCAACATGCCCGCTCCCATGCCTTTCGTGGGCGACCGGAAGTTCCTGATGCGCACCACCGGTTCCACCCATGACGAGAAGGGCGAGTTCGCTCCCAATCCCCAGAACATCAACCGCGTCACCCACTACCTGACCGACAAGATCGAGAAGAACGTGGACGACATCACCATCACCCGCAGCTATCAGCTGGAGGACGCGGAAGTGGCGTTCATCACCTTCGGCTGCTCCACCCGCAGCGCCCACACCGCCGTGGACATCCTGCGCGCCAAGGGCGTGAAGGCCGGTATGCTGCAGATCGTCACCATCTGGCCCATGCCCGAGAAGGAGATCCGCGAGGTGCTGTCCAAGGTCAAGACCGTGGTGGTGCCCGAGATGAACCTGGGTCAGCTGGCCGGCGAGGTCAGAAAATTCAATGATTACGGCTGCAAGGTCATTCAGGCCAACCGCACTGACGGCATCCTGATTACTCCGCAGCAGATTATTGACAAGCTGGAGGAGGAGAACTGATATGGCTACTTACAAGGATTACATGCTTTTTGACAAGCTGCCCCATACCTGGTGCGCCGGCTGCGGCGACGGTATTGTTCTGCAGTCCATCGCTGCCGTGTTCGCCGATATGGAGCTGGACAAGCACGACATCGCCCTGGTCAGCGGCATCGGCTGCTTCGGCCGCGTGGACGACTATCTGGACATCAACTGCATGCACGTGACCCACGGCCGCGCGCTGCCCGCCGCCACCGGCATTGCCCTGGCCAACCCCAACCTGAACGTGCTGGTCACCATGGGTGACGGCGACGGCACCACCATCGGCGGCAACCACCTGATCCACTGCGCCCGCCGCAACATCAACCTGACCGCCATCATCGCCAACAACTACAACTACGGCCAGACCGGCGGCCAGTACTCCGCCACCACCCCCACCAACAGCATCACCTCCACCTCTCCCTACGGCCACGTGGAGCAGAACTTCGACATCTGCAAGCTGGCTGAGGCCGCCGGCGCCGGCTATGTGGCCCGCGCCACCACCTACAACCCCGTTCAGCTGCGCAAGCTGATCCGCGGCGGCATCGAGCACAAGGGCTTCTCCCTGATCGAGGTCATGGTTGCCTGCCCCACTCACTACGGCAGATACAACAAGCAGGGTGAGGCTGCCCGCATGATGCAGCTGATGAACGACCAGAGCGTCTCCGTGGAGAAGGCTGCCAAGATGACTCCCGAGGAGCTGGAAGGCCGTCTGATCACCGGCTGCATCGTCAACAAGGATCGCGATGATTACTACACCAAGTACAAGAGAATCATCGACGAGCAGAACATTGACAAGTGAGGGAGGAGTAAGGAATGAAAACTGAAATCGTATTGAGCGGCGTTGGCGGTCAGGGCCTGATTTCCAACGGCGAGATTCTGGGCCAGGCTGCTTCCATCTTCGAGAAGGACCTGTACGCCACCATGGCGGCTTCCTACGGCTCCGAGACCCGCGGCACCTTCACCAAGACCGACGTTATCATCAGCGATCAGCCCATCGGCTATCCCAACGTGGAGTCCCCCGACATCATCCTGTGCCTGGCGCAGGTGGCTTATGACCGCTATGTGGATAAGTTCGGCGACCACACCAAGATCTTCTATGACAGCGATATGGTCACCCCCGCCGAGGGCGCCAAGGGTGAGCACATCGGCTATCCCTTCCGCACCATGAGCATTGAGCAGATCGGCAACATGCAGACTGCCAACACCATCGCTCTGGGCGTGATCATGAAGCGCTGCAACCTGCTGCACAAGGAGACGGTCATGCAGGCGTTTGCATCCCGTTTCGCCGGCAAGGACAAGGTCATCGCCATCAACGAGAAGGCTCTGGATCTGGGCCTGTCTCTGTAATCTGTTGATCACTGTGCAGCATTCCGGGGAGGGAAACCTTCCCCGGAATGCTGCACGGTCTGTGTTCCGATCAAAAGCGGCTTTCCTCCGCGGGCTTCCGGGCAAGACGGGGCCGCGGGGCGGGCAAGAAAACTGAGAATGATTTGGAGGAAAAACCATGAAATACAGCATTGAGCAGATCCGCGACTTCTGCGAGAAGGTGTGGGTCAAGGCCGGCCTGAGCGAGGAGAACGCCAAGGTCTGCGTGGACGTTCTGCTTGCGGCCGACGTGCGGGGCCAGCGCACCCACGGCACCACCCATATGAAGGACTACTGCGACCGGATGCTCAAGGGCACGGCCACCAACGGCGAGGATATGGACATCCGGCTGACCTCCCCCACCTCCTACGTGGTGGACGCCAAGCACGCCGTGGGCATGGTGGCGGCTCCCATCATGATGCGCAAGTGCATTGAGCAGGCCAGAGTCTCCGGCGCCTGCTTCGCCTCTGTCCACAACGGCTGCCATTACGGCCTGGGCGCCTACTATCCCATGATGGCCATGAAGGAGGGCATGATCGGCTTCAGCTTCGCCAACGCCCCCGCTCTGGTGGCCCCCTACGGCGGCGCCGACGCCCTGCTGGGCACCAACCCCATCTCCATCGCCCTGCCGGCGGAGCGCCACACCGACCTGGTGCTGGACATCGCCACCAGCGTGGCCGCCAAGGGCTTCATCGCCCTGGCCATGAAGGAAGGCCGCGACATCCCCCTGGGCTGGGCCCTGGACAAGGACGGCAACCCCACCACCGATGCCGCCGCCGCCAACGAGGGCGTTCTGCTGCCCTTCGGCCTGCACAAGGGCTATGCCCTGGAGCTGATTGTCTCCCTGCTGTCCTTCGCCCTCAGCGGCGCTGACATGGACGTGAACATCGCCCGCTTCTTCGAGTGCACCGACAAGCAGGTGAACGTGGGCTATTTCATGGGCTGCATCGACATCAGCAAGTACTGCCCTGTGGAGGACTTCAAGAAGCGGGTGGACGCCATGTTCGACCTGCTGAAGGCCTGCCGTCCCGCCGCCGGCTCCAAGGGCGTGCTCATCCCCGGCGAAATCGAGGCCGGCAAGACCAAGATCGCCATGGAAGAGGGCATCGACCTCTCCGAGGCCACCCTGCGGGACTTCCGGGAGATGGCCGACACCTTCGGCGTGGAATACACCTTCTGACCGCCGGGGCTTCACGGAAAACGCATCATGAATCCTGCGATTGAGGAAATTCTGGCGCCCATTGAGCTGCCGGAAATCGTCAGGGTGCGCCAGAAGTTCGACCACCTGGAGCTGCAGAACGTCCGGGAAGTGCTGACCCGGAAGCTGGAGGACAGGCAGCTGGACATCCGGCCCGGCCAGCGCATCGCCATCACCTGCGGCAGCCGGGGTGTGGACCAGTACCGCACCCTGGTCAAGACCACTGTGGATTTCGTCAAATCCAGGGGCGCCCAGCCCGTTCTGATCCCGGCCATGGGCAGCCACGGCGGCGCCACCGCCGAGGGTCAGCGGGCGGTGCTGCACCACAACGGCATCACCGAGGAGGCCATGGGCGCGCCCATCCTCTCCTCCATGGAGGTGGTGCAGATCGGCACCACGGAGAAGGGCCTGCCGGTGTACATCGACAAGAACGCCTATGAGTGCGACGGCATCATCCTGCTGAACCGGGTGAAGTGCCACACCGCCTTCCGCGGCCCCATCGAGAGCGGCATCACCAAGATGACCGCCATCGGCCTGGCCAAGCAGAAGGGGGCGGAAATGACCCACATTCTGGGCTTCGAGAACATGGGCGAGAATATTCTGGCGGTGGCAAAGGTGACGCTGTCCACCCTGCGCATCGTCTGCGGCATCGGCACCATCGAGGACGCCTTCGGCCGACTGTCGGAGGTCCACGTGCTGAAGCAGGAGGAGATCCTCACCGAGGAGCCGAAGCTGCTGAAGCGGGCCAACGAGCTGATGCCCCGCTACTACGTGGACGGCGCGGACGTGCTGGTGATGATGGAGATGGGCAAGGACGTCTCCGGCTCCGGCCTGGACAGCAACCTCATCGGCCGCTACAACGTCCCCGGCATGACCGGCGGCCCCAAGTTCCGGGCCCTGTGCGTGCTGGACCTGACCGACGCCTCCGACCACAACCCCAACGGCATGGGCCAGGCGGACTTCGCCTCCCGCCGGTTCTACGAAAAGTGCGATCTGGAGCTGGCCTACGTCAACTGCCTGACCTCCACCGCCATCGGCACCGCCAAGATGCCCATGATTCTGGACACCGACAGGCAGGTTCTGCAGGCCGCCGCCAAATTCTGCGGCAAGCCCAACCGGCTGGACGCCAGCATCATCATCGGCGTGTCCACCCATGAGATGGGGGAGATTTACATGTCCAAAGCCGCGCTGGACAGCGTCCCCGAAAAGTTCCGGGACAAAATCGAGGTGGTGGGGGATTTCTTCCCCATTCCCTTCGATGAGGAGGGGAACCTGACGCTGTTCGGCCGTCCCCTGAGCAAGTGAGCATCCGACGAAGGAAAGGAGAACATTCCGCATGAATCTTCATGTGATCCGCCTGGAGCCGGAGGATAACGTGGTCATCGCCCGTCATCCCCTGGAGAAGGGCCTGTACCTGGAGGATGAGGACATCACCGTCCTGGAGGAGATCCCCGCCGGCTACAAGTGCGCCGCCAGGGATATCAAGAAGGGCGAGGAGATCCGCAAGTACAACACCGTGATCGGCTACGCCTCCTGCGACATCAAAAAGGGCGAAGTCATTCACAACCACAACGACGAGTTCGACGCCCGGGGCGTGGACTACGCCTTCGGCGCCGACTGCCATCCCGTGGAGCTGCTGCCCCCGGAGCAGCGCCGCACCTTCATGGGCATCCGGCGCGCTGACGGCCGGGTGGGTACCCGCAACTACATCGGCGTGCTGGTGTGCAGCAACTGCGCCGCCACCGTGGCCCGGAAAATCACCGAGTATTTCAACGAAGAGCGGATGAAGGCCTATCCCAACGTGGACGGCGTGGTGCCGTTCATCACGGAGCTGGGCTGCGGCATGGAGCAGTCCGGCGAGCCTCTGGCCCTGCTGCAGCGCACCATTGCCGGCTACATCCGCAATCCCAACATGGGCGGCGCCATTCTGCTGTCCCTGGGCTGCGAGCGCAACAACATCGACAAGCTGATGGACGCCCAGCAGCTGACGGAGAGCGACCGTCTCAAGCGCATGGTCATCCAGGAGGTGGGCGGCACCAAGGCCTCCATTGAGCTGGGCATCCGGCTGGTGGAGGAGATGCTGCCCCTGGTGAACGACGTGAAGCGGGAGCCCTGCTCCGCCGAGCACCTGCTGGTGGCGCTGGAGTGCGGCGGCTCCGACGGCTTCTCCGGCCTGTCCGCCAACCCCGCCCTGGGCAAGGCCATGGACATCCTGGTCCGCAACGGCGGCGGCTGCATCCACTCCGAAACCACCGAGATCTTCGGCGCCGAGCACATCCTGACCCGGCGGGCCGTGTCCCCCGAGGTGGGCCAGAAGCTGGTGGACCGGCTGGCCTGGTGGCTGAAGCACACCGAGGGCCGGGACTGCCAGATCAACGGCAAGGTCTCCCCGGGCAACAACAAGGGCGGCCTCACCAACGTGCTGGAAAAGTCCCTGGGCGGCGTGAAGAAGAGCGGCACCACCCCGCTGAACGAGGTGTACGAGTATGCCTATCCCGTCACCACCCCCGGCGTCTGCTTCATGGACACGCCGGGCTATGATCCCGTGGCCTCCACCGGCCAGATCGCCGGCGGCGCCAACCTGCTGTGCTTTACCACCGGCCGCGGCTCCTGCTTCGGCTCCTGCCTGACCCCCGTCATCAAGCTGGCCAGCAACACCCCCCTGTACGAGCACATGGAGGGCGACATGGACATCAACTGCGGCGTGGTGATTGACGGCAAGCTGGACATTGCGCAGATGGGCGAAATCATCTTTGAGGAGCTGCTGAAGGTGGCATCCGGAGAAAAGACCAAGAGCGAAGAGCTGGGTGTGGGCGAGAGCGAGTACGCTCCCTGGCCCATCGGCGTGTTCGCCTGAGAGAAGACAGAGGAGAAACACATGAAAGTTGTGATTATGGGAACGGGCACCATGGCGTGCCTGTTCGGCTGCCGGATGATGGAAGCCGGCAATGAGGTCTGGCTGGTCACCAAGTGGAAGGAGCAGGTGGAGAAGATCACCGCCGACGGCCTGCTGCTGGTGGAGAAGGACCATGAGGACAAGGTGTTCCACCCCCATGTGGCGCTGGAGGCCGCGGACGCCGTGGCCGACGGTGTCTATCCCGAGTTGGTGATGATCTCCAGCAAGGGCTATCAGACCGCCCGCACGGTGAAAAACGCCCTGCCCGCCATCGGCCCGGAGACCCGGGTGCTGACGCTGCAGAACGGCATGGGCAACGCGGAGATCATCGCGGAGTCCGTCCCCGGCGAGCGGGTGTTCTTCGGCGCCGCCAGCGTGGCTGCCGACGCCCCCGGCCTGGGCGTTGTGAAGGATACCACCAACCACAACCGCACCCCGCTGATCAGCATTGTGCCCTTCAGCCGCCGGGAGGACCCCTTCTGCACGGAGCTGGGCAAGCTGTTCAACCGGATGGGCTACTCCACCGACGCCGGCGTGGCCGCGGAGAAGTTTGTGTGGAAGAAGCTGTGCCTGAACTCCTGCGGCAACGCCCTGGCGGGCATTGCCCAGCTGCCCAACTACATCTACTCCAACGATCAGGACGGCTTCATGCTGCTGAACCAGATCTGCGCGGAGTGCGTGGCGGTGGCCCAGGCCAACGGCATCCCCCTGTATTTCGATGAGATGCGGGCCTTCGTGCAGGCCACCTACTACAACCAGCACCACTATGTCTCCATGTGCCAGGATATGCACAACAAGCGTCCCACGGAGATCGACACCATCAACGGCACCATCATCCGGGAGGGCCGGAAGCACGGCATTCCCACCCCGGTGAACGAGACGCTGTACCACCTGGTCCGCCTGATCAGCAACCACTACGAGGACCGCTGGCAGTAACCGCCCGACGGGCTGCCCGACACGGAAAAAATAGGCAGTTCGACGAAAATCGGCTTGCTTTTTCTGCAATAATGCTACGTGTTCTTTCGGGTGTTAAGAATATTTTTCAGCTATATTCTCGAAAAACTTAGTTTTTGTCCGATTCTGCGGGAGATGAATTGAAAATGTTTCACATTTTTTGTAGAATTAGGTCATAGCTGCCCGGGTACTTTTCGGAATTCTGGAGAAATTGGCCAAAATCTGGGAAATGCCCCAAAACCGTATTTCCTTGCGAAAGCAATGAAATAAATCAAGAAAATGGAGGAACGAAATGAAAAAGATTGTTGCTCTGCTGCTGAGCGCTGCAATGGTGATGTCCCTTGCCGCTTGTGGCAGCAAGACCCAGGCCCCCGCTGCTTCCACCCCCGCCCCCGCCGCGTCTGCCCCCGCTGCTTCCGCCGCTGCTGAGAGCGGTCCCCAGGCCCCCGCTTCCCCCTACACCATCCAGATCTGCGGCGCCACTTCCGGCGGCACTTACTTCCTGATCGCCAACGGCCTGTGCCAGCTGCTGAACGACACCATGCCTGAGTGGTTCAACGCTTCCGCTCAGTCCACCGGCGGCACCCCCGACAACATCCGTCTGATGCAGGAGGGCGAGACCGACTTCGCCTTCGGCCAGGCCGGCGTTGTGAAGACCGCTCTGGACGGCACCGGTGCTTTCGAGGGTGAGACCTTCGACAACATCTCCTCTGTGACCTACATGTATCCCAACGTCATGCAGATCGCCGTTTCCAACAAGTCCGGTATTGAGAACTTCACCGACATCAAGGGCAAGACCTTCGGCGCCGGCGCTTCCGGTTCCGCTACCGAGCTGAACACCCGCGACATGTTCGCCGCCTGTGGCATGACCTATGACGACGCCAAGCTGGAGTACACCTCTGAGTCCCAGTCCGTTGAGCTGATGAAGAACGGCCAGGCTCAGGCTGCCAACCTGATCGCCGCTATCGGCGCCGCTTCCGTTACCGAGCTGTATTCCACCGGTGACTATCACCTGATCTCCTTCACCGACGAGCAGCTGGACGCCATCTGCGCTCTGAGCGATGCTTACTATCCCTACACCATCCCCGCCGGCACCTATGCCAACCAGGATGAAGACATCCACACCTTCGCCGTGGCCAACTACATCTTCTGCCGCAGCGACCTGGAGGAGGAAGTTGTCTATCAGTTCGTGAAGTGCATGTATGAAAACCTGTCTTCCGTTGAGGAGATCCACAGCATCATCAAGGGCAACGTGGCCCTGGAGAACGTCACCAACGGTATGACGGCTCCCATGCATCCCGGCGCTGAGAAGTATTTCAAGGAAGTCGGTGCCATCTGATCGGACATTCGCCCGATAAGCTTGCTGACCTCTGAGCAAATAATGAAAAAGCAGTAAGTGATGGGCGGATGGGAGCGTCTTCAACGGACTTCCATCCGCCCTTACTTTCTGCGTTAAAGATCTTAACGCTTCGGAAAGGAGCCGACAAATGAGCGATAATCTGAAAGACACCACCCAGACCAATGCCGAAGAGCACAAGAGCGCTCTGGACAGCATTGAGATGCTGGACGTGGAAGAAAACCTGAAAAAATACGACTCGGAATCCGTCATGACCGAAAACAAGGGCATCATGGCCCGCGTTGTCACCGTCATGGCCATGATTCTCTCCGTTTTCCAGCTGTATCTGGCCAGCCCCTGGGGCACCGTGCCCTCCGCAAAGGCCCGTGCCATCCATCTGGGCTTCGTGATGGCCTTGATTTTCCTGAATGTTCCCATTGCCAAGAAGAAGGACGGCACCCTGGTGAACTTCGTTCCCTGGAACGTCATCTGTGCTGCTCTGGCACTGATCTGCAACCTCTACCTCTGCAGCAGAATTGACCTGATTGCCGCCAACGGCGGCGTGCTGACGCAGCTTGACTATGCTGTCTGCGTGATCATCATCGTCCTGGTCCTGACGTCGGGCCGCCGCAGCATCGGCTCGATCATGTGCATTCTGCCGATTCTGTTCCTGCTGTATGCTTACTTCGGCAAGTCCCTGCCCGGCATTCTGCATCACCGTGGTTTCGGAATCCCCCGTCTGCTCAAGCAGATGGTTACCTCTTCTGAGGGTATTTACGGTATTCCTCTGGGTGTTTCCTGCTCTACCATCTTCCTGTTCGTTCTGTTCGGCGCCTTCCTCAGCGAGACCGGCCTGAGCGAGCTGTTCACCAACGTGGCTCTGGCCATCGCCGGCGACCGTGACGGCGGTCCCGCCAAGGTGTCCATCGTGGCCTCCGGCTTCCTGGGTATGATCAACGGCTCCGCCGCCGCCAACGTGGTGACCACCGGCGCCTTCACCATCCCCCTGATGAAGAAGCTGGGCTACCAGAACCACTTCGCCGGCGCCGTTGAGGCGGTTGCCTCCACCGGCGGCCAGATCATGCCGCCTGTTATGGGCGCCGCCGCCTTCATCATGGCGGAGTATCTGGGCGTCTCCTACCGTACCATCATCATCTACGCCATCATCCCCGCCGTGCTGTACTATGTGGCCCTGTGGATCAACGTTGATCTGGAGGCCAAGCGTACCGGCCTGAAGGGCTATCCCAAGGACCAGCTGCCCAAGATCAAGGAAGAGATGAAGCTCCGCGGCCATATGCTGATTCCCGTGGTGCTGCTGATCGCCCTGCTGATGATGAACTACAGCGCTTCCTACGCTTGCTTCCTGAGCATCGTGGCCCTGATCATTGTCAGCTCCCTGAAGAAGAACACCCGCCTGAACCTGAAGAGCCTGGTGAGAGCGCTGGAGAACGGCGCCAAGCAGGGCATGAGCGTGGCCATCGCCACCGCCGTCTGCGGTATGATCGTGGGCGTCGTCAACATGACCGGTATCGGCCTGCAGCTGGCCAACATCATCATCAAGGCCGCCGGCGGCAACCTGTTCCTGACCATGCTGTTCACCATGCTGGCCTGCGTGGTTCTGGGTATGGGCATGCCCACCTCCGCCGCCTACATCGTGGCCGCCACCGTGGCCACCGGCGCCATGACCTCCCTGGGCGTGGCCAAGGCCGGCGCGCACCTGTTCGTGCTGTACTACGCCGCTCTGTCCGCCATTACGCCTCCTGTGGCTCTGGCTTCCTACGCCGGTGCCGGTGTTGCGGGCGCCAACCCCAACAAGGTGGGCTGGACGGCAGTCCGGATCGGCCTGCTGGCATTCGTGATTCCGTTCATCTTCGTGTACTCGCCTGAGCTGATGATGCTGCAGGGCAACGCGCTGCAGATCATCTGGGCCTTTGTCACCGCCTGCATCGGCTGCTACTGCCTGGGCGGCGCCATGATCGGCTATTATCAGACCAACCTGAAGATTTACGAGAGAGCGGCCCTGCTGGTGGGCGCCATCTGCCTGATCGTCTCCGGCATCGCCACCGACGCCGTGGGTATCGTCCTGCTGGCTGTGGTCTTCCTGGCCCAGCTGAAGCGCTCCAAGAAGAAAGCCGCTGCCTGAACGGCGCGGCCATAAGAAAGGTTCGAAAGCTATGGAAATGAATCTGACCGGCAAAACGGTGGTCATCACCGGCGCCGGCACCGGCATCGGCAAAGCTGCCGCGCTGGAATTCCTGAAGGAAGGCTGCAATGTGGCCATCTGCGGCCGGCGTCTGGAAAAGCTGGAGGAGGCCAAGGCGGAGTTCGCGGCCCAGGGCTATGACAAGGTGCTGGCCCGCTCCGTGGACGTGACCGACTATGACGCCCTGGCTGCCTTCGCCGACGAGGTGGAGCAGACCTTCGGCCAGATCAACGTCTGGATCAACAACGCCGGCTCCAACCACATCAAGAGCCTGATGGACTACGATGTGGAGGAGTTCCGGGCCATGGCCGACGTGATCCTGGTGTCGGTGTTCTCCGGCAGCAAGATCGCCGCGGAGCACATGCGGAAAATCGGCGGCGGCGTGATTCTCAACGCGTCCTCCTTCTCCGCTGTGATTCCCAACGCGGGCCGCGCCCCCTACAGCGCCTGCAAGGCCGGCGTGTCCTCCCTGACCCGCTCCTTCGCCGCCGAGCTGGCGAAGGACAACATCCGGGTGGTGGCTTACGTCCCCGGCATGACGGCCACGGAGATCTCCGCCAAGAATATTGCCATGAACGGCCCCGCCCTCATGAGCAGCATTCCCATGCAGAGATTCGGCACTCCCCAGGACCTGGCCAAGCTGATTGTGTTCCTGGCCTCCGACAACGCGGGCTACATCAACGGCACCCAGGTGGAAGTGGCCGGCGCGAAGTTCTGCGTGCAGAACCCCCTGTATTCCTATCAGAACTGAGCCTTTCTGACCTGAGAGCATATCCTGCGCAGCACCGGCGAATGATCGCCGGTGCTGCTTTTTTTGCCCGGGGTATCCGAAGCGGGATTGCCCGAAGGACATGGCGGGAGAATCCGGATTGCCCCCGGGAGCGGTCAGAAAAAGCGGGCCGGGGGGGGGGGGGGGGGGG
>NZ_JAXEBZ010000077.1:0-56665 GCF_034093755.1 Dysosmobacter sp. | reverse complement strand
AGCTGGGCGACAGAAGGACATGCGCCCCTATTACAAGGACAGCGCTATGACGCTGATTTGTTCGCTGAAGGAGGGGCTTGCCCTGACGGCCTACGAATCCCTGTCCATGGGAAAACCGGTGGTCACGTCAGACGTGGGCGGACAGGCGGAGTTGATCGACGATACGGTGGGCCGGGTCCTGCCGCTTCTGCAGAGCGAGGCGGAGGAGCTGGACAGCCGGGCGTTTACGGAGGAGGAGATCCGGCAGTACGCGGACGCCATCGCGGAGCTGCTGGGAGACACGGGTGCTTATGAGAAAATGTGCGCTGCCTGCCGACGGAAGATTGAGGAGGGCTTTTCCTCCCAGATTATGATCCGGAAGCTGGAGCAGATCTTTGAGAACTTGGTGAACGACCCGACAGCGGTCCAGAAGCGCAGGACGACGGCGGCAGAGTTGCAAAGATTCGGACATTTGATCTCAGATCACTACACCATGTATCGACTGTATGAAGCGCAGCAGGCAGAGGCAGGGGAGGTCTGGAAATCGCGAGAGTGGTTCCGCGAGCTGTATGAAAATGCGATTGGGCAAGGAGTGTCCGGACAGGATGCGTTGCAGGTTTCCGGAACGACACTCCCGGAAACGATGCTCCAACTTTACAGGTCCGGCAAAATCGGATTCAAGTACATCTTCAAATACATCCTTGCGTGGGCAAAGTACAAACTTGCAGGGAAGAAAGCGTAAAGAGGCACCATGATACAAAAGTTGAAAAAATACCAGTTCCTGTTTGAGGAACTGGTAAAACGCGATTTCAAAAAGAAATACAAAAGAACGGTATTGGGTATGGCGTGGAGCCTGCTCTCTCCACTGCTGATGCTGCTGGTCAT
The DNA here is from genome assembly GCF_034093755.1 of Dysosmobacter sp. Lineage (GTDB taxonomy): Bacteria > Bacillota > Clostridia > Oscillospirales > Oscillospiraceae > Oscillibacter. Next base: position 55,801 of record NZ_JAXEBZ010000077.1, on the reverse strand, counting down.
GCGGTTGGTCTTCACGCAGTTTTTCGGTGCCACGATGGAGCATTATACGACCTATTTGTTCTGCGGCAACCTAATCTTTGCCTGCTTCAGCGAGTCTACCGGACTGGGGATGACGTCCCTTCTGGAAAATGCGGACATCTTCTCCAAGGTCAACGTGCCGAAATACCTGTTCCTGCTGTCCAAGAACATCCAGGGCCTAATTAACTTTGGACTGACATTGTGCGTGTTTTTCCTGTTCTGCGTTCTGGACGGTATCACCTTCACCTGGAAGCTCATCCTGCTGGTGTATCCGGTCTGCTGCCTAATCCTGTTCAATATCGGCGTGGGACTGATCTTGTCGGCGCTGTTCATGTTTTTTCGGGATATTCAGTACCTCTGGTCGGTATTCACCCAGCTTTTGATGTATATGTCTGCAATCTTCTACACCATCGACCACTACAGCTATGCTGTGCAGTGCCTGTTTTTAGCCAATCCGATTTATCTGTTTATTCGCTATTTCCGGAAGATCGTCATCGACGCCACGATCCCCACCGTGTGGTTCCACCTGCTGATGGCGGCGGACGTGGTGATCGTGCTGGCTCTGGGCTGCTGGATGTACAAGAAGTACAATCACAAGTTCCTGTACTATATCTGACGGAGGACATGATGGAAGTTTTAAAATTGGAAAATGTCTCCATCCGGTATATGATGGGAGACTTCAAGGAGATCGGACTGAAGGAATATGTGGTGCGCCGCTTGAAGCGGAATTACTACGTTTCGGAATTCTGGGCGGACCGGAACATCAGCTTTTCTTTGGAGCAGGGCGATATGCTGGGGATTATCGGCACCAACGGCGCGGGGAAAAGCACGCTGCTGAAGGCGATATCCGGGATCATGGAGCCTACAGAGGGAACGGTGGAGCGGAAGGGAAACATCGCCGCATTGCTGGAACTGGCCTCCGGCTTCGACGGCGATTTGACCGTGCGGGAAAACACCTACCTGCGGGGTGCCATGCTGGGGTACACCCGGAAGTTTATGGACAAAATGTACGACCAGATCATCGAGTTTTCCGGCCTTGGGGAGTTTCAGGACCGCCAGTTCAAGCATCTGTCCTCCGGCATGAAGTCCAGGCTGGCGTTCTCCATCGCCAGTCTGGTGAATCCGGATATCCTGATCCTGGACGAGGTTCTTTCTGTGGGCGACGGCGCCTTCAAAAAGAAAAGCGAGGCCAAGATGAGGGAGATCATCGCCGGCGGGACCACAACGATCTTGGTCTCCCACTCCCTGGCACAGGTGCGGGAGATGTGCAATAAGGTGCTGTGGCTGGATAAAGGCCGGCAGATCGCCTTCGGAGATGCAGAAGAGATCTGCGACAGGTATCAGCAGTTTTTGGATGGTGGAATAATTTTAGAGTGATTTCTCCTCATGGAAGATATGACACACATAAGGAGCTAACTATGAGGTCGGTATCAAATCGGATGCTTGGAATCATTGGCATCTCATATCTATTGATCATGATTTACATCAATGTGATGGTCATGATCGTTTCTCCCAATATGGACTACCCCTGCAAAAGAGAGATTGTACATCTATCTATTTTTGCTGTTGCCTTGGTATGTGTTTTGGGAGTAGTGACCGTTTTACAGAGTAGATACGTACGGCCAATATGTATGAAGCTGAACGAAAAAACGGCACAAAAGATCGTGACCTATGGCTGCATCATTTTCTGCATGCTCCAGATCTATATGTGCTTCAATTACTATTTTTTAACAGATTGGGATGTAGACCTGATTTATCAGTCCGCCACTGAGCTGGCAAACGGAACTTTCGAGAGCGCCCAGCGGTATGGCGAGTTTTGCTGGTACTATTCAACATATCCAAACAATATGGAACTTCTTGGGGTCTTTGTGGCTTGCTTAAAGCTGAATCAGTATTTTGGAGCGTTAGATCCCGAAAATGGAGTGATGGTGTTTATCGCGCTGAACTGCGTGATCATGTCAGTGACTGGTCATTTGTTGTATCAAGTGATCACACAGCTGTTCTCACACCGTTGGGGACTGGCGGGGTGGATCATCTACGTACTGTTCATCGGACTGTCGCCGTGGGTCGTGATCCCGTATAGCGATCCCCTGGGATTCATTTTTCCAACATTGGAATTGTGGCTCTTTCTGAAATTGCGGTCGAGCGATCGCAAATGGCCATATAGCATATTGCTGGGAGTTGTGAGCGGTATCGGATACTATATAAAGCCGCAGACGATCATTATGCTGCTCGCGATCGGCATCGTTGTATTTATACATTTCTTAACGCTTTTCACAGATCGGAACAGGTGCAAGCGAGCCATATTGCTGGCTGTGTTGTGTGTGTTTTCTGTATACCTTTCTTCTTTCGTACCAAAGGCGACCAGTTCCGCTTTGGGTGTCCCGCTTGATCCTGCCCGAACGTTTGGGGCAAGTCATTTTGTGATGATGGGGATGAACCCGGAGAAGCGGGGCGTCTACTCACAGGAAGACTGCGACTTTTCCCACTCTTTTGGCGATGCAGCGTCGCGAAAGCAAGGGGAGATCGCCGTTATCAAGGATAGGCTGAAGCAATACGGTGTTGGCGGATATTTCTATTTGCTGAATCAGAAATTACTGACCACATATGGAGACGGAACCTTTGCCTGGGGATTTGAAGGGTCATTTTGGAAAGAGATACCGCCATTGAAAAACAGCGGCGTATCCGTCCTGCTTCGGGAGTTCTATTACAGAGATGGAAAGCATTTCTCGGCATTTATAGCGTATATGCAGTTTTTCTGGATCTCGACGCTTCTTTTATCGTGCTTTTCCTATAAAAGAAGAAATCCCAATCCTATTTTTGCGGTGCAGCTTGGCGTGATAGGATTGACGATGTTTGAACTGCTGTTTGAAGCAAGAGCCCGATATTTGTACACGTTTTCTCCGTTGTTCCTTCTTCTTGCAGTGTGCGGGGCGCGCAACATTTACTATATGGTGCGCCATTGCTTGTGCCTCAGAGCTGAGAATGCGCGCGAACTGGGATCTTCAAATTGAGGATCCGACCAAAGTGGTATATCAAAGGGGGAACAAAATATGAGTTCGATCCTATACATAGTAATCCCCTGCTACAAAGAGCAGGAGGTCTTGCACGAAACTGCCCGTCGCCTGAAGGCCAAGATGGAAAGCCTGATCTCGGCGGGAAAAATCAGTCCGGAAAGCCGTGTCCTGTTCGTCAATGACGGCTCCACGGACCAGACTTGGCCCATCATCTGTGAATTACACAAGGCAGACCCGCTGTTCTCCGGTGTGGATCTCTCCCGGAACCGGGGCCATCAGAACGCTTTGCTGGCCGGGCTGATGACGGCGAAGGACAGGGCAGACATGGTCATCTCCATGGATGCGGACTTGCAGGACGACATCAACGCGGTGGACGCGATGGTGGACAAGTTCTATGCGGGCTGCGACATCGTGTACGGTGTGCGGTCCTCACGTAAAAAGGACACTTTTTTCAAAAAATTCACCGCAGAGGGGTTTTACCGCGTCATGAGCTTTTTGGGCGCTGATACGGTGTTCAACCACGCGGACTACCGCCTGATGTCCAAGCGTGCCCTGGAAGGCCTTGCCCAGTTCAGGGAAGTGAATCTCTTCCTGCGGGGCATCGTACCCATGATCGGCTATCAGACCGGCGTGGTGGAGTATGAGCGGGGAGAGCGCTTTGCGGGCGAGAGCAAGTACCCGCTGAAAAAGATGCTGGCTTTCGCGGCGGAGGGCATTACATCACTGTCCACAAAGCCGCTCCAGTACATAACAGGGCTGGGCTTTCTGATCTTTGCCGTCAGCATCCTGATGCTGATCTACTTCATTATCCAGTGGGCGGTCGGCAATACCGTGGCGGGCTGGGCCAGTGTGATCTGCTCCGTGTGGGCCATCGGCGGCCTGATCTTGCTGTCTCTCGGCGTGATCGGAGAATATATCGGAAAGATCTATCTGGAGACGAAGGACCGTCCCCGCTTCATTATCCGTGAAATTCTCGATGATAAGAACTCTGAGGGCCGCGTATGAGGATAAACTGGAAGGATAACACACTTTTCAAGTTTTTGATCGTAGGTGTGTTCAATACGCTTGTCGGCTGCGGGACCATGTTCCTGCTGTACAATCTGGCGCATTGCTCCTATTGGGTTTCTTCTGCCGCCAACTATATCGTCGGCGGGATCGTGAGCTTTTTCCTGAACAAGTATTACACCTTCGGGAATAAGAAGTGGGAATGGGCGCAGGTGTGGAAGTTTGTGCTCAATGTCACGGTGTGCTACCTTTTGGGATACGGCCTGGCAAAGCCCATCACCCTGCGGCTTTTGGAAGGACAGGCTGTGCGCGTTCAGGAGAATGTGGCGATGCTGGTGGGCATGTGCCTGTATACCGGCCTGAATTACCTGGGGCAGCGGTTCTTTGCGTTTCGGGGAAAGTGATCTGTTTGAGCAATAAGGAGCGTCTATGACCAAATTTGAAAAGAGAACTCTTGATTTCGCGGACCGGCACCTTCCGCTTTTGCTGGCGGCTTTGTGTACGCTTTTGGGAATTGCGGTCCGGGTTTCGCTGCGGGAGGTCGTCAGCGACGATTACAATACCTTTCTGCAGCCGTGGTATAACTTGATCTCCGCCAACGGATTATCCCAACAGGTTGGCGACTACAATTTCCTCTATCAATTCATCATCTGGATATTGACTAAAATACAGATCCCCTCTCTATATGCGTATAAGATCTGTTCGTGCATTTTTGACTGGGTCCTTGCAATTACTGCCGGCGTGATCGTTCGCAGCATCTCTGTGCATGAGAGAGAATGGGTTGGGTGCCTTGCATATTGCGCAGTACTGCTGTCTCCCGTCGGTTTTCTAAACTCAGCGGCATGGGCACAATGTGATGCGATTTACAGCGCGTTTGCGCTGCTGGCGATCCTGCATCTGGAAAGAAAACAGTATACCAGGGCGATGTGCTTTCTGGGGGTCAGTTTTGCGTTTAAGCTGCAGGCTGTATTTGTGCTGCCGCTGTTCCTGGTTGTGTATTTCACGGAGCGGAAGTTTTCTGCCGCCCGGTTTTTGCTCGTTCCCTGTACCATGGTGATTCTGTCATCGCCAATTGTTCTGTGGGGGAGAAGTTTGACTGAGGTAGTGAAAATTTACTTTAGTCAAACCGGTACATATCAGGCAATGTCCATGAATTACCCTTCCCCGTGGCTGCTTTTGTGCCAAGCGCGGGAACAGACCCAATATGCGTACCTGAAAAAGGCTGCCATTGTTGTGACGGTATTTGTTTTGGCAGCGCTGATGGTTTGGTGGATCAGGAAAGCTTACGCGCCAACGGGGAAGAATCTGTACATGATGGCGTTCCTGCTGGTGTATACGTGCGTGTTGTTTTTGCCATCCATGCACGAGCGGTACGGATACCTGTACGAAGTGCTGGCAATTATTTTAGCGATTTTGATTCCAAAGACGATCCCTCTGTGTGCGGGCCTGCTTGCCATCAGTATGAATACGTACGGAATCTATCTGTTTGGGGTTTCCGGAAACTGGACTTTCTTAGCATGTGCAAACCTGTTTTTCTACTGTGCGTATATATATTCTTTGAAAGAAGAGTTTCAACCCGGTATTACAGAAAAAGCAAACGAAGAAATCACCTACAAGGGAAAAAGAAATGCTTGAAAATTTAACAGCAACCACAGTTGGAAAGCTGGCCAGGACATTCCTGCTTTCCATGGTCCCGGTTATCGAACTGCGCGGCGGCCTGCCGTACGGGATCGCGCTGGGCCTGGACTATCCGCTGGCTTTAGCAGCAGCTATCCTTGGAAATATGGTCCCGGTCCCATTGATCATCCTGTATATCCGGCATATATTCCATTGGCTTCGGAAGCAAAGTCCGTGGTGGCATGAAAAAATAGAAGTGCTGGAGAGAAAAGCCCACCTCAAAGGGCGGATGGTCCGCAAGTACAGAACGCTTGGTCTGTGCGTTCTGGTAGCGATTCCGCTGCCGGGTACAGGCGCTTGGACCGGCGCTCTGGTGGCGGCGGTAATGGATATGCGGCTGAAAAGCGCGGTTCCCACCATTTTCCTTGGGGTGTGCATCGCATCGGCTATCATGACGGCGGTGACCTTTGGAGTCATCCATATCTTGTAATGAGAGATAGAAATAGAGGAAACAGATATATGAAAACCACATTAGTTATTATGGCGGCTGGCCTCGGTTCCCGCTACGGCGGCAACAAGCAGGTGGACGGTGTCGGTCCTAACAACGAGATTCTGATGGAATACTCCATTTATGATGCCATCCGGGCGGGCTTTAGTAAGGTTGTATTCATCATTAAACCCGAAATGGAGGGTTTGATGCACCGGCTCTGCGGAGACTACTTAGCGAAGAAAGTGGCAAAAGACGGCACACCTTTTGAAGTTGCATACGCTTTTCAGGACTTTTCATCGGTCCCCAATTTTTACAAAATACCGGCGGAACGGACGAAACCCTTTGGCACAGTCCACGCATTGCTTTGTGCGGCAGATGTAGTCCACGAGCCGTTCTGTGTCATCAATGCAGATGACTACTATGGTATAGGTGCCTATCAGACGGCCCATGATGCTCTCCAGCGTATGCCGGGAACCGGCAAAGCTGCTATGGTAGGCTATCTGTTGAAGAACACAGCGAGCCTCTACGGAAGCGTTACCAGAGGTATCTGCACGGTGGAGAACGGAATGCTGAAAGCAGTAAAGGAGACGCCGCAGATCAAGCTGCACCCAGATGGACAACTGGAGAGTGTGCTGGAGCAGAAAATGTTAAATCCGGACGCTATTGTGTCTATGAATTTCTGGTGTTTTATGCCTAGCATTTTCCCATTATTGAGAGAATACTTCGATGACTTCCTAAAGAATAAAGCCGGGGACGACATTATGGCCGAATGCCTGCTGCCCAACATGGTAGATGACTTGATGAAGCAACAGCAACTGGAGGTATCGGTTCTTCATTCTCCTGATAAGTGGTTCGGGATGACTTATAAAGAAGATAGGGCATTGGTGTCAGAAGAGCTAAAGTGCCTGCATGAACGAGGGGTATATTCATCAATATTTATGTCGTTGGTTCGGTGATGATCTTCTCTGCGCGGCTTTAAAATGTTGATTGATTTTAGCTTGTGTCAGGTAATAACTGGAAGTGTTTTTTGTCGGGCGCACAATTGCTGTAAAAGTTCAAAAATCATACAGCTTCAGCAATTTGCCGCACAGGAAACGGCTGCGGTCCAAGCGCTCGAGCGCTTGCAGTTACCTGCGCCAAAATCCCTGTATTTCTTCACACGCAGGAGGTCACTGGTTCGAGTCCAGTAGTCTCCACCAAATCCTTGGAAACCAAGCGTTTCCAAGGATTTTTTCTATTTTCCCGCAAATGTTAGAGCGCCTGCGTCCTTACCAAAAATCAAGATACGCAGGAGGTCTGATTATGAGCCGAAAGATTAAGCGCACACCGCAGGCAGCATTGTCCATTCAAGGAGCCTTTGATGAATTTGTGGTCGCTCAAACCGCAAAAGGATTTTCTGAATCCACCATCAAGAATTACCATTCACATTTTCACTCCATCAGCAAGCACTTCGACATTGAAAAGTCATTTGGCGAACTCACGCAAACAGATATTGACGGTATGATCGTTTCCATGCGGGAAAGCGGTTTGGCAACAAACTCCATCAGCAGTTATCTTCGAGTGTTTAAGACATTTATGAATTGGAGCCAACAGCAGGGCTATACCACCTTAACCGTCCCCAACTACAAACAGGTGGAAACAGTGAAAGACCCCTATACTGACGAAGAACTACTGCGGCTTTTGGAAAAGCCAAAAGCAAATTGTAATTTTTGTGAATATCGAAACTGGGTGATCGTCAATTTCCTGCTGAATAGTGGCTGCCGTGCCTCCACCGTTCGTAATATCCAAAATAGAGATGTTGATTTTTCCAATAGCCGAATTGTATTTAGGCATACGAAAACCCACAAAGTTCAAGTAGTGCCGTTGTGTAGTCAAATGGTGCGTATCCTTAAAGAATACTGTAAAACGCGCGGCGGAGGAGAAAGCGACTACCTTTTCTGTGATGAATATGGTGAAATGTTATCCGCTAACGCCCTGCGCCTTGCCATTGAACGCCACAATCGAAGCCGTGGTGTCGAAAAAACATCAATTCATCTGTTTCGGCACACATTTGCCCGTAAATATCTGATTGATTGTGGTGGGGATGCGTTTATGCTCCAAAAACTGTTAGGTCATTCTACGCTGAAAATGACCCGCCATTATTGTAATATCTATGACGCAGATTTAGCCAAAAACTATGACAGGCTTTCCCCGTTAGCAATTATGAGCCAACCGAACAAAAAGATTAAAATGAGGCTTTTGATGAGGACCGGAAAGCAGCCATGGAGTGCGGCATGAACGGCTTCCTTTCCAAGCCCATCCTGATTGATGAGCTGGCCGAAACACTGCGAAGCGTATTTGGACAGGGAGGAAAGAACGGTTGAAAAGGGCTGCGGAGCAGGGCTTTGCGGCGCTTTTCAGCGGAAAATGAATCATCCAAAAAAGGACACGCCCCATTTGAAATGGGGCGGGTCCTTCTGGAATGCGTCTGCGGCTTCAACGGAATGCCATTGGCCGTCCGGCGCCATGCTTTTCACTTTCAGTAACCCAGCCTGCGCAGCAGCTTCTCCACGTCGGCGGCCTTCAGCACCTTGCCCATGGAGACCACCTGCTCATTGACCACGATGGCAGGCATGGACATGACGCCGTAGCCCATGACCTTCTCCATGTCGGTGATGTACTCCACCTCCAGGTCCAGCCCCATGGCCCTGACGGCGGCCTTCGCGTTTTCGTACTGCTCGTGGCAGGACTTGCAGCCCGCGCCCAGCACCTTGACGGCTGCGGCCTCGCAGCCGGTTCCGCAGCAGCCTTCCTCCGTCTTTGCCCCGGAGCCGCAGCAGCAGGCGGGAGCCTGCGCTTCCGCTTCCTTCTTTTTTCCAAAACCAAACAGACCCATGATGATTTCCTCCTTCACTGTTTTGATGATCCTTAGCAGGAGCAGCCGCACCCGCAGGAGGGGCTGCTCCCGGATTTTTTGGCCTTGCCCTCATAAAACCGCCGGAGATTTTCGGGCAGCTCATAATCGCCCCGGGGACACTCCGGCTGCGCGTTCAGGCTCCTGAGAATGGCGTTTGCCAGCATCTCCCTGGTGGGCACCTCGTAGGTCCTGCCCCCGTATGCAAACACCCGGCAGTTCACCTCCGTTCCGGCGATCTCCCCGCAGCAGCCGCAGCCGGACTCCCGCACGGCCCCGAAAATGTCCCGGCCGTTCACCAGAATGGTGGGGGAGGAGAGGAAGTGATATTGCTCCGCCAGCTGCGGCGTGGCCATTTCCCGCTTCCGGTACTCCACCGCGTAGCCCGCCAGCTCCAGCGCGGGGCGGAGGACGGCAACAACTTCATCCAGAACCGCGCCCGTGCCCACACAGCGGTCACAGGTGTTCAGGTCGAGATACAGGTACTCAATCCGCAGCGGACGGCCCTCCGCCGCCTCCGGCTCCGGATCGCAGCAGCAGGCGGGCGGGGCGTCGGACCGCGCCCCCGTGTCTCCTGTATAGGCGATGGCCCCCGCGGGGCAGTTCCTCTGGCAGCCGCGGCAGCGGTCGACGCACCCGTCGGGATGCACCACCACCGGGACAGGGGCCTTCCCCTTGTCATAAACGCCGTGGCGGCAGAAGTCCACGCAGGCGCCGCATTCCGTGCAGGACAGGATGTCGATGACAGGATACCAGTGTTTTGCCATGCTCTGTCCCTCCTTCAGATCAGCAAAAACTGAATGGCGTTGAAAAAGTAGCCCACCGCAATGATGCCGCCGGTGCAGATGGCGGCGAAAATGGCCAGCAGCCGGGGCTTCACCGCCTTGCGGAGCATGATCATGGAGGGCAGGGACAGCGTGGTGACGCCCATCATGAAGGACAGGACCACCCCCAGCCGGGCCCCCTTGGCCAGCAGCGCCTCCGCAATGGGGATGGTGCCGAAGATGTCGGCATACATGGGGACGCCGGCGACGGCGGCGATGATCACGCCGAAGGGGTTGCCGGTGCCCAGAATCCGGACGATCCACTCCCCGGGAATCCAGTTGTGGATGAAGGCGCCGATGCCCACGCCGATCACCACATAGGGCGCCACCTTTCTGGCGGTGGACACCACCTGCTCCCAGGCGTACCGGATGCGATCCCGGAAATGCAGCTCCTCCCGGGGAACATCGATGGCATGGCCGCTGCGGATGAATTCCTCCACCTGCTCCTCCAAATGCAGCTTTTCAATGAGGGTTCCGCCTGCCACGGCGATCACCAGCCCCAGCACCACATAGACAATGGCCACCTTCCAGCCGAAAATGCTCATCAGCAGCACAAGGCTCCCCAGATCCACCATGGGGGAGGAGATCAGGAAGGAGAAGGTGACGCCCAGGGGCAGCCCCGCGCCGGTGAAGCCCATGAACAGAGGGATGGAGGAGCAGGAGCAGAAGGGCGTCACCGTGCCCAGCAGGGCCGCGGCGCAGTTTGCTCCCAGCCCCCGGAACCGGCCCAGAATCTTCTTCGCCCGCTCCGGCGGAAAGTAGCTCTGAATATAGGAGATGATCAGGATCAGAACACCCAGCAGCACCATGATCTTGATGACGTCGTAGAAAAAGAAGCGGACGGTGCCGCCCGCCTTGCCTGCGGGGTCCAGCCCGACAGCCTGTACGGCGACGCCAATCAGGCGGTTCAGCCATTGCATGCCCAGGACCTCGTTCTGAAAGAAGTCCCACCCGGCCCGGAATGCTTCCATCGTATTTCCTCACTTCCTTTAAAATCAAAAAAATTCGATTTGAATGGTCCGAAAAAAGCCATCTCCGCATTGGGATGGCTTTTGCTTCATTGGCAGCAGCTTTCGCATCCGTCGGGGGTCTCCGTGACGGCTGTGATCTCCCGCAGCAGCGCAATGGCCTTTTCACTGCCCTGCCGGCTGATCTGGTAGTGGGTCCATTTTCCCTCCTCCCGGCTGGTGACAATGCCGGAGTCGCAGAGAATCTTCATGTGGTAGGAGAGGGAGGACTGGGGCATCTCCATCTCCTCAATCAGGACGCAGGCGCACTTCTCTCCGCCGCGCAGCAGCTCCAGTATCCGCTGCCGCCGCTGGTCACAGAGGGCCTTGAACACCCTGGCCCGCTCCTCGTATACCGTCGCCATGCGCTCACCTCAAATCAAGTTTTCTTGATTGATTATAGGCCTTACATCCAAAAATGTCAATCTGTTTTTTTGCGCGGCTGCGGAAAAACCCGCCGTCAGTGTGTGAAGTAAGATGTACAGATATGACAACATACAACCTGCGGGCTTCTCAGTGAAAGAAATCCTGCAGAAATATCATAAAAATTGCCGGGAGGAAAACCGCTGCATTGTAAAACGCAAAGAAAAAGTGACAGAAAATGCTAAAAAACGGGCGTTTATCCGATTGATCGACAAAAAACAGATGTAGCAAAACGCCGGGAAACTGTTTTTTCCGGGGAGAAAGAAGCTGCATCAGACATCTTGCATTTTTGAAAAAAGCATTTTATAATTTTAAACAACTAAATAGCGGGGGTTCCCGCTGTCTGGGAAAATCGGAAAGGTACGGTGAAGTGGTCCTATGAGATTGTATAAGAGGTGTATGGACACCTTGGCCGCGGCCGAGAAGGCTGTGATAGGAATCCTGCTGCTGATCGAGGTGGTGCTGACCGCCGGAAACGTTCTGTCCCGCTACGTGATCCACAGCGGCTGGTCCTTTACGGAGGAGATCGTGGTGGCGCTGCTGGTGCTGATGTCCGTCATCGGCGCGGCGCTGTGCGTCCGGGAGAGCGGCGGCCTGGTGAGCCTGACGCTGCTGACGGACCGGCTGCCCAAGCGGGTGCGGCTGGCGCTGGATATTCTGATGATCCTGCTGTCCATGGCCTTCGCCGCCGTCATGCTCTGGTACGGCATCCAGCGCTGCCTGGTGCAGGTCCGCACCAACCGCACCACGGCGGTTCTGCAGCTGCCGGAGTGGTATTACAGCTCCTTCATCCCCATCGGCGGCGCGCTGCTGCTGGTGCACTTTGTGGAGCGGATCGTGGATGACCTCCGGGAGATCATTGGCTGCCGGGGCGGCGAGGAGGACTCTGAGAAATGACATACCTGCTTTTGTTCGGCGTTTTCTTTATTCTGCTGTTTCTGGGCGCCCCCATCTGTATGTGCCTGGGATTGTCCTCCGTGCTGGCCCTGCTGCATAACGGCACCAGCCTGACGGTGGTGGCCTCCAGCGTGTATGCCGGCATTGCCAAGTACCTGCTGCTGGCGGTTCCCTTCTTCGTCCTGTCCGGCAACATCATGGCCCGGGCGGGCATCTCCCGCCGGCTGATCGCCTTCGTGGACGCCTGCTGCGGCCACATCCGGGGCGGCATCGCCGTGGTGTGCGTGGTGGTGGCCTGCTTCTTCGGCGCCATCTCCGGCTCCGGCGCCGCCACCGTGGCCGCGCTGGGCGTCATCCTGGTGCCCGCCATGATCGACCGGGAGGGCTTCGATCCCCCCTTCGCCACCGGCATTATGGCCGCCGCCTCCTCCATCGCCATCATCATTCCCCCCAGCATCTCCTTCGTGGTGTACGCCTCCATCACCGGCGCCTCCGTGGGCGACCTGTTTATGGCGGGCATCATTCCCGGCATTCTGATGGGCCTGGCCCTCATCGTCATTGTGGAGATGAAGGCCAGAAAGGACCACCTGAAGCCCTCCCACGGGTGGATGGGATTCCGCAACCTCTGGGACACCTTCCGGGACGCCGTGTGGGGCCTGCTGATGCCGGTGATCATTCTGGGCGGCATCTACGGCGGCATTTTCTCCGCCACGGAGGCCGCCGCCGTGGCAGTGGTGTACGGATTGTTTGTGGGCGTGTTCATCTATAAGGAGCTGGACCTGAAGGCGCTGGCGGCCTTGTTTGTAGACACCGCCAAAACCACCGGCGGACTGATGCTCATTGTGGGCGCGGCCGGCATCTTCTCCTACGCCTGCACCGCCTACGGCATCTCCACCGGCGTGCAGAATCTGCTGCTCAACGGCAGCGGCAACCGCTACGTGTTCCTGCTGATCGTCAACATCGTGTTCCTGGTTGCCGGCTGCTTCGTGGACGCCAACTCCGCCATGTACATCTTCATCCCCATCATGACCCCGGTGGCCAAGGCCTTCGGCATCGACCTGATCCACTTCGGCATCATCGCCACCGTCAACCTGGCCATCGGCCAGGTGACGCCGCCGGTGGGCATGAACCTGTTTGTGGCCACGGGCCTGCGCATCGACGGCCACAAGCCCGTCACCATTGCCGAGATCTCCAGAGCGGTGGTTCCCATGATCCTGTCCGCCCTGGTGGTGCTGCTGCTGGTGACCTACGTGGAGGGCATCTCCATGTGCCTGATTGCCTGATCCCCCCGCCGGCCGCGCCGGCATGATCCTGCTGTGCTTCACCCCGCGTGATGACATAGATTTTTACGTTACTTGAAGGGAGAAAACCATCATGAAAATCCGCAAGATCCTGGCATTCGCAATGGCGCTGATTATGACCGCCTCTCTGGCGGGCTGCGGCGGCTCGTCCTCCGGCAGCTCCGGTGCTGCCGCCGCTCCGGCCGCCTCCGCGGCTTCCTCCGCTGCCTCCTCCGTTTCCGGCACCAGCTTTGAGCCCATGACCTGGTCCGCCGCCACCTCCGGCGCCGACAGCTCCAACTTCGCCGCCGGCCTGTACAAGTTCGGCGAGCTGCTGAAAGAGCGCACCGGCGGTGCCATCACCCTGAACGTGTTCCCCTCCGACCAGCTGACCAACGGCAACGCCGTGGACAGCCTGCAGGCCGAGATGGAGGGCACCATTGACGTGACCTTCCAGGCCGACGGTATCTGGAGCAACTTCGATCCCCGCTTCAACGTGCTGATTCTGCCCTTCCTGTTCTCCACCACCGACCAGGTGGACGAGAAGCTGTTCAACGGCGCCGGCGGCCAGTACATGATTGACATGCTGGAGAAGGAGCAGGGCGTCAAGTGCCTGGGCATCGGCGAAAACGGCTTCCGCTACATCACCAACAGCAAGCACGAGGTCTGCACCCCCGACGACCTGAAGGACCTGAAGCTCCGCGTCGGCGGCAGCCCCCTGCTGACCCGTACCTATGAGCTGTGGAACGTGGACTACACCACCGCCAACTGGGCCGAGGTTTACACCGGCCTGCAGACCGGCCTGTATGACGGCCAGGAGAACCCTGTGGCCGTGGTTCACGCCTCCTCCATCCAGGAGGTCCAGAAGTACGTCACCGCCTGGACCGCCCAGTACAGCTGCATGTTCCTGACCATGAACGGCGACCTCTTCAACAGCCTCAGCGATGAGCTGAAGCAGATCGTGGAGGAGTGCGGCGCGGAGGCCTGCGCCTATCAGGTGGAGCTGACCCGCCAGCAGTGCGAGGACTACCTGAAGGTCTGGGAGTCCGACTACGGCATGCAGGTCCACTACACCACCGAGGACGAGGTGGCCCAGTTCAAGGCCCTGTCCGATCCCATCTATGAGGAGGCCGTCAGCAAGTACGGCTTCACCCAGGACCTGCTGGATATGTTCATTGACTGACCGCCTTTCCCGGGTCTGACAGCGGTCTGAGCGCGTAATTGACCGCCGCGGCCGGCCATCCCTGGCGGGAAGGTCGGCCGCGGCGACTATCATTTCCGGCGGCTGAGGACTTCAGCCGCCCCAACGGAGGCAGCGTATGAAATTGGGTTTGATCGGCATGGGCGTCATGGGACTGCCCATTGCCCTGAATCTGGTAAACAAGAGCGGACTTCCCGTGCTGGGCTTCGACGTGGTGGAGTCCCAGTGCGCCCGGTTCGCGGCGGGCGGCGGCACGGTGGCCGCCTCCCCGGCGGAGATCTATGAAGCCTGCGGCGTCATCTTTTTCAGCCTGCCCAGCAACAAGCTGGTCAGCGCGTATCTGGAGGAGGCGGTGGCCGCGTGCCCCGCCGGGACCATCCTGGTGGACCTGAGCTCCTCCTATCCCACGGTGATCCGTGCCTTCGCCGAAGCGGCGGAGAACAGGGGCGTCGGACTGGTGGACTGCCCCGTCAGCGGCGGGGAGGCCGGCGCCGTGGCCGGTACCCTGTCCGCCATGTGCGGCGGCAGGCCGGAGGACGTGGCGGCGGTGATGCCCTACCTGCGGCTGTTCAACAGCAAGGTTACCCACATGGGCGGTCTGGGCTGCGGCTACGCGGCGAAGCTGGCCAACAACATGATCATCGGCGTGGAGATTGCCGCCGTGGCGGAGGCCTTCGCCTACGCCCGCCGGGCGGGCCTGGATGAGCGGACCCTCTTCGAGGCCATCCGGGGCGGCGGCGCCGGCAGCAGCGTGCTGGAGGTGAAGGGCCCCAAGATGCTGGACCGGGACTACTCCGTCAGCTCCCGGCTGTCCATCCACCTGAAGGACCAGCACAACGCCCTGCTGCTGGCGCAGGACACCGGTGCCTGCACCCCCATGCTGGAGCTGGCCACCCGCCTGATGGAACAGCTGGAGGCTGCCGGCCGCGGCGGCGAGGACGTGGCGGCCCTCATCGACCTGTTCGGGGAAGAAAAACCGCAGTGAGCACCGCGGCCCGGAAGCCGCGAGAAAGAAATAGGAGGCAACAATATGCAGGATATCAAGCAATATGACCGGCAATTCCTGCTGGATATGCTGGAAAACATGTGGACGGTCCGGAAATTCGAGGAGACCGCCGCAGACTGCTTCGTGAAGGGCATGGTCAGCGGCAACCTCCACATCTGCCTGGGCCAGGAGGGCCTGGTGGTGGGCGCCAACTCCGCCCTGGAGCCTACGGACTTCGTCACCGCCAGCCACCGGGGCCACGGCCACTGCCTGATGAAGAGCGGGGACCCGGACCGCACCATGGCGGAGCTGTTCGGCAAGACCGAGGGCTTCTGCGGCGGACACGGCGGGTCCATGCACGTGACCAAGGTGGAGAGCGGCCTGCTGGGCGCCAACGGCATTGTGGGCGGCGGCATCCCCCTGGCCACCGGTTCCGCCATGGCGTCCAAGCTGAAGGGCGACGGCGCCGTGACCGTGGCGTTTTTCGGCGACGGCGCCACCAACCAGGGCTGCTTCCACGAGTGCATCAACATGGCCGCCGCATGGAAGCTGCCGGTGGTCTACTTCGTGGAGAACAACGGCTTTGCCGTCTCCGTGCCCATTGAAACCGTCACCAACACCCCGAACCTGGCGGAGCGGGCCAAGGGCTACAACATCCCCGGTGAGGTGGTGGACGGCACGGACGTGCTGGCCGTCTACGAGGCCACCAGACGGGCCGTGGAGCGGGCCCGCAGGGGAGAGGGCCCCACCCTCATCGACTGCCATGTCTACAAGTTCATCGGCCACTTTGTGGGCGACCCGGCGGCCTACCTGCCCCAGTCCTACAAGGATGCCGCCCATGAACAGGACGCCATTGAGAAGTTCAGAAAGCTGCTGCTGGACAACGGAATTGCCTCGGAGGAGGAGCTGACCGCCATGGAGCAGCGGGTCATTGAGAAGATCGGGCACGCCAAGGAGTTCGCCGTCAACGCGCCGCTGCCGGACAAGAGCACCGTGCTGGATCACAACTATTCCTCTGACAATGAAAGGAGCGTCCGCTGATGAGAACCATTACCATGATCGGCGCCATCCGGGAAGCCATCGAAGAAGAGATGAAGCGGGACGAAAACGTCATCATGCTGGGCGAGGACATCGGCGAGATGGGCGGCCCCTTCGGCTCCGCCAAGGGATTGCTGGAGGAGTTCGGCCCCGGCCGCATCATTCAGACCCCCATCAGCGAGTGGGGCTTCACCGGCATCTCCGTGGGCGCCGCCGTGCGGGGCATGCGCCCCATCGCGGAGCTGATGTACAATGACTTCATCTCCGTCTGCCTGGACCCCATTATGAACCAGGCCGCCAAGCTGTGCTATATGACCGGCGGACAGGTGTCCGTCCCCATGGTGCTCCGCGCCCCCACCGGCACCGGCCGCCGGGGTGCCGCCCAGCACTCCCAGAACATGGAGGCCCTGTTTGCCCACATTCCCGGCCTGAAGGTCATCTGCCCCTCCTGCCCCCAGGACGCCAAGGGCCTGCTGAAGTCCGCCATCCGGGACGATGACCCGGTGATCAGCCTGGAGCACAAGGCCCTCTATCCCCAGAAAGGGGAGATCGATGACAGCATCGACGCCATCCCCCTGGGCGTTGCCAGCGTGAAGCGGGAGGGCAGCGACGTGTCCATCATCACCTGGAGCCGCCAGGTGCAGTTCTCCCTGGAGGCCGCGGACCGCCTGGCGGAGCAGGGCATTCAGACGGAGGTGCTGGACCTGCGGACCCTGGTTCCCCTGGACTGGGACGCCATCTGCAGAACCGTCAGCAAGACCCACCGCGCCGTCATCGTGGAAGAGGACGTGCGGCGGTGCGGCTTCGGCGCGGAGATCGCCGCGGAGATCGGCGAGAAGCTGTTCGACACCCTGGACGCCCCTGTGGTGCGGGTGGCCGCCCTCAACAGCAGCGTGCCCTTCGCACCGGTGCTGGAGGACGAGATCTTCCCCCATCCGGAGACCATCGTGGACGCCGTGGTCAACCTGGTGAACCAGTAAAGGAGGCGGGCCATGATCTCTGAAATCAGGATGCCCCAGCTGGGCGTTTCCATGGAAACCGGCACCATCTCCCAGTGGCACAAACAAGTGGGCGATCCCGTGAAGGCCGGCGACGTGCTGCTGAGCATCGAGACGGAAAAACTCACCAACGACATCCCCAGCGAGAGTGACGGCGTGCTGCTGGCCATCGTGGCGCAGGAGGGGGAGGAGCTTCCCATCCAGGCGCTGCTGGGCATTGTGGGCGCGCCGGGCGACACCTGGGAGGGCCAGAGCGCCGGCAGCGCGCCTGCCGCGGCGCCCGCGCCCCGGCCGGAGCCTGCTCCGGCCCCCGCCGCCCCCGCCGCCGCGGATCACCGCGTCAAGGCGTCGCCCCTGGCCAGAAAGGTGGCGGCCGACCTGGGCGTGGACCTCAGCAAGGTCACCCCCGGCGGCACCTCCGGCCGCGTCCGGGAGCGGGACGTGCGGAGCTATTATCAGCAGATGACCCGGACAGCGGCCCCTGCCGCCGTGCCGCAGCCCGTTTCCGGAGAACGGCGGGAGAAAATGAGCGCCGCCCGCCGGGTCATCGCCCGCCGCATGACCGACAGCATCCTCACCGCCCCCCAGGTGACGCTGACCCGGGAGGTCAACGCCGACAGACTGCTGACGCTGCATCAGGACATCAAGGCGTCCGTCCGGGACACGAAGGTCAGCATCAATGACCTGCTGATCCGGCTGCTGGCTGCCGCCGTGGTCCGGGAGCCGGTGCTGAATGTCTCCGTGGACGGGGATTACCTCATCCGCCATGACCACGTCAACATCGGCGTGGCGGTGGCGCTGGAGGACGGACTGCTGGTGCCCGTGGTGCGGGATGCGGAGTGCAAGGGCGCCCTGGCCATTGCCGCGGAAACCGGCAGCCTCATCGCCCAGGCCCGGGCAGGCACCATCTCCCCCGACGCCCTCACCGGCGGCACCATCACCATCAGCAATCTGGGCAGTTACGGCGTGGATGGCTTTACCCCCATCGTAAACCTGCCGGAGACGGCCATCATGGGCGTCGGCCGCATTGTCCGCAAGCCTGCCGTGGCGGAGGATGGCAGTCTCTGCACCGCCAACATGATGATGCTCAGCCTCTCCTTTGACCATCGGGCTGCAGACGGCGCGGCGGCGGCCAGATTCCTGAAGCAGTTCGCGGAACTGGTGGAAAACCCCGGCTTCGCTCTGCTGTGACCCCGCTTCCGGCGGGCGGAAACAGAATAACCGCAAAACAGAGGCGGGTCTCATTCTGAGACCCGCCTCTGACTGCTCCTGACGCTCAACACCCCGGAAAGCTTTGCTTTCCGGGGTGTCGGGCATGGAGAAAATTGAGAAAAAGGGAGGGAATATCACCGGAGGTCTGGTGTGAAAACCTCTGATTTGTCAGGACAGCTCGTAGCTGTCTTCCACCCTGACCTTGCCGCTCTTGAACCGGACGCTGCCGAAGAGGAAGGCAAAGGCCACCACTCCCAGGTTGCCCAGCAGCAGCGGCAGGGGCAGCTCAAAGGAGGAAGTGATGCCGGAGATGACGATGACCAGCAGGTCCACCACGCACAGCGCCTTCAGCGCACCATCGCTGATGTGGAAGTCGGACTTGTTCCAGGCGTCGGGCAGCACCTTGGGCATCCGCCACAGGCACAGCACGATCATGGACTTGGTGATGGCGCCTACGGTGATGGTGACATTGCTGATGATGTCGATGTCGATGTTGAAGGCGATGGGCACGAAGCCGATGACATAGTAGAAGGCCAGCAGGATCAGGGGCGTGCGGTACTTGGGATGCAGGCGGGCCAGGGAGCGGGGATACCAGCCGTCATTGCAGGCCTGCATCAGGGGCTTGGTGCAGGTGGCGATGGAGCTGTTCAGAGTGGTCAGCAGGGCCATCCAGCCGCCGCCGATGCAGAACAGGTAATACAGGGGCTTGGAGAGAATGGCGTTGGCCACAATGCTCAGGGGCTGGCCCGCCACCTGCTCCACAGGCAGCACGCCGGCGGCCACGATGCCGATCAGGCCGTAGAACACGGAGACGCCCAGGGTGGAGAACAGCATGACCCGGGGAATGTCGCGGGTGGGATTCTTGGCTTCACCGCTCATCTGGGTGACGTACTGGGCGCCGTCGCAGGTGTAGCTCATGAGGACGGAGGCCGACCACAGACCTGCAAAGCCCTTGGTCATGAACTGGGTGGGCTCAAAGTAGTTGCCGTCCAGCTTGGTAAGACCGACGGCGGTGAAGATGGTCAGGGAAATGACCAGCAGCACCACGGCCATGTTCTGAATCTTGGCAAAGGCGTTGATACCGAAGGTGTTGGTGATGAACAGCAGGGTCAGAATGCCCAGGGCGATGGTTTTCCGGGTGAGATTGGGCAGGAAGGGCATGGCGTAGTCCGCGAAGGACAGGGCGTACATGGACAACGTGACGCTGGTCAGCAGGGCGATCATGGAGTAGGTGCCGGTCCAGCGGGGGCCCAGGAAGGTGCCCACCATGGAGTAATCGCCGCCTCTGTAACGGGCCACGGAGTTCAGGAAGATCTGGGGAGAGCGGGCCAGGATGGCGATGAGGCCGCCGATGACGAAGGCAATGCAGACGCTTCGGCCGGTGTCATCGATGCCCCAGCCGGTGAGGGACATGATGCCCGAACCGATGATGGAGCCGATGCCCACGGCCATCAGGTCCCAGAAGCCCAGAACGCGCTTCAGGTCCTTTGTGGACGATAAGTTGTTGGGGTTGTTTGACATGTGGTTCTCTCCTCTCTGTTGTTTGACACTTGTTTCAGGCGGGCGGCGTGCAGGCGCCGCCGGCGGGGAACACCGGGGGGATTACTCGCGGTAGTTTCTGGCGAACTCGGCTTTCAGCTGTCCCAGCTTTTCCGGGTCACCGGCTACCCGCAGGCCCGTCAGGGCCATCAGCTTGCCGGCCAGCATGCACTGGTCAATGGGATACTCGTTGCAGGTCAGCAGAGCCGTCTCGTCGGCATGGCCCACGGGGGTGGGCTCACCGTCATGGACAATGGGGAAGGTGATCTCCACCGTGGGGATCTTGTAGGCCACACAGCCCAGATCCGAGGAGGCCTTGGGCAGGTTGCCGAAGGTGAAGCGGGAGGAGTCAATGCCCAGATCGGCGGCATATTCGGCAGCCTGGTGGTACAGGGAGGGCACGGGGGTGGCGCAGTACCAGGGGGCGTCCCATTTGTAGATGGCGGTGGTTTCCGTCATCAGCTCAGCGCCCCTGATGACGTTGTCCACCCGGCGCATCAGAGCATTCAGCTCGGCGGAGTCATTGGTCCGCAGCTCCACGTTCAGCGTGGCCAGGTCGGGGACGGAGTTGGCCGCCGTACCGCCTCTGGAGATGATGTAGTGGATGCGGTTGGTCTCCACCATGTGCTCCCGCAGGAACTCCAGACCCATGGTGGTGAGAATCACTGCGTCCAGAGCGCTGCGGCCCTTTTCCGGAGCGGAGGAGGCGTGGGCAGTGCGGCCCTTGAAGGTGAGCCAGTTGTCATGGGTAGGCCAGACAATGGCCTTGCCGGTGACCTCGGAGCCCCAGTCGGCGCCATAGTGGTTGGCCAGCATCAGATCCACCTCGTCCATGTAGCCGCCCTCCAGAATGTAGTGCTTGGAGCCTTCCAGCTCTTCAGCGGGGGTGCCGTAGACGATAACGGAGCCGATGGAGGCAAAGACTTCTTTCAGAGCCAGGGCGGCGGAGAAGCCGGCTGCGGCAATCAGATTGTGGCCGCAGGCGTGGCCGTTGGGCAGAGCGTCATACTCCAGCATCAGTCCGATGACGGGGCCGCCCTCCTTCCCCCGGAACACGGCCTTGAAGGCGGTGGGCATGTCCACGTCCTGGTTGAATTTGGGGTGCTTTCCGGTGAGGCCCCGTTGAACCTCAAAGCCCTCTTTTTCCAGAGCGTTCATCAGCAGAGTGGATGACTGAAACTCCTCCCAGCCCACTTCCCTGAACTCCCAGATTCTTTTGGCGATCTTATGGATTTTCTCCCGGTTTTCGTCGATGACTTCCATCATCCGCTTTTCTGCAGGGGTCATTCCATTCCCTCCGTTTCATAGATTCACGGACAGCCGGTCCGTTTTCCGGTGAACTTGTTTCCAGTATAGCCGCGGGCCGTTAAAACTCCGTTAATACCCCCGGCAATTTTCAGAAAATATGAAAAAAACGGCTCACAGATTTTTAACGGAAAAATCTGTGAGCCGAAAATCGAAGGACGGTATTTTTTCGCGGCGGGGAATCGGGCCTTACAGCGGCCGCTCTCCCTGAAGATTCCGCAGAGCCTCCGTCCGCTCGGGGTTGCCGCCGTATTCATAGTGACGGATGGTATAGGGCAGCAGAATGCGCCAGCGGTCGCCGGTTTTCTGCGTGTCGTAGAATTCCGCCACAGCGCGGTGCCACAGCTGCCGCTTGCCCATGGACAGGTTCTGGTGCACATAGTCCTTGTAGAACTGGTGCCTGAACTTGTAGACGATGCCGCTGCCCCAGGGCTGCTCCGCAATGAACCCGGCGGTCAGCAGCTGATCCAGCAGCTCGATCAGCTCCATGGGCGGAAGCCCCGTCAGAATCTCCAGGTCCTCCAAGTTGGCGTGCTCAAAGTGGATGGACAGGGCGTCCAGAACCCGCCGCTGCTGAGGGGTGAGCCGGTCCAGCCGCAGCTGAATCAGCAGGTCGATGCGGGGCAGGGGGCAGTCTTTTTTCCACCCCTCCTGGCGGATGACGTTGAGAGTCTCCATCAGCACCAGGGGATTGCCCTCCGTGCGGAGATACAGCTGGTGGGCGTCGGCGCCGCCGGCGGCCGGGTCCTGCAGCACCTCCCGGATGATGGCGGCGGTCTCCTCCTCCGTGAAGGGAGAGAGGGTCAGCGTGGTGATGAGATTCCGCTCCTGCAGCGCCAGCAGCAGGCCGCGGATTTGCTTTTGCTCATCGGTGCGGCAGGTGGCAATGAGAAACACCTGGTCATTGCCGAACTCAATCATGATCCGCTGCAGAAGCTGCCGGCTGACCGGGTCCATCCACTGGAGACTGTCAAAATACAGAATGATCTTCCGCCGGCTCACCAGCTCCTTGAACAGCCGCAGCACGCCGTCGATCAGCGCGGCGGAGGTCCGGCCGTCGTCGCCGTCCTCCCCGGTGATCCGGCCGGAGAGCAGCACCGGCAGCAGACTCAGGCTGCCCTCGGACAGCCGGACGGTTCCGGCGGCGCACAGGTTTTCCAGCTGGACGAACAGGTCCCGCCAGGCCTTCAGGGGAAACTCCTCCTCCACGCTGTAGCAGTGGGAGGACAGCTGCAGCACCCCGGAGTCGCAGTTCATCTCGAAAATCTGCTGCATCAGCGCGGTTTTGCCCACGCCCACCTCGCCGCCGATGACCACGGAGACGGTGGACTCCTCGTTCAGAAACCAGAAGAGCCGCTCGTCGATGAACTGCAGCTCCGCCCGGCGGCCGAAGAAGCTGTCCCGGGTGCCGGGCCTGCGGAGCGATGCCACCTTCTTCCGGTGGAGCAGCGTCCGGTACAGCAGCTCCACCGCGTGGGAGGGGGTTTCGGCCAGATCGTCCTGAAGGCGCTTGGCGTACTCCTGATACAGCTGGAGCCCCAGGTCGTACTTCTCCGCCTGGGCAAAACACTTCATGCCGGCGAGGACCATCTCCTCGTCCCAGGGCCGCCAGAACTGCCAGATGCCGGTGAGCTGCTGCAGCCGGGCGGTGTCCCGGCAGACGGCGGGGTCTTTCAGCTGGTTTTCGATGTAGGACAGGCTGCGGGAGATCTGCAGCTCCCGCTTTTGCTCCACCCAGGCGTCAAACTCCGGGCAGTCCTTCAGATAGAAGAAATCCAGAAACCGCTCCCGGGACAGGGCAAATTCCGGGTCCGGCGCGTCCCAGTCCGTCCGCACGCCGCACCGCTGATTCAGCTTCAGGTCATTCCGGCCCTGGAGGATGATGATGTCCTCCCCCAGGCAGCGGCGGATCTGAAACAGGGCCTGGCGCAGATTCTTCCGGCCGGACTCCTCGTCGCAGGAGCCCCAGAAAAAGGACACCAGCTCGTCCCGGCTGGCGTTCTTCTCCACGCAGAGATAGTAGAGAATGCCTTCCGCCTTCCGGTAGGGAAAGCGGACCAGCTCTCCGTCCTGATAGACGCCGGGGGTCCCCAGAAGCGTTACCCGATAGTCTGACACTGCCATCCCTCCATCCGGTGGTGTTCCGCCCTTTCCGGCGGAGTTATACGATCTGTATAATTATGAACTAATTTACCATATTTTGTGCGGCTTGAAAAGCCCTATTTTTTCCCATCCGCCTGCCGGACCACCCGCAGTTGCAGCTCCGTGCGGAATTCCGCCTCCCGGGCGGTGTCATGGATGTCGGACAAGTAAAGCTCCAGCGGCGTGTCCAGCGGGCGGAAGCCCTCCGCCTCCGCCAGGGCGTACAGCCGCCGGTAGCTCTGCCGGATGTCGGCGTAGGGCCCGGCGTGGATCAGGGAGAGGTAGGTCCCCGCCGGGAAGGCGCCGTCGGCCTGCTCCCCCTCCTCGCACAGGAAGAAGACCCCGCTGTACAGCAGCTCCAGACGGTCGTCCCACAGGACCGCCGGCTCCATGACGGCGCCCATCCGCCGGTTGCCCAGCTCCTTCAGGAGACTCCGGCGCTCCTTCTGGAGCTTGCGCAGCAGATAGTCCACCTTCGGCTCCGGAATGGCCTTCTCCCGCAGAAAGAGACACGGCCGCTCCGGCAGCTCCAGCCGCAGCACCCGGCCGGCGGGCCGGTCCATGGCCTGGCGCAGCCGCTGCCGGCGCTGCTGAACGGCTGTCAGCCGCTTTTGGAGGGCGGCCATTTTCCGGTGGAGCATCTCCTCCTGACCGGCCAGCATGGCGTCGGTGCCCGCCACGGTGCGGGGGGCGCAGAAATACTGCCGGATCTCCTCCATCCCCACCCCCAGCTCCCGCAGGGACCGGATGATGTTCAGGTCACACAGGTCATCCACCGAGTACTCCCGGTAGCCGTTGGCCCCCCGCCGGGGATGAATCAGCCCCTGCTCCTCGTAGTAGCGCAGGGTGTCGCTGTTGAGCCCGTACAGCTTCGCCAGCTCCGCAATGCGGAAATAGGAACCCATAAAGTTGTCCTCCCCCTATTGACTCTCGTATTATACGATAGTTTACACTGTGGGAAGCCGGCAGTCAAGCCCGGGCGGCCCCTTCCCGGACTTCCGGCGGTGATCGGAGGAAAACCAACATGTCTCTGCGCAGAAAATTCATTCAGTTTGTGGTCCCGTCCATCATCTCCATGTGGATTTACTCCCTGTACACCATGGTGGACGGCGTGTTTGTGGCCGCCGGGGTGGGGGAGCATGCCCTGGCCGCCGTGAACCTGTCGCTGCCCTATGTGAACGCCCTGTTCTCCCTGGGGCTGCTGTTTGCCGCCGGCACCTCCGCCCTGATCTCCATGGCCCTGGGTCGGGGGGAGCGGGAGACGGCCTGCCGCTATTTCAACCAGAATCTGGTAGTGGTCAGCATTGTCTGCCTCAGCGTGACGGCGGTGACGCTGCTGGCGCTGGAGCCGGTGGCCCGGTTCCTGGGCGGCGGCGCCGATACACTGGAATACGTGAAGCAGTACGTGGGCGTCATCGCGCCCTTCGCCATCTTCTTCGCCGTCTCCTACAACCTGGAGCTGCAGGTGAAGGCCGACGGCGCTCCCCGCGTCAGCACGGCGGGCATCATCTGCTGCGGGCTGATGAACATGGCGCTGGACTATCTGTTTGTCATGCGCCTGCACTGGGGAGTCCGGGGGGCGGCCCTGGCCACGGGACTGGCCCAGGTCACCAGCACGGCGGTGTTTGTGGTGTATTTCCTGTTCCGCCGGAAGCGGCTGGAGTTCGGGTGGTTCGGCTGGGACCTGTCCATCTATCGCCGCAGCATTCCCCTGGGGCTGTCCGACGGACTGACGGAGCTTTCCAACGCCCTGGTGATTTTCGTGTTCAACCTGACCATTATCCGGGTTCTGGGGCCGGACAAGGTGGCCAGCTACACCATCATCGGCTACGTGAACACCCTGGTGCTGATGACTATGTCCGGCACGGCTCAGGGCATCCAGCCCCTGGTGAGCTTCCACTACGGCGCCGGGGAGCGGCAGGTGTGCCATACCTTCCTGCGGTACGGGGCGGCGGCCATTCTGGCCTTTTCCGTGACGCTCACCGCCGCGGTCCAGCTTCTGGCGCCGGCCATCGTGGGACTGTTCCTGGAGGAGTCCTCCCCGCTGTACCTGTATACCATCGGGGCGCTGCGGAAGTTCGGCGTGTCCTTCCTGCTGCTGGGGTGGAATGTGCTGGCCGGCGGCTATTTCACCGCCGTGGACCGGCCCCGGTTCGCCCTGCCCATCTCCCTGGGCCGGGGGTGCGTGCTGCTGCTGTTGTCGCTGGCGGTGACGGCCTTCGTCATCGGCGGCGAGGCGCTGTGGTTTGCCACGGCGCTGTCGGAGGGTGTGTGCCTGGTGATGACGGCAGCGTTTTTTCTGCGGTATGTCCGCAGCGGGCGCTGAGTCCGGCGGCGCGCTCCCTGTACGGAACGAAGAACCCTCATGAACAAAGCTCCCTCCGCAGGGCGGAGGGAGCTTTGCCTTTTAAAGTTCCGTGCATTCCAGGACTTCCTTGCTGCGGAGAAATTCGTTGTACTGCAGACCCCGGTCCGGCAGCTCCATCTCCCCCACCTGGTTGTCGTAGGGGTCCGCCCGCCAGTGGTCCTTGGGCACGTCGAAGTCCCCCTCAAAGCGGGTGTTGGCGGCCATGCGGAAGGGGTCCAGATTGCCGAAGTAGTGCCGCCGCCGGGCCTCGTTGCCCTCCCGGGCGGCACCGCAGCCGAAGGAGGGGTCGGCGTACAGCCAGCCGTAGGGGGCGGCGTAGAACTGGGCCCAGTCATGGGCGCCGCAGAACCCCGGCTCCGCCTTCCAGCCGCTCTCCCACCGGGCGGGAATGCCGGCGCAGCGGCACAGGGTGATAAACAGCAGGGCCATCATGCCGCAGTCTCCCCGCAGGTTCCGGGCGCAGGTCTCCGGAATGGACTCCAGGCCGAAGTAGGCCCGCACGAAGGAGTACTGAACGTTCAGGGTAATGTAGTCATAGAATCGCCGGGCCTTTTCCAGCGGCTCCTCCACCCCCTCCGTCAGATGCCGGGCCAGCTCCCGGATGCAGGGGGTGAACAGCACGTGGGAGGGCTGCTCCTCCGTGTCAAAGGCGGGCCGCTCCGCCGCCGGCAGGGGGTGGGACAGGACCGTGTACCGGGCGGTGCGGGTGTAGGAGAACTCCACGGTGAAGGGGTGGTTCTCCGTCAGCACCTCCTCCCAGAACACCACCCGCTGGGGCGCCGTCTCCGGGGAGATGTGAGCGGGAGCGGGGGAGACGGACTCAATGCGGATGTCGCTCTGGGCGCCGCAGGCGCAGGGCAGGGGCAGGTAGGCCCGCACCCGCTCCCCCGGGCGGAAGGTCTCCGGCTTCAGCTGCACGCTGGCCCGGCAGCGGATGCGGAGGGACACGCTGCCCTTCTCCCGCATGCTCCGGAGGGTGTCCTCCAGCATGCCGCTGGAGTCATGGCCGTCGGCCCCGGTGGGGAGCACCCCCGCCCGGCGGGCGATGGCGGCGTCGGTTTTGCACAGGCTGTCGAACCAGCGGTCAAAGTAGTGGGGCACGCCGTCGATGTAAATCCAGTCGATGCGGCGGTCCCGCTCCAGGGTGTCGAATTCTTCGCCGGAAAAGTCCGGGATTTTCTCCCGGGCCAGGTCCAGGGCCTGCTGCCGGGTGAGGGGATAGTCCAGCGGCAGGCGGCGGAGAATCTCCCGCTCCGCCGTCAGGCATTTTCGCAGGGCTTCCGGCGTGTGGGGGGACTGCAGGTGCCGGTCAATGGCGGCGATGGCGCCGGGGAAGTCGCCGTGGTACTTCCGGCGCAGCACGTCCTCCGGCAGACCCATGTGCAGATAGCGGAAATTGTCGTTGATTCCCATATGCATCCCTTCTTGTTGACAGGTATGCCCCGCCCTTTCGGGCGGGGCATACCACAGTTGGACAGGATTCCGGCAGATTCAGCGGCGTCAGGCCAGCATTTGCAGAATGGCGCCCATGCCCAGACCGCAGAAGTTGCCGATGGCCGCGCCCAGCACGCCCATCAGAACGCCGATGCCGGCGAAGGAGGGGTCGTAGGCGGTGGAGATGATGGGCGCGGAGGCGGAGCCGCCGATGCAGGCCACCGACGCGGTGGAGCACATGCAGATGTCCCAGTGGAACAGCTTGCACAGGATGAACATCAGCACCACGTGGACCACCAGAATCAGCAGGCCGTAGACCACCCACATGGGGGCGCTCAGCAGGTCGGAGACGGTGGCGGTGGAGGCCAGCAGGGAAACCACGGCGTACAGGTAGACCTGAGACAGCTCCTCCACGGCGGGCAGCTTGCCCAGGGGAGTCATGGCGCAGATCAGGCCGAAGATGGTGATGAACACGGTGGTGCAGGTGCCCTTGTCGAACATGCCCAGGCCCGCGGCCTTCAGGCCGGCGTTGGCGTTGGCGCCCAGCCACTGGAAGATGGCGGAGACCATGAGGGACAGGCCGATGAGGAAGATCCAGTCGCTGGCGGTGGCCTTGTGGGCCTTCTCCTTGGCCACCTCGGCGTTGGCGGCCTCGGCGATGGCGTCCAGACCGTCGGTGTTGGCCTTCACGGCCTTGTTCCACTTGTCAGCGTAGCGGACAGCCAGCAGCAGCAGGGCAATCCACAGGGAATAGCACACGGTGTCCAGGGCCAGGGCGCAGCTGTAGGCGCCGGCGTCCACCGGCAGGGCGTCCTGCATGGCGGCCATGTTGGCGGAGCCGCCCACCCAGGAGGCGTACAGCGCGGCAGTGGCGGCCCAGGTGGTCTCGCCGCCGCCCAGGGCGCCCTTGAAGGCGGGATACAGCACCACGAAGCCGATGGCCAGGGTGGCGGCGCTGCCCAGGAAGATGGCGATCATCCGGGGACCCAGCTTGCCCAGCTTGCGGAAGTCGCAGCGCAGCAGCATGACGAAGATCATGGCGTACAGGATGTTGTTCTTCACGGAGCCGTAGGCGGCGGACACGCCGTCGGAGTTGTACAGGCCCATGGTGCAGAAGATCATGTTCAGCACGTAAATCCACACCAGGGGCGGCACCACGCCGAAGACCTTCCACTTGGTCTTTTTCTCCAGGAACAGAAGGCCGCCGGCAATGAACATCAGGAACGCGATGTAAGTAAAGCCGTTTGTGATAACCATAGTTTTCTCCCTTTCTCAATCATATTTAAAAAGCACCGCGGCGGAGGGGTGTCTCCTCCCGCCCGTTCCGCCCGACGCGCTTTTCCGGTGGGGACGGATTACAGATAGGTCAGCCGGCCCGGTTCAAAGCCCTTGATGCCCAGGCCCGGCTCGTCGGAGACGGTGATCTCCTTCTCGTTGAACACCGCGCCGCCCAGAATGGGGTCCTCGCTGCACAGCACGGGGCCGTCCAGGTCGATTTTGGTGATGATCTTTTTGGCGCAGGCCAGCTCCACCGCCGCATTGACGGAGATTTTGGCCTCCAGCATGCAGCCGATCATGCACTCCACGCCGTAGACCTCGGCGGCGGAGGCGATTTTCAGGGCGTTGTACAGTCCGCCGCACTTCATCAGCTTGATGTTCACCAGGTCGGCGGCGCCCATCTGCATGATCTTCAGGGCGTCCTCGGGGCTGAACACGCTCTCGTCCGCCAGCACGGGGACGTAGCTGCGCTCGGTGACGTACTTCATGCCCTCGAAGTCATGGGCCTTCACCGGCTGCTCCACGAACTCAATGGCCAGGCCCTGCTCCTGCATCCGGTTGAGGATGCGGACGGCCTGCTTGGGCTCCCAGGCCTGGTTGGCGTCAATGCGGATGCACACGCTGCTGCCCACCGCCTGCCGGACGGCGGCCAGCCGGGCCACGTCCAGCGCCGGGTTGGCGCCCACCTTCACCTTCAGGCAGTCATAGCCCCGCTCAATGGCGTTGACGGCGTCCCGGGCCATCTCCTCCGGGTCGTTGACGCTGATGGTGATGTCGGTGACGATGGACTTCCGGGCGCCGCCCATCAGCTTGTAGACGGGAATGCTGTACAGCTGGCCGTACAGGTCCCACAATGCCATGTCCACGGCGGCCTTGGCGCTGGTGTTCTTCACCACGCACTTCTGCACCGTCTGGAGCAGGTCCTCGAAGTCATCCACCTCCCGGCCCAGGATGCTCTTGCCGATGTGGTCCTGGATGGCGCCGATGATGGCGCCGGTGGTGTCGCCGGTGATGGCTCCGGTGGGGGGCGCCTCGCCGTAGCCCACCGCGCCGGTGTCCGTCCGGAGCTCCACAATCACGTCCTCCACGCTGTTGACGGTGCGCAGGGCGGTCTTGAAGGGCACCCGCAGGGGGACCGAAATCTTCCCCAGCCGGACTTCTGTGATTTTCATGCTGCCTCTCCTCCTTCTCTTACTTTGCCAGTTGGTACATCGCCTCGGCGATGATCTGGGCGTTTTTCATCAGCTTCTCCACTTCGATGAACTCGTCGGGCTTGTGCTCCCGCACCTCATCGCCGGGGAAGATGGGGCCGAAGGCCACCACGTTGGGCAGGGCCTTGGCGTAGGTGCCGCCGCCGATGCTCAGAGGCCGGGCGGGCAGGCCCGTCTCCCGGGCGTAGACCGCCAGCAGCGTCTGCACCAGCTCGCTGTCCTCCGGCACGTACAGGCTGGGCTTGTGAACCTGCTTCTCCAGGGTGAAGCCGGCCTCCCGGAAGGCCGCCTCCAGTTGGGGGGCGCAGTCCTCAAACCGTTTGGTGACGGGGTAGCGGTAGTTGATGCACAGCGACAGGGCGCCCTCGTCCGCCTCCGCCGTGCCCCAGTTCAGCGTCAGTTTGCCGGACACATCGTCCTCCAGGGCGATGCCCAGGGAGGCGCCGTCGGTCTCCATGCCCAGCCGGTCCGCCAGAAAGGCCACGGCCTCCGCAGCCCCGCCGGACAGGGGAACGCCCTTCAGGAACGCCATCAGCCGGCCGATGGCGTTCTCCCCCAGCTCCGGGGTGCTGCCGTGGGCGCTGACGCCCAGGGCCTCTACCAGCACGCCGGTGTCCGTCGCGGTGCAGCGGACCTTTTCCGCGGACCGGGCGGCGATCTCCGCCGCCGTTTCCGGCGGGCAGGCGATCTCCGCGGCGGCGGAGGCGGGGGTTACGTTGGGGGCTGAGCCGCCGGTGAGGCGCGTCAGCCGCACCGGGCCGGTCTGGCAGTAGGTTTTCCGGAAGGTGGCGTTGATGATGCCCTTCTCGCCGTTGATGACGGGGTACTCCCCGTCGGGGGTGAAGCCCAGCACCGGCAGCTCGCCGCCGTGGGCGCGGTAGTATTTCATGTCCTGGCTGCCGGTCTCCTCATTGGTGCCCAGCAGCAGCCGGATCCGCCGCCGAAGGGGCAATCCGGTGTCCCGCAGGGCCGCCAGGGCGTACATGGCCGCCACCGTGGGGCCCTTGTCGTCCATGGCACCACGGCCGAACACCTTTCCGTCCCGGATCTCGCCGCCGAAGGGGTCGAAGGTCCAGCCCTCCCCGGCGGGGACCACGTCCAGATGGCCCACCACGGCCACCATCTCTTCTCCGTCTCCGTACTCGCACCAGCCCACCTGCTGGTCCATCCGGCCGCAGGTCAGGCCCAGCGCCTCCGCCGTGGCCAGGGCGTGGTCCAGACACCGGCGGACCTCCCGGCCGTAGGGGGCGCCCTCTTCGGCGGGCCCCTCCGCGCTGGGAATCCGGATGCTCTCCTGCAAGCTCCGCAGCAGCTCCTCCTGCCGGGCGCTTACCGCCTCTTTCAAAGTCATACGCAGCCCTCCGTTCCTTCATCCATAAAAAAGACCAGCAGAGGAAACGCGATATGCTCGCGTCCTCTGCTGGATTTCATCCTCTCTTTGGTACAGGGTACTGTACCACGCCGGATAAAGCAGCCATATTCAGACCCCGGACGGGGCCTCTTTCCTCATTTAGCATAGTAAAAAACCGGCCGCCCGTCAAGAGGACCCGGTGCTTTTCTATGTTTTTTATTGAGATTTCCGAAAATAACTGTGCAATATAGACAAAATCAGGAATTCCAGTTCTTGACAATTCCTCCTGGATGTTTCATACTGAAGCAAACAGGCCCCAACGGCACGCGGAGTTTGGGAAGGAGCAATGTCGCATGAGAAAGAACAGTCAGCCCGCCACCTATTTTGTCATCGGCGAGTCCCGCACCAACGCGGACAACGCCATCACCCGGATTTACGGCTCGTTTTACCTGGCTCTGGAGGTGGACAGCGCCACCGACGAGATTGTGGCCTTCAACTGCACCCACACCCTGGAGCTGACGGAGTCCTACCTCCGGCGGCTGTTTGTGGGGGAGAACATCTTTGAGCTGGAGGACTGGCTGGAGAACACCCTGAAGCAGTGCTACGGCGGCTCCTCCCGCCGGGCGGTGCTGACCAGCTACCGGGACGCGGTGAAGCGGTACCGGGCCATGCGCAGCGGCGACTGACAGCTGAACATTTTAACGCCCCCGTGACGCGAGTCACGGGGGCGTTTTGCGCCCTGATCAGATCTCCAGCCGGCGGCGCAGCTCCTTGATCCGGTCCCGGCCGATGGGCAGCACCGTGGAGGAATTGCGGACCCGCAGGGCGAAGCTGCTGTTGTTCCAGGGGAAGATGTCCTGGATGTATTTCAGCTGCACGAGGCAGGTTTTGTGAATGCGGTAGAAGCCCTGGCTGGCCAGGCGGTTTTCGTACTCGGACATGGAGGCGTTGTCGGCGTACTCCTCGCCGGACAGGGTGTGGAGGATGCAGCCCCGGCCGGAGCCGTCCGTCTCGATGTAGGTCACGTCCCCCACGTCCAGCAGCGTGGTGTGGCGGTTGCTGCTGATGGCCAGCCGCCCGGCGGTCACCGCGGGGGCTGCCGCCTCGCCGGGCAGGCACCGGTCCAGCACCTGGCGGATGCGGGCGGGGTCGAAGGGCTTGAGGATGTAGTCATCCACCTGCATCTCGAAGGCCTGGACGGCGTACTCCGAGTAGGCGGTGGCGAAGATGATCTTGGCGGCGGGCATCAGCCGCCGGGCCAGGGACGCCACGGTGGTGCCCTCCATGTCCCCCAGGTGGATGTCGATAAACAGAATGTCAAAGGTGGACCGCTCCAGCAGCTGCATGGCCTGGGCGCCGTTGCCGGCCTCCTCCACCACTGCCTGGGGCAGGTACTCCCGGATCTGGTGGATCAGCTCCACCCGGGAGTATTTTTCATCGTCAATGACCGCGATACGCACGGCGGATTCCTCCTTTTACAGGGCAAGCGTTTCCCGCGGCGGCGTCAGCGGGATGGAAAAGGACACGGTGGAGCCGCTCTCCGAGCTGTCAATCCGGAAGTCGCACTGGCTGCCGTAAATGCTGCGCAGCCGCTTACGGACGTTGAACAGGCCGGTGTAGGTGGGATCGTCGGGGTCCTGCAGCTTCTGCAGCACCTGCTCCGGGAAGCCGTGGCCCTGGTCCGTCACGCTGATGTAGGCCCGCTCCGCGTCCTGGCGGATGCGGATGGCCACCCGCCGGTCGTCCACCGCCGTGCCGCCGTGGCGGACGGCGTTTTCCACAATGGGCTGGAGGATCAGGGGCGGCAGCTTCAGCCGGGTCAGGTCGGCGGGCAGCTCCCGGGTCACGTGGATGGCGTCTTCAAACCGGGCCTCCGTCAGCAGCAGATAGTTGTCCACGTTGGACAGCTCCTGCTGCAGCGTCACAAACGGCTCGTTGATGGACAGGGTCTGGCGGAAATAGTTGGCCAGCACCAGTATGGTCTCCCGGGCCCGGTCAGGGTCGGTGAGGCACAGGGCGGAAATGGTGTTCAGGGCGTTGAACAGGAAATGGGGGTTGATCTGGGACTGCAGCGCCCGGAACTCCGCCTGCTGGCGCAGGTTGATCTGGTGCTGGAACTCCCCCAGTTCCAGCATGGAGGAGAACAGCTGGGCCAGGCTCTCGGCGGTGCGGCCGTGGGCCTCCAGCATCAGGCTCTGTCCCGCCGGGATGATGAGAATCAGGGTGCCCACGGTGGCCTCGTTCCACACCAGCGGCGCGGCGATGAGGGCGCTGCCGGCGGGAATGGAGTTGCCTGCCTCGCCGGGATAGTCCGGCAGCATGGTCAGCGTCCCCTGCTCCAGCGCCTGCCGGGCGGGGGCGGGGAGGGTGGTGACGGCGGCGCCGCTGGCGGCCAGCACCGTATCACGGTTAGTAATGGCCACCTGAAAGTCCGGCAGCATGGAGTGGACCGTGTCCGCCGCCTGCTGCAGCGCCTGGCGGTTTCCCAGGCCCTCCCGCAGATAGGGCAGGCACTTCTGGGCCACCAGCAATGCCAGGGCCTGCTGCTCTACCATTTCAATGCTGAGATTCCGGTTCAGCCGGTCCAGCGTGCGCATGAACACCACCAGCCCCACGGAGTTCACCAGAATCTTCGGGATCAGAATGGCCTTTTCCAGCGCCACTGCGGCGGCGAAGGGCTTGGCCAGCACCAGAATCAGCAGGGCCTGAACGCCCTCGGCAAAGACCACAATGCCCACCAGGGCCGCGCTGCTGCGGCGGTGGTGGGAAAACCAGCGGGAGTACGCGGCGCCGATGAGGCCGAAGGTGAAGGTACCCACTCCGCAGGCCAGGGCGGTGAAGCTGCCGGGGTGATAGAAGTAGCGGTGGACGCCGCTGATGAGGCCCGCCATGACGCCGGACAGCGGCCCGCCCACCAGGCCCGCCGCCACCGTGCTGATGACCCGGGTGTTGACTACCGCTCCCTGGTATTCCAGGCCCGTGTAGGTGCAGCAGATGGACAGCAGTCCGAAGATCAGCCCCAGGGAGAACTGGGCGGCCCGGGAGCGGCCGTGGGCCTTCAGCATCTGCCGCAGGGGCCGCAGCTCCGTCAGAACGGACGCCACCAGCAGCAAAAGGCTGATGTTCAGCAGCAGATAGATAAACAGGTTGTTCTGCATGTTTTGCAACCTCGTCTTTCGTAAACCGGTGGAAAAACAGGGGGAAGGCGTCGGCCGCAATGGCTTTTTACAGCAAAATTTTTCCACGCGTCATAGTTTACCATCAGTTTTCCGGCGTTTCAATGGGATAAAATGGAAAAATTTCAGCGGGATGAACCGTTGACGTTAAAAATTTAACCGTTCTCCCGCCAGCGGCTACCGTACACCCCCATTTTGTTGACGGTGACAAAATTTTTCAATATGATGAACGCCAAAGGGAAAAACTGAACAGATTCTGACCCTTTCCCGTCGGATTCCGTCGGGAAAACAAAAAAAGGAGAGAAGAGAACTATGAAGAAGATCGTTGCCCTTGCACTGGCCCTTTGCATGACCGCTTCTCTGGCTGCCTGCGGCAG
The DNA here is from genome assembly GCF_034093755.1 of Dysosmobacter sp. Taxonomy (GTDB): domain Bacteria; phylum Bacillota; class Clostridia; order Oscillospirales; family Oscillospiraceae; genus Oscillibacter. Next base: position 20,715 of record NZ_JAXEBZ010000077.1, on the reverse strand, counting down.
CAGCGGAAGCAGCTCCGCCCCCAGCGCCGCTCCCGCCGCGTCTGCCGCGTCCTCCGCAGCCGCCTCCGCCGGCCAGGCTGAGACCAAGGGTCTCACCGACGCCGAGCGCGCCAAGGAGTTCATCACCGTGGGCACCGGCCCCACCTCCGGCATCTACTTCCCCATCGGCGGCGCCTTCGCCACCGCTCTGAAGGAGTACGGCTACCAGACCTCCGCCGAGGCCACCAACGCCACCGGCCAGAACATCCAGAACATCCTCAACGGCGACTGCGAGATCGCCATCGCCATGCAGGACGCCGTCATGCAGGCCTACACCGCCACCGGCGCCTATGAGGGCAAGGAGCCCGCTGCCGGCCTGAAGGCCCTGATGCGCCTGTGGCCCAACTACGTGCAGCTGGTCACCACCGCCGACACCGGCATCAAGTCCGTGGAGGACCTGAAGGGCAAGCGCGTGGGTGTGGGCGCCGCCAACTCCGGCGTGGAGATCAACGCCCGCATGATCCTGGATGCCTACGGCATTACCTATAACGACATCACCCCCGACTACCTGGCTTACGGCGAGGCCATCGACAACATGAAGAACGGCCAGTGCGACGCCGTGTTCGTCACCTCCGGCCTGCCCAACGCCACGGTGATGGACCTGGGCGTGCAGTATGACATGGTCATCGTCCCCATTGACGGCGCCGGCCGCGACAAGCTGGTCAGCGAGTATCCCTACTACGCCAAGTCCGTCATTCCCGCCAACACCTACAACAACACCGAGGACGTGGAAGGCGTTTTCGTGTACAACATCATGCTGGTCCGCGAGGGCCTGTCCGACGCCATGGTCTATGACATGCTGGAGGGCATCTTCGCCAACATCGGTACCATCAAGGCCTCCCACAACGCCGCCGACAAGAACATCGACATCACCTTCGGCGTGGACGACATCCAGCTGCCCCTGCACCCCGGCGCCGAGGCCTTCTGGAAGGATAACGGCTACATCAAGTAATCACTGCCCGGCTCACCTCTGAGCTTTCCACGGGGCGGTGCGGGCGGAGCGTCCGCACGCACCGCCCCTCATCATCCGGAGACTGCGAATGAAAACAGCGGAAAAACGCCATGCCCTGCAGGCGCTGGCTTTCCTGGCGGCGGCAGCCGCCTTTTTCTGGTGGGGCCTTCTGGCTCCCCGGGGAACGGTGTTTCAGCTCTATGACCGTGACCGGCATCAGGTGGTGTTTGAAACGGACATCCGCTCCGGCGACCGGCTGCGCCTGGAGATCGAGCACTCCTTCGAGCACATCCCCTGGTTTGAGTTCTACACCGTCACCGACGATCTGCAATTCAACCTGGACGCCATCGCCGTGGCGGGCTATGGCGCCGGCATCCCCGCCGAAATGGACGTTCCCACCCGGGTGGAGGGCGGCCTTGTGTGGATGGAGGAGATCAACAGCCTGTTTCCGCGGTTCAGCTGGATCACCTCCGCGAAATATATGAAGGGTCTCGCCCTCAACGGGGAAGAGGTCTTTGACTTCCGGTCCCTGCCTGACGCCAGCAGGATCCGGGGAGAAATCATCATGAAAAGGGGGTATCTTTCCTGATGTCTGACAAGAAGAAAACTACGGCGGGCGCCGTCGATTCCGCGCCGGTGGACGCCGCCAAGGGCGCCGAGATCATGGAAAAATACGAAAAGGAATCCCGCACCCGCGTCTTTGACAGCGGCGCAATGAAAAAGGTCATCTATGTCCTGTGCCTGCTGTTCTCCGTGTACCACCTGGCCTACGCCTCCGGCATCCGGCTGCTGCAGATGGTGAACATCAAGCACCATGCCATCCACGTGGGCCTGATCCTGCTGCTGGGCTTCGCCCTGTATCCCGCCTTCAAGAAGTCCAGCCGGAAGAAGATCGTCTGGTATGACTGGATCTTCATGGTCCTGTCCGCCGTCATGCCCTTCTATGTGTTCCTGCGCTATCCCACCTTCATCTCCACCGGCTTCCAGGGGGAGACCATCGACATCATCATGGGCACCATCCTGATCCTGCTGGTGCTGGAGTGCGCCCGCCGCCTCAGCGGTCCGGCGCTGCCCATTCTGTCCGTCATCTTCCTGGTGTACTGCGTGTTCGGCCGCAGCTTCCCCGGCGTGTTCATGCACCGGGGCTACACCTGGCACCGCATCGTCACCTACCTGACCACCGATATCTACGGCATTTACGGCACGTCCATCAAGGTGGCGGCCACCTACATTGTGCTGTTCATCATCTTCGGCGAGGTCATGAACAAGTGCGGCATGGGCCAGTTCTTCAATGACATCGCCAACGCCCTGGCCGGCCACACCAAGGGCGGCCCCGCCAAGGTGGCGGTGCTGGCCTCCGGCTTCCTGGGGTCCATCAACGGCTCCGCCGTGGCCAACGTGGTCACCACCGGCACCTTTACCATCCCCCTGATGAAAAAGACCGGCTACTCCAAGGAGTTCGCCGGCGCCGTGGAAGCCACCGCCTCCGTGGGCGGCCAGCTGCTGCCCCCCATCATGGGCGCCGCCGCCTTCGTCATGGCGGAGACCCTGGGCGTGCAGTACGGCGTCATCATCAAGGCCGCCGTGGTTCCCGCCCTGATCTACTACCTGGGCATCATCATCCAGGTGCAGATGCGGGCCACCAAGGACAACCTGAACGGCATCCCCAAGGAGCAGCTGCCCCGGGTGAGCCAGGTGATGAAGGAGCGGGGCCACCTGCTGATTCCCATCGCCTTCCTGCTGTACATGCTGATCTGGAGCGGCAAGACCGTCATCTTCAGCGCCTTCTGGACCATCGTGGTCACCGTGGTGGTGGCGGAGCTGCGCCCCATCAGCCGCATGAACCTGAAGGACATCTGCGACGCCCTGGTGGCCGGCGCCAAGTCCACCGTCTCCGTGGCTGTGGCCTGCGCCTGCGTGGGCATCATCGTGGGCGTCTGCGGCCTCACCGGCTTCGCCCTGAACGTGGCTCACACCATCATCAGCATCGGCCAGCAGAGCCTGTTCCTGACCCTGCTGTTCACCATGGTCACCTGCATGATCCTGGGCATGGGCCTGCCCTCCATCCCCTCCTACCTCATCACCGCCACCATCGCGGCGCCCGCCCTGGTGGAGCTGGGTCAGCCGGAGATCGCGGCCCACATGTTCTGCTTCTACTTCGCCATGTTCGCCAACCTGACGCCCCCCGTGGCCCTGGCCTCCTTCGCGGCGGCGGGCCTCTCCGGCGGCAGCCCCATGAAAACCGGCTGGCAGTCGGTGCGGCTGGCCTTGGCGGGCTTCATCGTCCCCTTCATGTTTGTCTACAGCCCGCAGCTGCTGCTGGAGAACGTGACGCTCCTCAGCGGCACCCGGGTGGTCATCACCGCCTGCATCGGCGTGGTGCTGATCGCCGCCGCCGTGGAGGGCTACCTGATGGGCAGAATGAACGCCGCGCTGCGGCTGATTGCCGGCGTGGGCGCCTTCCTGCTGATCAACAGCAGCCTCATGACCGACGTGGTGGGCATTGCCTGCTTCGCGGTGATTCTGCTGGCCCAGAAGCTGGTGTTCCACAAGAAGAACGCCTTGCCGGCCGGCGGCTGACCGCCTTTCCCGGATTCCCGGTGCCCCCCGGCCTGTGCCGGGGGGCTTTTCACGTTTCCTCTTTTCAAACGGCGGAGAGTCTGGTAAAATACACCTATTAAATAATATACGGAATCCTGTGGAAGAACCAACGAAAGGAGAAACCCGTCATGTTTTCATTTGACCCCCAGAAGTACACCTATCCCTCCCGCCGGAACGTGGTCTACGCCCGCCATGCCATGGCCTGCACCTCCGTGCCCCTGGGCGCTCAGATCGGCCTGGACGTGATGAAGCGGGGCGGAAACGCCATGGACGCCGCCGTGGCCATGGCCGCCGCCATGCCGCTGCTGGAGCCCACCGGCAATGGCCTGGGCTCCGACTGCTTCGCCCTCATCTGGGTGGAGCGGGAGAAGAAGCTCTACGGCCTCAACGCCAGCGGCGTGGCCCCCGCGGCGCTGTCTCTGGACGTGTTCCGGGAGAAGGGCCTCACCGCCATCCCCAAGGCGGGCTGGCTGCCCACCATGGTCCCCGGCGCCCCTGCCGGCTGGGCCGCCATCCATGACCGCTTCGGCACGAAGCCCCTGGCGGAGCTGTTCGCCCCGGCGGTGGACTACGCCCGGGAGGGCTATCCCGTGCCGGTGAACGTGGAGAAGCAGTGGGTCAACGACTCCAGACGCATCGCCGCCGCCATGGCGCAGAACCCGGCGCCCCACGAATACTGGTGGAAGTCCTTCATGAAGCCCGACGGCACCCCCTACCGCACGGGAGAGCTGTTCCGCTGGGAGGCCTACGCCGACACCCTGGAGGAGCTGGCCGCCACCAACTGCGAGAGCTACTACCGGGGAGCGCTGATGGAGAAGATCGTGGCCTTCAGCCGCGCCACCGGCGGCTATTTCAGCGAGGAGGACTTCCGGAACTACCACCCGGAGTGGGTGGAGCCCATCACCGCCGACTATAAGGGCTATACCGTCTGCGAGATCCCGCCCAACGGCCACGGCATCACCGTCCTCATGGCACTGAACATCCTGAAGGGGCTGGAGCTGCCGGCGGACAAGGAGGACCCGGAGACGTACCACAAGATCATCGAGGCCATCAAGCTGGCCTTCGCCGACACCCAGACCTACGTGGCAGACCCCCGGTACATGCGGGTGAAGGTGGAGGACATGCTGTCGGAGGAGTACGCCGCCCGCCGCCGTGCCCTGATCACGGACCGGGCGTTGACGCCGGAGCCGGGCGACCCCTCCTGCGGCGGCACCATCTACCTGTGCACCGCCGACCCGGAGGGCAACATGGTGTCCTTCATCCAGAGCAACTACACCACCTTCGGCGCCGGCGTGGCCATCCCCGGCACCGGCATCTCCCTGCAGAACCGGGGCGCCAACTTCTCCCTGAACCCGGACAGCGCCAACTGCCTGGCAGGGGGCAAGAAGGCCTACCACACCATCATCCCCGGCTTCATGCTCAAAGACGGGGAGGCGGTGGGGCCCTTCGGCGTCATGGGCGCCTTCATGCAGCCCCAGGGCCACGTGCTGGTGGCGGTGAACACCATCGACTACCACATGAACCCCCAGGAGTGCCTGGACGCCCCCCGGTTCCAGTGGGTGGGCGGCAAGCACGTCCAGCTGGAGCGGGAGGTGTCGGCCCACATCGGACAGAAGCTCTCGGCCATGGGCCACGAGGTGGAGGTGATGAACTCCAACCTGACCATGGGCCGGGGCCAGATCATCTGGCGGACGGAAAACGGAGCGCTGGTGGGGGGTACGGAGCCCCGCTGCGACGGCACCGTGGCCGCCTGGTAAGAAAAGCAAACAGCGCGCCGCTGCCTTCCGGAAGCGGCGCGCTGTTTCGGCTTGTCCCAAAAAACTCCTCTTGGAGGAAAAGAGTTTCGTTTCGCAGGGGGAGTATGAGGGGGCGGGAGCCCCCTCGTGTGGAATCGGATGCCTGCAAAAAGCCTGTATAGCAGGCGTTTGCGCCGCGCAGCGGCAGCTTTTTGGACTGCGCAGCAGGCAAAAAAGCGAGGCATTGTGAAGGCTGTCGAAAAAGTCCAGAGGACTTTTTCGACAGCCTGAGCGGCGCTCTGTTTTGCCGTCCGCGGAATGTTCACAGAATTTTCATTGACATTCCCGTGCACAGGACTATAATGTTTGCTTGCAAACAGTTTCAAAGCAAACAAGGAGGCGGACTTATGGAAAAACGGATGGCCGTGGCCCATCAGCTGAAAATTGCGGCCAACAAAACCACCCGTCTGGCGGAAGCGTCCATTCCGGCGGAGGTACGGCGGGATGTGACGCCGGTGCAGAGCCACATTGTGGGCTTTCTGTACCACAACCGGGACCGGGCGCTGTACCAGCGGGACGTGGAGGCGGAGTTCTCCATCAGCCGGGCCACCGCGTCCAAGCTGCTGACGGCCATGGAGCGGGGCGGACTGATCCGCCGGTCCGCCGTGGCGGGAGACGCCCGGCTGAAGCGGCTGGAGCTGACGGACAAGGCCCTGGCCCACATGGAGCAGATCCGGCAGGGGCTGAGCCGGCTGGAGAGCTGTGTGACTCAGGGCATGACGGCGGAGGAACGGGAGACGCTGATCCGCCTGCTGCAGAAAGTGGAGAACAACGCCGAGGCCGCCTGGCGGCTGACCCGGACCGGAAAGGAGAAACCCCTATGATCAGAACCCTTTGGGCGCGGGTGGGCGCCTACCGCCGGGAGGCCGCCGCGGCACCGCTGCTGACGGCGCTGGAGGCGGTGCTGGAGACCATGATCCCGCTGGTGATGTCCGCCATCATTGACCGGGGCATCGAGGCGGGAAACATGCGGAATGTCTTTCTGTACGGCGGACTGATGGCGGTGCTGGCGGCCATGGCCCTGACCTGCGGCGTGCTGGCGGGCCGGTTTGCCGCCACGGCGTCCACCGGACTGGCCGCAAACCTGCGCGCCGGCATGTTCCGCAACATCCAGACCTTCAGCTTTTCCAACATTGACCGCTACAGCACCGCGGGCCTGGTGACCCGCCTCACCACCGACGTCACCAACGTGCAGAACGCCTTCCAGATGATTCTGCGGATGTGCGTCCGGGCGCCGGTGACCATGCTGTGCGCCGTGGTGATGGCGGTGCGGGTCAGCCCCCGGCTGAGCCTGGTGTTCCTGGTGGCCATGGTGTTTCTGGGGCTGGTGCTGGCGGCCATCATGATTCCCACCCACAGGCTGTTCCGCCAGGTGTTCCGGAAGTACGATGACCTGAACGCCAGCGTGCAGGAGAACGTGTCCGCCATCCGGGTGGTGAAGAGCTTCGTCCGGGAGGACCGGGAGGAGGAGAAGTTCCGCCGGGCGGCGGGCAACGTCTGCCGGTTGTCGGTGACGGCGGAATCCCGGCTGATCGTCAACATGCCGGCCATGATGACGGCGGTGTACGGCTGCAACCTGGCCATCAGCTGGTTCGGCGCCCACATGATCTCCGCCGGAAGCCTCACCATCGGCCAGATGAACCAGATGCTGTCCTACGTCATGAACATCCTCATGAGCCTGATGATGCTGTCCATGATCTTCGTGATGCTGACCATGTCCGCCGCCAGCGCCCGGCGCATCGCCGAGGTGCTGAACCAGGAGAGCGACCTGACCTCCCCGGAGGACGCCGACACCGCGGTGCGGGACGGCAGCGTGGACTTTGAAAACGTCAGCTTTGCCTACCAGTCCGGCAGCGGCCGCCCCGTGCTGCAGAACATTGACCTCCACATCCGCTCCGGCGAGACCATCGGCATCATCGGCGGCACCGGCAGCGCCAAATCCAGCCTGGTGAATCTCATTTCCCGGCTGTATGACGTGACGGAGGGCACCGTCCGGGTGGGGGGCAAGGACGTGCGGACCTACGATCTGGACGTGCTGCGCTCCCAGGTGTCGGTGGTGCTGCAGAAGAACGTGCTGTTCTCCGGCACCATCTACGAAAACCTCCGCTGGGGTGATCCGGAGGCCAGCGACGAGGAGTGCCGGCGGGCCTGCCGCCTGGCCTGCGCCGACGAGTTCATCAACCGCCTGCCTGACGGGTACAACACCCGCATCGACCAGGGCGGCGCCAATGTCTCCGGCGGCCAGAAGCAGCGGCTGTGCATTGCCCGGGCGCTGCTGAAAAAGCCGAAGATCCTGATTCTGGACGATTCCACCTCGGCGGTGGACACCGCCACCGATGCCCGCATCCGGCGGGCCTTCCGGGAGGAGATTCCGGATACCACGAAATTCATCATCGCCCAGCGCGTCGACAGCGTCCGGGACGCCGACCGCATCCTGGTGCTGGACGAGGGCCGGGTCAGCGGCTTTGGCACCCACGATGAGCTGCTGAAGAGCAACGCCATCTACCGGGAGGTCTATGAGGGCCAGACCCGGGGCGGCGGAGATTTTGACGGAAACGGAGGTGAGGACTGATGGCGGAGACGAAATACACCTCCGGCGCGGCCAGAGGCTCCAGAGGTCCCCACGGCCCTCGGGGCATGGGACCCCGGCCCAAGGTCAAAAACCCGGGCAAGGTGCTCAGGCGGCTGTTTGCCGTGGTGCTGCGGAAGTATAAGCTCCACTGCCTGGTGGTGCTGGTGTGCATCGCCGGCAGCGCCCTGGCCACGGTGCAGGGGGCGCTGTTCCTCAAAACCCTGGTAAATGACTTTGTGAAGCCCATGGCCATGACCGGCACCGGCGACTTCGCCGGCCTGGCGGCGGCGCTGCTCCGGGTAGGCTGCATCTACGCCGCCGGCATCCTGTGCGCCTACGCCTACAACCGCATCATGGTCACCGTGGCCCAGAGCGCCATGCTGGACCTGCGGACCCAGGTGTTCGCCCACATGGAGCGGCTGCCGGTGGCCTACTTTGACCGCCACGCCCACGGCGACATCATGAGCGTCTACACCAACGACATCGACACCCTGCGTCAGGTGATCTCCCAGTCCATGCCCCAGCTGGTGAACAGCGTCATCACCATCGTCAGCGTGTTTACCAGCATGATGCTCCTCAGCGTGCCCCTGACGGTGCTCAGCTGCGCCATGGTGGCGCTGACCATGGCCCTCAGCAAGCAGCTGGTGGCCCGCTCCGGCCGGTACTTCGTGGAGCAGCAGGAGAACCTGGGCCGCCTCAACGGCTACATCGAGGAGATGATGGCCGGCCAGAAGGTGGTGAAGGTGTTCTGCCACGAGGAGGAGAGCGTGGAGGAATTCCTGAAGCTCAACGAGAACCTGCGCCGCAGCGCCAACAACGCCAACAAGTTCGCCAACATGATGATGCCCCTGGCGGCCCAGCTGGGCAACTGCAGCTACGCTCTGTGCGCCGTGGCGGGAGCCGCCATGGCCGTAACCGGCGTGGGCGGCGTGGACCTGGGCACCATCGTGTCCTTCCTGACGTTGAACAAGAGCTTCTCCCAGCCCTTCAGCCAGATGAGCCAGCAGGCCAACAGCGTCATCATGGCCCTGGCCGGCGCCCAGCGGGTGTTCGCCCTGCTGGACGAGGAGCCGGAGCAGGACGAGGGAACCGTGACGCTGGTGAACGCCGGATATGACCGCTCGGGGAACCTGACGGAGGCGGCGGAGCGCACCGGCACCTGGGCCTGGAAGCAGCCCCGGGGCGACGGCACCTTCGCCTATACGGAGGTCCGGGGCGACATCGTGTTCGACGACGTGGACTTCGGTTACCTGCCGGAGAAGATCGTCCTCCACGATATCAAACTCTACGGCCGGCCGGGGCAGAAAATCGCCTTCGTCGGCTCCACCGGCGCCGGAAAGACCACCATCACCAACCTCATCAACCGGTTCTACGATATCCAGGACGGCAAGATCCGCTATGACGGCATCAACATCAACACCATCCGCAAAGCGGACCTGCGGCGGTCCCTGGGCATCGTGCTTCAGGACACCCACCTCTTTACTGGCACGGTGCTGGAAAACATCCGCTACGGCCGCCTGGACGCCACCGACGAGGAGTGTGTGGCGGCGGCCCAGCTGGCCAACGCCCACGGCTTCATCTCCCGCCTGCCGGAGGGCTACAACACCATGCTCACCGGCGACGGCGCCAATCTGTCCCAGGGCCAGCGCCAGCTCATCGCCATCGCCCGGGCGGCGGTGGCGGACCCGCCGGTGCTGATTCTGGACGAGGCCACCTCCTCCATCGACACCCGTACCGAGGCGCTGGTGCAGCAGGGCATGGACGGGCTGATGTACGGCCGCACCACCTTCGTCATCGCCCACCGGCTGTCCACCGTCCGCAACGCCGACTGCATCATGGTGCTGGAGCAGGGCCGCATCATCGAGCGGGGCACCCATGACGAGCTGATCGCCCAGCAGGGGCGGTACTATCAGCTCTACACCGGCAGACAGGCAGGCTGACCGAAAGCCCCGGCCCCTTCGGGGACCGGGGCTTTTTTCACGGAAAAGCAGTCGAAAAATTGTGAAAAATATTCAAAATGACGGAAACTGATTGCAATGAAGCTGGGAATTTGTTACAATCAGAGCAACCATACAGCCTGCCGACGCGCCAAGCTGTAAAATCGAAACGGGAGATGGATTCCAATGACAAGAGAACAACTGGCCCTTCGGCTGAAGAACGCCTGCCGGGAGGTCATCGCCGCGGAGGAGGAGCTGACGGAGATCGACTCCAGGTTCGGCGACGCGGACCACGGCCTCACCATGACCAAAATTGCCCACGCCATTGAAGGCGCGGTGGACGGGGCCGACGGCACCCTTCAGGAGCTGCTGGATGACGCGGCCATGGCCGTCATGTCCCTCAACGGCGGCAGCGCCGTGCCCCTGTGGAACACCTGGCTGGACGGCATGCAGGAGGGGGCTCCGGAGGCAGAGGAGACGGACATCGCCGGCATTCAGGCCATCTTCGCCCAGGCTCTGGAGGAGATCAACGACATGTCCGGCGCCAAGGTGGGGGACAAGACCATGATGGACGCACTGATCCCCGCCAGCGAGGCCATTGCTGCCTATGACGGCGCCAGCGAGGACGAGCTGTTTGAAGCCGCCGCTGCGGCCGCCGCCCAGGGCGCGGAGAACTCCAAAAACTTCGTGTCCAAATTCGGCCGGGCCAAGAGCTACGGCACCAGGACCATCGGCACGCCGGATGCCGGCGCCATGTCCATGGCCTGCTTCTTCCGGGGTCTGGCCCGGAAGTGACCGTCTGTGATCCCGCCGAGGCGGGGGAGAGATACCAATCTGAAATGTGGAGGTAGCCCAGTATGAAAATGAAGAAGTTTATCAACGCGCCGGAGACCGTCACTGATGAGGAGCTGCAGGGCCTGGGACTGGCGTTCAGTGACATTGTGGAGGTGGACGGACACCTGGTCATCAGCAAGGACCTGGCGGACGCCGACCGCGTGACCATCGTCACCTACGGCGGCTCCGGCCATGAGCCTGCCCAGGCGGGCTATGTGGGCAAGGGCATGCTGGACGTGCAGGCCGTGGGCGATATTTTCGCCGCCCCCAACGGCCAGCTGGTGTTTGACGCCATGAAGCTGGCGGACAAGGGCCACGGCGTGCTGCTGCTGACGCTGAACTATGCCGGCGACCAGCTGGCGGGCAAGCAGGCCATGAAGCTGGCCAAGAAGGCGGGCCTCAACGTCCGTCAGGTGGTCACCGGCGAGGAGATCCAGTACGATTCCAACGGCGAGGACAACAAGCGGGGCCTGGCCGGCGCCGTGGCGATGTACCACGTGGCCGCCGCCGCTGCCCGGGAGGGCAAGACCCTGGACGAGGTGGCCGAGATCGCCCAGCGCTACGCCGACAACATGGCCTCCGTCACCGTGAAGGTCAGCGACGCCACCCATCCCCAGAACGGCATGTCCTTCGGCGACCTGGGGGAGACGGACCTGATGGAGATCGGCGCCGGCCAGCACGGCGAGGGCGGCGGCGTCCGGGTTCCCATGCTCAGCGCCAAGGAGACCGTGGCCACCGTTGCCGGTGCCCTGTCCAGAAAGCTGGGCCTCCAGTCCGGCGACAAGGCCTTCGTCATGATCAACGGCTGCGGCGCCACCACCATGATGGAGATGCTGGTGCTGTTCAAGGACACCGTGGAGTTCCTGAAGGGCATGGGCGTGGAAGTGGTTGGCAACATGGTGGGCGAGATCCTCACCGTGCAGGAGGCCGGCGGCTTCCAGATGAACATCGCCAAGTGGGACGATGAGACGCTGCGGCTGTGGAACACCCCCTGCCGCACCCCCGCCTACAGCAAGGAGTAAGCCATGGCGGACAATGTTGGAAACAAGGCGGCCAAGGACTACCATCTGGACGTCCCCGCGCCGCGGCAGGACTTTTTCGCCAAGGGCCTGGGCAACACCGACTGGGGTATGAAGAACCGCATTTCCCGGCTGTTCTCCCCCAAGTCCGGCAACACCGTCATGCTGGCCTTTGACCACGGCTACATCATGGGCTCCACCGCGGGCCTGGAGCGGCTGGACGTGACCATCACTCCCCTGTGCCAGTACGCCGACGTGCTGATGGGCACCCGGGGCGCCATCCGCTCCTGCATTCCCCCCACCCTGAACAAGGCCGTCTGCCTCCGGGCCACCCATGACAGCTCTGTCCTCTTTGAGGACATGAGCGGCGGCAACGGCCTGGGTCTGGATATGGAGGACGCGCTGCGGATGAACGCCGCCGCCCTGGCCATCCAGTGCTTCGTGGGCGGCGCCGGGGAGCGGGATTCTCTGGAGACGCTGTGCCGGGCCGCCGACGCCGGCTACCGCTACGGCGTGCCGGTGCTGGGCGTCACCGCCGTGGGCAAGGAAATGGCCCGCACCACCCAGTACTTCCTGCTGGCCACCCGCATTCTGGCGGAGCTGGGCGCCAGCGTCATCAAGACCTACTACTGCGACGATTTTGAGAAGGTGGTGGCCGCCTGTCCCGTGCCCATCGTCATCGCCGGCGGCAAGAAGCTGCCGGAGGACGAGGCCCTCACCATGGCCTACCGGGCCATTCAGTCCGGCGCCCGGGGCGTGGACATGGGCCGCAACATCTTCCAGAGCGACCACCCCGCCGCCATGTGCCAGGCGGTGGCCAAGGTGGTCCACGAGGGCTTTACCGACAAGGAGGCCTATCAGTTCTACCGGGAGCTGAGCAATACCTGATATTGAATAAGGAGGAATCCCCATGGCCGCGGAGTATATGCACATCGGAATCCCCGTTCTGAACAAGAAGCCCAACATGGTCTATAATGAGTGGGGCAAGTTCTGGGTCAACGAAAGCGTGGACGCCTATGACTACAAGATCGAGTATCTGAAGTTCGAGGAGGGCACCCGCTTCCCGGAGATCCTGTCCAAGCAGCCCCATGTGGCCTACAAGGTGGACAACGCCGATCCCTATCTGGCGGACGCCGACCGGGTCATCTTCGGGCCGGAGGTCCTCAGCGACACGGTGCGCCTGGCCTTCATCGTGAAGGACGACGCCATCATCGAGCTGTACGAGGAGAAGTAAAGGAAAAGACCTGAACAGACCCCTGCCAAACCGGCAGGGGCCTGTTTTGCGTCATTCTTCTGCAAACAGGTATCTCAGCATCCGCTCCGGGGCCTCCAGAAACCGGCGGGTCAGCTGGTAGTGCTCCGTCTGGCGGTAGTCCACGCTGCGGATGCCCTCATCCCGCAGCTCCAGCACCTCCGCCCTCGGATAGGTCATGAGAATGGGGGAGTGGGTGGCGATGAGGAACTGGGAGCCCTTCCGCTCCAGCTGACGCACCAGCGCCAGCAGCTCCAGCTGCCGGGCAGGGGACAGCGCCGCCTCCGGTTCGTCCAGCAGATACAGCCCCTGGCCGCCGAACCGGTTTTCCATCAGAGAAAGAAAGCTCTCCCCGTGGGACTGCCTGTGGAGGGACACGCCGCCGTAGCTGTTCAGCGCGCCGCCGCACCATGGGGTGCGGTCCAGCTCATCCAGATAGGTGGCCACGTTGTAAAAGCTCTCCGAGCGGAGAAAGTAGCCGTCCCGGGGATAGGCCCGGCGGATGAGGGTCAGGGACTCCCACAGGGGGGACACGGTGTCCTCCGTGGAAAACCGCACATTGCGGCTGCCGCCCTCGCCGTTGAACCCGGCGCACACCGCCATGGCCTCCAGCAGCGTGGACTTGCCGGAGCCGTTTTCCCCCACCAGAAAGGTGACCCTCCGGCGGAAATCCAGCCCGCCCCGGTTCCACAGGTCCCGCACCACCGGCAGCTGCCGCAGGTAGGACCCCTCCGCCGGCAGCGCCTTCAGCCGCACTCCGGCCACATAGTTTTCCGTCACGGTTCACTCTCCGTCCATCATGTCATAGTAGTCGGAATCGCAGGAAAAGAGGATGTACTCGCCGTTCACCAGTCCGAAAAAGCCTTGCGCCGTGAAATAACCCTTCATGTCTGTGTCCTCCTGTCCGGAAAGTGGAGGGGGGACCCCTCCCTGTTGTCTTGATTCTACAGAAGGCAATGCTCAAAAGTTTGAGCACTGCTGAAAGGGCGCAAAAAACCGCCCCGGGCACACCCGGAGCGGTTTTGTTCATTTCATGGGACAGCCGTGAACGATGGGGCCGCCGTGGGCCTCCCGGTCCAGCGCCCGCGCACAGATCATCTCCCCGGCAATGCTGACGGCGATCTCCTCCGGCGTCACGGCCTTGATGGCGGTGCCGATGGGGGCGTGGACCCGCCGCAGGGCTTCCTCCGGAATGCCCCGTTCCCGCAGCTTCTGATTGACTGCCGCCGTTTTCGTCCGGGAGCCCATGACCCCCAGGTAAACCAGGGGGCGGCGCAGCAGCTGCTCCTCCACCTCCAGGTCATGGCTGTGGCCGTTGGTCATCACCACGGCGTAGTCCTCCGGCGTCAGGTCCAGGCAGTCCTCCAGGCGGCGGTAGTCGCCGCAGATCACCCGCTCCGCGTCGGGGAAGCGGCTCCGGTCGGCAAACTCCGGCCGGCAGTCCATCACCGTCACCCGGAACCCCACGCTCCGCAGCAGCGGCACCAGGGGCAGGGCACAGTGGCCGCCGCCGAAGAGGAACACCCGCTCCCCCACCGGCAGGGGCAGGGAGAACAGCTCCCCTGCCAGCCGGGCGGACCGGCCCTGCAGAGGCGCGGTGTCCGCCGGAGCGTCTCCCGCCAGCGCCGCGCCGTCTCCGTCCAGCAGCGCCGGAGCGCCGCCGTCGGTCCGCAGCAGCAGCCAGCCGGGCCGGCGGCTGCGGAGACAGTCCAGCAACCGGGCGGTCAGGTCCTGCCAGACCTGGCTGCCTCCGGGAATGTACTGAAACAGCACGGTGACGTCGCCGCCGCAGACCATGCCGATATCCTGGCCGCCGTTTTGCCGCAGGCGGAAGGGACGGAGGGCGGAGCGGCCCTCTGCCAGCAGCTCCATGGCCGCGGACTCGGACACCTTTTCCACCGCGCCGCCGCCGATGGTGCCCGCCAGCTGCCCGGCGGCTCCCACCAGCATCTGGGCGCCGGCGCCCCGGGGGGCGGAGCCCTCCTCCGCCACAATGGTCACCAGCATGGCACCGCGGTGGGCGGCCAGCTCCTCCGCCAGCGTTTCAAAAATCCGGATCATAGGCCCTCCCGGTCACTTCTGCCCGTATTTGTGGAGGAAAAAGTCATGGAAAAAGGCGCAGTCCTCGTCGGAGATCTCCACAGCGCCGCCCAGCGCCTGGGCGTCGATCCACACCTGGGCCGTCTTTTCCAGCACCACGGCGGCGGTCAGCGCCTCGCTGAGGGTGCGGCCCATGGCCACCGCGCCGTGGTTGGCGATGAGGGCGCCCATGCGGCCCTCCAGGGCCTGGGCCACCGTGTCCGCCATCTCCCGGGTGCCGGGCATGGTGTAGGGGGCGCAGCGGATGCTGCCGCCCAGAATCTGCACCTGGTCGTCGCAGACGGCGGGAATCCCCCGGTGGGCGGCGGCCACCGCCAGCGCCTTGGGGGAGTGGGTGTGGATGATGCCGCCCACCTCCGGCCGGGTCAGCAGCAGTCTGGCGTGGAGGGGGACCTCCACCGAGGGCTTCAGGCCGCCCTCGTATTCGCCGGTGCGCATGTTCACCAGCACCATCTGCTCCGGCGTCAGCCGGTGATAGTCCATGCCGGAGGGGGTGATCACCATAAACGTGTCGTCCACCCGGCCGGAGACGTTGCCCCAGGTTCCGGCGGTCAGTCCGCTGTCGGCCATGGCCCGGGCGGTGTCGCAGACCGCCTGCCGCACGGCCGGTACTGTGTGTTTGTCCATATCCGCGCCTCGATTCTTGATTGATGAGACCATCATGGACTGCCGCCGCCGTTTTGTCAAGCGGGGAAGGGGCGGCTTTATTTCCCCTCCTCGCCGCCGGGGAGGGGAGGCTGCTGCGCCTCCGCCCTGCGGAGCGACTGCCGGATCCGGCTCAGCGTCACCGGCGTCATGTTGAGAAAGGAGGCGATGTCCTTTCCCTTTACCGGCTCCACCAGGTCCGGGTAGGTCCGGCAGAACCACTGGTAGCGCTCGGCGGCGTTGAATTTGTAAAGCGCGGTTTTCAGCTCCCAGTGGTTTTTGAAGGACTTCATCAGCAGCCGGAAATACAGGCTCTGCAGGGATTTGAAGCGCCATATCCGGGAGGTGACCTCCTGCATGGGGATGCTCAGCACGCGGCTGGGCACCACGGCCTCAATGCTGATGGGGGCGGCTTCCGCCAGATCGGAGCTGGGCATTACCGTGAAACCGGGCTCCGAGACGAAGCAGTCTGTAATCTCCTTGCCGCTGGAGCTGGGGAAATAGCCCCGGAAAATTCCCTCAATCAGGAACAGAACGTTTTTCACCGGGTCACCCTGTTTTATCACACATTCGCCTTTTTTGACCTCCAGAACCTCGGACACCTCCTGGGCGCGCTGGATCAGCGCCTCGTCCGGCAGCAGAAGAACCGATCTGAAAAAGGCGGGCAAATCAAAGTCAGGCATCACAACACTTCTCTCTTCCAAGATGTACTTCTTGTACAAAAAAAGTAAGCCACTCTGATTATAGCACCGCCCCAATATGGTGTAATTAACCTATGCTAATTTTGAGAATGTGCGGGAGGAAGAGATTGGTAATTTTCACAAAAGGGGAAATGTGTCTGCAGACGCGCCGTTTCCCGGCCTTTTTGTCGCTGGCTGCCGGAAAACGGCGGCTTTCCGGCGGGCTTCGGCGGGCGCTTTGTCCGCGGAATGTGAACCGGATCGCAAAAATTTTCCGTGGGCATTCGGAGCCTCCGGCGGAATTTGTGCAATTTACAGGTGTGCCGGCCCGCGGCCGTTGGGAATCCTGCCGGAAAAGAACATGACAAATCCCCCGGAACCCTACGGTTCCGGGGGATTTGCGGTCAAAGGCGGGGCGTTTCCGGCGGCCTGCCTGTCAGCCGGAGGAGCTTTCCAGCCGCTGGAGGGAGACGATTTGATAGGACGTATCGTTCACCCGGCGCAGCGTCAGCAGATCTGTGCCGTTCACGCTGTACAGCCGGATGATCTCCCCGTCCTGTTCGCCCCGGGCGCAGACAAAGATGCCTGGGCCGAAGTCCGAGGTGTAGGTGTAGTAGGCGTCGTACTCCGGCAGGTAAGCCACGCCGCCGGTGTCCAGGTCCGCCGTGGAAATGCCCGCGTACTCGCCCAGGACCAGGTCCACCAGCCGTCTCGGAAATTTATGGACGGGCACCGGCATCTTCTCCAGGGAGGCCACATCGGCGAAGGGCCAGCCGTCCACCTGCCGCAGGGCCTCAAATTCCGCGTCACTGGTGCGGCTGCCGTCTCCCGGGAAGTACCGCATGAACTCCTCGAAGTTCAGCTCCGTCACATCGTCGTAATAGGAGGTGAAGAAGCAGCAGCGGGGATTCACGCCGATGTCATTGCCCTGCTTATCCTGCACAATGGGTTCGAACCAGTCATTGAACCAGTTAATTTCCTCCTGCGTCAAAGGCACAGCAGAAGTCGAAGTGGTATCTGCCACGGATTTTTCTGTAAACGGAGTTAGGTTGCCATAGTCAATTCGGATAGACTCCAACACCTCTTTGAATTTTTCAAGATTGGATTCCTCACAGTTGTAGAACCCTTCGACAGGGCGGTTTTCCATATAAACCAGCCTACCATCCTCCGTCCAGCAGCCACAGAGCAGTCCTTCCGAAGGCTGCCCCACAATACTGGTAGCGAAGTCGGGGAAAGTTGTCGATACGGTCAGCATCCAGCCACCATTCAGGGAAGGGGTATACAGATCGTGCTCAATGTACTCTGGTGCATAATAGAGGTTGGCTTTGACAGAGAACATATTATCTGAGCCGAAATAGTCCACCTTGATCAAATCAGCAAACTTTGCGGGAACCGTGATGGTAATCTCGCCATTTTCATAAACGGGAACAGACTGTTCATCGACATAGGTCTGCCCACCCGCAATCCGCCCATCCACGGTAAAGCTTTCCGCCATGGCATAGAGGGTTTCCAGTTCTCCGGGGTCTTTGGTGCTGCCGGAGGGCAGCAGAACCGACACCCGCCAGCAGCCGCCGTCCGGTGTATCGGTGAAATACCGGCGGGCATAGTCATCGCCCTGCTGTTCCCAGACGCGGTTTTCGCTGTCCAACGGTTTCAAGTAGGAACTGTTTCCCCGGAGAGACGGGGCGACTTCCGGGCCGAAGTAAGCAACGATCAGGTAAGCGCCGGTATCATAGGCGGAACTCCAGGCCCATGTGCACTCCTCGTTGTCTCCTGTCACTCTGGCCTGTCTCCAGCCCGATACCGGGATATAGATGTACCATCCGTCCCCGTCATAGCGGTGGGCGGGGGCGGCTTCGCCGCCCACTGTCAGATTCTTTACATACAGCGGCAGGTCCAGCCCGTTCTCCGTCACGTACCAGTCATAAACGGCCTCCTCATAGCTGTTGTGGCAGCCGTAGAAGTCCAGGTTGTCGTTGACGACGGCGTTATAGACCAGATTATAGGTGCCGTCCGGATGGCGCAGGGCCACGATGTTGTGGCCGCCCTGGCCCTCCAGGTCATACCAGCCGTCCTCCTCGTACATGCCGCCCACCAGCATGATCTGCTCCGGGTCTGCATCCACCTGCACAAGATAGTGGAAGGTCCATGCCTCCAGGGTGCCCTCCGGGGCAAGACCCGCCACTTCCCCCTGCTTTTCCAGCCAGGCCAGCTTCGTGCCGGTGACGTTGGCGGTGGCCTCCGTGCCGTCCGGGCGGTAGTAGTGGACGGTTTTCTTCCCGTCCATGACCCGCCGGGCGTACTCCTCCATGCTGGCAAACTGCCCGGTCATGGAAGCGGCGTCCACAGGCGGTTCGGCGGGGGCTTCCCGGGGATTCCCGGCGCAGGCGGCCGCCACCGCCACACAGACCGCGGCGGCGGTCACGGTGATCCACACCCTTGGTTTCTTCCAACTCAACAGATTTTTGATGCGGCCCTTGGTGTCCCCTTCGCCGAAGGCCAGGGGCGTCCCGGCGATGATGCGCCGTCCGGTGGCAAGACTCAGCAGCGACGCGGAGTAGTCCGCCCGGATGCTCTCCCCCAGCTTCTTCACCACCGCCTCGTCGCAGCTCATCTCCATGTCCCTGGAGGACAGGACGAAGGCCGCCCACACCAGGGGGTTGAACCAGTGGACGCACAGGGCCAGGAAGGCCAGCGCCTTTACAATATGGTCTCCCCGGCGGATGTGGTGCTGCTCATGGAGGATGATGTAGCTCTGCTCCTGCTCCGTCAGGGAGGAGGGCAGATAGATTTTCGGACGGAGAAGCCCCAGCACAAAGGGAGAGCCGATGCCGTCCGCCAGCCAGAGGTTCTCCCGCAGCGGTACGGCCCCCACCAGCCTCCGGCGGAGCCGCAGCAGGGACGCCGCGCTGTACACGGCCAGAGCGCCCATGCCGGCCATCCACGCCAGCGTCGCCAGAACCACCGGGGCCTCCAGCGGGTCTGCTGCCATCTGTTCCTGGCCCCGGGGCAGCGCCTCATTGACGGACTGATTCACGCCCGGCACGGGAAGACGCACCTCCGGGTCCCGGGTGTGAACCACGTCCCGGGGCACGTACTCCACCACGCTGGTGTGGGCCGTAGCCTCCGTCACAGGCGCGTCCAGCAGCCCCAGCAGGGAGAAGCCGGTGGCAACGGACACCGGACAGAGCAGCCGGAACAGCACCACCGCCCAGAGGGCGTAGGAAAAGATTTTCGGCGCCTTTTTCAGCAGCAGTCTTGCCAGCAGCACAAAGAGAATCGCCGCGCCGGCCGTCACGCTCATGTTGAGCACCATGGGAAGCAGCCGGTAGGAAAGGAAGTTTCCCATTCCGCGTCACCTCCTGCTCTGGTCGATCAGGGCCTGCAGCTCCGCGATTTCCTCCTCGGACAGTTTCTTCCTGGCGGTAAAGGCCGTCAGGAACGCCGGGAGGGAGCCGGAGAAGGTCTCCTCCACGAATTTTTCACTCTGTACGGCGTAAAAATCCTGCCGGGAGATCAGGGAGGTCACAACACCTTCCCGGTTCTGGAAGATGCCCCGCTGGCACAGCCGCTTCAGCACCGTGTAGGTGGTGGATTTCTTCCAGCTCAGCTCCCGCTCCGCCAGCTTCACCAGCTCCGGGGAGGGGATGGGCTCGTTCTCCCAGATCATGTCCGCAAAGCGGGATTCAATGGCGCCCATTCTCAGTTCACCCATTTCAAAACCTCCAGTCTACAATCTGTAGTCTTTGCTGATAGTCTACATGATGTAAACCGATCTGTCAACGGTTTTTCCGGAAGTTTCTGGAGCCGGGCCGCCCAGGCGCAAAAAAAGCCGCCGCAAGCAGTATACGCTTGCGGCGATGTGGCGGAGAAGGAGGGATTCGAATTGCGTGAGACACCGTGTTAAGTAGTCTTTTGTAGTTCCAAAATCCCAGATTTTCAAGCGCTTACGGGACTGGAAATACATGAACATCCACTGAAACTACGAGTTTACTCCTTAAAAATGATCCTTACTTTGATAAGTGCTTTGCTTGTCGGAAATGTTGGGGTTTAAAAGGAAGAAAGTGTTGTATTTAAGAAGTATTGATGGCATAATTAAAAAACGCAAATTGCAATAACAAGTTGGACACCCCGTGGTAAAAACCTGGCTCACGGATGGAGCCGCAGGATCTATCCGTGAGCGAGGTTGCCGCAGCCGTCAGGCTGCGTAGACAGCGTCCAGAAAATCCTCAAAGAGTTCCTCCGGGGTGCAGTATCCGAGTTTCTTCCGTGGGCGTCCATTCAGCTC
>NZ_JAXEBZ010000076.1:0-18530 GCF_034093755.1 Dysosmobacter sp. | reverse complement strand
GGGTCCATATACCGCAGGAAGTACCAGCAGGAGCCGGCCCACTGGGGCATGGTGTCCGTTTCACGCTGGGCAGGGCCGCCGCACTTGGGGCAGGTGGTGTTCACCCAGTCCGTCATCTTGGAGAGAGGAGATTCGCCGTCGTCGGTGAGTTCGTAGCTTTCCACCTCCGGCAGCAGCAGCGGCAGCTGCTCCTCCGGCAGGGGCACCCAGCCGCACTTGGGGCAGTTCACCAGGGGGATGGGCTCGCCCCAGTAGCGCTGGCGGCTGAACACCCAGTCGCGGAGCTTGAAGTTGGTCTTGGGATGGCCGATGCCCTGCTCGGTCAGCCACTTCTTCATGGTGGGGATAGCCTCCTTCACGGTCAGGCCGTCCAGGAAGCCGGAGTTCACCATGATGCCGGTGTCGTCCTTCAGGACGAAGGCCTCCTTGGTGACGTCGCCGCCCTTCACCACCTCGATGATGGGCAGGCCGAAGGCCTTGGCGAAGTCCCAGTCGCGCTGGTCATGGCCGGGCACGCCCATGACGATGCCGGTGCCGTAGCCCATCAGCACGTAGTCGGAGACGAAGATGGGGATGTGCTTCTTAGTGACGGGATGGACCGCCTCGATGCCCTGGAGCCGGACGCCGGTCTTGTCCTTGTTCAGCTCCGTGCGCTCCAGGTCGGACTTCCGGGCGGCGGCATCCATATAGGCGGCCACCTCGTCCCAGTTGGTCAGCTGGTCCTTCCACTGCTTCAGATAGGGATGCTCCGGAGACAGCACCATGTAGGTAACGCCGAACAGGGTGTCGCACCGGGTGGTGTAAACCGTCAGGTCATCGCCGTTGGTGGCGGTGAAGGACACCTCGGTACCCTCGCTGCGGCCGATCCAGTTGCGCTGCTGCACCTTCACCCGCTCAATATAGTCCAGATCGTCCAGATCGTCGATGAGGCGGTCGGCGTACTCGGTGATCTTCAGCATCCACTGGCTCTTCTCCTTGCGGATGACGGGAGAGCCGCAGCGCTCGCACACGCCCTCCACCACTTCCTCGTTGGCCAGCACGCACTTGCAGCTGGTGCACCAGTTGACGGGCATGGAGGCCTTGTAGGCCAGGCCCTTGTTGAACAGCTGCAGGAAGATCCACTGGGTCCACTTGTAGTAGCCGGGGTCGGTGGTGTCCACCACCCGGTCCCAGTCGAAGGAATAGCCCAGCATGTGGAGCTGCTTGGTGAAGTTGGCGATGTTCTGCCTGGTGACCACGGCGGGATGGACGTGGTTCTTGATGGCGAAGTTCTCCGTGGGCAGGCCGAAGGCGTCAAAGCCGATGGGGAACAGCACGTTGTAGCCCTGCATCCGCTTCTTGCGGCAGATGATGTCCATGGCGGTAAAGGGCCGGGCGTGGCCCACATGGAGGCCCTGGCCGGAGGGGTAGGGGAACTCGATGAGGCCGAAGAACTTCTCCCGGGTCTTGTCCCCGGTGACGGCGGCGAAGGGCTTCTCCTCCAGCCACCGCTGCTGCCATTTTTTCTCAATGGCGGTAAAATCGTATTTCATATCTCTCTCCTTCATTTTACAATCGGATTTTTCAATCATTTTTGGCGCGGCGTGTACGTGGCAAAAATACCTTGACTCAGCCGCCGTGGGCGGCGTTCACCAGTGACCGACGTCACTGGTGGGGGGAATCTAAAGGGGAGACCTGTCCCCTCTTTAAATTATAACGCCCCTGAGCCAATGGCTCAGGGGCGTTGAAAACGCTGTACCACCCTGATTCGGCCATCCGCGGACGGCCCTCAGTTCGGCGGATAACGGCGCCAGCCGTTCCGCCCTACTGTGGTTCAGGCGGAAAACTCCGGGACCAGTATACCGCAGGCTCCCCCGCCGGCTCACACCAGCCGCCGGCTCTCTTTGGGCGGGACGCCCGGGCTTTCTTCCCTTCAAAGTCGCTAACAGCGCTATTTTACGGGGAGTTTACCCATTTGTCAAGGGGCGGCGGAAATTTTCATCCGCCGGTCCGCGCCGCAGTTCACTGCTCCAGATAGGTCTCCCCCCATCTGGCCAGCTCCGCAAACACCGGCAGCAGCCCCCGGCCCTTCTCCGTCAGGGAGTATTCCACGTGGGGCGGAATCTCGTTGAACTGCTCCCGGCGGACGATGCCCAGACCCTCCAGGTCCCGCAGGGTGGCCGTCAGCATGGTGTTGGTGATGCGTGGCATGGCCCTGCGCAGCTCTCCGAACCGGAGGCTGGGCTTTTTGCAAAGCTCGTAAATCACCTGGGTCCGCCACTTTCCGCTCAGCAGCTCCAGCGTCCGCCGCACGGGACAGTCCTCCCGCACCGGACCGGTCAGCAGCTTCTGCAGATATTCCTCTTCCGTCATGTCTCCCGCCCCTTTCAGTACGGTTTTCCATACCAGGTACAGCGAATCTGCGTACTTGTACAGGATTTTCTGATATAGTATATTTTATATACCACAATACAGAAAAACGCAAGGAGGAACCGCCATGAAAACTGCGGTCATCTACTATTCCCGCCACCACGGAAACACCAAAAAGGTTCTGGACGCCATCGCCCGGGGACGCGACGTGACCCTCATCGACGCCGCGGAGACCCACAGCGCCCCCCTGGAGGACTACGATCTCATCGGCTTCGCCTCCGGCATCTACTACTCCAAATTTCAGAAAAGCGTGCTGCAGTTCGCCGAGGAGCACCTGCCGGAGGGCAAGAAGGTCTTTTTCGTCTACACCTGCGGCGCTGAAAAGCCGACTTATACCGGCGCCATCCGAAAGATCGCCGCGGAAAAGCACGCGGAGATTCTGGGAGAATTCGGCTGCCCCGGCTATGACACCTTCGGGCCGTTCAAGCTGGTAGGCGGCATCGCCAAGGGACGGCCCAACCAGGGGGATCTGTCCGACGCCGTCCGCTTTTTTGAGCAGATTACGGAATAAAAACGAGGGAGGATGTTCCTCCCTCGTTTTTTATCGGATACCCAGCCGCTCCGCCCAGCGGGCGCGCAGGGACGCCGCGCTGACCACCGGCAGCGGCTCCGCGTCACAGGGGGCGATGATCTTTTCCATCCACACCATGTCATACCAGCGGCCGAACTTATAGCCGCACCGGCGGAAGGTCCCGGCAAGGGTATAGCCCATATGGCTGTGAAACCGCACGCTGTCCAGCGTCAGGTGTTCGTCCTCCACAGGCGGAGAGGCGATGCTGGCGTACAGGTTCCGCAGGTGCATATCCCCCAGCGCCTGCTCAAGGGCGGTGTAGAGCTGCCGGCCCACGCCGGCTCCCCGGCAGTCCCATGCCACGTAAATGGACAGCTCCGCGTCCCAGTCATAGGCGGCGCGGGCGTGGAACGGCCCGGCGTAGGCGTAGCCCACGATGCGTCCCTCCGACTCGGCGGCAAAGTAGGGATACCGCTCCAGCGTATGGCAGATGCGCCGGCGGAACTCCTCCGCCGTGGGCGGCTCGTATTCAAACGTGATGGCGGTGTCCCGCACATAGGGGGCGTACAGCGACGCCAGCGCCGCAGCGTCCTCCGGTGTGACCCACCGGATGGTGATGTCCCGTTTCATCCCGTCCTCCTCTCTCCATGCGGAAAAGCGCCCCGAAACCGGGGCGCTTTTTGCCTGTGCTCAGTTCTCGGTCAGCACCCCGCTGAGGTCCACCGGCTTGCCGTCGGACCACAGCCGCTCCAAGGAGTAGAACTCCCGGGCCTCGGGGGAAAACACGTGAACCACGATGTCGCCGTAATCCAGCAGCACCCAGGTGCCGTCCCGGTAGCCCTCCCGGCGGAGGACGGGAACCCCCTTCTCATCCATCGCCTTCTCCACAGCGCCGCACAGGGCGTTGATCTGGGTGTTGGAGGAGCCGGTGGCAAACACGAAATAGTCGGCCAGAGAGGTCAGGTCCGTGATCTCCACGGCGGAGATCGCGGCGCCCTTCTTTTCATCCAGCGCCTTGGCGGCGGTCAGTGCCATTTCCTTCGGTGTCATAGAATTCTCCTTTTCTCGTTGTATCAGATATGGGTCAGCCTCCGTTTGGCTCCGGAGGCACGGTGGTCCAGTCCACGCCGCCTTCAAAGCCGTTGTCCGGCTCGGCGGGAGGCTCCGGCTGGGGTTCCGGCTGAGGTTCCGGTTCCGGCTGCGGCTCCGGCTGGGGCTGAGGCTCCGGGGTTCCGGAATTACCGCTGCTACCGGAACTGCCGGTGCTGCCGGAACTGCCGCTGCCGCCGGAGCTGCTGGTGCCGCCGGAACTGCTGGTGCTGCCGCCGTTTCCGGTGCTGCCATTGCCGGTGCTGGAATTGCCGCTGCCCTCTCCGGCGCCGCCGGAGGGTTCCGTGGTTCCGGAGCCGCCGGACTCGCCGGGGGGCTCCGTGCCGGGTTCTCCCCCTGTGCTGCCGCTGTCAACCGGCTCTCCGGTCTCCGGGTCGATCTCCACCTCGCCGGGGCCGAACTCTTCCTCGGGGTCTGTGGGCTCCGGGGCGTCCGCCGGAATCTCCGGCGGCACGGCGGCCTTGCTGTCCTCCACATGGCCGGTGGTGGAGCCCAGGCTGCCGTCGGCGTTGACATACATGATGTCCAGATCGCTGAGGGTAAATTCCTCCACAAAGGGACTGAGCCTGCTGTTGACGATCTCCAGCAGCTCCCTGGCGATGGGCACCACGTAGGACAGCTTCTGATGATAGCTGCGGCTCCAGGCGGAGACGCCCTTCCAGGGCATGGTCAGAAATTCCACATTGTCCGCGCTCAGCCCGCCGGACACCGCCTTCTGGCCGAACCACAGGATCTCCTGGAAGCTCAGGTCCGTCTCCACGTTGTTCTGGAACACCTTGGCAATCTTGCCGATGTTCAGCACGTTGGCGGGCTTCAGCAGCTGCTGGATCACCGCCTTCAGGAAGTTCTGCTGAATCTCCATGCGGCCGCTGTCGCCCACGCCGCTGCTGCCGTCGTTTTTCCGCCAGCGGATCACCTGCATGGCGTCCTCGCCGCTGAGGAGGCGGTAGCCCTTGGCCTGCTCAATCACCAGGTCCTGGTAGGGGTCATGGTAGCTCATATCGTAGGGCACGTCGAAGTACACGCCGCCGATGGCGTCCACCAGCTCGCCCACGGCCTCCCATTCCACCACCACCTGGTAATCCGGCTCAAAGCCCACCAGCTGGGCGATTTCCTTGTACAGGGCCTGGATGCCCTTGTCGCCGCCGCCATAGGTATTATAGACGGAATTGATCTTCTTCACATCCCAGGAGACGTTGACCATGGTGTCCCGGGGAATGGACATCACCGTGGCCTTCTGGTTGGTGACGTCATAGCTGGCCAGCAGCATGGTGTCGGTGTTTCCGCCGCCGCCGGTGTCCCGGCCCAGCACCAGGATGGTGTAGTAGTCCTCGCTTTTCCGCTCCCCGTCGGCCCGGGGACGGCTCCCCTCGCCGTAGTCGATCTCCTCTTTCTGGACGCCGCCGCTGCTTTCGTTCTTTTCACCGGGCAGAACCGGCCGCACGAACATGCTCTTGCAGGCCGCCACCGCAGCCACCGCCGCCGCCAGCACCGCCACAATGGCGATCAGCACCTTCTGCTGGCGGGTCAGGCGGCTTTTCTTCTTTTTCTCCCCACCCGCCACACGCTTTCCTTTGTATCTGCTCAATTCTCTCTCGTTCCTTTCAGGTCAGCCAGTGCCGCCAGCGTGGCACTGTGGACGGGGTTGCCCCGCGCCTTCATCTCCTCCACCGTCATGCTCAGACCCAGAACCATGCCGGCGTCCAGCCCCTCTTCGTAGCACACCCGCCGCAGCTCCTCCACGCCGGGGAAGTCCCGGGTGGCCTCGATGTAGTCCGCCAGGTAGATGATCTTCTCCAGCCGGGTCATGCGGGCATGGCCGGTGGTGTGCCAGAAAATGGCGGTGTAAATATCGTCATCCACGCCGTACACGTCCCGGGCGATGGCGGCGCCGGTCTTGGCGTGGAGCAGCTTCAGAGCCTTCTGCTCCAGCTCGTCCAGCTCAATGCCGTACTTCCGGCACAGCGCCATCTGCTCCTCCATGTCCAGCTTTTTCGTGGTATCGTGGAGCAGCGCCGCCACCCGGGCTTTCGTCACGTCCTCGCCGTACCGCTCCGCCAGACGGATGGCCTCCTGCTCGGTGGCCAGCACATGGGGCACCCGCTTGTACTTCAGGTGACTCATCGCCACCGCCCGCAGCTGCGGGAAGGTCAGGTGCTTCAAATCCGCCTGCACGCCGTACAGCCCGTGCCGCAGGATGTAGCCGTAGACGGCGGGGGGCAGCAGATGGGCCCCCTCGCCCCGGGCCAGCCGGTCCCGCAGCTCCGTGGAGGACACGTCGATGACGCCGGGAATGGTGAGGGTGTGGATGCGGGCGTTGGGATAGGCCTGATAGAGCCGGTGGCACTGGCGGCTGAAGGCGCTCTCCGTGTCCTCCCCGGACCGTCCGAAGGCCACCACCCCCGCCAGGTCAAAAATCTTCTCCGGCTGGTGCCAGTCCTGAATGGTCAGGAACATGTCCGTTCCCATCAGCAGCCACAGCTCCGCCTCCGGGTAGCGCTGACGAATGGCGGCCAGGGTGTCGGAGGTATAGCTCTTCCCCTCCCGCTCCAGCTCCAGGTTCAGCGTCTGCACCCGGTCCCCCAGGTTCATCTGCTCTCCGGTGAGGCGGGTCATCTCCAGCCGCTGCTCCGCCGAGGCGCTGCCCTCCGGCAGCGGCTTGTGGGGCGGGATGCCCGCCGGAATCAGCAGCAGCTGATCCAGCTTCAGCAGCTCAAACACCGCTTTTGCCGCCGTCAGATGGCCCAGATGGGGCGGATTGAACGTTCCGCCGTAGATACCGATTCTCATTGCAGCAACCCCTTTTCCGTTTCGTTTTGGCTCCCGCCGGCTCCGCGGGACGGTTACGCCTGCTTTTTCGGCTTGCTCTTCACCAGCTGAATCCGCTTTTCCCGGGGCTTGGAATGGCTCTCCCGGTACAGCACGAATTTGGTGCCGATGACCTGCACCACCTCGCTGCGGGTGGCTTTGGCCAGCGCCTCCGCCGCGGTGCGGGCGTCATACTCCAGATTGTTGTCCAGCACCCGGCCCTTTACCAGCTCCCGGGCCTCCAGGGCGTCATCGGCCTGACGGATCAGGTTCTCCCCCAGTCCGTCCTTGCCCACCTGAATA
Organism: Dysosmobacter sp.; assembly: GCF_034093755.1. Lineage (GTDB taxonomy): Bacteria > Bacillota > Clostridia > Oscillospirales > Oscillospiraceae > Oscillibacter. The sequence goes on along the minus strand of NZ_JAXEBZ010000076.1, from coordinate 11,389 downwards.
ATGGTGTCGATGCCGTTGGCCAGGCCCCGCAGCTGGGCCCTCTGCTTGCTTGTCAGATCCATAGTTCTCCGGCGGATCGCTCCGCTCTTCCTTTCGTATTCTCTTCCGTACCTTCGGTATAGACGGTTATTTTCCCAGATAGGTTTCCAGTTTCGCCGCAAAAGCCTGCAAAGCCCTGCCCCGGTGGGAGATGGAACTTTTTTCCTCCGCCGTCAGCTGGCCGAAGGTCTTTGCCTTGTCCGGCACCAGAAACACCGGGTCATAGCCGAAGCCCCCCTCTCCCATAGGGGCGTAGGCGATGGCGCCGTCGCACCGGCCCTCGGCGGTGAGGGTGTCCCCGTTGGGGAAGGCGCAGGCGATGGCGCAGGCGAAGTGGGCGGCCCGGGTGGGCTGGCCCCGCAGGTTGCTCAGTAGCAGCCGGTAACGGCCCGCGTCATCCAGCCCCTCGCCGCCGTAGCGGGCGGAGTAGACGCCGGGGGCGCCCCCCAGGGCGTCCACGCAGAGGCCGGAATCGTCGGCAATAGCCGGCAGGCCGGAGGCGGCGCACACCGCCTTCGCCTTCAGCATGGCGTTTTCCGCGAAGGTGGCGCCGGTCTCCTCCACCTCCACATGGCAGCCCACGTCGGCAGGGCTCACCACCTCCACGCCCAGTCCCCGGAGAATGTCCCCCATCTCCCGGAGCTTGCCGGGGTTATGGGTGGCCAGTACAAATTTTTCCGCCATCACAGCTTCCCTCCCAGCGCTTTTCTCTGGAGGGCGATCAGCTCCCTGCAGCCCTTGGCGCACAACCGCACCAGGTCCTGCTGCTCCGCCACGGTGAAGGCCCGGCCCTCGCCGGTGCCCTGGACCTCCACAAGCTCGCCCCAGTCGTTGATGATGCAGTTCAGATCCACCATGGCCCGGCTGTCCTCGCTGTAGCGCAGGTCCAGCATGGGCTGGTCATCCACGATGCCGGCGGAGACGCCCGCCACATAGTGCAGAATGGGGCTGGAGCCCAGAACGCCCTCCTCCACCAGACGGCGGCAGGCCAGGGCCAGGGCGATGAAGCCGCCGGTGACAGAGGCGGTGCGGGTGCCGCCGTCCCCCTGAATCACGTCGCAGTCGATGGTGATGGTCCGCTCCCCCAGCTTGCTCAGGTCCACCGCCGCCCGGAGGCTGCGGCCCACCAGACGCTGAATCTCCGCGCTGCGGGGGGACAGCTTCAGCTTGGACACGTCCCGCTTGCTGCGGCTCCGGTTGGCCCGGGGCAGCATGGAATACTCCGCCGTCACCCAGCCGGTGCCCTCCGGCACATGGGGCGGGGCCTTGTCCTCCACACTGGCACAGCACAGCACCATAGTGTCGCCGCATCGGATCAGGCAGCTGCCCTCGGCAAATTTCACGAAATCCGTGGTGATCTCAATGGGGCGCAGCTCATCAAAGGCCCGCCCGTCAACTCTGTTCATGGACTCCTCCATTCCGCCGCCCGGGGCGGCTTCCCGCTGTTGTCACTTTTTCTTCTTATGCTTGTGCTTCGCGGCCCGTTCCGCCGCCTTGCGCTCCGCCTCGGCCGCCTTCTCTTTGGCCACGTACCGGTCCGTCTCCCGCTGCAGCAGCGCCTGGCGGGACACCCAGCTGGCCGTCAGCTCTCCCAGCACCATCACCCCGATCACGCCGGCAATCAGCGCCAGCGCCTTGCCCAGCAGGCCGCCGGGGATGTTCAGCCGGGCCAGTCCCGCGCACAGCAGCACCGCCACGAAAATCATCACCGTCTGCATCAGCAGCAGCCGCTTGCGCACCGCGTGGTAGAGAAACCGGCGGCAGGCGGGGCACACCAGGCTCAGCCGCCCTCTCACCATCAGCTGCCAGCGGGTGGCGTACACCTTTTTATGGCAATAGGGACAATCGATCAGCTTCACAAAGACATTCATAAAAGCGCTCCTTTACCCACCGTATCCTTGGTTTCTCAGGGCCGCGGCCCGGACGGCGCACGCCCGGTTGAAGACGGCAGTCACCGGCCCCTCCGGTTCTCTTTCAGAGGACGGCCTCCGCGTAGGCCCGGGCGTCGAAGGGCTTCAGGTCGTCGATGCCCTCGCCCACGCCGGCGAATTTCACCGGCACCCCCAGCTCCCGGGCGATGGGCACCACGATGCCGCCCTTGGCGGTGCCATCCAGCTTGGTCAGCACGATGCCCGTCAGCCCTGCCGTCTCCTGGAAGGTGCGGGCCTGAATCAGGCCGTTCTGGCCGGTGGTGGCATCCAGCACCAGCAGCGTCTCCCGGGAGGAACCGGGGCACTCCCGGTCGATGATCTTGCTGAGCTTGGCCAGCTCATTCATCAGGTTCTGCTTGTTGTGAAGCCGCCCGGCGGTGTCGCACAGCACCACGTCCACGTTCCGGGCCTTGGCGGCCTGGAGAGCGTCAAACAGCACGGCGCCGGGGTCGGCGCCCTCGTGCTGGCGCACGATCTCGCAGCCGGCCCGCTCCGCCCAGATCTGCAGCTGGTCGGCGGCGGCGGCGCGGAAGGTGTCCGCCGCGCAGAACAGCACCCGCTTTCCCTCTTTTTTCAGCTGGCTGCCGATCTTGCCGATGGAGGTGGTCTTGCCCACGCCGTTGACGCCGATGAACAGCACCACCGCGGGGGCACCGGACAGATCCAGCGCCGTGTCCCCCACTTCCATCATCTCCACCAGAATGTCCCGCAGGGCGCCGCGGACCTCCTCCTGGCCCTGGAGCTTCTCCTTCCGGACCCGCTGGCGCAGCTGCTCCACCGCCTCGGTGGCGGTGTCCACGCCCATGTCCGCCAGAATCAGCGTCTCCTCCAGCTCCTCAAAGAAGGCCTCGTCCGCCTCCGTGAAGCCGCCGAACAGGTTGGTGGTGATTTTTTTCAGTTTGTCAAAAAAGCCCATAGCTGCGCTCCTTACTCAATTTTCAGTTCTTTCGCCATGTCATTGAGATTGATGGTCAGAATCTTGCTGACGCCCTGCTCCTGCATGGTGACGCCGTAGAGGACGTCGGCCTCCTCCATGGTGCCCCGGCGGTGGGTGATGACGATGAACTGGGTGCGGCCCGCCAGACGCCGCATATACCGGGCGTAGCGGGTGACGTTCACGTCGTCCAGTGCCGCCTCGATCTCGTCCATGACGCAGAAGGGGGTGGGATGGACCTTCAGAATGGCAAAGTACAGGGCGATGGCCACGAAGGCCTTCTCGCCGCCGGAGAGCAGGGAGATGGTCTTCAGGGTCTTTCCCGGGGGCTGGGCCTTGATTTCGATGCCGCAGCCCAGAATATCCTTCTCGTCCTCCAGCTCCAGCGTGGCCTGACCGCCGCCGAACAGCTCCTGGAAGGTGGTCTGGAAGCTCTCTTTCAGCAGCTGGAACTGCTGGGCGAAAATGACGGTCATCTGGTCCGTGATCTCCCGGATGACGCCCTCCAGCTCGCCCTTGGCCTTTTCCACGTCGTCCCGCTGGCCGGAGAGGTAGGTGTAGCGGCCGTTGACCCGCTCGAATTCCTCGATGGCGCCGATGTTGGGATTCCCCAGGGCGCTGATCTCCCGCTTCAGCTCGCCGATGCGGCGGTTGGCCCTGGGCAGGCTCTCCATCTCCATCCGCTGGGCCTGGGCGTCGGAGTGGGACAGCTCGTAGCGCTCCCACAGCCGGTCCAGAATCACCTTTTCCTCCAGGGCGGCGCCGGACAGCTTCTGCTCCAGCGCCGAGACGGACTTCTCCCAGCTCAGCAGCTGCTCGTTCATCTCCTGGCTGGCCCGGGTTCTGGCGGTGCGCTCCGCCTCCAGCGCCAGCTTCTCCCGGCTCAGCTCCGCCAGCCGGTCCCGGAAGGTCTGGCCCTGGCCCCGCAGCTCCTCCGCCTGACGGCGGCGGCGCTCCAGCTCCGTCTGGGCCTCCTCCATGCTCCTCTGATAGGCCTCCGCCTGGCGGGCCTTCTCCTCCCGGTCGCCGGTGAGCTGGCGCCGCAGCTCCTCCAGGTCCCCCAGGGACCGGAGGGTGGCGTCCTTCTCGGCGCTCAGGGCGGCCATATCCGCCTTGCGGCCGGTGATCTCCTCTGTCAGCTGGCCGGACCGGGCCAGCAGCTCCGTCTGGCCCGCCAGCAGCTCCTCCGCCTGACGGCGGCACTCCGCCGCCTCCGCCTCTCTGGCGGCAATGGTCTCCCGGATCGCCGCCAGCCGGGCGCCGTTGTCCCGCAGGCGGCCGTCAATGGCGGTCAGCTCGCCTGCCAGATTTTCCCCGCTGTCCCGCAGGGACTGGAGCAGAATGTCATAGTGGTCCTTACGGCCCTTCAGCCGCAGCACCTCGTCCTCCGCCTGGCGGCGCTGGGCCTCCGCCGTCTCCAGCTCGTACTGGGCGGCGTTCAGTTCCCGGTTCACGGACTCCTCGTCCCTGGCGGCGGCGGCCAGATGCTCCCGCAGCCGGGCCGCCTGGGCCGTCAGCTTTTCCAGCTCCGCCGCCCGGCTCAGCACGCCGCTGCTGCGGCTGACGCTGCCGCCGGTCATGGAGCCGCCCCGGTTGATCACCTGGCCGTCCAGGGTGACGATGCGGAAGCGGTTCTGGTACTTCCGGGCCATGGCGATGGCGCAGTCCATATCCTCGGCAATCACCGTCCGGCCCAGCAGGCTGTGGAAAATGTTCTGATACGTCTGATCAAACCGCACCAGCCGGGAGGCCAGGCCCACGTAGCCGAACTCCTCCTCCAGCCGGGGCTCCCGCAGCTCGTCGCCGCGGATGGCCGTCAGGGGCAGGAAGGTGGCGCGGCCGCCGTCCCGCTGCTTCAGGAAGGAGATGGCGGCTTTGCCGTCCTCCTCCCGGTCCACCACAATGTTCTGCAGCGCGCCGCCCAGGGCCACCTCCATGGCCACGGAGTACCTGGGCTCCGTTTTCATCAGGTCCGCCACGGTGCCGCGGATGCCCCGCAGGGAATTCCGGGCCTGCATCACCAGCTTCACCGCCCGGGAGTAGCCCTCGTAGTCCCGCTGCATCTCCGTCAGCATCCGGATGCGGTTTTCCGCCGCGCCCACGTCCATGGTCAGCTGCATCCGCCGCTCCGACGCGGCGGCGGCCTTCTTTTTCCGCTCCTCCATCCGCAGGCTGTGGCCGGCGATGATGTTGGCGGCGGCCTCCGCCTCGTCCTGGGCGTCCTCCAGGGCGCGGCGGTTGGCCCTGGCCTCCTTTTCCGCCGTCTCCAGCTGTCCGCCCTCGCTCTCCTGCTGGGCGATGACGGCCTCCCGCCGCTGGCGCAGCTGGCCGCTCTCCGCCTCCACGGCGGACTGCTCCGCCCGGGCATCGGCGGCGGCTGCCGCCGCCACGGCCTCCCGGCCCCGGAGGGCCTCGGCGCCGGACTGTTTGTCTCCCGCCTGGGCCGACGCCTCCCGGGCGCGGTCCAGCAGGGCGTTCAGTTCCTCTTCCAGCCGCCGCAGCTGCTCTTCGATCTCCGCCACCCGGCGTTCCTGTTCCTCCGCCTGGCGCTGCAGCCCGCCGGCCCGGGAATCCCGCTCCTTCAGCTCCCGCCGGGCCAGCTCAATGCTCTCCCGGTGGTGGACCAGGGTGGATTCCAGCACCGCCGCCGCGGACTCCTCCTCGGCGATGCGGCTGTCCAGCTCCGCCGCCTGTGCCCGGACGGCGTCGGCCTCCATGTCCTTTTCCTGCATCTTCTGCCCGTAGCCCTCGCTCTCGGCATACAGGGCGTCCATCTGCCGCCGGGCCTCATCCCGCTGGGCGCCGGCGTCCCGCAGCTCGATCTCCAGCTTCCGGGTATTGGCCTTCAGCTCGTCCAGATTGGTGAGCCAGACGGAGATCTCCAGCAGACGCAGCTCGTCCCGGAGGACCAGATATTTCTTCGCCTTTTCCGCCTGGTCCCGCAGAGGCTCCACCTGCAGCTCCAGCTCGGCGATCTTGTCGTTGATGCGCACCAGATTCTCGTCGGTGCGCTGGAGCTTCCGCTCCGCCTCCTCTTTCCGGTAGCGGTACTTGGAAATACCCGCCGCCTCCTCGAAGATCTCCCGGCGGTCGCTGCTGCGGGTGGAGAGGATCTCGTCGATTTTGCCCTGGCCGATGAGGGAATAGCCCTCTTTGCCCATGCCGGTGTCCAGAAACAGCTCCGTCACGTCCCGCAGCCGGACGGACTGGCGGTTGATATAGTACTCGCTGTCGCCGGTGCGGTAATACCGCCGGGTCACCGCCACCTCCGACTCCTCCATGGTGGGGAAGATGTGCTCCGTGTTGTCGATCACCAGCGTCACCTGGGCGAAATTGGCCGGGCCGCGGCGGGCGGTGCCGCCGAAGATCACGTCCTCCATCTTGCTGCCCCGGAGGCTCTTGGTGCTCTGCTCGCCCATGACCCAGCGAATGGCGTCGGAAATGTTGGACTTTCCGCTGCCGTTGGGCCCCACGATGGCGGTGAGGTCCTCGCCGAAATTCAGGACCGTTTTGTCGGGGAAGGATTTGAAGCCCTGAATTTCCAGTGCTTTCAGGTACATAAGCGCGCCTCTCTCTTCTGAAATCTGTCCGCGGCGGGCAGGCCGGGGCATCCGGCCCCGCCGGCTTCCCGGAGCCGCGCCCCGCCGCCGGGGTCCGCGGTTCTTTTCCGCCGCGGAAAAGAATCTGATATCGGATATAGTGATTTATTGTATCATGCCGGGCACTGTTTTTCAAGATTTTATGCGGGACCGCCGGCGGATAAATGCGCCCCGGCGGCCTTTTTCCTCCGCCGGACAGAAAACAAGTCCTGTGCGGCGCTCCGCACAGGACTTGCTTTCTTCGAAAAAGTGGCCTTGCCACTTTTTCGAGGAGGGCCGCGGTCCCGCTTATTCCTCGATATGCTCCTGCCCCTGGGCGATGATGGTCCGCACGTGGTCATCCGCCAGGGAGTAGAACACGGACTTGCCCTCCCGGCGGCTCTTCACCAGCTTGTTCTGCTTCAGAATCTTCAGCTGGTGGGAGATGGCCGACTGGGTCATGTTCAGCACCGAGGCCAGGTCGCAGACGCAGACCTCCGCCTCAAACAGCACGAACAGAATGCGGATGCGGGTGGAGTCTCCGAAAATCTTGAACAGCTCCGCCAGGTCATACAGCTCCGTCTCGTCCGGCATGGTGTCATTCACGATTCTCAGCAGGTCCTCATGGACCTCCTCGCTCTCACAGCAGAATTCTTCCCGTTCCGTCATAGGTTCCTCCTTATCGTTTTTCCACAATCAGCGCCCGGATGGCGTTCAGCACCGCCAGCACCATGACGCCCACATCCGCGAAGATGGCCGCCCACATGTTGGCGATGCCCAGGGCGCCCAGCAGCAGGCAGACCAGCTTGATGCCGATGGCGAACACAATGTTCTCATAGACGATTCGCATGCACTTCCGGGCAATCCGGATGGCCGTCACGATCTTCATGGGGTCATCGTCCATCAGCACCACATCCGCCGCCTCGATGGCGGCGTCGGAGCCCAGGGCGCCCATGGCGATGCCGATATCCGCCCGGGACAGGACGGGGGCGTCGTTGATGCCGTCGCCCACAAAGGCCAGCTTCTCGCCGGCTCCCTTCCGCGCCAGCAGCGCCTCCACCCGGTCCACCTTGTCGGCGGGCAGCAGGCCGCTGTGGACCTCGTCCACCCCCAGCTCCTGCGCCACCTGCCGGGCCACCGGCTCTGCGTCGCCGGTGAGCATCACCGTTTTCCGGACGCCGGCTTTCCGCAGCTCCTGAATGGCCCGGGCGGAGGTGGGCTTCACCTGGTCGGAGATGAGGATGTGCCCCGCATAGACCCCGTCCACGGCCACATGGACCACCGTTCCCACCTGATGGCAGGGCACCGCCTCCACGCCCAGGCGGCTCATCAGCTTCCCGTTGCCCACCGCCACCGGGATGCCGTCCACCCGGGCGGTGACGCCGCTGCCGCTGATCTCCTCCACCTCCGTCACCCGTTTTTCATCCAGGGGCTTTCCGCAGGCCTCCTTCAGGCTGCGGCTGATGGGATGGGTGGAAAAGCTCTCCGCCAGAGCCGCGTACTCCAGCAGCTGCTCCTGTTCCATCCGGTTGTGATGGACCCCCGTCACCGCGAACACGCCCCGGGTCAGGGTGCCGGTTTTGTCAAACACCACGTAGCGGGTTCCGGCCAGCGTCTCCAGATAGTTGGAGCCCTTCACCAGCACACCGGCGTGGCTGGCGCCGCCGATGCCGGCGAAAAAGCTGAGGGGAATGCTGATCACCAGTGCGCAGGGGCAGCTGATGACCAGGAAGGTCAGGGCACGGTAGACCCAGTCGCCCCAGGCCGGGGCCTGCCCCATCGCCAGCAGCGCCAGAGGCGGCAGCACCGCCAGGGCCAGGGCGCTGTAACAGACGGCGGGGGTGTAGTACCGGGCGAAGCGGGAGATGAACCGCTCGGACCGGGACTTCTTGGAGCTGGAGTTCTCCACCAGGTCCAGGATTTTGGAGACGGTGGACTCCCCGAACTCCCGGGTAGTGCGGATTTTCAGCACGCCGTTCAGGTTGATGCAGCCGCTGATGATGTCGTCGCCGGGCTGCACCTCCCGGGGGAGGCTCTCGCCGGTGAGGGCGCTGGTGTTCAGCGCCGCCCTTCCCTCCGTCACCACGCCGTCAATGGGCACCTTTTCGCCGGGCTGGACCACAATGACCGTGCCCACTGCCACCTCGTCCGGGTCCACCCGCTCCAGGCCGTGCTCCCCTTCCACGTTGGCGTAGTCGGGCCGGATGTCCATCAGCTGGCTGATGTTCCGGCGGCTCCGGTTGACGGCGCAGCTCTGGAACAGCTCGCCGGTCTGGTAGAACAGCATGACCGCCACGCCCTCCCGGTAGTCGCCCAGGGCGATGGCGCCCACCGTGGCCGCCGCCATCAGGAAGTTCTCGTCAAAGACCTGGCGGTTCAGGATTCCCCTGCCCGCCTTCAGCAGGATGTCATAGCCGATCACCAGGTAGGGGATCATGTACAGCCCCAGCCCCGTGGGGCCGTCAGGCACCGGCGCCAGAGCCAGCAGCACCAGCAGCGCCGCCGCGGCCAGAATCCGGGCCAGCATCTTCTTCTGTTTCTGATTCATGGGGAATTCCTCCAATCACGGAAGCTGCGCGGACGCCTGCCCTCACAGGAAAATCTCGCAGTCAGCCTCCACTTTTCTGCAGTTCTTCCGGACCTCCCGCATCACGGCGGCGGGGTCCCGGCCATCCTCAAACTCCACGGTCATTTTCAGCATCATGAAATTCACCGCCGCGTCCGCCACGCCGGCAGTCCGCTTCGCCGCCTCTTCCATCTTGTTGGCGCAGTTGGCACAGTCCACATCGATCTTATAGGTCTTTTTCATGGTCAATCGCTCCTTCATTCATTTCTTCATTTGAGCATTTGTTCAATTGTTGTTTTGAATTTACTCCTGTTTTCCCGGTTTGTCAAGTGGGTATTTCCGTTATCCTCGAAACAGATCTCGACATTTCCGGAAGATTGTGCTATTCTTTGAAAAGAACAACGGTTGGGAGGTGGGTCCCTTGCGGGAGAAGCAGCAGCGGCTGGTGGTGGCGTTCCACACCACGGCCGACGCGATGGCGGCGGAACGGCTGTGCCATCGCCATGGACTGGAGGGGCGGCTGATCTCCGTTCCCCGGTGCATCACCTCTGACTGCGGCATCGCATGGTCCGCCCCGCCCCACCTGCGCCAGGCGGTGGAGTCACTGCTCCGCGGCGGCGGCGTGGAGGCCGCCGGCTACTACGAGATCGCGGTGTGAGCCGGTCTTTTTGTTTGCCATTCGTTGTTCTTTTGAAAAAACATCGTATCCGTTCAAAAGGAGAGGATTTCTATGCGTGAAAAAAGCTGGGTCCGGGACTACGGGCTGATCCTGCTGACCGGCGTGATCATCGGCGCGGCCGCGCTGGCGCTGGCCGCCCTCGGCAATCCGAAAAACATGGGCTTCTGCATTGCCTGCTTCGAGCGGGACATCGCCGGCGCACTGGGCTTCCACAGCGCCGGAAAGGTACAGTACCTCCGTCCGGAGATCATCGGCATCGTGCTGGGCGCGGCGGTGTCCGCCGCCGTCTTCCGGGAGTTCCGGGCCAAGGCCGGCTCCTCCCCCGCCTGCCGCTTTGTGCTGGGCATGTTTGTAATGATCGGCGCGCTGGTGTTCCTGGGCTGCCCGCTGCGGATGGTCATCCGCCTGGGCGGCGGCGACCTCAACGCCGTCACGGCCCTGCTGGGCTTCCTGTCCGGCATTCTGGTGGGCGTGTTCTTCCTGAAAAAGGGCTTCTCCCTGGGCCGGGCCTATCCCGTCCCCGCCGGTGAGGGCTTCATGCTCCCCGGCGTCATGGTGATTCTGCTGGTGCTGCTGCTGGGCTTCCCCGCCCTGCTGAAATTCTCCCAGGAGGGCCCCGGCTCCATGCACGCCTTCTGGGCCGTGTCCCTCCTTGCGGGCCTGGCGGTGGGTGTGCTGTGCCAGCGCAGCCGGCTGTGCATGGCCGGCGGCCTGCGGGACGCTTTCCTGCTGAAGGATTTTACCCTGCTGACCGGCTTTGTGGCCATCTGGGTCACCATCACCGTGGGCAATCTGATCCTGGGCGGCTACAAGCTGGGCTTCCAGTCCCAGCCCATCGCCCACAGCCAGCATCTGTGGAATTTTCTGGGCATGGCGCTGGCGGGCTGGGGCTCCATCCTGCTGGGCGGCTGCCCCTTGCGCCAGCTGATCCTGGCCGGCGAGGGCAACGGCGACTCTGCCGTCACCGTGCTGGGCATGGTGGTGGGCGCCGCGGTGGCCCACAATTTCGGCCTTGCCGGCGGCGCTGACAGCGTGGTTGACGGCGTGTACAAGGTGGGCGGCATCGGCGCCGCCGGGCAGGCGGCGGTGGTGCTGGGCTTCGCGGTGCTGCTGGCCATCACCCTGACCCATCTTCCCCGAAAGGAGGGTTCCGTATGATTGACACCCGCGGTCTTTCCTGCCCCATTCCCGTGGTGATGGTGCAGGACGCCATCCGCAAAACCGGGGCGGACACCATCGAAGTGCTGTGTGACGCCCGGGTCTCCGTGGAGAACATCTCCCGCCTGGCCCGGAACTCCGACTATCGGGTCTCCGTGGCCGAAGACGACCCGGATTTCCGGCTGACACTGAACAGATAACCCTCTCTTCCCTCAGGCTGTCAAAAAAGTCCGGAGGACTTTTTGACAGCCTGTACAATGCCTCGCTTTTTTGCCTGCCGCGCAGGCCAAAAAGCTGCCGCTATGCGGCGCAAACGCTTGCTGCGCAAGCTTTTTGCAGGCATTCGATTCCACACGAGGGGACTCCCGGGCACCGTTGCGGCAATACGATCCCCGGCCCCGCCGGGGCCGCTGATCGTGCCGCATCCTCGAAAGCGGTTCGCTTTCTCCGCCACTGGCGGCGCTTCACCGCTTTCCCCCTCGTACTCCCCCTGCGAAACACCCC
>NZ_JAXEBZ010000075.1:0-37028 GCF_034093755.1 Dysosmobacter sp. | reverse complement strand
CGACTCGCTGAAGCTGCTGAACGAGTCCGCCCCCAACGACCAGGTGGTGAAGCTGAAGGCCCTGGAGGCCATGCAGAAGATCGCCGACGGCAAGGCCACCAAGATCATCATCCCCAGCGAGCTGCAGGGGCTGGCCGGCATGGCCGCCAGCGCCAAGGCGCTGTTGGAGAGCGACGGGAAGTAACAGCAGGCAAAAAAGAGTCCCCGCCGAAAGGGCGGGATTCGCGGGACAGTCACCAGCAGCCGCGGCAGTACAAACTGCCGCGGCTGTTATTGCGGTTTATTCCGCCGCATGATACTATGAAGCCGGACAGCCCTGCAAATCGGAAGTTGCGGAGGAGCAGGTATGACATCTGGAATCAGTTTTTCAGAAATTTTGGTTAATGAAGTTACGATGGTTATTGGGACATTGATTTTTTTCTTTTGTGGAGCATTGTTGATATTTAAGCGCAAATCGCTGAATCGTTTACAAAAGGGGCTTACTGTTACTGCATTGATTGTAACAGGCATTTATTTGGCATTTATTGTTTGGCTTGCAATCATGTGGGGACAACAGATGCCTCAGCCCATGCCGTAACCTCTGGTTTATCGGACAGCCGCTGCGTTCCTGACAAGGAAGGGTATCCCTTGCACCGCTTCGCGGCGATCCTCTTAACACGAAAGGCGTGACCTTCATGGTCACGCCTTTCGTGTTTCACTGTCTTACGGACTCCCCGCCGTTTCGGCGGGGATCTCTTTTTGCGCGTTTACCGCAGGTTGAACAGGATCTTGGCCATCTGGCCCCGGGTGATGTTGGCGGAGGGCTTAAAGGTGCCGTCGGTGTAGCCGCCGATGATCCCCTGGGCCGCCATGGTGCGGATGTAGGGGGCGGCGTAGGCGGGGATGGCCGCCCCGTCGGCGAAGGTCAGCTCCGCCTCGTCATAGCCCTTCTCCTGGGTGCGGCCGATCATGGCCGCAGCCTGGGCCCGGGTGAGGCTGCCGCCGGGGTTGAAGTACAGCTTTCCGTTTTTCTCCGTGCCGCCGATGACCCCCAGGGAGTACAGGGCCTTCACGGCGGTGCGGGCGTAGTCGGCGATCTGGGCGTTATCCGCAAAGGGCAGGCTCAAATCCTCGTAGTCGCTCTCGTTCAGTCCCAGATACCGGAACAGCATCACGGCGAACTGCTGGCGGGTGATGTTCTGGTTGGGGCGGAAGGTGCCGTCGGCGTAGCCGGTGGTGATGCCGGCGGCGTACAGGTAATCCACATAGTGGGCCGCCCAGTAATCCTGGGTGTCGGTGAAGCCGGGGACGTAGTCCTCCCCCACCGGGATGTCGCAGGAGGCGCGGCCCATGTTGCCGCTGGCGTCCCGGGCCGTCACCGTCACCCGGTGGGCGGCGCCGTCGGCCTCCGGCAGCACGGCGGTGAGCTTGCCGGTCTTTTCGTCGTAGGTAAAGCTGAGGGCCTTGCCGTCACAGGTGACGGAGACGTTTGCTTTGGGGATAGCGCCGTCTCCGTCATCGCTGATCCGGGCGGAGAGGGTTCCCTCCGTCATCTCGGCGGTGATCACCGGCACCCGCTGGTCCACCAGGCCGCTGTAGGACGCGGTGAGCTGGTCCAGATACAGCGTTCCGGAGCCGTTGGGATAGGTGACCATCTCCTGGCCCAGCTCATCCTCCACGTACTCGGGGGTGCCCGTCACCCGGATGCCCACGATGGCGGAGGTGCCGGCGGGCAGCGGCGTCACGGTCTGGACCCACTCATCGAAGGTGAGGCCGCAGATCTCCGTGGCACTGACAGTGCTGCCGTCGCTGGTCAGCAGGTACAGGCCGTTGCCGGAGCCGTCGCCCCGCAGCCACAGGTTCAGCTGGGAGTAGGCGGCGCTGACGGGATAGGGCCGGTCAAAGAACACCTCGGCGGTGCCGTCGGCCCCCAGGGTGTAGCTCAGCTTGCCGGACTGACGGCCCAGCTTCACATCGTTGGCGCCGGAGACGGTGTCAAGGGTCACGCCGAAGGTGCCGTCGCCGGAGGTGGGAGCGCCCTCCTCAAAGTCCTCCAGGGTCTGCAGCGGGATGCGGGACACGGTGACGGGGATGGTGACGGACCGGTCCCCGGCGGACACGGTGAGGATGCCCTCGCCGGGAGCGGCGGCAGTGACGGTGCCGTCCGCCGCCACGTCGGCGCCGGTGCCGTCATAGTACCAGGTAAAGGCGTTGTCGTCCGCCTGCAGAGGCAGGTGGTTGTAGATGGCGGAGGCCGTCAGCTTCAGGGTGGTGCCGGGGCTGATGGTCAGGCTGGAGATGGCGGTGGAGCCGTTTTTCACGGTGATGGCGTCCGGCGTCACCACGGCGGTGACCACCGCGGAGCCCTCCTTGCCGCTTTTCGAGGCGGTGACGGTGACGTCGCCCCCCTCGGCGGGGGTGGTGAGCCGGTAGGCGGCGCCGTACTCCCGCTTATCCGGCAGCTTTTCCAGCTCGCCGGCGGAGGCGGAGGCGCTGAAGCTGCTGTCCATGGGGATGTAGCGGGTGTCCACGGCGTTGATATTGACGGTGACGCTGCTGCCCGCCAGCACGCAGCGGCTCTCCGGGTCCACGTAGAAGTGGCTCAGCCTGCCGGAGGGCCGGGCGGTGGAGACCAGGAAGATGTGGTTGGACACGGACCGCTGAGCGCCGCCGGAGGGGCTGTTCACCGTTCCGGCCGTCACGCTGTCCGGCTCCGTGACGGCCAGGGTAGTGGAGCCGCCGCCGTCCAGGCACAGGGCGTTGACGCAGCCCAGCTCCGCCAGCCGCTCCGCCACCTGGGTCAGCGACGCGCCGATGGAGTGGCCGGACTGGCGGCCGTCAATGGTGTAGAAAACCAGGGTGCCGTCGGCCTTCTGGCCCACGGCGGTACGGGGGCCGGCGTCATTGGACAGCCCGGAGGCCACCACGCCGTCGCTCAGCAGGGAGTACAGGGCGCCCACGGCGTACTCCACGTCCTCCCAGCCCTCGTTTCCGGTGATGGTGAGGGTGATGGTGTTCCCCTCCGTCTCCTCCGCCAGAGCATCCACGTAGTAGGAGTCGCTTTTGGCGTTGACGGACAGCACCACCTGGCCCGGTTCAATGGCGGTGGCGGCGGAGGCCTGCGCCACCTGCTCCACCCGCAGGGTCACCGTCTCGCCGATGGAGAGCCTTCCCTCCTCCACGGAGCAGATCACGTCCACTCCCGGCTCGGTGTTGCCGGTGGTATGGCGGGCGTTGAAGTCGTATGTATAGAGGTAGATGCCGCCGGAGGACACCCGGGCCTTGTTGACCCCGGCGATCTTCCGCGCCACCTGGGTCTCGTAGCCGTACTCGTCGGTGCGGGCGTAGCCCAGATCGGCGCTGACGGACACGGCGGGTTTGCCCAGAATGGCGGTGCCGTCGGCCCGGAAGCCGATGGCGTAGTAGCCGCCGTCAGAGCTTTTCAGCTCCCCCTCCGACACCACCAGGCCGATGGGCAGGCCGGTGGACACGTTGTAGAAGTCGCCGTTGACGCCCGCAGCCACCCGGTAGCCCTGCTCCTCCAGCGCTTTGGCGGCGGCGCCCACGGTGAGGCAGCTGGTGAGGGTGTCGCCGTAGGTGACCACAGGAGTCACCTCGCCGTTGGGGGTGTAGGTGATCAGGTTCTCCTGCCGCAGGTCGGATCTGGAGGTGCTCCAGAACACATTGCTGGACAGCAGCGTGCCCTCGTTCACCTCCACGTCCTTTTGCAGCAGGTCCTCCCCCAGGGCGTAGGACGCGGCGGCCGGCGCCGCCAGCAGCGGCACCGTCAGGGCCAGGGTCAGCAATGCGGATGTGGCTCGGCGCAGAAATCGGTTCATAGGTTCCTCCATTCACTCGCAAGGGTGGTTTGCATAACTCCACCAAGGATAGCACACTTCCCCATCCGAGTAAATGACAATCTGTAAACAATTCGTATCAAACCGTGTGGTAATTTCTGTGGCCCGAGGCAGAACTTTCCCGGCGGGAATTTCCGGCTTTGGTGCATATGCAACAGCGCATTGCGGCACTCCGGCGGATAATGGAGCCAACCCTACAGCAAACAGGAGGTTTTTTCATGATTCGGAGAATCATTCAGATTGATACAGAGAAGTGTAACGGCTGCGGCCGGTGCGCGGCAGCCTGCCACGAGGGCGCCATCGGCATGGTGGACGGCAAGGCCCGGCTGCTGCGGGACGACTACTGCGACGGGCTGGGCGACTGCCTGCCCGCCTGCCCCACCGGGGCCATCACCTTTGTGGAGCGGGAGGCGGCGGCCTATGACGAGGCGGCGGTGAAGCAGCGGCAGGCGGCCCGCGGCGGCGGCTGTCCCGGCAGCCGGGTGCAGACCCTGGGGCAGGCGGCCCCCGTCCCGGCGGCTCCGGAAAGCGGAAGCTGCCTCAGCCAGTGGCCGGTGCAGCTGAAGCTGACGCCGGTGACCGCTCCCTGCTTTCAGGACGCGGAGCTGCTGGTGGCAGCGGACTGCTCCGCCTTTGCCTGCGGCAGCTTCCACCGGCAGTTCATGGCCGGGCGCACCACCCTCATCGGCTGTCCCAAGCTGGACGGGGTGGACTACGCCGAAAAGCTCACCGCCATCCTGCGCTCCAACCCCATCCGTGGCGTCACGGTGGTGCGGATGCAGGTGCCCTGCTGCGGCGGGCTGGAAAATGCCGTGAAGCGGGCGGTGCGGGGCTGCGGCAAGGACCTTCCCTGCCGCACCGTGGTGCTGAGTCTGGACGGCAGGGTGCTGTCTCAGGAGTGAATCTGCCGGAAAGCGGGTACAATAATCCCAGCTTTCAGGAAAGGAGGGAACGCTCCACCATGGCATATCGCGTGGACCCGCAGGTGTGCATCGGCTGCGGACTGTGCACCGGCATCGCCGGGGACGTGTTCTCCATGACGGAGGACGGCGTGGCGAAAGCCGTGAACCAGCCCGGGCCGGGCCAGGGGGCCAAGGCCCAGGAGGCACTGGAATCCTGTCCCGTGTCGGCCATTTACCGGGACTGAAAAAGCCCCCGAAGGCGCAAGCTCAGGGAGGCTTCCATCAAGAGGGAAGAAGCACGCCGTTTCCGGCGTGCTTCTTCCCTATGATCAGATGACGATATTGTACTTATGGATGCGGTACTGCAGGCTCTGGCGCTTGATGTCCAGCAGCGCCGCCGCCTTGGAGATGTTGCCCTGGCAGCTGCGCAGGGCCGTTTTCACCACCAGGCACTCATAGTCATCCATCAGGTCCTGCAGGCGGCCCAGGGCAGGCTCGCCGCCGGGGCGTTCCGGCGCGGGGAGCCGTTCCGGCGCCGTCTGGTCCCGGCCGGTCACCGTCTCCGGCAGGTGCTCCGGCAGCAGCGTCTCCCCGCTGCACACGTTCAGGGCGTAGTCCATGGCGTGGTTCAGCTCCCGGATATTGCCGGGCCAGCTGTACCGCCGCAGCAGCTCCAGCGTCTCCGGCGCCAGCTTCTGGCCCCCCAGGGCGTACCGGGCGGCGTTCTCCTGCAGGTGGTGATAGGCCAGCTCCTCAATGTCCTCCACCCGCTCCCGCAGCGGCGGGATGCGGATCAGGATGGTGGCGATGCGGTAGAACAGGTCCTGGCGCAGCCGGCTGCCCTCCATCATCTGATAGGGGTCCTCGTTGCAGGCGGAGATGATGCGGGCGTTGGTGTGAAGGTCCTTCGTCCCGCCCACCCGGCGGAAGGTTCCCTCCTGCAGCACCCGCAGGATCTTGGACTGCATGGCAAGGCTCATGGAGTTCAGCTCATCCAGAAACAGCGTGCCGTCCCGGGCCTCTTCAAAAAGGCCCGGCTTCTCCACGCTGCCGGTGAAGGCGCCCTTGGTGGTGCCGAAGAGCATGCCCTCGATGAGGGTGTCCGGTACGGCGGCGCAGTTGATGGACACGAACTTCCCGTTTTTCCGGGGGCTGGCGGCGTGGATGCTCTGGGCGAACAGCTCCTTGCCGGTGCCGGTCTCTCCCACCAGCAGCACGTTGCCGTCCCGGAGGGATACCCGCTCCGCCACCTCCACCACCCGCCGCAGCGAGTCGCTGTGGCCCACAATGTCGGCAAAGGTATAGCTGCCGCCGCGGCGGCTCTGTCCCCCGCCCTGCTCCATCAGGGCGGCTTTCATTCTCTCCAGCTGCTGCAGCTTGTCCTGCACAATGGCCACGTCCTGCTCGAACACCACCGCCCCCACCAGGACGCTGCCGGCCATCAGCGGATAGCCGGTGTTGATGGTGGCGATGCGCTTTCCGGTGACGCTGGTATAGTCATCGAACAGGTAATACACCGGCTTCCGGCTCCGCAGCGTTGTCAGCAGCGTGCTGTTGCCGCCGCTGAGGGCCGGGTACAGGTCCAGCAGGTGCTTCCCCTCGATGGGCACGTCCTCCAGCCCGGACATGGCGCGGCTGGTCTTGTTGAAATAGACGGCGCAGGCGTGGGAATCGTAAACCTGAATGCCCTCCTGCACCGTATCCAGCGCCGCTTTCAGCAGCTCTCTTTGACAGTTCCAGCTTTTGATGAGATAATAGTACATTCCCTGCCGGGAGAACCGGTCAAAGCCAAACAGCTCATCGTTCACCCGGAAAGCGCCGTTTTCCTCGTCCGGCCGGATATCCAGCGCAGTAAACAAATTGCCGCCGGGCGCCAAAAGGCGCAGTGCCGTCCCCGGGAAACGGTTGATCTGCTGATCCTTCCACTCCATGGAGTAAATGCTGCCATCCGGGTCCACGGTCAAAAGCAGGTCGAAAAGCCGCATATTCAGCTGCATCCTGTTCCCTTCCTTTCGTTCTCTCTGCCGTTCACTATACCAGACGGCGCCGGAAAGCGCAATCAATTTTTGCAGTGCAAAGAGTCATTGCAGCCCGATGCCGGGAAAAGTCCCGCTTTTCCCCCAGTTTTGCCGTCTTTCCGGCTGGAAAGAAATTTGCTAGGGATTATGGTGTTCAGTTTTTCCAACGCGGCAGAAAAGCTGCGGCAAGGAGGTATTCTCACATGGAGAATTTCGTTTCCGGCAAGGTCCGTCTTGGCGGGTCCCTGAGTCTGACAGAGTTTTTGGCGGTGGCCCGTCACCACGCCAAGGTGGAGTTTTCCCCGGAGTACGTGGAGCGGGTGAGCCGCTACCGTCAGCTGGTGGAAAAATGGGTGGCCGAGGAGCGGGTGATGTACGGCACCACCACCGGCTTCGGCTCCCTGGTGTCCCGGATGATTCCGCCCCGGGACGCGGAGAAGCTGCAGCGGAACATCATCCTCACCCACTCCACCGCCGTGGGCGAGCCGCTGGAGGAGGAGAGCGTCCGGGCCATGATGCTGATGGTGCTCTCCGCCCTGGGCAAGGGCGTCAGCGGCGTGCGGGCGGAGCTGCTGGAGCTGTACCGGGACATGCTGAACCGGGGCGTGACCCCGGTGGTGCCGGGGCACGGCTCCGTGGGGTACCTCTCCACGGAGGCCCACGTGGCCATGGTGGCCATCGGCGGCGGCCGGGCCGTGTTCAACGGCCGGGAGTACGAGGGCGGCGAGGCGCTGCGTCAGGCGGGGCTGACCCCCGTGACCCTCAGCTACAAGGAGGGCCTGGCCCTCATCAACGGCACCCTCTCCCCCACCGCCCTGGCGGCGCTGGCCATTTACGATCTTCTCAACTGCGTCAAGGCGGCGGACGCCATCGCCGCCGTGTCCCTGGAGGCCCTGCGGGGCCTGACCCGGGCCTATGATCCCCGGATCATGGCGGTGCGTCCGGAGCCGGAGCAGGCGGCCACCGCCAGAAACCTGCTGAATCTGCTGCAGGGCTCCCAGGTGGTGGAAAAGTACAAAAACAGCCACGTGCAGGACGCCCTGTCCCTGCGGTGCATCCCCCAGGCCCACGGTGCGGTGAAAAAGACCCTGTGGGACGCCCTGCGGGTGGTTGAGACGGAGCTGAACGCCTGCTGCGACAACCCCATTTTCTTCCCCAGCAGCGACGATGGGGACACCCTGTCCAACGGCAACCCCGACGCCGGCTACCAGGGGCTGGAGATGGACTCCTGCTGCATCGCGGCGGCGTACCTGGCCAAGATGTCGGAGCGGCGGAACACCCGCTTCATTGACAACAACCTGTCCGGCTACCCCAGCTACCTGGTGAAGCGGCCGGGGCTGAACTCCGGGCTGATGATTCCCCAGTACTCCCAGGCGGGACTGCTGAACGAGCTGCGGATGCTGGCCACCCCCGCCGTCATCGACAACGTCACCACCAGCGGCAACCAGGAGGACTACGTGTCCATGGGCTACAACGCCTGCCGCAAGGCTCAGGAGGCCGCCCGGCTGCTGGAATACGTGCTGACCATTGAGCTGATGAGCGGCTATCAGGCCCAGCAGTTCCTGGACGCCGGCCTCCGCCGGGGCAGGGGCACCGCCGCCGTGCTGGCGCTGGTGGGGCAGCACGTGCCCGTCATGGAGGAGGACATGTACCTCCATCCCCATCTGGAGACCATCCGGAACCTGATCCACAGCGGCGAAGTGGTTGCCGCCGCGGAGAAGGCCGCCGGCCCCCTGAATCTGCGCTGAACACCGCCGGCAGCGCCGATCCCCTTCCCCGTCCGGCGGCACAGGAGCAAGGAGGACAACCCCTATGGAACTCATGAAAGTCGCCGCGGCCTTCGCGGTGATTCTGACGGTACTGAATCTGAAATTCCCGCTGTACGCCGGCATGCTGGCCGGCACGGCGGTGCTGGCGGTGCTCTTCGGCCTGCCCCTGCCGGAGGTGGGCGCCATCGCGTGGCGCTCCGTCGCCAGCTGGTCCACCCTGCAGGTGGTCATCGCCTTTTACGTCATCGCCATTCTGCAGTTCTGTCTGAAGGAGCGGCAGCACCTGACCCACGCCCAGGAGGCCATGAACGGGCTGTTCCGGGACCAGCGGCTCAACGCCGCCCTGGCCAGCGTGTTCATCGGCATGCTGCCCGCCGCCCCCGCCGTCACCATCTGCGGCAGGATCATTGATGACATGGCGGGGGACCACCTGACGCCGGCGGAAAAGGCCGCCTGCGCCAGCTTCTACCGCCACATTCCCGAGGGCGTCCTGCCCACCTACACCCAGATCATCATCGCCACCACCCTCAGCGGCGTGGCCGTGTCCGCCTTTGTGACCGCCATTCTGCCCATGGCGGTGGTGCTGGTGGCCATCGGCTTCGCGGTGTACCTGCGGAGAATCCCCCTGGCGCCGGACACCGGGGACCACGGCAGCCGGCGGGAAAACCTGAAGGTGCTGGCCCGCAGCCTGTGGACCATCTTCACCGCCATCGTCGTCATCATCGCCTTCGACCTGCCGGCCTGGCTGGCGGTCAGCGTCATTGCAGTGGTGAATTTCTTCGTGGACAGGTTCTCCCCGGCGGACATCCGCACCGCCCTCACCAGGTCCCTGCCTCTGAAAACAACCATGGGCACCTTTGCCGTGTTCATCTTCAAGGACGTGCTGATGGCCACCGGCGTGGTGGAGGTGCTGCCGGACTACTTCGCCCTGCTGCCCCTGCCCGCCTTCCTGACCATGGCGCTGCTGTTCTTCTTCGGCACCATGGTGGCCAGCGCCAACGCCGTCACCAGCGCCTTCATCCCCCTGGCCTTCAGCATGCTCCACGGCGGCGTGGCGCTGCTGGTGCTGCTGATGGGCTTCTCCTACGCCGCCAGCCAGATGTCCCCGGTTCACATCTGCATCTCCATCGCCGCCGAGGACTTCCACGTCAGCCTGGGGGCGTTTATCCGGAAGATGCTGCCCATGGTGGTGATTTACGCGGTGATTCTGATGGGCTACTATCTGCTGCTGAGCGCCCTGGGCCTGTAAAGGAGTACATCCCGTGGAACTGATCAAAGTCGCCGTTGTCTTTTTCGTGATTCTGGCGGTGCTGAACCGCCGTCTCCCCCTGTACGCCGGCATGCTGGCCGGCACCGCCGTGACGCTGGCGCTGTTCGCCATTCCCCCGGCAGCCTTCGCCGCAGCCGCGGCGAAGGCCCTCACCGGCTGGGACACCTGGGACGTGGTGCTGGCCATGTACGTCATCTCCGTGCTGCAGGTGTCTCTGGACCACCGCCGCCATCTGGAAAACGCCCAGCGGGCCATGGCGGGGCTGTTCCACGATCAGCGGCTCAACGCCGCCCTAGCCAGCGTGTTCATCGGCACCATGCCCGCCGCTCCCGCCGTCACCATCTGCGGCAGGATCATTGACAACATGGCGGGGGACCATCTGACACCGGCGGAAAAGGCCGCCTGCGCCAGCTTCTTCCGCCACATCCCCGAAGGCTTCCTGCCCACCTTCTCCATCATCCTCATCGTCACCAGCCTCAGCGGCGTTCCCATGGCCTCCTTCGTGGCGGTTATGCTGCCCATGGCGGCGGTGCTGGTGGCCATCGGATTCGCCGTTTACCTGCGGCGGATTCCCCGGTCAGTGCCGGAGCGCGCCGCCGGAAAGGCGGAGAGCCTGCGGCTGCTGCTGCGCAGCCTGTGGACCATCGCGGCCATCATCGCCGTCATTCTGATCTTCGGCCTGCCGGCCTCCCTGGCCACGGCCCTTGTGACGGCGGTGAACTTCCGCACGGACCGCTTCTCTCCGTCGGAGGTCCGCCGGACCCTGGTCCGGGGCTTCGACTGGAAAATCACCGTGGGCATGATTTCCATTTTCGTATTCAAGGAGGTGCTGGTGGCCACCGGCGTCATCGACCGGCTGCCGGACTACTTCGCCCGGCTGCCCATTCCCACCTTCCTGACGCTGGCGCTGCTGTTCTTCTTCGGCACGCTGGTGGGCAGCTCCACCGCCGCCGGCACCGCCTTCACGCCCCTGGCCTTTGCCGCCCTGCCCGGCGGCGCCTCTCTGCTGGTGCTGCTGGTGGGCTTCTCCTGGGGCGCCTCCCAGCTCTCCCCCACCCACCTGTGCATGGCTGTGGCCTGCCAGGATTTCGGCGTCCCCATGACGGCGTTTATCCGGAAAACCATCCTCCCGGTTCTGATTTTTCTGGTGGTGATCACCGGCTACTACCTGCTGCTCACCGCTCTGGGACTTTGAAAGGAGAAATCCCCATGGACGAAAAACAGGCGCTCTGGGAACGCTGCGCGGCGTTCCACGGCCACCGCTGCGGCGGGCTGGCCATCGGCTTTCAGGCCGCCCGGCTGGCCATGGAGCTGCTGGAGGCGGACCGGGCCGGAGACGAGGAGCTGGTGTGCGTGGCGGAGTGCGACGCCTGCGGCGTGGACGCCATCCAGGCGGTGCTGGGCTGCACCGTGGGAAAGGGGAATCTGCTGTTCCGTCTCCGGGGCAAGCAGGCCTTCTCCTTCTACCACCGCAAAAGCGGGAAGTCCGTCCGGCTGGTGCTGCGGCCCCGGCCGCCCATGGCCAGGGGCAAGAGCATGGACTGGCTGCTGAGCCGGGAGCCGGCGGAGCTGTTCGACCGCAAGGCGGCGCCGCCTCTGCCGGAGCCGGCCCGCGTTTTCCGCTCCGTGGTGTGCGGGAAGTGCGGCGAGACGGCGGCGGAGAATTACATCCGCCTGGAGAACGGCGTGCCGCTGTGCCTGGACTGTTACCACGCGTACAGCCGCTTTACCTGAAAGCAGAACGGTCCGCAGGCATAGCCTGCGGACCGTTTTTTCACTTCAGCCGCTCCGGGTTCACCACCTTGAACACCGTCCGCAGCAGAATCTTCACGTCAAACAGCAGCGACCAGTTTTCAATGTAGTACAGGTCGTGCTCGATGCGGCCCCGGATGGAGGTGTCTCCCCGGAAGCCGTTGACCTGGGCCCAGCCGGTGATGCCGGGGCGCACCTGGTGCTTCACCATGTAGCGGGGGATCTCCTCCTTGAACTGGTCCACGTAGTAGGGGACCTCCGGCCGGGGGCCCACCAGGCTCATGTCCCCTTTCAGCACGTTGAAAAACTGGGGCAGCTCGTCAATGGAGCACTTGCGGATCAGGGCGCCGAACCGGGTCTTGCGGCTGTCGCTGTCGGTGCTCCAGCCGGTGGTCTCCCTGGCGTTCACCCGCATGGAGCGGAATTTGTACATATAGAAGGTCTTTTTGTCCTTGCCCACCCGCTCCTGCTTGAAGATCACCGGGCCGGGGGAGGACAGCTTCACCCCCACGGCGGCAAACAGCATCAGCGGCGAGGTGAGCACAATCAGCACCAGCGCCCCCGCCACGTCCATAGCCCGCTTCAGGAAGGCGTTGCCCAGGTTGTCCAGGGGAATCCGCCGCAGGTTGATCATGGGCAGACCGTCGATATTGTCCACCTGGGGGTTGGAGGGGATATACTCCACGTAAAAGGGGATGACGGAGGCCTTGGTGCCTGTCTTTTCGCAGGCGGAGATGATGTCCGGCATCCGGTCCTCGTCCGCCGCCGGGATGGCCACCACCACCTCGTCGGGCCGGCGGCGGTCCAGCACCGCCTCCAGCCGGTCATACGTCCCCAGGAAGGGGACATCCTCCCAGCCGCCCTCCCGGGCCACATAGCCGTCCACCTGATAGCCCAGCTGGCTGTCGCCCCGGACCTTCCGCAGATACCGCCGGGCCTGGCGGCCGTCCCCCACCAGCAGGACGTGCTTCTGGTTGTAGCCCCGGGCGCGGTATCGCCGCAGAATCAGCCGCAGCGCCGCCCGGCGGCACAGCAGCGCAAAATCGCTGATGAGGAAGAAGAACACCAGCGTCCAGCGGGACATATGCTCCAGCCGGAACACAAACAGTCCCGCCATCAGCACCAGCGTGGCCATGGAGTTGACGCTGAGCACTTTTGCCGCCTCCCGGTGGAACCGGACGGCCCGGTGGGAGGCGTACAGCCCCGCCCAGGCAAAGCCCAGCAGGTCCAGCCCCACGGCGGCCGCCGCCAGCCACAGGTACCACGTGAAGGGGATGCCCCGGATGCCGGTCATCACATGGAAGCGCAGCCAGTAGGCCACCAGCATGGAGCAAAAAATCACAACGCCGTCGCACAGGACGTTGATCTGGTTCAGCAGCCGTTGATTTTCCCGGATCACGCCGTCTTCCCTCCCTGTTCCGCAGATTCCGCCTGAATGCGGGGTGTGTCCCCATTGTAGCGGAAAGGGCGCTGTGTGTCAAATCGCAGAAAAAGGAAGCGGGGCTGCGCCCCGCTTCCTCCAGCTTGTCAAAAAAGCCTCGCAGAGTTCGCACCCGCAGGTGCGAAAAACATGAAATCCGTTTTTCCCGGCGGCGTGTACGTCGGGAAAAACACTTCTCAGTCTGCACGTGTGCGAGTTGTCCGCTAAAAGCGGACAGCGAGTGCGCGCGGCAGGCTGCTGTCTTCTCGAAAAAGTGGCAAAGCCACTTTTTCGACAGTCTCAAGGAAGCGGGGCTGCGCCCCGCTTCCTCCGCTTCCGGCTCAGTACGATTTCACCGGGTCCGGCTCTCCGCCGCTGATGTACAGTTCCTCCGCCGTCTGCTGGGCGGCCACAATCCGCTCCCGCAGCTCCCGCAGCCCCCGTTCCACGTCTGTCAGGGCGTTGAACAGCAGCAGGTACTCTTTCGACAAATTCTCCATAAGTTTCTCCTTTCTCTTCCCCCATTGCGGGGGAACAGCTACATCATAGTCTATAGAAAAGGAAAATACCGTCACTGTCTGTCGAACCGAAAAATCTTTTGCCGGAACCCTGTTTTTTTCTGAAGCATCCGGCGAAACCCACCATATTTACGGAAAATGTTGACAAATCAACTTTCCCCCGCTATACTCATGTTGTTTTATCAACATCTTCCAGGAGGCGCTATGACACAGCGATTTGAAATTTTCACCGGCGCCATCTCCCAGATCTACCGCTGCATCCAGAAGCTGAAGGCGGCGGAGATGACGGAGATGGGGCTGAAGGGGGGCCACGTGTCCTGCCTGTTTCAGCTGAACCATCACCCGGAGGGCCTCACCGCCGCGGAGCTGTGCGCCCTGTGCGACGAGGACAAGGCCGCCGTCTCCCGGACGGTGGCGGATCTGGAGGAGCGGGGGCTGGTGGCCTGCCGGTCCGCCGCCGGGCGGCGCTACCGCAGCCCCCTGACGCTGACGGACGCGGGCCGGGAGGCCGCCGACCGGGTGGACCGGAGCATCCGCCGCATTGTGGACGAGGCGGGCCAGAGCCTGACGGATGCCCAGCGGAATGAATTCTACCGCGCCCTGCTGCTGATTTCCGCCAATCTGCAGCAGCTGTGCGGAAAGTACGAGGAGAACAGCGAAGCATGAATCTGATCAACAAACTCTATTGCCGGGCCTTTCAGCGGGTGCTGTGGCTGGCGCTGCCCCTGCTGCCCTACCGGGACCCGGAGACGCTGGACAGCGTCCGGCAGCTGCCGGAGGTGCTGCGCGGCCGGGGTGTGGAGCGGGTGCTGCTGGTGACGGACCGCCAGCTCCGCTCCCGGGGACTCACCGCCGCCCTGGAGGAGCTGCTGCCCCAGGCGGGCATCGGCTGCACCGTGTATGACGGCACCGCCTCCAACCCCACGGCGGACAATGTGGAGGAGGCCCGGGAGTTGTACCTGCGGGAGGGCTGTCAGGCTCTGGTGGCCTTCGGCGGCGGGTCCTCCATTGACTGCGCCAAGGCCGTGGGCGCCCGGCTGGCCCGGCCCCGGAAGCCTTTGCGGCGGATGGAGGGCATTCTGAAGGTGCTGCGGCCCATTCCGCTGCTAATCGCCGTGCCCACCACCGCCGGCACCGGCAGCGAAACCACTCTGGCGGCGGTGATCACCGACCCCGGAACCCACCACAAGTACCCCATCAACGACTTTCCCCTGATCCCCCGGTACGCGGTGCTGGACCCGGAGGTCACCCGCAGCCTGCCCCCCGCGGTCACCGCCACCACCGGCATGGACGCCCTGACCCACGCGGTGGAGGCCTACATTGGCCGCTCCACCACCGCCCACACCCGCTCCGACGCCCTGGAGGCCACCCGTCTGGTGTTCGCCTACGTGGAGCGGGCCTACCGGGACGGCGGCGACATGGAGGCCCGGCAGGGCATGTCCCGGGCGGCCTATCTGGCAGGGCGAGCCTTCACCCGCTCCTACGTGGGCTATGTCCACGCCGTGGCCCACTCCCTGGGCGGGCGGTACAACATTCCCCACGGCCTTGCCAACGCGGTGCTGCTGCCGGTGGTACTGGAGGCCTACGGCCCCGCCGTCCACCGGCCCCTCCACGAGCTGGCAGTGGCCGCCGGCATCTCCGACGCCGGCGAGTCCCACGCGGCGGGAGCGGAGCGGTTCCTGGCCGCCGTCCGGGCCATGAACTACCGCATGGGCATCCCCCGCACCCTGCCGGAGATCCGGCGGGAGGACATTCCGGCCCTGGCCCGGTACGCCCACCGGGAGGCCAATCCCCTGTACCCCGTCCCGGTGCTGTGGGACGCGGGACAGCTGGAGATGTTCTACTACAAAGTGATGGAAGGAGGGGAGGAGCTTGACCGAGCAGGAGATCCGGCAGGCCGTGGAACGGCAGCGGGCGTGGTTTCAAAGCGGGCACACCCTGCCTGTTGACTTCCGGCTCCGGGCCCTGAGGCGGCTGAAGGACGCCGTGGAGCGGCGGGAGGCGGACATTGCCGCCGCCCTCCGGGCGGACCTGGGCAAAAGCGGCTTTGAGGGCTACATGTGCGAAATCGGCATGGTCCGCAGCGAGCTGAGCCATATGCTCCGCCGCGTCCCCCGGTACGCCCGGGAGCGGACCGTCCCCACCCCCCTGGCCCAGTTTCCCTCCCGCAGCTTCGTAAAGCCCTCCCCCAAGGGCGTGGTGCTGATTATGAGCCCCTGGAACTACCCCTTCCTGCTGACCATGGGGCCGCTGATCGACGCCCTGGCGGCAGGCTGCACCGCCGTGGTGAAGCCCAGCGCCTACTCCCCCGCCACCTCCGCCGTCATGGCGGAGCTGCTGTCGGAGTGCTTCCCGCCGGAGCACGTGTTCCCGGTGACCGGCGGCCGGGCGGAGAACCAGCGGCTGCTGGACCAGAAATTCGACCACATCTTTTTCACCGGCTCCCAGGCGGTGGGGAAGGAGGTGCTGCGCCGGGCGGCGGAGCACCTGACCTCTGTGACGCTGGAGCTGGGGGGCAAAAGCCCCTGCATTGTGGACGAGACGGCGGACCTGGCCCTGGCGGCCCGGCGCATTGTGTTCGGCAAGTTCCTCAACTGCGGCCAGACCTGCGTGGCGCCGGACTACCTGCTGTGTCCGGAGAGCATCCGGGACCGGCTGCTGGGGGAAATCGTGAAGGAGACGGAGCGGCAGCTGGGGAAGGACCCCCTGGCCAATCCCGACTACGGCCGCATCATCAGCGAAAAGCACTTCCGCCGCGTTCTGGGGCTGCTGGACGAGGAGAAAACCGTTCTGGGCGGCCGGGCGGAGGCGGAATCCCTGCGCATCGCCCCCACGGTGCTGCGGGACGTGACCTGGGAGGACCCGGTGATGCAGGAGGAAATCTTCGGGCCGGTGCTGCCGGTGCTGACCTATGAGCGCTTTGAAGACCTGTTCCCCCTGCTGGCCCGGCGGCCCACGCCGCTGGCGCTGTATTTCTTCTCCTCCGACAAGCGCCGCATCCGGCAGGTGAAGGAGCGATGCGCCTTCGGCGGCGGCTGCGTCAACGACACCATCATCCACCTGGCCACCACCGCCATGGGCTTCGGCGGCTGCGGGGAGAGCGGCATGGGGGCCTACCACGGCCGCCGGGGCTTTGAGACTTTCTCCCACCGCAAGAGCATGGTGGACAAGAAAACCTGGCTGGACCTGCCCATGCGCTACCAGCCCTACCGGCCCTTCCACGAAAAGCTGATCCGCCTCTTCCTGCGGTAACCGCCGGGCGGTTGACTTCCGGCAGCGCCTGTGGGATAATCGGACTGACAGACACGGCGGCTTTGACCACAGGGAGGACATCATGATTCGGAAAGCGGAGGCCCGGGACATCGGGCAGATTGAGGAAAGCTACGAAGAGCACCTGCGCCACGAGCAGGAGCACGGCGCCTACACCGTGTGGAAGGCGGGGGTTTATCCCACCCGGGCCACGGCGGAAGCGGCCCTGGCCGCCGGCACCCTGTACGTCTGCGAGGAGGAGGGAGACATTCTCGCCAGCATCATCGCCGACCACGCCCAGCCGGAGGAGTACCGGCAGATTGACTGGCTGTATCCGGCGGAGCCGGAGCAGGTGCTGGTGATTCATCTGCTGTGCGTCCGCCCCTCCAAAGCCGGTCGGGGCATCGGCCGGGAGATGGTGCGGTACGTCATCGCCCGGGCGAAGCAGCTGCACTGTAAGGCGGTGCGGCTGGACACCGGCGCCCAGAACACGCCCGCGGCCACCCTGTACACCCGGCTGGGCTTCCGGCTGGCCGGCACCTCCGCCATGGCCATCGGCGGGCTCATCGCCCACAGCGGCCACCTGTTCTTCGAGATGGCCGTGGACGGCTGACCGCTTTTCACAGAGACGCAAAAGCCTCCGTATGATGAAATCATACGGAGGCTCTTCTTTTTCCGGCGGGGCTGGTCATTTCTCCAGCTCCGCCATGGTTTTCCGGAACTGGAAGAAGAACATGGCGGCGGTGGTGCACACCGCCAGGAGGTCCGCCACCGGCTCTGCCAGGAACACGGCGAACACCTTGTCGGCGAAGAAATGGGGCAGAATATAGATCAGCGGCACCAGCAGGATGATCTTCCGCAGAATGGCCAGAAACAGCGACGCCTTGGCGTTGCCCAGGGCGATGAAGGTCTGCTGGCAGGCGATCTGGACGCCGAAGATGCCGGTGGCACCCATGTAAATCCGCAGCGCCCAGGCGGCGTAGTCGATGAGGGCCGGGTCGCTGTTGAAAATGGACACGAACACCCGGGGAAACAGCTGGGCCAGCGTCCACATGGTCATGGAGTACACCACGCAGCACCTCAGCAGGCACCGGTACGCCGCCCGCACCCGCCGGGCGTTCCGGGCGCCGTAGTTGAAGCTGACAATGGGCTGCGCCCCCTGGGTCAGGCCCTGGAGGGGCATCATGACGAACTGCATCAGGCTGATGAGCACCGTCATGGCGCACACCGCCTGGTCGCCGCCGTATTTCAGCAGGGAGGAGTTGAAGCACACGGCGATGAGGCTCTCCGTGGACTGCATGATGAAGGGCGCCAGACCCAGGGCGATGCAGGGCAGGAACACCTTGGGCTGCGGCCGCAGGTTCTCCCGCCGCAGCCGCCACTTGCTCCTGCCGCCGGTGAGAAACCGCAGCACCCAGGCCGCCGACACCGCCTGGGAGAGGATGGTGGCCAGGGCCGCTCCCCGGACCCCCATATTCAGCACAAAGATGAAGACGGGGTCCAGCACAATGTTCAGTCCCGCGCCGATGAGCACCGTCCGCATGCTGACGGTGGTGAAGCCCTGGGCGGTGATAAAGGCGTTCATGCCCAGCGTCACCTGGACGAACAGCGTGCCCAGGGTGTAGATCCGCAGGTAGTCCAGGGCGTAGCCGATGGTGTTGGCGCTGGCGCCGAAGGTCAGCAGCAGCGGCTCCGCCAGCGCCTGGAAGAGCACCGTCAGCACCAGGGAGGTGCACAGGAGCAGGGTGAAGCAGTTGCCCATGATCCGCTCCGCCCCTGCCAGGTCTCCCCGGCCCTCCTGAATGGAGGCCCGGGGCGCGCCGCCCATGGCCATCAGCGCCGCAAAGGCAGACACCACCATAATCAGCGGCAGGCACACCCCCAGGCCGGTGAGGGCCAGGGCGCCCACGGTGTCCACCGGCTGCATATGGCCGATGTACACCCGGTCCACCAGATTGTAGAGCATGTTGACGATCTGGGAGGTGATGGTGGGCAGCGCCAGGCGGAACAGCAGCCGCCCCACGCTTCCCTGAGACAGGTCTGTGGTCTTTTGATCCATAGGGGTCCTCCGATCCTTTGATTGTTCTAAATTGAACCATATCTTATCACGGGCCGCCCCGCCGGTCAAGTCGCCGGGCGGATTGCCATTGACAAATTTCCCGCTGCGCGGTAGCATATTCCTGACAGATTTTACGGAAATATGTCGGATAAAGGAGTTGCCTATGACTTACAACATTGTCTGCGACAGCAGCTGCGACCTGCAGGCCTCTGCCCTGCAGCCCGGCCGCGTCAGCCTGGAGGTGGTCCCTCTGCGGATCACCGTGGGTGAGCGGGAGTTTCTGGACAACGCAGAGCTGAGCATCCCCATGCTGCTGGCGGAAATGGCGGCGGAGAAGAGCGCCTCCGGCACCGCCTGCCCCTCCCCCGCCGCCTTTGCCCGGGCCTTTGAGACGGCGGACTGCTCCATCTGCTTCACCATCTCCTCCAACCTGTCCGGCACCTACAACGCCGCCGTCATGGGCCGCAACATGGTGCTGGAGGAGCACCCGGAGAAGAAGGTCTGCGTCATTGACTCCAAGAGCACCTCCGGCGCCATGGTGCTGCTGGTCCGGAAGGCCCAGGCATTGCTGGAGGCGGAGGATGAGCCGGACTTTGAGGCGGTGTGCGACCAGCTGCGGACCTATCAGGCGTCGCTGCGCACCGTGTTCACCCTGGAGTGCTTCGACAACCTGATCAAAAACGGCCGGATGCGCCCTCTGGTGGGCAACCTGCTCCACACCCTGGGCATCCACGTCATCGCCAACGCCACCGCCCAGGGCACTATCCACGTCTGCGGCAAGGCCCGGGGCGAGGCCAAGACCTACCAGTCCATTGTGGAGCACATGCAGGGCAGCAAGGACTGCACCGGCGCGGAGGTGGTGCTGTCCCACTGCGAGAATCTCACCGGCGCGCTGCGGCTGAAGGAGCTGATGCTGAAGGAGCTGCCGGTGAAGGATGTAACCATCCTGTCCTGCCGGGGCCTCACCAGCTTCTACGCCATGGAAAACGGCCTCATCGTGGGCTACTGAGCCGCCAGTTCCTTTGACGGATAAAACGCAAAAACCCCGGCGTCCGCTGGACGCCGGGGGTTTTTTCAGCTCAATACCGTGCCCAGGGCCAGGAACACCACCGTCAGCACCAGGAAATACAAAATCAGCTTCCACACGTACCGGAACCAGCGGTCGTAGCCCACGTGGCCCAGGGACAGCGCCCCCATCACCACCGCCGCCGTGGGGGTGATGATGTTCACCAGGCCAGAGGCGGTCTGGAAGGCCGTCACCACCAGCGCCCCGCTGACGCCGGAGAACTCCCCCAGGGGCGCCAGAATGGGGATGGACAGCGTGGCAAGGCCGGAGGAGGAGGGGATCAGCACCGTCAGCGGCAGATACAGCAAAAACACCAGCAGGGTGAAGCCCACCGGCCCCGTGCCGGACAGGGCCTCCTCCCCCCAGTGGAGGATGGTGTCCGTCACGTTGGCGCCGTTCATCACCACGGTGATGCCCCGGGAGATGCCGATGATGAAGGCCACGCCCAGAAGGTCCGCGCAGCCCGCCACGAAGCACTCCGCCAGCTCCTCCTCCCCCATGCGGTCGATGAGGCCGATGACGATGGCCCCCACCAGAAACAGGGCGGACAGCTCCGGGAACCACCAGCCCAGCACCGGCAGGGGAAGGCCCATCTCGTCGAAGGGCACCACGCCGTAGACCATCACCAGAAACACGGCGGCAAACACCGCCAGCACCCACTTGCGGCGCCTTGTGAGAGGCCGGGGCTCCGCCGCGTTGACGTGGAGCTTTCCCGCTCCCACGCCCACCACCGAGGCGGAGGGATCCCGCTTCACCCGGGCGGCGTAGGCGGAGACGTACCAGATGGCCGCCCCCTCGAACACCACCCACATGACGGCCCGCAGCACCAGGCCCTCCCCCAGGGACACCCCGGCGAAGCCCGAGGCGATGCCGGTGGCGAAGGGGTTGACGGTGGAGGCGATGACGCCGGCCCCCGCCCCCAGCAATATCACGGAGATGCCCACCACCGCGTCATAGCCCGCCGCCAGAAACACGGGAATCAGCAGCGGGTAGAAGGCCATGGTCTCCTCCCACATGCCGTAGGTGGTGCCGCCCAGGCCGAAAAACACCATCAGAATGGGAATCAGCCACTTTTCTCGGCCGCCCAGCCCCCGGATGGCCCCGGAGACTCCCGCGTCGATGGCGCCGGTTTTCATCACCACGCCCAGAAAGCCGCCCACCATCAGAATGAACAGGCACACGTCCACCGCGTCGTAAAAGCCCTCGAAGGAGGCTTTCAGCACGTCCCCCACCGTGGCGGGGGTGGGGTCCACCGGGTGGTAGGTCCCCGCCACGGGGACGCCGCCGGCGTAGTCATAGCTGCCCGCCGGGATGAACCAGGTGGCGATGGCCACCGCCGCGATGAGGGCCAGCAGAATGGTATAGGCGGTGGGCATCCGGAATTTGCGTCGTCCGGCCAAAGGCCATCCCTCCTTTTACCGGCCGATGGTGGCCACCAGCACGGCCTTGATGGAGTGCATCCGGTTCTCCGCCTCGTCGAACACCACGGAGTGCTTGCCCCGGAACACCTGGTCGGACACCTCCCGGATGTCCACCCCTTTGGCCTGCCACTCTTTGGCCAGCTTCGTCTCAAAGTCATGGAAGGAGGGCAGGCAGTGCATATACAGCACGTTGGGGTTGCCGGTTTTTTTCAGCGTCTCCTCCGTCACCCGGTAGGGGGACAGCAACTTTGCCCGCTCCGGGATCAGGTCCTCCTCCCCCATGGAGGCCCAGATGTCGCCGTAGATCACGTCGGCGTCCCGCAGGCAGTCGGGATCGTCGGTGATCTCAATGAGGCCGCCGTTTTCCCGGGCGGTGGCGAAGGTGGTCTGCACCACCTGCTGGTCCATCTCCTTTGCCAGCTGCTCCGGGCCCATGGCCACGAAGTGCATGCCCATTTTCGCCGCGCCGATCATCCAGGCGTAGCACATGTTGTTCCGCACGTCGCCGGGGAACACCACCTTCACCCGGTTCAAAGGCTTGGCGCAGTGCTCCTCGATGGTCATCATGTCCGCCAGAATCTGGGTGGGGTGGTCGGCGTCGGTGAGGCCGTTCCAGACAGGGACGCCGGAGTATTTCGCCAGGTCCTCCACCGCCTGCTGCTCATAGCCCCGGTACTCGATGCCGTCGAAGAACCGGCCCAGCACCCTGGCAGAGTCCTCCAGGGACTCCTTTTTGCCCATCTGGGAGCTGGCGGCGTCCAGATAGGTGACGTGGGCACCCTCCTGGGTGGCCGCCACCTCGAAGGAGCAGCGGGTGCGGGTGGAGGTTTTTTCAAACAGCAGCACGATGTGCTTGCCCTTCAGGGTGGGATCGCAGATACCCGCCCGGCGCTTGGCCTTCAGGTCGTGGCCCAGGTCCAGCAGATACCGGATCTCGCCGGGGGTGAAGTCCTGGAGCGTGAGAAAGCTCCTGCCTTTTAAGTTGACTGCCATGATACGTTCTCCTTTGGTTTTGTAGAATATGGGGAGGGGCCGGGGAACCGCAGGTTCCCGGTTCGTTTGCCCGCAGGCAAACGAAGGAAGTGGAATTATTTTTCCGGCGACATGTGCGGCGGAAAAATACCTTGACCTGTGCGCCCTTGGGGCGCACACACCAGTCCGCAGTCTGGTGTGGGGGAATCTAAAGGGGGGACTTGTCCCCCCTTTACGGGTCTTCCCGCCACAAAGGCATGCTCATGCACCTCGGGCCGCCCCGGCCCCGGGACAGCTCCGCGCTGGGGATCACGTGGAGCTTCACCCCCGCCTCCTCCAGCGCCCGGTTGGTGACGTGGTTCCGGGAGTACACCACCACCTCGCCGGGGCCGATGGCCAGCGTGTTGGACCCGTCGCTCCACTGCTCCCGGGCGGCGTCGATCTCGCTGCCCTGGCCGCAGGGGATCAGCGTCACCCGGTCCAGCCTCAGCTGCTCTTTCAGAATGTCCTCCAGACGGCCCTCCTGCTGGCGGATGGTCATCTTCCCGTTTCCGTCCAGCTCCATGACGAACACGGTGATCTCCCGCAGGATGTTGGGGTGGACGGTGAACTTGTCCCGGTCCACCATGGTGAACACGGTGTCCAGGTGCATGAAGGACCGGGTTTTGGGGATGTCCACTGCCAGCACCCGCTTGAAGGTTTTGCTGCCCGTCAGCACCGCCTCCGCCAGCTGGTCGATGGAGTCCTCCCTGGTCCGCTGGGAGATGCCTACCGCCAGCACCTCTGGCGACAGCACCAGAATGTCGCCCCCCTCCAGGGAGGAGGTTTCGCCCCGGTCATACCAGCGGGGGGCGTTTTTGTACTCCGGGTGGTGCTCGAAGATGAACTTGCCGAACAGGGTCTCCCGGTTGCGGGTAGCGGTGTGCATTCTGTGGATGGAGACGCCGGTGCCGATGGTGGCGAAAGGGTCCCGGGTGAAATACAGGTTGGGCAGCGGGTCCACGGCGAAGGGATAGTCATCGTCGGAGAGGAAGTCCCCCAGCCGGGCGGCTCCCCGCCGCAGCTCCGACTTCCGCACGCCGGCCATGCAGGCCTCCACCAGCTGCCGGTCCGGCAGGTCGGAGAGGTACTCCTCCAGGGCGTCCCGGGTCCGCTGGTCCCGCAGCCCCGCCTCGTCCAGGAACTGGGTGATGAACTCCTGACGCACCGTCCGGTCCGTCAGGCTCTGGGCGGTGAGGTCCGCCAGGTACACCACCTCCACCCCCGCCCCCCGCAGGCAGTCGGCAAAGGCGTCGTGCTCCCGCTGGGCCTCCTGCAGATAGGGGATGTCATCGAACAGCAGCCGCTCCAGGTACTCCGGCATCAGGTTCTCCAGCTCCCGGCCCGGGCGGTGCAGCAGCACCTTTTTCAGCCGCCCGATTTCCGAGGTATTATGCAATCCAGTTTCCAAACAGCTCACTCCTTCTTGCGCCCGCGGCGCAGGTCTTGCCGGAGATAGCTTTTCTTCCTTTCGCGTTTTCATGCGCGGGATTTTGAAAAAAATCGGGCGGCAGTGCCAAAAGCACTGCCGCCCGGAACAAACGGGGGACTCTCGTTATTTCTTATGCTTGCCCAGGTAGGCCTCTTTCACCTTGTCATTGGCCAGCAGCTCCGCGCCGGTGCCGCTCATGGTGATGCGGCCGGTCTCCAGCACGTAGGCCAGGTCCGCAATCTTCAACGCCATGTTGGCGTTCTGCTCGATCAGCAGCACCGTGACGCCCTGGCGGTTGATCTCCCGGATGATGGCGAAGATGTCCTGCACCACCAGGGGCGCCAGGCCCAGGGACGGCTCATCCAGCATCATCAGCTTGGGACGGGACATCAGCGCCCGTCCCACTGCTAGCATCTGCTGCTCGCCGCCGGACAGCGTGCCCGCCAGCTGCCACTCCCGCTCCTTCAGCCGGGGGAACAGCTCATAGACCCACTGGATGTCCTTTTCGATCTCCGCCTTGTCCCTGCGGAGGTAGGCGCCGATTTTCAGGTTCTCCAGCACCGTCATGTCCGGAAACACCCGGCGGCCCTCGGGACTCATGGCGATGCCCTCGCTGATGATTCTGTCGATGGACTTGCCCAGCAGCTCGCTGCCGTTCCACTGGATGGAGCCGGACCGGGCCTTCACCAGGCCGGTGATGGTCCGCAGAGTGGTGGACTTGCCGGCGCCGTTGGCGCCGATGAGGGTGACGATCTTGCCGTCAGGCACCTCCATGGAAATGCCCCGCAGGGCCTGGATGCCGCCGTAGGCGACGTGGAGATTTTCAATTTTAAGCATCTTCCGCCACCCCCAGATACGCGTCAATCACCCGCTGATTGTTCTGAATCTCCGCTGGCGTGCCCTCGGCGATCAGCTTGCCGAAGTCCAGCACGTAGATGCGGTCGGAGATGTCCATCACCAGGTCCATGTGGTGCTCGATCAGCAGCACCGTCAGGCCGAATTTGTCCCGGATCTCGCCGATGAAGGCCGTCAGTTCGTCGGTCTCCTGGGGGTTCATGCCCGCCGCCGGCTCATCCAGCAGCAGCAGCTTCGGCTCCGTGGCCAGCGCCCGGGCGATCTCCAGCCGCCGCTGCTTTCCGTAGGGCAACGAGGTGGCCAGCTCGTTCTTCACGTCCAGCAGGCCCACCGTCTCCAGCAGCTCCTCCACGTGGCGGCGCTGCTCCGCCTCCTCCTTCCGGTTCAGCCGCAGGGACGCGGCCAGGAAGTTGGTGTGGGTGCGGCAGTGCTTGGCGATGAGCACGTTGTCAAACACCGTCTGGGACTTCCACAGGCGGATGTTCTGGAAGGTGCGGGCCATGCCTAACTTTGTGATTTTGTCCGGGGTGGGGGCCAGGACGTGGGTGTACTCCCCGTCATGCTGGCCCTTGTAGAGCTTTTTCATCTTGCCCTGGGGGTGGTTTTCCACGATCTTCTCGTCCATGAACCACACCGCACCGTTGGTGGGCTGGTACACGCCGGTGATGACGTTGAAGGCGGTGGTTTTGCCGGCGCCGTTGGGGCCGATGAGGGCCACAATCTCCCCCTCGTTGACCTCCATGCTCAGGTTATCCACGGCCACCACGCCGCCGAACTGCATGGTGGCGTTTTCCACGCGCAGAACGTTCTTGCTCATTGGGCCGCCTCCTTCTTTTTCCGGGCTTTGGGCTTCCGGTCCAGCAGGTCCGGCAGCTCCTTATCGCCCATGATGCCCTTGCGGAAGAACAGCACGATGACCATGATGATCACCGACAGGGCCACCATGCGGAAGCCGTTTTTGAAGATGCCGGGGGCGTTGATGCCCAGGAAGGTGCCGGCGTCCAGGCCCCGCAGCAGCCACTCGGAGCTGAAGATATACAGGAAGCTGGCCAGAATGGAGCCGGTGATGGAGCCGATGCCGCCGATGACCACGATCAGCAGAATCTCATAGGTCAGGGTGCTCTTGAAGGGCGCCGCGGCGATGGTGCCCATGTACATGGCCATCATGCCGCCGCCGATGCCGGCGAAGAAGGAGCTGATGATGAAGGCCATCCGCTTGTGCTTTGCCAAGTTGATGCCCATGGCCTCCGCCGCCACCTCATCGTCCCGGATGGCCTTGAAGGCCCGGCCGTAGGTGGAGTTGATCAGCAGCAGGATCAGCGCGATCATGATGCCCGCCAGAATCACGTAGGGCGTGGCTTTGGAGAAGGTAGGATAGCTTTTCAGCAGGTTGGAGCCGTTGGTAATGGGACCCAGGGCGTTCCACTGGAAGAAGGCCCGCAGAATCTCGGCGAAGCCCAGGGTGGCGATGGCCAGATAGTCGCTTTTGAGCCGCAGCACCGGCAGGCCGATGAGGAAGGCCATAAAGGCCGCCAGCAGGCCGCCCAGCAGCAGCACCAGCAGCATGCCCACCACGGTGCCCGCGCTCTCCCCCAGGACGCCGGAGAGGACCTCCGGCACGGAGAACTGCACGGCGCCGCCGTCGAAGTACTGGTAGACGCCCGCCCGCTTGGCCACGGGGATGGTCAGCACGGCGTAGGTGTAGGCGCCCAGCAGCATGAAGCCAGCCTGGCCCAGGGAGAACAGGCCGGTGAAGCCGTTGAGCAGGTTCATGGACACGGCCACCAGGGCGTAAACCGTGGCCTTTTTGATGACGGTGATGACAATGTGGTAGCTGGGGAACACCATGTCCGCCACAATCACCGCCGCCAGCACCAGCAGGAGAACCGCCGCCGTAAAGACGGTCTTTTTCTTTTGCATTGTCATATCCTTCCCCTCCTTACACCTTGTCGGTGACCTTTTCGCCGAACAGGCCCGTGGGCTTGACGCACAGCACCACGATCAGCAGGGCGAAGGTGAAGGCGTCGGAGAAGGTGGTGTAGCCCAGGCCCTTGATGACCTCCTCGCACAGGCCGATGATGAAGGCGCCCACCACAGCGCCGGGGATGGAGCCGATGCCGCCGAACACCGCCGCCACGAAGGCCTTCAGGCCCGGCATGCCGCCGGAGGTAATGGCCACGGAGGGGTAGTTGGTGAAATACAGCATGGCGCCCACGGCGGCCAGGAAGGAGCCGATGACGAAGGTCATGGAGATGACGGCGTTGATTTTGATACCCATCAGCTGGGCCGTCTCGAAGTCCTTGGCGGCGGCCCGCATGGCCATGCCGATCTTGGTGTGGTTGATAAGGTACACCAGCGCCAGCACCAGCAGGATGGTCAGCACGGGGGTCACCAGGGTCACCCGCTTGGTGGACACGCCCAGCAGCGTCACGTTGTCGGAAATCCAGGGAATGGGGTTGTTGACGGGCTTGGGCACGCCGCCGGTGATGTAGAACGACAGGTTCTGAATCAGGTAGCTGACGCCGATGGCGGAGATCATGACGGACATCCGGGGTGCGGAGCGCAGGGGCTTGTAGGCCGCCCGCTCAATGAAGAAGCCCAGGGCCACCGTCACGATCAGCACCAGGGGCAGTGCCACGTAAAAGGGCATGGCGGAGGTGGTGTAGACCATCACCAGTCCCGCCACCATGAACACGTCGCCGTGGGCGAAGTTGATCAGGCGCAGAATGCCGTAGACCAGCGTGTAGCCGATGGCGATCAGCGCGTACTGGCCGCCCACGGAGATGCCGTTGATGAGATAAGGCAGTATTTCGCTCATGGGAAAACCTCCTGTGGTTTTTCTCTTTTCGCGGGGACTGGGCCGTCTCGAAAAGGCGGAATTTCCGTCCTTTCGAGGCGACCCAGGAACGGGGAAAAAGGGGATGGCGGGCGGAAATCCCCGCCATCCCCTTTCCGGATTCAGGAATGCGGTCAGCCGACGGTCTGGACCTTCACGAAGTCCCACACGCCGTCAGTGGTGTTGGCGGTCTTGATGAAGGCGGAGTCGCGGACGGCGTCGCCCACATCGTCGAACTGGATCATGCCGGACACGCCCTCATAGGAAACGCCGGGCAGGGCCTCCAGAACGGCCTTGGGATCGGTGCTGCCGGCAGCCTTGATGGCCTCCAGAGCAGTGAAGTAGGCGTCATAGCCCATGGCGGTGACAGCGGCCACCATGTCGTCGCCGCCGTTGTTGGTCTTGGCGTCGGCGTTGGCGTTGATCCACTCCTTGATGCCGGAGTCGAAGTCGGGAGCGCCGCCCTCCTGATAGAAGGTGGTGACAAAGGCGCTGATGTCCTTGCCCTTGGCGCTCTCAATGACCTTGTTGTTGTCCCAGGTGTCGGAGCCCAGCAGAGCGCCGTCAAAGCCCTGGGCCGCGGCGGCCTCGATGATCAGCTGGGCGTAGTTGATGGACACGGGAGCGAAGATGACGCCGGCGCCGGCGGCCTTGGCGTTGTTGATGTAAGAGACGAAGTTGGCGGTGCCCTCGGGGAACTCCTCCGCCTTCACGGTGCCGCCCAGGCCCTCGAAAGCCTCGGTGAAGTAGTACACCAGGCCCTGGTCATAGTCGCTGCCCAGCATGCCCAGCACGTAGGCGTTGGTGACGCCCAGCTCGTTGTAGGCGTAGTTGGCCAGAACGGTGCCCTGGAAGGGATCCAGGAAGCAGATGCGGAAGTAAACGGAGCAGTCAGAGGTGACCTGGGGGTTGGTGCAGGTGACGCCGATGGCGGGGATGCCGGCTTCCTCAAACACCTTGCCGCCGGCCATGGACACGCCGGAGCCGTAGGAGCCCAGCACTACGGACACGCCCCGGTTCACCAGCTCGGAGGCGGCGGAGGGGCCGTTTTCGGCGGAGGTGCGGTTATCCACGATTTCCAGCTGCACGTCATAGGTCTCGCCGCCAATCTCCACGGTGGGCTGGACGTAGTTGGCGTACTGCATGCCCAGAATCTCCTGCTTGCCGCCGGCGCCGTTGTCGCCGGTCTGGGGCTCGAACACGCCGATCTTCACCACCTTGTTGCCGGAAGCGGCAGGGGCGGAAGCGGCCGCGCTGCCGGAGCTGCTGCCGCCGCAGGCGGCCAGGCTCAGGCTCATGACCATGGCCATGGCCAGTGCAAGAAACTTTTTCATTCGTTTTTCCTCCTTCATTGTCCCAGCGCCGTCCAAACATCGGCCACTGAGAGAACATATTCGCATTCTACGGAATTTCCCGCCGCTTTGCAAGATGAATCCTACACAAGAAATCCACCCCGTTTTCCGGGGGATTTTTCCGAAAAACTCCGCTGCACCCGTTCATTTGTCCGTATATTGGAGACATTCTGCGGTATGCCCTGGTTTTTACCCCGTGAGTGTTCTTCTATGGTGGACAGTCGTTTTGGTGATTTCGCCGAATCGGGGCCTGTGAGTTTTTGCGTTTTCGCACGTTCTCCACAGAAAAAGCGCTCCGGTCCGGGGGATTCCGGGCCGGAGCGCGCGGTGCTTCACGGGATGCCGCCGGGTCACGCCTCCGCGGGGGCGGCAGTGTTGTCCCCGGAGGGGTCCGTCTCGCCGAACACCGCCAGGAAGGCGGCGCGGTCCATGGTCTCGTGGGCCAGCAGGTACTGGGCCACGGTTTCCAGCTGCTTCCGGTCCCGCTTCAGGATGTCCTCGCAGCGCTGATAGGCCTCGCCGATGACGGAGCGGACCTCCTCGTCGATCTGGGCGGCCACCTGCTCGGAGTAGCTGCGGCCCTGGGACATGGTGCGGCCGATGAACACCTCGTGGCCGGAGTCGAAGGACACGGCGCCGATTTTCTCGCTCATGCCGTACACCGCCACCATCTTGTGGGCGATCTGGCTGGCCCGCTGGATGTCGTTGGACGCGCCGGTGGACACGTCTCCCAGCACCAGCTGCTCCGCCACCCGGCCGCCCAGCAGCGCGGCGATCTGATCCTGCAGGTAGGATTTGGACAGGTAGGACCGGTCCTCCTCCGGCAGGGAGATGGTCATGCCGCCGGCCTGGCCCCGGGGAATGATGGAAATCTGATTCACCGGGTCATGGTTGGGCAGGGCGTGCATCACCACGGCGTGGCCGGCCTCATGATAGGCCGTCAGCTTCCGCTCCTGCTCCGGAATCACCCGGCTGCGCTTCTCGGGGCCGGCGATGACCTTGATCTCCGCCTCCTCCAGATCCGCCATGGTGATGAACCGCCGGTCCTTCCGGGCGGCCAGCAGCGCCGCCTCGTTGATCAGGTTCTCCAGGTCGGCGCCGGTGAAGCCGGGGGTGCCCCGGGCCACCTTCTCCAGATCCACGTCCTCCGCCAGGGGCTTATCCTTGGCGTGGACCTCCAGCACCGCCTTGCGGCCCCGGATATCCGGCATGCCCACATAGACCTGCCGGTCAAACCGGCCGGGCCGCAGCAGCGCCGGGTCCAGCACGTCGGCCCGGTTGGTGGCGGCCAGCACCACCACGCCCTCGTTGCGGCCGAAGCCGTCCATTTCCACCAGCAGCTGGTTCAGGGTCTGCTCCCGCTCGTCATGGCCGCCGCCCACGCCGGTGCCCCGCTGACGGCCCACGGCGTCGATCTCGTCGATGAACACGATGGCGGGGGACTGCTTCTTCGCCTGCTCAAACAGGTCCCGGACCCGGGAGGCGCCCACGCCCACGTACAGCTCCACAAAGTCGGAGCCGGAGATGGACAGGAAGGCCACCCCGGCCTCGCCGGCCACCGCCTTGGCAAGCAATGTCTTGCCGGTGCCCGGAGGGCCTACCAGCAGCACGCCCTTGGGAATCCGGGCCCCCAGGGCGATATACTTCCGGGGGTCTTTCAGGAACTCCACGATCTCCGCCAGTTCCTCCTTCTCCTCGTCGGCGCCGGCCACGTCATCAAAGGTGACGGTTTTGTCCTTGTCGCTGAGGGTGCGGACGTTGGCGGAGCCGAACCGGGCCATCTTGTCCGGCCCCATGCCGCCCTGGGCGCGGACGGCCAGGAAATACCACATCAGGCCGAACATCAGGGCCATCATCAGGTAGGGCAGCAGCGTCTGCAGCAGCCCCGGGGAGTGGGCGGCCTGATAGTCATAGTGGGTGATGAGACCCTTCTGCTCCTGCTGCTGAATCAGATCCCACAGATCGTCCTGGAACAGATCCAGATCATACAGCTCGTACTGCACCGTCTCCCGGCCGTTCACCGGCTGGCGCAGCTTCATGGTCAGGGTGTAGTCGGAGACGGAATAGCTCTCCACCTTCTCCTGAATGAACAGCTGGCGGACCTCGGAATAGTCCAGTTTTCCCTCCTGGGCAGCGCTCTGCCACAGGTAGGAGAAGCCCAGCAGGATGACCAGCATCAGCGCCACCATGCTGAAATTGGGTGTTTTCGACCGTTTCACTTGGTATAGACCTCCGGTTTCAGTACGCCGATATACGGC
The DNA here is from genome assembly GCF_034093755.1 of Dysosmobacter sp. Classification (GTDB taxonomy): domain Bacteria; phylum Bacillota; class Clostridia; order Oscillospirales; family Oscillospiraceae; genus Oscillibacter. The sequence continues at coordinate 6,004 of NZ_JAXEBZ010000075.1, read as the reverse complement.
AGATTGCGGTAGTGCTGGGCGAAGTCCAGTCCGTAGCCCACCACAAACTCATCCGGCACCACGAAGCCCGCCAGATCGGCGTCCACCGCCTTGGCCCGGCGGGAGGGCTTATCCAGCAGGGTGACGATGGTGATGGAGGCGGCGCCCTTGGTCATCAGATAGTTCTTCAGGAAGGCCAGGGTGTTGCCGGAGTCCAGAATGTCCTCCACGATGATGATGTCCCGGCCGGTGATGTCCTGCTGGACGTCATGGGTGATCTGCACCCGGCCGGAGGACATGGTGGAGTTCTGATAGGAGGAGACGGCGATGAACTCCAGGTCGCTGTTCACCGGGCAGGCCCGCACCAGGTCCGCCATGAACACGAAGCAGCCCTTCAGCACCCCCAGGAACAGGGGATTCTTTCCCTGGAACCGCTCCGCCAGCTCCCGGCCCATTTCGCCGATCCGGGTCCGGATTTCCTCCTCCGTCACCAGCACTCGGGCAATATCTTTCTCCAGCTCGTTGATCATAGTACCTCTCCTCCGTCGGTTTTCAGAATTCGGATAAAGCGGACGGGGCCGGTCCCCCGGTAGCAGGAACCGTCATCCGCGCCAAGCCGCCACACGGCGGCCAGTCTGCCGTTGAGATAGATGGCGGGCAGCTTCTCCCGCTCCGCCAGGGAAATGCCCCGGTCCAGGCACAGCCGCTTCACCGTGCGGCCGCCGCCGTGGGTCTCCGGCAGCGTCAGCCGCTCCCCCGGCGGACAGGGACCCACCGCAACGGTTTCGTCTCCGTCCCGGAGGGCCAGGCCCTCCCCATCCGGGTGGTCCAGCAGTGTCAGCGTCCAGCCGTTCCACGCCGCCGGCACGCCGGGCCGCAGCTCCGCCGTCTCCGGTACGCCGCTGCGGCAAACCCGCAGCACCGCCTCCTCCCGCCGGGCCGTCAGGCCGTAGGGCAGGTGAATCTCCTTCCCCGGCCGGCTCCGGAGCAGCTCCAGGACGGCCTCCGTATGGGCTGCGGTCAGGTCCTTCCGGTGTCCGCCGGTCCGCTCCAGCAGCAGCCGCGCCGCCCGGGTCACCACCGCCTCGGGCTGGCCGCCGCAGCTCTCCACCGGCAGCCAGGCGGACCGCCCCGGCTCCGTACCCCCCTGCTCCAGCAGCTTCTCCGCCGCCCATGTCAGGGCCTCCTCGTCCCGGAGGGCCAGCTCCGCCGTCCGGGCCATGTTCTCCGCCGCCCGGGGGTTCAGCTCCCGCAGCACAGGCAGCACCCGGTGGCGCAGCACGTTCCGGGCCGCATCATCCAGTTGGTTCGTCTCGTCCTCCACGTGGGGAATGCCGTGGGCGGCGGCGTAGTCCGCCAGCTCCCCCCGGGAGATCCGCAGGAAGGGGCGGAGGATGTTCCCCCGGACCTCCGGAATCCCCGCCAGGCCCCGGATGCCGGTGCCCCGCAGCAGGTTCAGCAGCATGGTCTCCGCGTTGTCATCGGCGTGGTGGGCCGTCAGGATGGCGGCGCAGCCCTCCCGCGCCGCCGTCTCCTCCAGAAAGGCGTACCGCAGCGTCCGGGCCGCCTCCTCCACGGAAAGGCCCTCCCGCGCCGCCAGCTCCCCCACATCGCCGGAGCCGGCGAACAGCGGGATGCTCTCCCCGGCGCACCAGTCCCGGACGAAAGCCTCGTCCCGGTCCGCCGCGGCGCCCCGCAGCCGGTGGTTGAAATGGGCGGCCAGAACGGTGAAATTCCCCGTCCGCCCCCAGGTGCGCAAAAAGTGCAGCAGACACATGGAGTCCAGTCCGCCGGACACGGCGCACAGCACCCGCCCGCCGCCGGGCAGCTCCCGGCGCAGCAGGTTCCGGGCCGCCGCCAGCTCACTCGTCGTCGCCATGGCGGTTGTCCAGGGTGGAGAACTGGGTGTACTCCGGCATCCAGCGCAACTCCACCTTGCCGGTTTCGCCGTGGCGGTTCTTGGCCACGATGCACTCGGCGATGTTGCGCTTTTCGGAGTCCTCATTATAATAGTCATCCCGGTACAGGAACATGACAATATCCGCGTCCTGCTCGATGGCGCCGGATTCCCGCAGGTCCGACAGCATGGGCCGCTTGTCATCCCGCTTCTCGTTGGCGCGGGACAGCTGGCTCAGGCAGATCACCGGTACGTCCAGCTCCTTGGCCATGATCTTCAGCATCCGGGAGATGTCGGACACCACCTGCTGGCGGCTCTCCCCGCCGCCGCTCTTGCCGCCGGCGGAGGTCATCAATTGCAGGTAGTCGATGACCACCAGGCCCAGATTGTCCAGCCGGCGGCACTTGGCGTTCATGTCCGCCACCGTCAGCATGGGGTTGTCGTCGATGCGCATATCCAGGCGGTTGAGCACCATGGAGGCGTCGGCGATTTTCTGCCAGTCCGTCTCCCGCAGGTTGCCGGTTTTCAGCCGCACGTTCTCCACCAGCGCCTCCGTGGACAGCAGGCGGGTCACCAGCTGCTCGCTGGACATTTCCAGGGAGAACACCGCCACCGTTTTCTGGGTGGTCTTGGCCACGTTCAGGGCGATGTTCAGGGCGAAGGAGGTCTTGCCCATGCCGGGGCGGGCCGCCAGCAGCAGCAGGTCCGACTTGTTCAGGCCCGTGATTTTGGCGTCCACGGCGGAGAGGCCGGTGGAAAGGCCCGGCAGGTGCGTCTCGCTCTCGCTCATCTCCGACAGCCGGTCCAGCACGTCCGGCAGCACCTGCCGGATGGGCACCATGTCCTTGGCGCTCTGGCCCCGGCGGATGGCGAAAATCCGCTGCTCCGCCGCCTCCAGGGTGTCGGAGGCGGTGCCCACCCCCTCCTGGACCATGGCGGTAATCTCCGAGGCCGCCTGGGCCACTGACCGCAGCAGCGCCTTGTCCCGGACGATCTTCACGTACTCCATCACGTTGGCGGAGGTGGGGGTGATCTCCATCAGCTGAACCAGGTAGCTGCGGGTGGTATTCTCGTCATAGGTGCCGTTTTTCTGCATCTCCTCCGCCACGGTGATGCCGTCCACCGGGCGGGAGTAGGCGAACATGGAGTAGATGGTCTCAAAAATCTCCCGGTTCTGCCGCAGGTAGAAGTCGCCGGGCTGCAGCTTGTCCATCACGTCCTTGATGCACTCCGGATCGATGAGCATGGAGCCCAGCACCGCCTGCTCCCCCTCCAGGGAGTGGGGCATCTGCCGCAGCAGCAGGTCCTCGTTTGCCATGGAATTCACCTCCTGGGGAATGTGCCGCCCTCCGGCGGCCGGGGATCAGGCCTCCGTGACGGTGACCTTCACCACGCCGCTGACCTCAAAGCCCAGCTTCGCTTTCACCTCGTAGGTGCCGAAGGCCTTGATGGGCTCATCCAGCACCAGCTTCTGCTTGGGAATGTCCAGGCCGAACTGGGCCTTCAGGCCCTCGGCGATTTCCTTGGTGGTGACGGCGCCGAACAGGCGGCCGCCGTTGCCGGCCTTGGCCGTCAGCTTCACGGTGCAGTCCTTCAGCTTCTGGGCGGCGGCGATGGCCTCCTCCCGCTGGCGCTGCTCCTCCGCCCGGCGGGCCTTCTCCTTCAGGTTCATGGTGTTGATGGCATCCGGCGTGGCCAGGATGGCCAGCTTCCGGGGCAGCAGATAGTTGCGGGCGTAGCCCTCGGACGCTTCAATCATCTGGCCCTTCTTGCCCTGGCCCTTCACGTCCTGCTGTAAAATCACTTTCATATCGGTAATCTCCTTTTCTTGTCCCGGCCCTCAGGGCCGCTTTAATCTGCCAGATAGTTGTCGATGGCCTCCACCAGCCGCTCCCGGACGTCGGCCACGCTGGCGTTTTCCACCCGGCCGCCGGCGGTGGTGGAATTGCCGCCGCCGCCCAGGGCCTCCAGAATCACCTGCACGTTGATGTCCCCCAGGGACCGGGCGGACATCTGCACGCCCTCCCCGGACCTGGTCAGCACGAAGGAGGCCTTCACCCCCTTGAGGGTCAGCAGCTCGTCCGCCGCCTGGGCGCCGGCCACCCGGTCCACGCCGCCGGGCTCCACCGCGGCGCTTGCGATGTCGTCGTACAGAATCTCCGCCTGGCGCATCACGTCATAGCGGGTCACCACGTCGCTGAGCTCATTCTGGAACAGCCGCTGCACGTCCGCCGTGTCGGCGCCGGCCCGGCGCAGGAAGGCCGCCGCCTCGAAGGTGCGGCCGCCGGTGCGCATGGTGAAGTGCTTGGTGTCCAGCACGATGCCCGCCAGCAGGGCCACCGCCTCCTCCCGCAGCAGGTCCGTGGGCTCCACCAGGTAGCCCAGCAGCTCCGTCACCAGCTCGCAGGCGGAGGAGGCGTAGGGCTCGTGGAAGTTCAGCGCCGCGTTTTCGATATAGCTGGACGCCCGCCGGTGGTGGTCGATGACCGCCACCCGGTTGCTGGCCTCCAGCACCTGGCGGGACTCCACAAAGTCGGGGCGGTTGGTGTCCGCCACCACCACCAGCGCGCCGGGCTGCATCCGCAAAAAGGCATCCTGGGGCGTGACGAACACGTTTTCGTACTCCGGCAGCGCCCGCAGCTGGCTCAGCAGCCCGCCGGCGGCGTTTTTCTCCAGATTCATGACGATCTGGGCCTTCTTCCCCCGCTTCCGGGCGATGCAGCAAAGGCCCGCCGCCGCGCCCACGCAGTCCATGTCCGCGAAGGTGTGGCCCATGATATAGACCTGGCCGGCGTCGGTCATCAGCTCGCCCAGGGCGTTGGCCATGACCCGGGATTTCACCTTGGTGCGCTTCTCCGTGGCCTTGGTGCGGCCGCCGTAGAAGGCGAAGTCCAGCCGGTTGCGGACCACCGCCTGGTCGCCGCCCCGGGACAGGGCCATCTCCAGGGACAGATTGGCGTTTTTGTATAGCTCCGCCAGCGTGTCCGCCTCCACGCCCACGCCGATGGACAGCGTGGGGTTCAGGGTCTCGGACACCCGGATGTCCCGGATGGTATCCAGCACGGAAAACCGCTCCGACACGAACTTCTGGAAGTACTGCTCCTCAAACACGAACAGATAGTGGTCCCGGTCGGTCTTGGTCAGAAGGCCGGCGTCCCCGGTCCACTGGCTCAGCTTCTCGTCGATCTGGGCCAGCACGGCGCTGCGCTGGGTGTCGGCGCAGGCCTTCATCAGGTCCTCGTAGTTGTCCACCTGCATCAGGGCGATGACGGGCCGGGAGGCGGCAAACCGCTCTTTCAGCCGGTCGGCGTCGGTGGTGTCCACCCAGTAGGTGGTGGCCACCAGGTTGGGGCTGCCGTCCCGGGCCTTGGCCCGGACCATGCTGCCGTAGACCTGGAATTGGCGGCCGTTCATCTCCACCCGGCGGGGACACTCCTGCCTGCCCTCCAGCAGCCACTGGAGGGGGAAGTCGGGCACGGTGTCCTCCACCTTGATCTCAAAGCGGTGCTCCCGCACCCCCGCCAGCTGCAGGAAGTTCTCGTTGCTCCAGATCACCTCGCCGGTGTCCGGGCGGAACACCATGATGGGCAGGGGCGAGTTGATGAGGGTGGACTTGCTGGCGGTGTCCACGCTGCCGGTGACGCTGTCAATGTATTGCAGGATGCCCTGGCGCCGCTTCTGGCTGTTCCGGGTGAAGTAGACGTACAGGGCCGCGGTGACCGCCAGCTCCGCCGCCGACAGGGCAGGCTTCACCGGAAAAGCCGCCAGCGAAAAGACCAGCAGGCAGAAAAAGTAAAGCTTCATGTTGGGCTCCAGCAGCCGCGACAGCTTTTTGTTCATGCTCTCACTCCCATTCAAACAGAGCCTTGCTCTCCGTTTCCTGATACAGGCGCTATCATATCAGTTTGTAATTATAGCAGATGTGGACGCCATGTGCAAGTTGGGTTTTCTTTGCACCGGTCCCGGTGCGGGGGGGGAGGCAGCGAAGGTTGCGGCTTTTGCACCGGTCCCGGCGCCGGGAGTGCGATGAAAATCGCGGGCTTTGCACCGGTCCCGGTGCGGGGATGCGCCCCCACTTTTCTTTGCACGGGCAAAGAAAAGTGGGGGCCGGAAACCCGCGATTCCCCG
>NZ_JAXEBZ010000074.1:0-11942 GCF_034093755.1 Dysosmobacter sp. | reverse complement strand
CGATTGGCGGCCCCAACGGGGCCGGGAATCGTAATGCCGCGACGGTGTTGGGGAATCTAAAGGGGGGGGGAAAGCGGCGAAGCGCCGCCAGCGGCGGATGAAGCGAGCCGCTTTCGAGGAAGTGCCGCGATTGGCGGCCCCAACGGGGCCGGGAATCGCATTGGCACGACGGTGCGGGCAGTCCCCTCTTTACTCCGCGAACCAGCGGCCCGTGGCGCCGCAGGGCAGGGCCAGGCCCGTCTCCGTCACCGGCAGACCCAGCTCGTCCCAGGTGCAGCGGCCGCCGTATCTGGAGGCCACCAGCAGGTTCAGCAGATACCCCAGCACCGAGGGGGCCAGCCCCGTGGTGTAGGAGTTGATGATGACGAACAGGGGCTTGTCCGACAGCACCCCGGCGCACAGCTTCACAAAGGGGTACAGGTTCTCCTCCAGCTTCCACACCTCGCCGGAGGGGCCGCGGCCGTAGGAGGGCGGGTCCATGATGATGGCGTCATAGGTGCGGCCCCGGCGGATCTCCCGCTCCACGAACTTGGCGCAGTCGTCCACAATCCAGCGGATGGGGGCGTCGCTGAGACCCGACAGCCGGGCGTTCTCCCGGCCCCAGGCCACCATGCCCTTCGCCGCGTCCACGTGGCACACGGAGGCTCCCGCCCTGGCGCAGGCCACCGTGGCGCCGCCGGTATAGGCGAACAGGTTCAGCACCCGGATGGGCCGGCCGGCGGTGCGGATTTTCTCCATGGCAAAGTCCCAGTTCACCGCCTGCTCCGGAAACAGCCCCGTGTGCTTGAAGTTCATGGGCTTCACCTGGAACGTCAGCTCCCCGTAGTGCATCTCCCAGCTCTCCGGCAGCCTTTTCTTCTCCCAGTGGCCGCCGCCGGTCTGGGACCGGAGGTAGCGGGCGTCGGCCTTCCGCCAGCCGGGATGTTTGTGGGGCGTCTCCCAGATGGCCTGGGGGTCCGGCCGCACCAGATACTGCTTGTTCCAGCGCTCCACCTTCTCCCCGCCGCCGCAGTCCAGCAGCTCATAGTCCTGCCACTTATCCGCAATCCACATCTGCAACCTCCGTGAAACCGGGACATGTCCCGTAGTCGATAGTAAATCAGTGTATTATACCGCAGAATCTGCCCTTTCGTCAACCGATTGCCCGGAAATGTTCCGCCGGAAACGGAAAAAACGCAGGGACCGCCGCCGCAGCAGTCCCTGCGTTTTCAGTTTTACAGCGAGGCCGCCGCGGCCTTCTCCCGGTGGGCCGCGCCTCCGGCGGACGGGTGCTCCTTCCGGAAGCCCTCCGCCGGCTCCGGCGCACCGGAGCCGCTCCGGCCGTTCTCCCCCACCGGCAGCCGCTCCCGGGCCACCGCCAGCATCAGCTTGATGCGGTTCTCCTGGTTCACCCGGGTGGCGCTGGGGTCATAGTCAATGGGGGTGATGTTGGACTGGGGGTACAGCTCCCGGATTTTGTTCACCATGCCCTTGCCGCAGATGTGGTTGGGCAGGCACCCGAAGGGCTGGGCGCAGATGATGTTCTCATATCCGGACTGCACCAGCTCCAGCATCTCGGCGGTGAGAAGCCAGCCCTCGCCCATTTTGTTGCCCATGCCGATGATGCCCTCCGGCAGTTTGCACAGCTCCGCAAACGGCAGCGGTGCGTGGAAGCCGTTGTCCTTCAGGGCGGCGATGATCACCTTCTCCATCCGGGCGATGTAGGCCAGCACCCAGTCGGACACGTGCTTTTCAAAAAAGCTGCCGCCGTAGAGACGGGCGGTCTCGGAGGGGTTGTAGGCGCAGTACTGCACGAAGCCCATCAGCCCCGGCAGGTTCACCTCGCAGTCCTGCTCCGCCAGGAATTTTTCCAGGTCATTGTTGCCCAGGGGGGAGTACTTCACGTAGATCTCCCCCACCACGCCCACCTTCACCTTGGGGACCCGGTGGACAGGGACGGCGGCAAACTCCGCCGCGATCCGGGGCATCAGGGCGGTCATCTCCCGGTGGGAGTAGCCCTTTCCGGCGCGGATGTCATCACAGATGCGGTCCAGCCACTTCTCCTGGAGGGCCGACGCCGCGCCCTTTTCCAGCTCGTAGGGGGCAGTCTGGGCCTTCAGCGCCACCAGCAGGTCGCCGTAGTAAATGGCGGCCAGCAGCATCCGCAGTGTCTTGAGATCCAGGGCCAGGCTGCTGTCCTTCTCCAGGCCGGAGAAGTTCAGGCTCAGCACGGGAATCTGGCCGTAGCCCGCCTTCTGCAGCGCCTTGCGCAGCAGGAAGATGTAGTTGGAGGCCCGGCAGCCGCCGCCGGTCTGGGTGATGATGAGGGCGGTGTGGTCCAGGTCGTACTTTCCGGAGTTCAGGGCGTCCAGGAACTGGCCGATCACCAGCAGGGCGGGGTAGCAGGTGTCATTGTGGACGTATTTCAGTCCCTGCTCCGCCACCTGGCTGCCGCAGTTGCCCAGCAGCTCCACCGTGTAGCCGTTGTACTCCATGGCCGCCGCCAGAATCCGGAACTGCACCGGGGCCATGTTGGGAATCAGAATCTTATGGGTCTTTTTCATATCCGGCGTAAAGCGCGGATAATTGGTTTCCATGAATTACGCCTCCTTGTTGTCGCTGCTGTCCTCCCGCTCGTCCAGGGCGGCCAGCAGGCTCCGCAGCCGGATGCGCACCGCGCCCAGATTGGTGATCTCGTCGATCTTCAGCTGGGTGTACAGCTTGCCGCCCCGCTGCAGAATCTCCCGGGTCTCGTCGGTGGTGATGGCGTCCACGCCGCAGCCGAAGCTCACCAGCTGCACCAGGTCCATGTCCGGCTGGTCACAGCAGTATCTGGCGGCGGCGTACAGCCGGGCGTGATAGGTCCACTGGTTCAGCACCGTGGTGGGGAATCTGTCCACCAGATGGGACACGGAGTCCTCCGTCACCACCGCGGCGCCCAGCTGGGTGATCAGGGCGTCGATGCCGTGGTTCACCTCCGGGTCCACGTGGTAGGGCCGGCCTGCCAGCACGATGATGCGGCGGCCCTCCTGCCGGGCTTTGCGGATGATATTGGCGCCCTCTTCCCGGATCTGGTCCATATGGCGGCCGTACTCGGCGTAGGCCGCGTCCGCCGCCGCCTGCACCTCCTTCCTGGAGATGCCGTCGAAGTACTTGCCCAGGATGGCGTGCATCTTGACCGTGAAATCCTTGGGCCGGTGGATGCCCACGTAATCGTAAATGAACCGGGTTTCGGCCAGCTCCGGGCAGTTGCCCGCCAGCACCTCCGGATAGTAGGCCACCACCGGGCAGTTGTAGTGGTTCTGGCCCTTCCCCTCGTCGATGTTGTAGGTCATGCAGGGGTAGAAGATGGCGTCCAGCTTCAGTCTGGACAGGAAGTGGATGTGGCCGTGGGCCAGCTTCGCCGGGAAGCAGGCGGTGTCACTGGAGATGGTGCCCTGGCCCTGGAGATACAGCTCCCGGCTGGACAGGGGGCTGTGGTACACGGCAAAGCCCAGCTTCGTGAAGAAGGTGTACCAGAAGGGATACAGCTCCCAGAAGTTCAGGCACAGGGGCATGCCGATCTTCCCCCGCTTGCCGGGGACGGGCTTGTAGTCCAGAATCAGCTTCCGCTTGTACTCATACAGGTTCCGCTCGCCGCTGTCGGCCCGGCCGGTGACGGGCCGCTCGCAGCGGTTGCCGCTGATGAAGGTCCGGCCGTCGGCGAAGGTGTTCACCGTCAGCTGGCAGTTGTTGCCGCACCGGCCGCACAGCTCGCTGCGGGTCTCCTGCCGGAAGCCCAGCAGCTCCTCCGCCGTCAGCAAGGTGCTGACCTGGCCGGGCCTGGCGTGGGCGCGGCCGTACAGCGCCGCGCCGTAGGCGCCCATCAGGCCGGCGATGTCGGGGCGGATGACCTCCACCCCCATCTCCTTTTCAAAGGCCCGCAGCACCGCCTCGTTGTAGAAGGTGCCGCCCTGGACCACGATGTGGCGGCCCAGTTCCTCGGGAGAGGAGGCCCGGATCACCTTGTACAGCGCGTTTTTCACCACGCTGATGGAGAGGCCCGCGGAGATGTTCTCAATGGTGGCGCCGTCCTTCTGGGCCTGCTTCACGCTGGAGTTCATGAACACGGTGCAGCGGCTGCCCAGGTCCACGGGCCGGTCGGCAAACAATCCCAGCTTCGCGAAATCCTTCACGTCATAGCCCAGAGCCTGGGCGAAGGTCTGGAGGAAGCTGCCGCAGCCGGAGGAGCAGGCCTCGTTGAGGAAGATGTCGCTGATGGCGCCATCCTCGATCTTGAAGCACTTCATGTCCTGGCCGCCGATGTCGATGATGAAGTCCACCTCCGGCAGGAAGTACCGGGCGGCGGTGAAATGGGCCACCGTCTCCACCACGCCGAAGTCGGCGTGGAAGGCGTTTCTGGCCAGGTCCTCGCCGTAGCCGGTGGTGGTGACGCTGGCCACCCGCAGCTTCGGGTGTCCGGCGTACAGCATCTGCAGCACGCCCCGGATCAGAGGCACCGGGTTGCCCAGGTTGGAGCGGTAGTCCGTAAAGAGAATGGCGCCGTCCCCGTCCATCACCGCCACTTTCACGGTGGTGGAGCCGGAGTCGATGCCGATATGTACGGGCTTGTCATAGTCCTCCGGGAAATCCGCCCGGGGGACGGCAGCCCGGGCGTGCCGGGCGCAGAAGGCGTCATACTCCCCGCGGCTTTCAAACAGGGGCGGCTGGCTGCGGTAATCGCCGCCCACGCCCCGCTGCTGAATCCGGTCCGCTACCTCCGCCAGGTCAAACTCCCGGTCGGCGTACAGCGCCGCGCCCATGGCCACAAACAGCAGGCTGTTGTCCGGGCAGACGCCCCGGACGTTCAGCGTCCGGTCAAAGCTCTCCCGCAGGCACCGGGAGAAGGTCAGCGGCCCCCCCAGATACAGCACATTGCCCCGGATGGGCCGGCCCTGGGCCAGCCCCGCGATGGTCTGGTTCACCACCGCCTGATAGATGCTGGCGGCGATGTCCTCCACCTGGCCGCCCTGGTTGATCAGGGGCTGCACGTCGCTCTTGGCGAACACGCCGCAGCGGGAGGCGATGGTGTAGGTCTTTTTTGCCCGCAGCGCCGCCTTGTCCATCTCATCGGCGTCCAGCTTCAGCAGCGTGGCCATCTGGTCGATGAAGGCGCCGGTGCCGCCGGCGCAGCTGCCGTTCATCCGCACCTCCAGGCCGTTGGTGAGGAACAGAATCTTGGCGTCCTCGCCGCCCAGCTCAATCACCACGTCCATGCCGGGGGTCATGCGGTTGGCGGCCACCCGGGTGGCAAACACCTCCTGCACGAAGGGAATCCCCACGCTCTCCGCCATGCCCATGCCGGCGGAGCCGGAGATGGCCAGCCGCGCCCGGCCGCCGGGAACGTGCTCCCGGGCCATCAGCCGCAGCAGCTCCTCGCTCTTTTCCAGAATGTGGCTGTAATGCCGCTGGTAGGTGCTGTATAAAATTTGATCTTCGTCGTCCATCACCACGCATTTGATGGTGGTGGAGCCAACGTCCAATCCGACCTTCAAGGGATTTGCCTCCTTATCGAAAACCCTTCGGGGGGCCTCACGGCAGGCGAAACCACCCTACGTTACCCTGCATTTTACTCTTTTTCCACAAAAACTTCAATTCCGCTTTGTGGCTTCTGCCGTTAAGATTCCGTACAGATTTTCTTAACGGGCGTTGAATGGTTCTGTAAAAAAAGACGCTTTACTCTCTTTCCCCCGCTGGGCCGCCGTGGTATAATATTTCCGGAACACCGGTGCCCCTTCGGGCGCCGTCACACAGGAGGACCCCCTATGGACACCGTTTTGCTGCACTGCTGCTGCGCCCCCTGCTCCCTCAGCTGCATCGATCCCCTGCGGGAGGAGGGCATTGAGCCGGTGGCGTTCTGGTACAACCCCAACATTCACCCCTGGAAGGAATACCAGGCCCGGCGGGACTGTCTGCTGGAGTACGCCCCCACCATCGGCATGGAGGTGCGGGTGCAGGAGGACTACGGCCTGCGCCAGTTCGTCCGGCAGGTGGCGGAGGACATTGACCACCGCTGCGCCTACTGCTATGAGCACCGCATCGAAGGCACCGCCCGCTACGCCGCAGAGCACGGCTTTTCTGCCTTCACCACCACCCTCCTGGCCAGCCTCTATCAGGACCACGACGGCATCTGCCGGGCGGCGGAGCGGTACGCCCGGGAGTACGGCGTGGAGTTTCTGTACCGGGATTTCCGGCCCAATTTCCGGGCGGGAAACCAGCGGGCCCGGGAGCTGGGCTTCTACATGCAGAAATACTGCGGCTGCGTCTTTTCCGAGCAGGACCGCTATCAGAAGCAGATCAACCGGGACAAAATCCGGTTCACCGAAAACTGAATTTCAGACAGCAAAGCATCCCCGGAAACAGGCCGTTTCCGGGGATGCTTCTTTCGTTGGGTTCAGTTTTTCAGGCTGTGGAGGGGCGCCGGGATGCGGCCGCCCCGGGTGATGAACTCCGCGGAGGACTGGGGATGCACCGGCATCACCGGGGCGGAGCCCAGCAGGCCGCCCATCTCCACACTGTCCCCCACCACCTTTCCGGGGGCGGGAATCAGGCGGACGGCGGTGGTCTTGCAGTTCACCATGCCGATGGCCGCCTCGTCGGCGATGATGGCGGAGATGGTCTCGGCGGAGGTGTCGCCGGGGACGGCGATCATATCCAGGCCCACGGAGCAGACGCAGGTCATGGCCTCCAGCTTATCGAGGCACAGTACGCCGGACTGGGCGGCGGCGATCATGCCCTCGTCCTCCGACACGGGGATGAAGGCGCCGGACAGGCCGCCCACGGAGGAGGACGCCATGACGCCGCCCTTTTTCACCGCGTCATTCAGCAGCGCCAGCGCGGCGGTGGTGCCGTGGGTGCCGCAGACCTCCAGGCCCATCTCCTCCAGGATGCGGGCCACGGAGTCGCCTACCGCCGGGGTGGGAGCCAGAGACAGGTCCACGATGCCGAAGGGGGTGTCCAGGCGGCGGGAGGCCTCCTGGGCCACCAGCTGGCCCATGCGGGTCACCCGGAAGGCGGTCTTTTTGATGGTCTCAGCCACCACATCGAAGGGCTGGCCCTTCACGGCCTGGAGGGCGTGGTGCACCACGCCGGGGCCGGAGACGCCCACGTTGATGACCTTCTCCGCCTCGCCCACGCCGTGGAAGGCGCCGGCCATGAAGGGGTTGTCCTCCACGGCGTTGCAGAACACCACCAGCTTGGCGCAGCCCAGGCCGTCCTGATCGGCGGTGCGGGCGGCGGTCTCCTTGACGATGCGGCCCATGAGGGCCACGGCGTCCATGTTGATGCCCGCCTTGGTGGAGCCCACGTTGACGGAGGAGCAGACGAAGTCCGTGGAGGCCAGCGCCTCGGGGATGGAGCGGATCAGCTTCTCGTCCGCCCTGGTCATGCCCTTCTGCACCAGGGCGGAGTAGCCGCCGATGAAGTTGACGCCGCAGGTCTTGGCCGCCCGGTCCATGGTGACGGCGAAGGGCACGTAGTCCTCCGCGTCGCTGGCGCCGGCCACCAGGGCCATGGGCGTGACGGAAATCCGCTTGTTGACGATGGGGATGCCGAACTCCCGCTCAATGTCCTCGCCGGTTTTCACCAGCTTCTCGGCGTAGCGGGTGATCTTGTCATAGATCTTGTCGCAGGCCCGCTTGGGGTCCGGATCGCAGCAGGACAGCAGGGAGATGCCCATGGTGATGGTGCGGATGTCCAGGTGCTGCTGGTCGATCATCTCGATGGTGGAGAGAATGTCTTTCTGTGTCAGCATGGCGGCCTCCGTCTCAGATGCGGTGCATGGCGTTGAAGATCTCCTCCCGCTGGATGCGGATGGAGATGCCCATGGAGTCGCCCAGCTTTGCCAGCTCCTCCGCCAGGTCCGTCAGGGGCAGCTTCGCCTTTGCGATGTCCACCGCCATGACCATGGTGAATTTGCCCTGCAGAATGGTCTGGCTGATGTCCAGAATGTTGACCTCGTTCTGCGCCAGCAGCGTGCAGACGGCGGCAATGATGCCGACCCGGTCGTTTCCGATTACGGTTACGATTGCGTTCATCAGGTTGTCCTCCTTGGTGGGGCCGCCGCCTGTTCCCCGGCGGCGGCGTTGAATCTTTTGTATTGTATCACAGGGGTGCCGGGATGTAAACCGCCTTCAGCAGGGCAGCGTGGCCATGGCCGCCGCGCTGCAGGGGTCCAGGAAGGGCTGCCACACCGGCGGCAGCAGGCTGAACAGCACATACGCCAGGGCAAGCGCCAGACCCAGCAGCACCCAGAAGCCCCCCTTCACGGGCCTCTCCCGGACGGACAGGGCCGTTCCGGCGGCAGTCAGGGCCACCCAGGCCAGCAGATACGCCCCCCGGCCCGCCTGCAGGCCCGACAGCCCCCAGCAGGTCAGGAACAGCGTCAGGGCCGTCACCGCCGCGGCGGGCAGCAGCTCCGACGCCGTCTGCCGCACGCCGCCGCTCAGCCGGCCGGTGACCGGAATGGCGGCCAGCATGGGCCAGTAGGCCAGCTTGCCCAGCTCCCACGGCGCGCCGCTTTTCGGCAGGATGATTCCCGGCAGGGCGCTGTCCGCCCGCCCGTGGAGCAGCAGCAGCGCCAGACCCAGCAGCAGCGCCGTCAGACAGCGGACGGCGAAACGGTTGAACCGAACCTTCATTCTCCTCACCTCGTCCCCATCTTATGTGGGAGGCGGGGCGGGCAGAACCGGCGGCGGGCTTCCGTGTCCGGAATCCCCCGGCAGCAGAAAAGGCGTATGGGGAACCCATACGCCTTTTCCTGTTCGCTTACAGCTCGTCGAAGAACTTGGCGTGGATGGCCTTCACAGCCTTGTTCACGTCCTCCTCGTCCAGCAGGACGGAGACCCGGATCTCAGAGGTGTTCACCATCTGGATGTTGATGCCGGCCTCGTACAGCGCCTCGAACATCTTGGCGGCCACGCCGCAGTTGCTCATCAGGCCCGCGCCCACGATGGACACCTTGCCGATGCCGTCGTCGGTCTGGATGTGATCGAACTTCAGGGTGTCCCTGTGGTCCTCCAGAATGCGGACGGCCTCGTCCATGTCCTTGCGGTGGACGGTGAAGGTGATGTCCTTGCTGTCATCCCTCCCAATGGACTGGAGGATGACGTCCACGTTGATGTTGCTCTTGCTCAGCAGGTCAAAGACCTGGAAGGCGACGCCGGGGTTGTGCTGCAGGCCCACCAGGGCGACACAGGCGATGCTGGTATCCTTAGCCACGCCGGCAATGTTGGTTTTTTCCACTTTAGCGACCTCCTTGACGATAGTGCCCGGCTTCTTCACGATGCTGGAGAGCACTTCCAAATGTACATGAAATTTCTTGGCCAGCTCCACGCTGCGGTTGTGGAGGACCTGGGCGCCCTGAGACGCCAGCTCCAGCATCTCGTCGTAGCTGACCTCGTCCAGCTTCCGGGCGTTGGGAACGATGCGGGGGTCGGTGGTGTACACGCCGTCCACATCGGTGTAAATCTGGCAGCGGTCCGCCTTGAAGGCCGCCGCCAGCGCCACGGCGCTGGTATCGGAGCCGCCGCGGCCCAGGGTGGTGACGTCGCCGGCCCGGTCAATGCCCTGGAAGCCGGTGACGATGACGATATGGTGCTGGTCCAGTTCCGAGCGGACCCGCTCCGAGTCGATCTTACGGATGCGGGCGTCGGAATGGACGCCGGTGGAGTGGATGCCCACCTGCCAGGCCGTCAGGGAGACGCAGGGCAGGCCCATGGCCTCCAGGGCCATGGCGCACAGGGCCACGGAGATCTGCTCGCCGGTGGACAGCAGCATGTCCATCTCCCGCTTGGAGGCACGGGGATTGATCTCCTCCGCCTTGGCGATGAGATCGTCGGTGGTGTCGCCCTGGGCGGACAGCACCACGATGACGTCGTTGCCCTCCAGATAGGTCTCGGCAATGATGCCGGCCACCCGTTTGATGCATTGGGCGTCCTTCACGGAGGAGCCGCCGAATTTTTGTACAATCAAGCTCATGGTCGTTCCTTCTTCTCTATCTCAGATTGATCTTTCGTTCCCGCTCAGTTCATCACCCGCATGCAGGCCAGCACGTTCAGCATGGCCGACTGCTGTCTGGCGTCGGTGCCGCTGATGCGCTCCGTCAGGAAGGCGGTTTCGCCGTCCTCCGACAGCACCTCCACCTGGCCGAAGGCCATGGCGGCGTCGGTGAGGCTACCCTCAATGCGGAAGTAAAACCGGGTGTGCAGCTCGTCGGGGTCCACGAAGCCCTCGCCGTCGGCGCTCCACAGAGGCTCCTCCCGGCTGGCGGAGGTGGTCAGGGCCTCCATCACGTCGGAGACGCAGGCGGAGGCGGTGGGCAGCTCGCCGGCGCCCTTGCCGTAGAACATCACCTCGCCGGTGGCGTTGCCCCGGACCGCCACCGCGTTGAACACGTCCTCCACGTTGGCCATGGGGTGCTCCTCGGGGATCAGGTGGGGGGCCACATAGGCGGTGCAGCCGCCGCCGGGCATCCGGACGGTGCGGCCCAGCAGCTTGATGCGGTAGCCGGCCCGCTCGGCGATCTTCACGTCCCGCAGGGACAGCTTGGTGATGCCCTCCATGGGCACCTTCTCCGGCGGCACCTCATGGCCGAAGGCCAGGTCCGCCAGGATGCAGGTCTTGCGTCCGGCATCGATGCCCTGCACGTCCGCCGTGGGGTCCGCCTCGGCGTAGCCCTTGGCCTGGGCCTCCCGCAGGGCGTCGGTAAAGAAGGCGCCGGTGCGGACCATGCGGGTGAGGATGTAGTTGGTAGTGCCGTTGAGGATGCCGTAAATCTCCTCGATGCGGTTGGCCGCCAGGCACTCCCGGATGGGGTGCAGCACCGGAATGCCGCCGCCCACGCTGGCCTCAAACAGGTAGTGGACCTTTTTCCGGGCGGCCAGAGCCAGCAGCTCCGCGCCCTTTTCCGCCACCAGCTGCTTGTTGGCCGTCACCACGTGCTTGCCGGCCTCCAGGGCCCGCTTCGTGTACTCGTAGGCCGCCTCCACGCCGCCGATGGTCTCCACCACCACCCGGATCTCCGGGTCATTTTCGATGCGGCTGAAATCGTCGGTCATCAGCTGCCGGTAGGGGCCGTCCTTGAAGCGGCGCACCAGCACGCTTTTCACCTGCAGCGGCTCCCCCAGCTTCCGTTCGATCTGCCGGGCGTTGTCCGCCACCACCCTGGCCACGCCGGTACCCACCGTGCCCAGGCCCAAGATTGCGATTTTGATCATTCTCTCCGATCCTTTCCTCAGCCGGCCATGACCTCGAACTTCACCACGCCTTCCAGCGCGGAGGCCTCTGCCAGCAGGGTTTCCAGACTCTCCGCCATGTCGGAAGTCTCGGCGGAGATGGTCACCGCCGCGCAGCCGTTGGTGGGGATGCTCTGGTTAATGGTCAGGATGTTGGCGCCGGACTGGGCAAATACGCTCAGTACCCGGGACAGCACGCCGGTGTTGTCCTTCAGCATTCCGTAAAAGGTGATGATGTGCTCCGCCTTCATGTCATTGAAGGGCTGTACGGAATCCTTGTACTTGTAGAACGCGCTGCGGCTGATGCCTGCCAGCCGGGTGGCGGCGCCCACGGTGTCGGCCTCGCCGGTTTGCATCATGCGCTTTGCCTCCGCCACTTTGATGAAGATCTCCGGCAGTGCCTCCGCCGCAACGATATAATACTTGATCTCTTTGCCCAAATTGGTCCACCCCCTGTGGTCATTTGTCCTTGGATGTCGTTCATGGTAACACAAAAAACGGCCGCGTGCAACAAAATTTCCGCAATTTCTTTTGTGGGAAGAATGGAAATTCTTTGCCGCTTTCCTGTGTTAGCGTATACAAAATGACGAAACGGGAAAACGCGGAGGACGGGAGGGGCCCCATGGGGCCGGGCGGCCGGGAAAAAATCGGGGTCTGTCGCCCCCAGCCCCCCTCGCGCGGGTGCCAGTT
>NZ_JAXEBZ010000073.1:0-4065 GCF_034093755.1 Dysosmobacter sp. | reverse complement strand
CCTCTTCCGTGGGGCTGGGGATGGGGTGCTCCTTATGGGCCACCATGGTCTGGATCAGCTCCACCGTGCCGCCCAGGCCCAGATAGCTGGAGTCCAGGCAGTAGTCGTAGCTGTCCACCGCGCCCCACTTTTTGGCGGAGTAGTACTCGTAATAGGCGGCGCGGCGGCGGTCCGTCTTCTGAATCAGGGCCTTGGCCTTGTCCTCCGGGATGTTCTGCCGCTGGGCCACCCGCTTGATCCGCACCTCCAGAGGCGCGTAGATAAACAGGCTCAGATGGTCGGGATTGTCCGCCAGCGCATAGTCGGCACAGCGGCCGATGATGACGCAGGGGCCCTTGTCCGCAATCTGACGGATGGTGTTATAAGTGGCCAGATACACCTGCTGCTCCAGGGAGTCGCCCACGCCGCTGCCGGGCAGGCTGAACATGTAGGAGTCCATGGCGATGGAGTACAGCAGGCTCTTGGGCCGCTCGTCAAAGTTCTGAAAAATCTTCTCGCACAGGCCGCTCTTTTTGGCCGCCTCCTGCAAAAGCTCGTTGTCATAGAACGGGATGCCCAGCTCCTTGGCCACGCGGATGCCCACTTCCTTGCCGCCGCTGCCAAACTGCCGGCCGATGGTGATGATGGTTTTCATCGGACCGCCTCCTTTGCTTTGATACTGCTTTTATTATACGCTGTTCCGGCAGAGCAGTCAAATAAATTTACGGGCCGCCCCATTCGGGACGGCCCGCGTTATTTCAGGGCATTTCCTTTCCCAGCCGCCGGTACATGGTCTTTTTCACCGCCCGGAGGATGTTCTCATACCCGGTGCAGCGGCACAGGTGGCCGGACAGCAGCTTCCGCAGCTCCTGGTCGTTGTACTCCTTCCCGCTCTCCAGAATCTCCACCGCCGTCATCAGGAAGCCGGGGGTGCAGAAGCCGCACTGGACGGCGGCCTCCTCCACGAAGGCCTGCTGAATGTCCGCCAGCTCGCCGTTGGGACCCAGCAGGCTCTCCAGCGTCCGGATGCGCTTGCCGTCGGCCCACACCGCCAGATAGATGCAGGAGTTGTAGGTCTCGCCGTCGATGAGGACGGTGCAGGCGCCGCACTCCCCCACCTCGCAGCCCTTTTTCACGGAGGTCATGCGGAAGTCATTGCGCAGCAGGTCCGTCAGGGAGGCCCGGACGTCCACCGTCTGCTCCACGTCCCGGCCGTTGAGGTTGAACCGGATGGTTTTGAACTGCTTTCCCATTACACCGCACCTCCTGCCCGTCTTGCCGCCTCCAGAAAGGCCCGTTTCGTACACTCCACGGCGATGTGCTGCCGGAAGGCCTTGGCGGCCCGCCAGCTGTCCCGGGGCTGGATGTCCTCCAGCACGGTGCGGGCCACCGTCTCCGCCAGTTCCGCCGTCAGCGGCTGTCCGGCGGCAGCCTGTTCCGCCGTCTCCGCCCGCATGGGCACCGGCCCCGCCACGCCGAAGGCGACGCGGCACCGCTCCACGGTCTGTTTGTCCGGCGACAGCCGCACATTGACGGAGGTACCCAGGGTGGCAATGTCCATGGCGTTGCGCATGGCGTATTTGATGTAGAAGCCCTCGGTGTCCCGATAGCTGTCCCCGGGAATCAGGATGGCCGTCTGAATCTCGCCGGGCCGCAGGTCCACCTTCCCCGCCCGGAGGTAGAACTCCCGGATGGGCTGGCGGCGGACGCCGTCGGGGCCGGTCAGCTCCACCACCGCGTCAAAGGCCAGCAGCGTAGAGGCGGAGTCGGCGGAGGTGACGCCGTTGCAGGTGTTGCCGCCGATGGTGCCGATGTTGCGGATCTGGGGGCCGCCCACCTGGTCCACCGCCTCCCCCAGCACCCGCAGGTGCTTCTGAATCAGGGGGTCTTTCGTGATGTGGGAAAAGCTGGTGAGAGAGCCGATGCGCAGGGTGCCGTCGGCCTCCAGGGAGACGCCCCGGAGATCGTCAATGCCGTAGATGGAGATCAGCTCCGCCCCGGCCAGCTTTCCCTCCCGCATTTTGATGAGCACGTCGGAGCCGCCGGCGATGACCACGGCGTCGGGATGGGCCGTCCGCAGGGCCACCGCCTCCTCCACGGAAGCGGCTTCGTACAGGGCTTTGATATCATACATGGTTCGTCCCCTCCTTTACTCAGTCAGCACCCCGGCCTCCCGCAGCTGGGCGTAGAGGACGTGGGGGGTGATGGGACAGCGGTCGATGTACACGCCGGTGGCCTGGGCAATGGCGTTGCGGATGGCCGGCGCGCCGGAGCAGGCCGGCGGCTCGCCCAGGGCCTTGGTGCCGAAGGGTGAGGTAGGCTCCGGGTTCTCCACAAAGGACACCCCGAAGTCCGGATGGTCCATCATAGTGGACAGCTTGTAGTCCAGCAGGTTGCCGTTGAGGGGGCGGCCCGTCTTTTCGTCGAACTTCAGCTCCTCCGACAGGCCGTAGCCCACGGCCATGGACATGCCGCCGTGGACCTGGGCCTCCGCCAGCGCCGGATTCACCACCGTGCCGCAGTCATGGACGTTCCACATATTCAGCAGCTTCACCTTGCACAGGGGGATATCCACCTCCACCTCCGCCACGGAGCAGCCGAAGGAGTAGGCGTTGGACTTGATCTGGGCAGTGGTTTCGGCAGTGAGGTGCTGGCTGTGCTCCATGGAGTAGAGGCACTCCGTGGCCAGGTCTCCCAGGGACTTCAGAACACGGCCGTCGGACTTGCGGACGATCTGGCCGTCCACAATGTCCAGATTGCTGACGGGCATCCGGGTCTGCTCATGGGCCACCGACAGAATCCGCTCCCGCAGGGCGCGGGCGGTCTGGACGATGGCGAAGCTGCCCACGTAGGTCTGGCGGGAGGCGTAGGCGCCGGTGCCGAAGGGGGTCACGTCGGTGTCCTGCCGGGTGACCACATGGACCATTTCCAGGGGCACGCCCACGGCGTCGGCCACCATCTGGGAAAAGGCGGTGTCGCAGCCCTGGCCGATCTCCGTCTCGCCGGTCTGGAACTGGAGGGAGCCGTCCTGATTCAGCACCATGCGGCAGGAGGAGGACTCCAGGGAGATGGGCCACACGGCGGTGTTGTACCAGAACACCGCCAGGCCGATGCCCCGGCGGACATCCCCGGTCTGGTGGGCGTACTCCTTCCGCTTCCGGGCGTAGTCCGACAGCGTCAGCGCCCGGTCCATGCACTGGCGGAAGGTGTCCGCGTAGTTCTCGTTTTTGGAGAAGGCGTCCACATACCCCTGGGGCATCAGGTTCTTCCGGCGGAACTCCACCGGGTCGGCGCCGATGGCCCGGCGCACATCCTCGGTGTGGCACTCCACGGCGAACATGGCCTGGGGAATGCCGTAGCCCCGCATGGCGCCGGCGGCGGGCCGGTTGGTGTAGACGGTGTAGGCGTCGCCCTCCACGTTGGGACAGGGGTAGAGCTGGGGGAAGCAGCCCATGCCCTTGGCGCAGACGCTGTGGCCGTGGGAGGCGTAGCCGCCCTGGTTGGAGAAGCACTCCACCTTCCGGGCGGCAAAGGTGCCGTCAGGCCGGACCCAGGAGATGATATGGGTGCGGATGGCGTGGCGGACGCGGTTGGAGACAAAGGTCTCCTCCCTCGCACACTCCAGCTTCACCAGCCGGCCGCCCACCTGGGTGGAACACCAGGCGCACAAAGGCTCGTACAAGGCGTCCTGCTTGTTGCCGAAACCGCCGCCAATGTAGGGTTTGATGACCCGGACCTTGCCCCAGGGCAGTCCCAGCGCCTGCCCCACCACCCGGCGGATAATGTGGTGAATCTGAGTGGAACTGACCACCACGATCCGCCCCGCCTCCTCATAGGCAAAGCAACCGTGGTTTTCGATATGACAGTGCTGGACGGTGGGGGTGTCGTACCAGCCCTCGACTTTAATAAGTCCCGGCTCCTTCCGGGCCTCCTCATAGTTGCCATTGCGGATGCTGGTGTGCTTGACGATATTGTTAGGGAACTCCTCATGAATCTGGGGAGCGCCGTCCTTCATGGCTTCCTGCACATCCAGCACAAAGGGCAGTTCCTCATACTCCACCTTCAGGGCGCGGACACCCTGGGCCG
>NZ_JAXEBZ010000072.1:0-37520 GCF_034093755.1 Dysosmobacter sp. | reverse complement strand
GCTATACTCATCGGAGAAAGGCAGGTCGCTGTAGTGCCTGGCCCAGGTGTCCGAAAGCTTGCCGGAGGGAGACACCGCGCCGCTGACCACGTCGGCAAAGGCATGGCCGCCCTCCGTGCCGAGCTGGCACAGATACAAAATGGCGTTGATCCCCGGGATCTCCTGGACGAAGGACATATCCATGGCGGAGCCGCAGTTGATGACCAGCAGGAAATGGTCATAGTATTCGGCGCAAAGGCGGATGGACTCCGCTTCCTCGTCCGTCAGGAACAGATCCCCTTTCTCCGCTTTCCGGTCGCCGCCTTCGCCCGCCTGACGGCTCAGGACGAAGATACAGCTGTCAGTCCCGCTGGCTTCCAGCTCTTCCCGGGTCATAACACGGCCTCCGGGGGCGCGGAAATTATCAAACAGCATGTCCATAATGGCATTGGGCTTGAGAAGATTGATCCGCTTCCGCTTCGCCTCTTTATAGGCGTTTTCCGCTTCGGTATAGGCCTTCTCGAAGTCCGCGATCCAGCCCCGGGTGGTGATCTCAAAGCCCCGGTCCTCCAGCCCCTCCAGGATCGTGACGGAATGGCGCTCGTTGACCTCGCCGGAGCCGGTGCCTCCCTTGATGGTCATGGACGCACCGGGACCGTACAGCGCTACCTTTTTGGTTTGAAAGGGCAGCGTACCGTCATTTTTCAGAAGCACCATGGCCTCGCAGGCAGCCTCATAGGCAACTGCCAGATTCTCCTTCTCCCGCTGGGTGACCTCACCGGAGTAGCTGGCTTTGGTTAACAGTTTCATTGGAACATCTCCTCCATTGGACTTTCTTCTCATCTTATTATACCGTAAACTGCATAATTTGGCTATCTGCCATTTTCCCCAAATTTCCCCTTGTCCTTTTTACACCGGATCCATTTTCTCCATTCCGAAACAAAAAACAGGCTCCGGGATCATCCGAAGCCTGTTTTTTGGAAAGAATCTCAGTCTTTGTTGGCCTTCTCCGCCTTCTTGGCAGCCTTGGCCTTTGCCTTGGCCTCCTGGGCCTTCTTGGCTTCCGCCTTGGCGTTCTCGGAAGCGGTTTCATTGGAGGAAATGGCCCACTTCTCCAGTTCCAGGCGAACCTGATCTGCGCTGGTCTCGATGACGATCCGGTTCTCCTTCACGTCCACAACAACACCAACGATACCGCCGATGGTGACGATCTTGTCGCCCTTTTTCACGGCGCCGCGCATCTGCTCGGCTTCTTTCTTCCGCTTGTTCTCGGGACGGATGAGCATGAAGTAGAAGATGGCGATCATCAGCACCATCATAATAACAGTGCTGCCCAGGCCGCCTGCCGCGCTGGTAGAGGTCAGAAAATTCAGCATAGGGAAAACTCCTTCGTGTAAAATATCTTAATTATTATACCATTGATTGCTCAAAATGCAAGAGGTAAGTTACAGTCTTTCTGCCAATTTTGACGAATATTCCCGGCGAAAATCCGAGAAGCGGCCTTCATCCAGAGCGTTCCGGATTTTTTCCATAAGCTTATTGTAAAAATACAGATTGTGCATGACACACAGCCGCATGGCCAGCATCTCCTCCGCCACAAACAGGTGCCGGATATAGGCCCGGGAATACCGGCGGCAGACAGGGCAGTCGCACTTGGGATCGATGGGACTTTCATCCAGCTGGTATTTTGCGTTCTTCAGATTGATGGTCCCGTCCCAGGTAAAGAGTCTGGCGTGCCGGGCGTTCCGGGCGGGCATAACGCAGTCGAAAAAGTCCACGCCTCTGGCCACCGCTTCGATGATGTTGGTGGGAGTCCCCACGCCCATGAGGTAACGGGTTTTGTCCGCGGGCATATAGGGCTCCACCGCCTCGATGATGTCATACATTTCCTGGGCGGTCTCCCCTACCGCCAAACCTCCGATGGCATAGCCGGGAAGATCCAGATCCGCGATCCGCTTCATATGGTCAACACGGATGTCGGGATAGGTTCCGCCCTGGTTGATGCCCCAGAGCATCTGCTCCCGGTTCACCGTGTCCGGAAGAGCATTCAGCCGGGCATTCTCCGCCTTGCAGCGCTGAAGCCACCGGTAGGTCCTGTCCACACTCTTCTGAACATACTCCCGGGGGGACGGATTCTCAATGCACTCGTCAAAGGCCATGCAGATATCGCTGCCCAGATTGGACTGGATCTGCATACTCTCCTCCGGCCCCATGAAAATCTTATGACCGTCGATGTGGGAGGCAAAGTAAACGCCCTCCTCCTTGATCTTGCGCAGGGAGGCCAGGGAAAACACCTGGAAGCCGCCGGAATCTGTCAGGATAGGGCCGTCCCAGGTCATGAATTTGTGCAGTCCCCCCAGCTGGCGCACCACCTTGTCCGTGGGGCGCAGATGCAGATGGTAGGTATTGGACAGCTCCACCTGACAGCCGATATCCTTCAGATCCTTGGCACTGAGGGCTCCTTTGATGGCCCCCTGGGTGCCCACATTCATAAATACCGGAGTCTGGACCGTACCGTGGGCGCAGGTAAATTCTCCCCGCCGGGCCTTGCCCTCGGTTTTTTTCAGTTCGAACATGGCTGCTTCTCCTTATCAATAATATAGGAACGGATCTGCTCCTTCACGCCGGTGGGCAGAGTATGCTCCGCCTCGAACAGGAAGTGAAAGCCGCATTTTTCGATGACCCGGGAAGACCGGCCGTTGCGCAGGAAATGACCGCAGGTCACAAAGTCATAGGAAAGGGTGTCCAGGCAATAGGCGGTGACAGCCCTCAGAGCCTCCGGCATCAGCCCCCGACCCCAGTAGTCCTTGTTCAAATCAAAGCCGAATTCCCGGCCCCGGAGTCTGCGGTCCAGAGGATATTCCTCCCAGGGCCTGCCCTGTACGGAAAAGGTGCCAACCATTTTTCCGTTTTCCTTCAGCACCAGCGCCAGGGTCTCCCTGTCCTGAATATGGCGCTCCAGGAACTTCCGGGTATCCTCCAGGGTTTCCGAGCAGCTCCAGCCGTTCATGTCCGCGATCTCAGGCACGGATACGATCTCATGGAGATCCTGCAAGTCCCTTTCCTGAATGGGCCGCAGCAGCAGCCGGTCAGTCTCCAGATGAACGGCATTGGCGTCAAAGGGAGCCGTCATTTTCTGGGGGTTATAGAGAATATACAGCTTTGTGGGTTCCTTGGTCCCGAACCGCGTCTCGTGGATCATATCCCCGGCGAATACAAAGCCGCACTTCTCAATCACCCGGCGGGACTGGCTGTTGCTGATAAAATGCCCGCAGGTCAGATAGTCAAATTTCAATTCCCGGAAGCAGTAATCAATGACCGCTTTCACAGCTTCCGGCATCAGCCCCCGGCCCCAGTAATCCTTGCTGAGTACATAGCCGATCTCCCGGCCCTGCATCAGCTCCGGGATCTCCAGGCTTCCGTCTCTTGTTTCCAAGCCGAGGGAGCCGATAACCTTGCCGTTTTCCTTCAATTCCAGGGCAAAGGTCTTCTTTTCCCGTATAAAAAGGTCCAAAATCATTCTGGATTTTTCCATGGAGGCATGGGGCAGCCAGCCCGCCATCTGGCCGACGCCGTCCACCCTGGCATATTCATAAAAATCCTCCAGATCCCCGTCCCGCCAGGCCCGCAGAATCAGGCGGTCGGTTTCGATCCGGATGTTGGTCACATCAACAGGCGCGTTCATACAGTCTCCTCACAAAATACACATTGCGTCCACGATTTGTACGGGTTATAGGATATTCAAAGAATTTACCATATTATACAGTCTGTACAGCCTATTTTCAAGAAGCTGCACAGCAAAAAGCGGAGCTTCGCTCCGCTTTGCGGGTCATTCTGCATTTTATCGAATATTTCAGGCAATCCATGATTCGTATTCGATGGAATTTTCATATAGATATGCAGGCGCAATATCTATATCACCATCCATCCAAACTGCAACGCCATAGTCGATATAGACTCCTCTGAACACCGCATCGTCTTTCAGTGGTGCAAAGGCAGGTTCATTCAGCATAGGCTTGAAATCGAACACCTTGGCCTCCCCCGTATTAAATCTGATCCAGAGCAGGTAATCGTCCATCGGTCTAATACCGCTTATTTTTATAGCAGGAGTTTTCTCCCCTGCATATGCAATTCCGTCTTTAATGAACATATAAAACCCTCCTTACCGAAGTGGCTCAATCTTACCAAATGGGATGTTTCTTACGGCGTTGTTCCATGCCGCATAAAGCTCATCCTCATGGATTGCTGCCCATGCTTGAACCAGCTTAAACTGTTTCACTGGAAGACTTCCTGCCAGAAGTTCACCGTCAACTCCGACTGATGCTTCGTATTCTGCGAAGTACACATGGAAGTGGGGCTTGTGGTGTTGACCATCATCAGAGTAGATCATCTTGATTACAATATTATAAAATCTGCATAGTTCAGGCATAGTATCACTCCTCTTATTAAACTATACAGCATTTATACCCTAAAGTCAATTTTGTATTCGTATATACTGGCAAATCGGGAAGCCCCAAGGCTCCCCGACTGATGCGTTCCTATCCTCCGGCAGAAAGGTAAAGTCCACATCCAAATGCTCAATCTTTATCCAATGAACATCGCGTCGCCGAAGGAGAAGAAACGATACCGTTCCTTAACGGCTTCCGCGTAGGCGCTGAGGACATGCTCTCTTCCGGCAAAGGCGGACACCAGCATCACCAGGGTGCTTTCCGGCAGGTGGAAGTTGGTGATCAGGCCGTCCATGGCCTTGAAGGTGTAGCCGGGGTAGATAAAGATCTCCGTCCATTTGGACCTGGCTTCAAAGGTGCCGTCGTCGTTGACGAGGGACTCCAGGGTGCGGCAGGAGGTGGTTCCCACACAGATGATCCGGCCTCCCCGGCGCTTCGTTTCGTTGAGCAGCCGGGCGGTTTCGGCGTTCATCATGCACAGCTCCGAGTGCATATGATGGTCCGTGATTTCCTCCGCCTTCACCGGGCGGAAGGTACCAAGGCCCACATGCAGCGTGACAAAGGCCTCGCTGACACCCTTTTCCCGGATCTTTTCCAGCAGCTCCCTGGTAAAATGCAGCCCGGCAGTAGGCGCGGCGGCGGACCCCACCTCCCGGGAATAGACCGTCTGATAACGCTCCTGGTCCTTCAGCTCCGCCTTGATATAGGGCGGCAGCGGCATTTTACCCAGACGCTCCAGCACCTCCAGGAAGATCCCCTCGTAATGGAACTCAACTACCCGGTTGCCGTCCTCCCGGACTTCCCGCACCGTGGCCGTCAACTCCCCATCGCCGAAGATGACCTCATTGCCCGGCTGCATTTTCCGCCCCGGCTTGCACAGGCACTCCCAGCATTTGTTTCCCAGGTCCCGCAGCAGCAGCACCTCCACCGCGCCGCCGGTGGGCCGGTGGCCCAGCAGCCGGGCAGGCAGCACCCGGGAATCGTTCATCACCAGGCAGTCTCCGGGGTTCAGATAGTCGATGATATCGTAAAAATGCTTATGGGTGATTTCTCCGGTTTCCCGGTCCAGAACCATCAGCCGGGAGGTATCCCGCTTTTCCAGCGGGGTCTGGGCGATCAGTTCTTCCGGCAGATCGTACCAGAAGTCCTTTGTTTTATAAGCGCATTTCGTTTCCTTGATTTCGTTCAACGTTTTCTTTCTCCTTTTCAGCAGGATTTGGCAGCTTCCGGAGCCCTTTCGCCCCACGGCCGAGGTACATCAGCCTGGTAATACTGACAACAATGCTTCCGACAGATGCGATGAGGCCAACCAGGAGACCAAGGACGGCATTCACCCGGCAAATCACAATGCATCCTTCCATGCCGGCATACATCCCCACACACCAGGGCCAGAGTTTCTTCCACTTTTCCGCAAGGATCCGGTCAGCCTCCCGCAAGACTTCCCCATGGGCATGAAATTCACAATACATCCCCATCAGCGCAGACACACATGCCGCAGAAGCAATTCCAAAGGTCCATATAAATGTATCTGAGGATACAGGAAAGGAAGCTGCCAATCCGTTTCCCGCTGCAAAGATCACCATACAGATTCCCGCCCTGCGGTACCGGATATCTGCAGCCTTTAATTGCATCAGGATCAAGCCATACACCATAGCGCAGACCGCGCCGGTAAGCAGGGCCAGCCTGTACAAAACGGGGATAAGCACAAGGAAAAATAACACATCCGCAATGGTCGTAATGGTCATGGGGACTTTCACCCAAAACAGGAGCCGAAACCCCTTTTCAAGCAACGGCCCTGCGTCATGGCAGCTTTCCCCCTCCCGGCCGCCGTGCTTTCTGCCGTTTTTTTCGGAATTCGTCACGAAAAGACCTCCTCCCCGTCTTCCCACAGCCCGGTCATGAGCCCCTGGCGATTTTCGCCGGATACCATTTCTGGAACCAGGCGGTAAAGAGGCCCATGAGGGCAGGCAGCACGGAATTGATGGCCCCAACCCAGGCGCCAACCGCCGTGCCCATAATAAAATAGGTCCAAATGGGGGTCAGAAGATATAGAACGCCCCAGCAAAGGGTAAGGATCCGGTTGGTTTTCATAAACAGAGGATTTTCCAGAGCTTCCTCACCGTTGTAATCATTCATAGAATAATGCGCTGTCAGGGGGATTTTCAGGAAGCAGGAGACTGTCCACATGATCCCAAAGCTCAGATAGGACACCGGAACAACGATTCTCCCCCCGCATCCCAGCAGCAGCGCCAGAGCGCAGGCAGTGACCAGCAAGCCGGACAGCAGATCGTAGACCGTTTTCCGGCAGCGGTAAAACACCAGCGGCACCCCGGCGCAGACGGCAATGCTGATGACCGCTCCATAAAAGCCGTTTATGGCTGCCGCCACCCAGAACACGATCCAGGGAAGCAGCAGAAGATTCATGTTGGTGGATGTTTCCCCGGAGCTTCCGGAGACTTTGGTCTTTTCCTTCGGCCCGCCGAAATAATCGTCCCAGTTGAGCATCAGATCAAAATCGCCCTTGACCCGGTATTTCCCCTGCATCAGGGCGTCCTGACCGCTGATTTCGCCGGAGGCAATGGCTTTCCAGACGGAGAAAGGCGTTTCAATACATGTGGTGAAGGTCCGCAAGTCCTGATCCAGGACCTCACTTCCCTGCCGGGTCAGAAGGATCTGATACCGCTTGTCCGCATCCGTATAGTACATTTCCAGCACAATGTCTTTTCCCGGATAGGTGGCGGGGTCATACAGCGCCGCCATCTGTCTGGTGAAGACAAGGGTCTCGTCGGCTGCCTCTCCCGTGGGAGCAATGCCCCAGCTGGCATCCGCCCAGGCCTCATACACCTGCCTGGGAAACAGGTCCTCCTCCAGCTTCCGGCGGGTTTGGGCAGAGATTCCGCCGCAGGCAAATTCACGCCCCGCCTGCTTCACAGCGGACAGATACGCCTCTGTACGTGCCTTAACCTCCGGAACGCGGAACAGCTCCCCCTGGCCGCAGAAGATCGGAGTATAATTTTCCCTTCCGCAGATATGATCAAAAATCGCCGTGACTCCGTCGTAATTGCCCCTGGCAGTATAGAATCCGCAGGTGGAGATCACCACATGACGCTTGCCGCCGAGGTCAAACCGGCTGGGATGACCGCCGGAAGCGGCGCCGGAATCCATAAAGGGCAGCGACATGGGAAGCTGACGGTCGATCAGGTTTTTCAGGCCCCCGGGGATGCTGAAATAGTACAGCGGGAAGCTCCAGATGATCACATCCGCCCAGAGGATATTCCCGATCACCGATGTCATGTCATCGCGTATACAGCACATGCCCGGCGTTTTGTTCCAGCAGGAAAAACAGCCCAGACAGGGGCTGATCTCCATCCGGCTTACCGCGCATTCACGGACCTGCTCCGCCTCCAGACCTTCCAGAAAGGCGGTGGTCAGGCGGTAGCTGTTGCTTCTGCCGCCTTTGGGGCTGCCATTGATCACAAATACCTTCATCGGCGGACACCTCCCCATTTTTTGTCCATTATAGCCCAATTCCGGTTTTTTTGCAACAGACAAAATAGCCTCCCGCGGCATAGACTGGCATGGAGGTATCAGCTTATGAAAAATCCTTTATTCACCGGAGCCTGTACGGCTCTCGTCACGCCGTTTCTCAACGGCAAGGTCAATTATCCCATGCTGGAGCAGCTTCTGAAGCGGCAGATGGAGGCTGGGATCCGGGCAGTGGTGATCTGCGGCACCACCGGAGAATCCCCCACCCTCTCGGACAGCGAAAAGCTGGAAATGTTCCGCCGGGCAAAGCAGTATGTTTCCGAAGACTGCCTGATCATCGCCGGGACGGGATCCAACTGCACGGAACATGCCGTAGCCCTGAGCAAGGCCGCGGAAACCGTGGGCGCGGACGCGCTGCTGGTCGTCAGCCCTTACTACAACAAAGCCACCGGTGAAGGCCTTCTGGCCCACTACAGCGCCATCGCGGGAGCGGTACATATCCCCGTGATCGCCTATAACGTGCCCTCCCGCACCGGCGTGGATATTCCGGTGGAGGTCTGCCGGTGTCTTGCCATGATCCCCAACATGGCAGGAATCAAGGAGGCCTCCACGGATGTCCGGAAGGTCACAAAAATCCGGGCGGAATGTCCCCGGGATTTTGCCGTATGGAGTGGAAACGACGATCTTGCGGCGGCAGTGATCGCTCTGGGCGGTCAGGGAGTCATTTCCGTACTTTCCAACGTGGCCCCTGTGGAGACCCAGGCTCTGGCCCAGGCGGCGCTGGACGGAGACTTCGACACCGCCGCCGACCTGCAGACCCGGCTGCTCCCTCTCATCGAGGCGCTGTTCAGCGAGGTCAATCCCATCCCTGTCAAGGCGGCCATGAAGCTCATCGGCTATGACTGCGGCGACTGCCGCCTGCCCCTGACCCCCATGTCCCGGGAAAACTGCGAAAAGCTCAAGAAGCTGTTGTCCGCCGGATAAATCTGTGCTATACTGAAAGGAACAGAAATAGAGGAGGAAGTACCAATGAAATTCGTTCTCACCGGCGCCGGCTCCCGGGGAATGACCTACGCTCTGTGGGCAAAACAGCACGGCATGGAAATTGCCGCCATCGCGGAGAAGCGGCCTGACCGGCTGAACAGCGCGGGGGACCGGCTGGGAGTACCGGAAGCAATGCGGTTTTCGGACGCCGCGCCTCTGTTCGCCCAGGGAAAGATCGCCGATGCCGCCATCATCGCCACTATGGATCGGGATCACTACGGCCATGTGATGCAGGCCCTGGACTGCGGCTACGACATTCTCCTGGAAAAGCCCATCTCCCCTGTCCCCCGGGAGTGCATCGCCATTGAGGAAAAAGCCAACGCCCTGGGCCGGAAGATCACCGTCTGCCATGTGCTGCGGTATACCAACTTCTTCATGCAGATCAAGGAAATTCTGGACTCCGGGGAATTGGGGAAGGTAGTGGCTATCAAGCACTCCGAGAACATCGGTTCTTTCCACATGGCCCACTCCTTTGTCCGGGGCAACTGGCGCAACGACCAGCTGTCCAGCCCCATTATCCTGCAAAAAAGCTGCCACGATCTGGATATCCTGCTGTGGCTCACCGGTGCCCACTGCACCAAGGTATCAGCCTTCGGCTCTCTCTCCTATTTCAGGGAATCCAACGCCCCCGCCGGATCCTCCGACCGGTGCCTCAGCTGCGCCGTGGCGGACAGCTGCCGGTTTGACGCCAGAAAAGCCTACTTACCGGTACTGGGTCAGTGGCCTGCCGATGTCGTCTGCCTGGAGCAGACAGAGGAAGCCCTGATGGAGGCCCTGAAGACCGGTCCCTACGGCCGCTGCGTCTACCGCTGCGACAACAACGTCTGCGACCATATGAGCATCCTGATGGAATTCGACAACGGCGTGACGGCCACCTTCTCTCTCACCGCCCAGACCAGCGCCTGCCACCGGAATATCCATATCATGTGTGAGGACGGTGAGATCCTGGCCGATGACGGAGAACGCCGGATCGTGGTGACTCACCACGTATCCAGCCAGGCCGACACCTTCACGGAGCGGGTCATCAACGTCCGTACCAACGGCAGCGGCCACGTCGGCGGCGACGCCGGGATCATGGAGGATTTTACCGCAGTTCTCTCCGGTGAGAAAGAGTCCCGCAGCTCCATCTCCCGCAGCGTGGAAAGCCACCTCATGGCCTTCGCCATCGAGCAGGCCCGGCTGACGGGAAACGTTGTGGATATGGCTGAGTACAGGAAATCCCTGACATAAAGAAGCGCCGCCCGGATGGGCGGCGTTATTTTATACCTTCCTCTGCATCTCAATGCTGCGGATGGTGAATCCGCAGTTCTGATAGAACGCCACAGCACCGTCATTCTGGGGATAGACCCCCAGCTGCAGATCTGAGCAGCCGAAGGCCTTCGCCAAAGCGTGGACATCCTCCATCATGGCTTTTCCGATGCCATGACCGCGATAGGCTTCCTCCACGCAGATCTCATCCACCAGCAGGACCTTCCGCCGGACCATCCCGGGCCAGTCATAAGAGCGGAGCTTTAACAGGACGTAGCCCACGGTCACGCCGCCAAGCTTGGCAACATAAAGCTGCCGTTCCTTTACGGCCTCCTGAAATCGTTCCTGGGGATACAGCTGCACCACCATTTCGTAGATGTCCGGACGCCAGGAAACGTGCATGGCGTGGACCTGCAATGCCATGGCGTTGACCGCTTCCCGGTCGGACTCCACCGCCAGTTCCAGCATCAGGCCAGCACCGCCTTGTGGAAGACCTTCTTGCCCTTGCGGATCTTCACGCCGTCTTTCAGCACGGCCTCGGTGACGGCATAGGAAGCGGCAGGGACCTTCTCGTCATTGACGAAGACGCCGCCCTGCTCCACCAGACGCCGGGCTTCCTTGTTGGAGGAGGCCAGACCGCAGGCCACCATCAGATTCAGAATGCCGATCTGGCCGTCGGTCAGCTTGTCGGCAGGGATCCGGGTGGTGGGCATGTCCGCGTCACCGCCGCCCACAAACAGGGCCTTGGCGGCAGACTGAGCCTTGGCCGCCTCCTCCTCGCCATGGACCATCTTGGTCAGCTCAAAGGCCAGAATCTCCTTGGCCTCGTTGATCTTGGCGTCCTTCCAGGTATCCATTTCGTTGATCTGTTCCAGAGGCAGGAAGGTCAGCATTCTGACGCACTTCATGACATCGGCGTCATCCACATTGCGCCAGTACTGATAGAACTCGTAGGGAGAAGTCTTGTTGGGATCCAGCCAGACGGCGTTTCCGGCGGTTTTGCCCATTTTGTTGCCCTGGGAATCCGTCAGCAGGGTGATAGTCATACAGTGGGCATCCTTACCCAGCTTCTTGCGGATCAGCTCGGTGCCGCCCAGCATGTTGCTCCACTGGTCGTTGCCGCCGAACTGCATGTTGCAGCCGTAGTGCTGGAACAGGTAGTAGAAGTCGTAGGACTGCATGGGCATGTAGTTGAACTCCAGGAAGCTGAGGCCCTTCTCCATCCGCTGCTTGAAGCACTCCGCCCGCAGCATGTTGTTGACGGAGAAGCAGGCGCCGATGTCCCGGATAAAGTCCACATAGTTCAGGTTCAGCAGCCAGTCGGCGTTGTTGACCATCATGGCCTTGCCCTCGCCGAAGTCGATGAACCGGGACATCTGCTTTTTGAAGCACTCGCAGTTGTGCTCAATGGTCTCCCGGGTCATCATGGAGCGCATGTCCGTGCGGCCGGAGGGGTCGCCGATCATGGCGGTGCCGCCGCCGATGAGGGCGATGGGCCGGTTGCCGGCCATCTGCAGCCGCTTCATCAGGCACAGGGCCATGAAGTGGCCCACGTGCAGGGAGTCGGCAGTGGGGTCGAAGCCGATATAGAACGTGGCCTTGCCGTTGTTCACCAGCTCCCGGATCTCGTTTTCGTCCGTCACCTGAGCGATCAGGCCGCGGGCTACCAGTTCCTCATAAATTTCCATGGTTGATTCTCTCCTCGTTTATAGTATTGCCGAAACAGGCAAAAACAACGCCCCCGTCCCGGCCGGGACAGAGGGCGAAACAATTCGCGGTACCACCTCTGGTTCGCCGTTTCCTCACGAAAACGGCCTCGTGAAGTGCCTGCGGGCACTTCCGCGCGGTAACGGGCGCTCCCGGAGCACGCCTACTGGGCCATGGCCGTTGGGGTGCCGGCTCCGCGGTGTATTCGGCGGGCCGCCCTCTCCCCTTTTCACCGGCCAGGGGCTCTCTTTGCAGGGCCATCTCCGCGTACTTCTCCGCTTCTTCGCTGTACACGGCAAACAGTGTAGCCGATTTTTCCGGCGTTGTCAATGAAAATCGCCGGAAAACGGCAGAACCGGCCCCGAAAGAGGCCGGTTCCGTGAATTTCTGTCAGGAAAGGGACACCCGGTAGGTCTCCGCCGCATCCAGCAGCTCCCCCGCGCTCTCCAGCAGCGCCTCCGTCACCCGGCTGCCGCCGGTGATGCGGGCCAGCTCCGCCTTCCGCTGCTCCCGGTCCATGTTCACCACCCGGGTGTAAGTACGGCCATCCCGCTCTCCCTTGGACACGGAAAAGTGGGTGTCCGCCATGGCCGCCAGCTGCGGCAGATGGGTGACGCACAGCACCTGCTTGCGCCGGGAAACCTGGGCCAGCTTCTCCGCCACCTTCTGGGCCGCCCGCCCGGAGACGCCGGTGTCCACCTCGTCGAACACCAGTGTGCCGATGGACTCCTGCTCCGCCAGCACGTTTTTCAGCGCCAGCATAATGCGGGCCAGCTCGCCGCCGGAGGCAATGCGGGCAATGGGCTTCAGGTCCTCTCCCGCGTTGGCGGACATGAGGAAGCGGATGGCGTCGCAGCCCTCCGGTCCCGGGGCAACGGGAGTAAATTCAATGGAGAAGCGGACCTTGTTCATATCCAGGTCCCGCAGCTCCCGCAGAATCCGCTTTTCCAGCTCCCCGGCCGCCGCCTTCCGGGCCTTTGTCAGCGCCGCGCCGGCGTCCGCCACCTTCTTCCGCGCCGCCGGCAGCTTCTGCTCCAGCCGGGCCAGGGTATCGTCCGCCGTCTCCATGGCGTCCAGCTCCTGCCGGCAGCGGTCCAGGTAGGCCAGCATGTCCTCCACGGTGGCGCCGTACTTCTTTTTCAGGCGGTACAGCAGGTCGCAGCGGCTCTCCACCTCGTCCAGTTCCGCCGGAGAGAAGTCGAATTCCTGCCGCTTGTCCTGCACAATGGCGGCAAGGTCATATACTTCACATCTCGCCTGCTGCAAGCGCTGATAGATTTCCATAATCTCGCCGCTGAGATTCCGAATGCCGTAGAGGGCGTTCTCCGCGTTCTGCAGCACCGCCACGGCGCCGTCCGTCTCGTCACCGCCGCTGAGGCAGTAGTCCGCCCCCTGCAGCGCGGAGAGATACTTTTCGCCGTTGCGGAGCAGCTCTCTGCGCTCCCGCAGCTCCTCCTCTTCCCCGGGCTGCAGCCCCGCCCGTTCCAACTCGCTGATCTGGAATTGCAGGGAATCCATCCGCCGGGCCTTCTCCGCCTCGTCCATCTGCAGGGAGCGGATCTGCTCCTCCAGAGCCCGCAGCACGCCGTACTGCTCCCGGTAGGCCGCAAGCACCGGCTCGGTCCGGCCGAAGCGGTCCAGATACTGGCCGTGCTGCTCCTCATCCAGCAGCTGCTGGCCGTCATGCTGGCCGTGGATATTCAGCAGCTGGCTGCCGATCTCCCGCAGCTGGGCCACGGTAATGGGCCGGCCGTTGGCCCGGCACTGATTTTTTCCGTCCCCCAGCATCTCCCGCTGGAGCAGCAGCACGCCGTCCTCATCCGGGGTGATGCCGCTGCGCTCCAACGCCGGCAGGTCCGCCGGGACCTGGGAAAACTCCGCGCTGACAAAGGCCTTGGACGCACCGGTGCGGATCAGGTCCCGGGATGTCCGGCCGCCCAGCACAGCGCCCATGGCGTCGATGACGATGGACTTGCCGGCGCCGGTTTCGCCGGTGAGGGCGTTGAACCCGGGATGGAAGCGGATGTCCGCCTCCTCGATCACCGCGATATTCTCAATATGCAGCAGTTCCAGCATGAAATCCCCCTCTTTCTAAAGGCGGCTCAGAGCATCTCCCGGATCTCCTGGCAGAAGTCCTTGGCGGAATCCGTGTCCCGCATCACCAGAAACGCGGTATCGTCTCCCGCCAGGGAGCCCACCATGTAGGTGATGCCCATGTCGTCCAGCGCGGCGCAGGCGGCGGAGGCCAGACCCGGCATGGTCTTGACCACCACGATGTTCTGGGCGCTCTCCACGCTGGTGATGCTCTCCCGGAAGATGGTCCGCAGCTTCTCGGCAAAGTTCAGCTTCGTCCGGTTTCCGGACACAGCATATTTATACACGCCGTGGCCCACCGGCTCCTTGATCAGGTGCATCTGCTTGATGTCTCTGGAGATGGTGGCCTGGGTGCTGGTGATGCCGTAGTCCTGCAGGCGGGAAAGCAGCTGCTCCTGTGTCTCGATATTCTCCGCGGAGATGATCTCCAGAATCTTGCTCTGACGGTTATTTTTCATCGTCCCGACCTCCCGACAGCATTTTTTTCGCAAAGATTTCGCAAAAGCTCTTTTCCGAAAGACGGACCAGCCTGGTGGCGTACTTGGACTTCCGCACCATCACCAGATCACCGGGCCGCAGAGCAAAGGCCCGGCTCTCATCCACGCACAGGTAGACCGGCTTGCGGCCGTTGCGCACGCTCTCCACGCTCAGCACATGGTCTGTGGAGAGCACATAGGAGGAAAAGTGCAGGTTGTGAGAGCAGATAGGGCACACCACCATCACCTCCGCCGTGGGCTCCACCACCGGGCCGCCTGCCGACAACGAGTAGGCCGTGGAGCCGGTGGGCGTGGCGATGATCACGCCGTCGCCGGCCACGTCCGCCAGGTGGCGGCCGTCGGAGGAGATGCTCAGGTGGATGACGTGGGAGATGGGGCCCTCCCGGATCACCGCCTCGTTGAGGCCCAGATTCTGATAGACCTGCCGGCCCTCCCGCATGACGGTGACATCCAGCATCATCCGGTTTTCCATCTCGAAATCCCAGTCTTTCAGCTTATAGAGCGCCGGCAGCTCCGAGGCCTCCAGCTCCGCGATGAAGCCCAGGCTGCCCATGTTGATGCCCAGCACCGGCAGCTTGTTCAGCGCCGCCAGCTTGGCCAGATGAAGGATCGTCCCGTCGCCGCCGAAGGTGATCAGCAGATCGCTGGACCGCAGCTCCTGGGTCAGGGGCTTCACATCCATCCCGGCGAACAGCTCCGGCCGCTGGTCCTTGAAGGGAGAGCAGACCACCGTCTCAAAGCCCATCTCCTTCAGGATTTCCATGGCGGCCCGGGTGGAGAGCATTTCCCGATCCCGGCTGGGATTGGGGCAGAGAATGATTTTTTTCACTGTGCCTCCCCTCCATGCTCCTTCAGCGCGGCATGGGATTCCTCCACCAGCGCCTTCAAATCAAAGGTCCGCTCCGGCAGAGCCCCCTTTTCCAGATAGCCCAGATATTCAATGTTCCCCTCCGGTCCGCGGATGGGAGAATACGTGATGTCAAGGACTGTAAAGCCGGAATCCTTTGCATGCACCAGGAAATGCTCCAGCACCTCCAGGTGGACTGCCGGGTCCCGGACCACACCCTTCTTCCCCACCTTTTCCCGTCCGGCCTCGAACTGGGGCTTCACCAGGCAGGCCACATGGCCCGACTGCCGCAGCACGCCCCACACCGCCGGCAGGATCAGCTTCAGGGAGATGAAGCTCACGTCGATGGAGGCGAAATCCAACTCCTCCGGTATCTGCTCGTGGGTCAGGTACCGGGCATTGGTCCGCTCCAGGCACACCACCCGGGGATCGCTCCGCAGCTTCCACGCCAGCTGGCCGTATCCCACATCCACGGCGTAGACCTTTCTGGCGCCGTTTTGCAGCATACAGTCCGTAAAGCCGCCGGTGGAGGCGCCGATATCCCCGCAGACGGTATCCGTCAGGGTGATGGGGAAGGTGGCCATGGCCTTTTCCAGCTTCAGTCCGCCCCGGCTGACATACTGCAGCGTATTACCCCGGATCTCAATCTCCGCGTCATCGGCCACGGAGGTGCCGGGCTTGTCCACACGCTGCCGGTTGACGAACACCAGACCGCTCATGATGGTGGCCTGGGCCTTCTGCCGACTCTCCTGCAATCCGCGCTCCACCAGGAGCACGTCCAGTCTCTTTTTTCCACTCATTTCCCAATCGCCTCCGCGGCGGCCTCTGCGATGCTCCCGGCATCCAGACCGATCATTTTCTGCAGCTGGGCCACCGTTCCTTCCGGCGCATAGGTTTTGCACAGGTTTTTCAGTACCAGCTTGTCCGGGGCCTTGCCCGCCTCCGCCAGAATGGAGGCAACCCGCTGGCCCACGCAGCCGGCGCCGAAGGAGTCCTCCACCGCCAGCAGACACTTCATGTTTCCAAAGAAATCGCCGATCAGCTCCACGTTCAGGGGCGAGATCTGATTCAGCTTCACCACTTCCGCGGCAATCCCCCGCTGCTCCAGCAGCTCCGCCGCCGCCAGCGTCTGTTCAATCAGGGTGCCGTAGGTCAGCAGCGTCACGTCGCCGCCCTCCCGCAGCCGCACCGCCACAGGGCCGGAGGTATCCTCCCGGAAGTTCCCCTCCCCGCCCCGGGGATAGCGCACCGCCGCCGGGCCGTCACACCGGAAGACGGCCTCTTTCAGCATGGACCGCTCCTCGGCGAAGTTGGCGGGACAGTACACCGTAAAGCCCGGGATTTCCGGCAGGAACAACGCGTCAAAGCAGCCGTGGTGGGTCTCGCCGTCGGCGCCCACCAGGCCCGCCCGGTCCACCGCCAGCACCACATGGAGCCGCTGCAGCGATACATCGTGAATCAGCATGTCATAGGCCCGCTGCAAAAACGTGGAATACAGGGCCACCACGGGGATCATCCCCTGGGCCGCCAGTCCCGCCGCCATGGACACCGCGTGTCCCTCGGCGATGGCCACGTCAAAAAACCGCTCCGGGAAGGTGCGGGCAAACTCCGTCAGCCCGGTGCCGTCCTCCATGGCCGCCGTAATGGCGCAGACCCGCTGATCCCGGGCGGCGCACTCCACCAGCGTTTTGCCGAACACGGAGGAAAAGCTCTCCCCGGAGGACTTTTTCGGCAGGCCGGTCTCCACGTCGAAGGGGCCGACGCCGTGGAACTTTCCCGGATTCCTCTCCGCATAAGGATACCCCTTGCCCTTCACTGTCTTCACGTGAACCAGCACCGGGCCATGCAGCTCCCCGGCCCACTCCAGCACCGTGCAAAGGCGCTCCAGATCGTGGCCGTCAATGGGGCCGAGATAGGTGAAGCCCATGTCCTCAAAGAGGCTGCTGGTGGGCAGCAGGGACTTTTTCAGCGCCGTTTTCACCCGGTGGTTGAACCGGTACAGCCATTTCTTCTGAGGATTGGCGCCGAAAATACCCCGGTACCACTTTTTGAAATGGTAGTAGGCCGGCCTGGAGCGAAGACGGGACAGGTGCTCGCTCATGGCGCCCACGTTGGGGTTGATGGACATGCCGTTGTCATTCAGAATGACGATCAGCGGCTCCCCGGACTCTCCGGCGTTGTTCAGGCCTTCATAGGCAAGGCCGCCGGACAGGGCGCCGTCGCCGATGAGGGCCAGCACGTGGTAGTCCTGCTTCTGCAGCGTTCTGGCCCGGGCCATGCCCAGCGCCACCGACACGGAGTTGGAAGCGTGGCCGGCGATGAAGGCGTCATGCACGCTCTCCCGGGGCTTGGGAAAGCCCGACAGGCCGCCGAACTGCCGCAATGTGGAAAACAGCTCCTGCCGGCCCGTCAGCGCCTTGTGCACATAGCACTGGTGGCCCACGTCGAACACCAGCCGGTCCCGGCTGGTGTCAAACACCCGGTGGATGGCCACCGTCAGCTCCACGGCGCCCAGATTGGAGGCCAAATGGCCGCCGGTCCGGGACACATTCTCCACAAGGAAGCTCCGGATCTCCCGGCACAGCTCCGGAAGCTGCGCCTTGGGAAGGGCCCTGACGTCCTCAGGGCTGTGGATTTTCTCTAATATCACGATACCCGCTCCTCTTCGTCACTTGGACGAGCGATGAAAAATATGCAGAAAACGGCCTGCCAGGAACACCACTTCCGTGCTCTGCCGGATGGCAAAATTCTTGCCCAGGGCCTTGCCGCCGATGGTCAGGCCAGACACCAGCGCCGTAACAGCCACAGAAAGCAGCACATTCTGAACGTTGAACGCCGACTGCAGCCGCACCACGATCACCGCGCCGGTGGTACCGCTGACGATGCCGCAGATGTCGCCCACCACGTCATTGCAGAAGCTACTGACGTAGCTGGCCCGCCGCAGAAGCCACAGCGCCTCCCTGGCTCCCTTTTCCCGGTGGGCCGCGGCAGAGTGAAAGGGGCGCTCGTCCGCCGCCGTCACCGCCACGCCCAGAATATCAAAGACGATACCCAGCAGGATGAACAGTCCCAAAATCAACAGGGCCATCGCAATGTCGGCGCCCGCCAGCGTCGTTTCCGACAGCAGACTCAACGCCGCAGACAAGGCGATGGCGATCAGGAAAACACGGAGCGCCCAGCTGTAGGGGGAAAGCTCCTCTTTTTTATGCTTCGCTTGATGCTGTTTGCCCAAAAAACTACCTCCATGAAGCCCCGTGCGCCCCAGGCCGCTCACGGGCTTTTCCGTCCGTTTCCGCCGGTAGGGCGGCACGGCCATCTGTTTGCCGGGGGGTTCCCATAGAAAAAAGCTAAGGCAGCGGCGACAGAAAAAGTAAATCTTACGGCTTAGGTACGGGTTGGTTTTCCCCGCGGCGTACCTCTCGTTGCCGATGGAGGCGGTTTCCCCTTTGACGCCGCGGCACGGTGTCGCCATCCGGGCTACCCGACTGCCACTTAGTCCGCACTGCAATCCTTTTTCTGTCTCAAGGAACAGCCTAGGTGATTTCCACCGCAGTCTGTCCGTCTCTTTAGCCTCTTTTGCAGAAAAGGTTTCAGAGAGCAGGGGGCCGCCAATTGCTCCGGCCGGAGCGAAAACGGCCTGGCCTCTCATCCGCCAGTCCCACGCAAGGCAGGCTACGTCTGCACACAGCGCTTGGGGCCTCAGGCCCGTCCGCACCGCCTTGCAGGTTCACAATCTGCTTCGTACACAGCTCGGAAATACCACTGCGGGAGTACGTCTGTGCACAAGAACAGGTCTCCACGGAAACAGGGTCGGGGTAACCATGCCATTGGAGATCGCCCTGAGTCCGCAAGCGCGGTTGCCCGCGCTTCCCCCCAGCACCCACCCAAAACTGGGCGTATCAAGCAGGCACCAGAGGTTTCATCGATGTGCCCTTCAGAGGATTTTTAGGCCCTCCTTCGGAAACGGCAGTACTGACTAGGATACTGCGCCGCCGCTTAGCATGCCTCAGTATAACACAGCCGTCATAAATATACAACATATTCCGTATATCCAAAAATGAATTTTTTTCGTTTTACTGGCAGAACGCCTGTAAAAACAGGCAGGCCGCCGCGCGGCCTGCCTGTTTTGAATCCGTATGGCTGTTATTTCATCCGACTGGCCAGCCGCTCCGCGAAGAAGGTCAGGAAGCCGTCGGCGTCGTAAGGGGCAATGGCGGCCACCGCCTTTTCCGTGCACTCCCGCACTGCCTGCTCACAGCCTTCGATGCCCAGCAGGTCCGCAAATGTCACCTTCCCCTCCTCCTTGTCGGAGCCGATGGGCTTGCCGAAGGTGGCCTCGTCGCCGATGACGTCCAGCATGTCGTCCCGGATCTGGAAGGCAATGCCGATCTGCTGGGCGTACTCCTCCGCGGCGGTGCGCAGCTCCGGGCCGGCGCCGAAGGCTGCGCAGCCCATGGCGCAGGCGGCGGAAATCATGGCGCTGGTTTTCAGCCGGTGGACCTGGTGCAGCTCGTCTCCGGTTTTCGGGGCGTGGAGGGTATCCAGCACCTGGCCGGCCACCATGCCGTCGGGGCCGGAGGCCCGGGCTAGCAGCAGCGCGCACTCCAGCCGGCCTCCCTCGCTGATGCCGGGAGCCGTCAGAATCCGCTCATAGGCGGCGGGCTGCAGGGCATCTCCCGCCAGCACCGCCATGGTCTCGCCGTAAACCTTGTGGTTGGTGGGCTTGCCCCGGCGCAGGTCATCGTCATCCATGCAGGGCAGATCGTCATGGATCAGGGAATACGTATGCACCAGTTCCAGCGCGCAGGCCGCCGGCAGGGCGGAGCGCCAGTCCTCCCCGGCGCCGGCGATGCGGGCAAACTCCAGGGTCAGCACCGGGCGGATGCGCTTGCCGCCGGCCAGCAGACTGTATCGCATGGAGTCATACAGGTCGCTCCAGTCCGTCTGCTCCGTAAACTGGCCGTTCAGATATTCCTCCACCGCCTGGCGGTACACCTCGTACCGGGCGTCAAATACAGCTTTCTCCATTGCTCATTCCTCCTCAAAAGGCAGCTCCACGGGAGCGCCGTCCTGTCCCTTCATCAGCCGTACCACCGTCTGCTCCGCCTGGTCCAGTTCTTTGGAGCAGGCGGCGATCAGCTTGGTCCCCTCTTCAAACAGGGACAGGGAATCCGCCAGCTGGGCGTCTCCCCGTTCCAGCAGGGAAACAATCTCCTCCAGCCGGGCAATCTGTTCTTCAAACGTCTTTTTCTTTGCGCTCATTTCGTCTCCTCCTGCTCCGTATGACTGACGGACCGGTCCACGGTACACTCCAGCCGGCCCTCCCCCAGCGTCACGGCGACTTTCGCTCCCCGGGGGGCCTCCCGGTAACTTCTGACAACAGCGCCGCTTTCATCCTGCACCATGGCATAGCCCCGGCCCAGGACCTTCAGCGGACTCATGGCGTCCAGGGCGGCGGCCAGCGCCGAAAACTTCTCCCGGCGGCGGGACACCAGCTGTCCCCCCAGATCGCCCAGCCGCTGCTGCGCGTGGGTCAGCAGCATCCGCTTGTCCTGCACATAGGCCATCTGGTCCCGCAGGACCCGCTTGCTGGCCAGGGTATCCA
Organism: Dysosmobacter sp.; assembly: GCF_034093755.1. Lineage (GTDB taxonomy): Bacteria > Bacillota > Clostridia > Oscillospirales > Oscillospiraceae > Oscillibacter. The sequence continues at coordinate 16,565 of NZ_JAXEBZ010000072.1, read as the reverse complement.
GCCGCTGTCTCTGTAAAGTAATTTTCCCTGTCTCCGCCTGGGCAATGCGGGCCGCGCTGTCCCTGAGATACCGCAGAAGCTCCGTCTGGTCCGGCACGGCGATCTCCGCGGCGTTGGAGGGCGTGGATGCCCGGGCGTCCGCCACAAAGTCGGAGATGGTGACGTCCGGCTCGTGGCCTACGGCGGAGATCACCGGCAGCTCCGAGTCATAGATGGCCCTGGCCACCCGCTCATCGTTGAAGGCCCACAGGTCCTCGATGGACCCGCCGCCCCGGCCGGTGATGATCAGGTCCGCAACCTTCCAGCGGTTGGCGTAGCGGATGGCTCCCACGATCTCCGGCGGCGCCTCCGGCCCCTGCACCCGCACCGGCAGCAGAATCACCCTGGCGATGGGATACCGCCGCCGCAGAATGCGGATCATGTCATGAACCGCCGCGCCGGCGGAGGAAGTGATGATGGCGATGCGCCGGGGATAGGCCGGCAGCGGCTTTTTGTGGGCCGGATCAAACAGGCCCTCAGCGTGGAGCTTGGCCTTCAGCTGCTCGAAGGCCACATACAGGTCCCCCACACCCTCCGGCGTCAGCTGGCTGCAGTAGAGCTGATAGGCCCCGTCCCGGGGGAACACCGTCACCCGGCCGGTAACCAGCACCTTCATGCCGTTTTCCGGGCGGAACCGCAGCTTCATGGCGGAGCCCTTGAACATGACGCATCGCAGCGCCCCCTCCGGGTCCTTCAGGGTGAAGTAGTGGTGGCCGGAGGGATAGATTTTATAGTTGGACAGCTCGCCCCGCACACAGATGTTCTGCAGCATGGGCTCGTCGTCCAGCAGCAGCTTCACCAGGTTGTTCACCTCGGTGACGCCGAAAATATGCTGTTCCATGATCTCTCCTTTCCGGACCTCAGCGGAAACGGCGGCGGCCCCGGTAGCTGCGATACAGGGCAGGCTTTTCCGTGGTATAGCGGTGACTCCCCAGCCAGCCCAGCCAGCAAAGGGCCAGCAGCAGGGCGCAGCCGCCGAATCTCAGGCAGGCGTGGACCCGCGTTCCCCGGGCCGCCTGCTCATAGGACAGAATCTCCTCCCCGTCGGCGCGGATGCCGTAAACGTCCGACGGCGGTTCCTCCGCCGTGCACAGCAGCGTGACCGTATCGCCCGCCTGAGCGGGAAACGCGTCTCCGGGAAAACCTGTATCCTGATCCACGCAGTACCCGCCGTCCGTTCCCTCCAGATAGATCCACCAGCGGCAGTGATCGGCATAGTGGGTATTGGTGGTGGTAACCTCCATGCGGGAAAAGCTGCCTGATACCTCTGTCAGTTCCCCTCTTTCCGGCGGCCGGACCAGGCGGCAGGCCCCGTAAGCCGCCCCGGTCAGAGCCGCGGCGATCACCACCGTCAGAATCACCATTCTGACCCAATACGCTCTGCTTCTCGGGCACACCTGCACGGGCCTGTCCCTCCCTGCCATGACAAAAGCGGGACGGCGGCTGCCGCCGCGCCCCGCTGGTCGGTCTGTCTCAGTTTTCCTTCTTCTCCTCCGGAAGCTCCTGGCGGACGAAGCTGCCCAGAATGCCGTTGATGAATTTCACCGTCTCCGGCGTCTCATACTTCTTGGCAATCTCCACCGCCTCGTTGATGGAGACGCCGTTGGGCACGTCCGGCATGTAGAGAATCTCAAACATGGCCACCCGCATGATGGCGGAGGCCACCAGCGGAATCCGGGCGAAGCTCCAGCCCCGGGCGTATTTGGCGATATAGGTGTCCAGCTCGGCGGCATGCTCCGCCACGCCGCTTACCAGACGGCGGATATACTGGTCCTGCTTGGCGTTGGGAGCCTCGCTGTACAGCGGCTCCTCCTCCGCCAGAGCGGCAAAGCTCTCCGCCGTCAGCCGCTGGTCCAGCAGCTCTCCGGCAGTCAGCCTGGTGAAATTCATCTCATAGGAGAGATGGACGGCGATCTCCCGCGCAGTATTTCGTGTCATGATTCGTCCGTCCCTCTCAAGCGATGGTCACGCCGCCCACGTGGACATTGACCATGCCCACGGTGCAGCCGGTCATGGCCTCCACGCTGCTGATGACGGCCTTCTGAGCATTCTCCGCCACCTCGGGGATGGCGGCGCCGTACTGCACCGTCACGTACAGGTCCAGCGTCAGCGTATCGCCGGTCATGTCAATCTTCACGCCCTTGAGGCCCTTCACCGCGTTCTTCTTGTTCACCAGCTCGGAAACGGTGCCGCCCATGCCGGTCATCATGCCGGAGATGCCTTCCACATCCCGCACGGCGCCCACGGCGATGGCAGCAATCACTTCCTCCGAGATGTGGATGCTGCCGCCCTCCTGGGGAAGCGTCATATAATCCTTATTCTCGCTCATCACGCAATAATCTCCTTATCCTTCGTATCCTGAGGGACAGTGCTTTCGTTTTCATGGCATATATTGTACCATGGCGCCTGTAAAAATACAACAGGAATTTCATTGGGCGCGAAAAGTCTTTCCCCTCAGTCCGCCGCCATGATCCGGATGCTGCCGGCGGCGTAGCCCGTCTCGCTTTTGGTGATGTCCGTGATCTTGGCCACGTCCTCCGCCGTCAGCTCGCCGCTGTCTGTGGCCACCACCACGCTGACGCTGTCGTCACTCATGAAGGCTACGCAGTCCCGGTAGCCCTTGGCGGTGACCAAATTCTCAATCTGGGACTCCGTCAGGGCGTAGGACGCCAGCACCTGAATGCTCTCCGACGCCTCGTTGAGCACGGAGGTGTCCGCCCCGTTCTCCGACGCCGCCTTTTCCAACAGGTCAATGGCGCTGTCCCGGGCCTGCTGGCGGGTCAGCCGGGCGGAGGCAAAGTAGTCCGACCCGGTGTACACCGTCTCCTCGTCCGCCGCGGCGGAGGTGTCGCCCTCCCCGGAAACCAGGGTGGCCTCTCCCAGGATTTTCCCGTTTACCGCCTCCTCCCCGGACTGGGCGGTGTATTTCCAGTTCAGGAATACCGCGGCTCCGATCAGAAGCAGCATGGTAAGCAGCATGGTGTTCTTCCGCAATTTCCGGCTCATAGTGCCTTTCCTCCTCCAGATTATGATTGACATTTGACCACCGTGATCCGATCTGAGCTGAGCCCCGTCAGGGCGGCCACCGCCTGGGTCACCGCCAGTTTTACCTCCGCGTTTCCGCCGCCGGTGCAGACCACCAGCGCCCCCCGGTAAGTGGGTCCCACGTTGCGGACCACCACCGGCTCCTCTCCGTCATCCCCCGACAGAATCACCGCCTCCGACCGGCGGGTGTAGTCATCCGGCGCGGCGGTGGCGCCGCTGTAGGAGAGCTCCGTGTCCTGCATGAACTCCCGCTCCCGGGTGCTCTCCAGCGTCAGCATCAGCCTCACCTGTCCCACGCCGTCGATTTCGGACAGGATGCTCCGCATCCGCTCCTCCGTCTCCGCAAGGCTCTCCGCCTCCCGGACCGTCTCCGTCTGCCCCTGCCCCGGGGGCTCCTTCGGCTCCGTGGGCCACAGCAGCAGCGCCACCCCCGCCAGCAGGACCAGCAGGACAAATCCGTACTTCCCCCACAGCGCTCCGAGCCGCTTCGTCTTTTTATCCTGTTCCATGGAAAACCTGCCTCTCTCTGGGAATCCCCAACGCCTGTTCCAGCTCCGCCGCCAGTGCTCCGGAGGGCCCGCAGCTCAGCTCCGCCGACCACGGCACCGGGATGCCGTCGGCATTGGGCGCCACCGTCACTGACGCCTGACACTCCAGCCCCAGCTCCGCCGCTTTGTCCGATATATATGCTTCCGTTTCCCGGGCTATGAGTTCCGCCAGCGTTTTGTCGTTCTCCGCCTGCAGCTCCTGCCGCCGCTGCTCCACGGCGGCGCTCCGGTCCTCATAGTCCAGCCGCAGCTCCCCCGCCCCCAGGGCGGTCAGAGGCCGGGTCAGCACCACCAGCAGAATGAGGCCGCCCACCAGGGAGGTGATCTTCCGCAAGGACCCCTCCGGCGCCAGCCGTTCCGCCAGGGACAGCAGCACCGCCGTGGTCAGAACGGCGGTGAGCCAGCTCCGCAGCGCCGCCATCATGGCGTCACCGCCGCCACGGAGGACAGCACCGACACCAGAAGCAGCAGCGCGCAGGCGCCGGTCATGCCCAGCACCAGACCGAAGGCCCCCGCCAGACCGTCGATCAGGTCCCGCAGCTCCGGCGGCCCCACCGTACCCGCAAGAAACGCCGCCAGCTTGTACAGCAGGTACTGCACTCCCAGCCGCAGAAACGGCAGGGCGCAGACCGCCAGAATCGCCAGCATGCCGAAGATGCCCACCGTGTTTTTCAGCATCCCCGCCCCCGCCAGCACCGTCTCCGACGCGTCGGCCAGAATGCCGCCCACCACCGGCACCACGCCGGAGATGGCCGTTTTTGTCATTTTCACCGCCATGTTATCCACACTTCCCCACAGAACCCGGCTGACGGAGAGGTACACGGTAAAGACGATCAGCGCACCGCTGAGCAGAAACGTGACGCACTTTTTCAGCCCCGCGGCAATCCCTTTCAGCCGCCCGTCCGCCAGCATGGAGGAGGCCGTCAGAACGCCGATATAGAGATACGCCAGCGGCAGCAGCAGCTCCCGGATCAGCTGCAGCAGCACATCCACGAAAAACACCGTGGCCACCTGCTGGGCCGTGGCGGTGTTCATGGCCCCGGAGGCGGCCGCCGCGGCAGCCAGGGTGGGCAGCAGCACCTTGGAGAACGCCCCCATGGCATCAATGGTCTCCACCCCCAGCCCCACCAGGGAATCCAGGCTGCCGGCGCTGATCATGGTCACTGACAGCGCCCCCACCATGGGTGTCAGGCGCACCCGGTCTCCCACGGCCTGCCCCGCGCCGTCCATCACGCCGCACAGCATCGCCGCCAGCACCACCAGCGCCGCTCCCCGGGTCTGCTGGCGCAATACGGTGCGGAACTGCCGTTTTACCGCCGTCAGAATTTCGCTGAGGCCGCCGCGGAAAGACGCGTCGCTTCCGTCCTCTGTCTGGCGCAGCAGTTCCTGTGTCTCCCTGGGCAGCGCCCGGCGCAGCTCCTCCGGCACCTCAGCCGCCCCGGCGCTGACCGTCAGCGTCAGAAGGCACAGCACCCCGCAGATCACCCATCGCCTCATTGTCTCATCAACTCCATCAGCATTCCCAGGGCCTGGCGCAGCAGCGGCGCCGCCGCCAGCAGGGCGCACACCGTCCCCACCGTCTCCAGCACCGCCGCCAGAGCCGATTCCCCGGCGTCCCGGCACAGTCCGCTGCCCACACGCACCACCAGCGCGATGCCGATGGTCTTGTACAGCGGCGCCAGCAGCTCCCGGTCCAGACCGGTGCCCTCCTCCATCTCCCGCAGCAGATCCAGCAGCCCTTCCATCTGGCCCGCCAGCAGCAAAAACACCACGGCAGCCGCGCCGACCGTCAGCGCCAGCGCCAGCTCCGGCGTTCCCTTTTTCAGCAGCAGCGCCAGCAGTGCCGCCAGCACGCAGGCCGCCGCGGCGCGGAATACCAGTTCCATGGTCAGAAGCGGAACAGGGTCTTGACCAGCTGAAACAGGTCGCTGATCTCCTGCACCAGCATCATCAGTACCACCACCAGGCCCGCCAGGGTAGTCATCATGGCCTGCTCCTCCCGCCCGGAGCGGATCAGCAGTTGATTCAGCACCGCCACCAGTATCCCGATGGCCGCGATTTTGAAAATCAGGTCCACATCCATATCCGTTATCCTCAAATCAGCAAAATCACCAGCATCGCCGCGCCGGAGGCCCACAGAACCGCGTTCCGCCGCTCCGTGTCCGGCTGGCGCCGGCGCAGCTCCTCCGCGGCCTTCCGCACCGTGTCGCAGGCCTGGGAAAGGCCCCGGCAGGCCTGCTCCTCGTCTCCCGTCAGGCGCTCTCCCAGTTCCTCCAGCGCCGCCCGGACCTCCTCCGACACCTCCAGACTCCGCGCCGCGCTCCGCCACGCCGCCGGAAGGTCTGTCCCATTTTTCACATCCGCCCTCACCGTGCGGAAGAACGCCGCCTCCCCGCCCCGACGCTGCGCCAGCTGTCCCAGCAGCCGCAGCATGGGCGTCCGGTTCAGCCGGATCTCCCCCGTCATCTGCTCCAGCGCGGCGGAAAGTCCCCGCAGCAGGGCCAGCCGGCGCCGGCCCCGCCGCAGCTGCATTCCTCCGGCCCAGCCGGCAGCCGCGAACACGCACAGGCTCCCCAGCAGCTTCAGCATTCCAGTTCCTCCACCTGATACTGCCGCTGTCCCGCCTCCCGGCGGATCACCACGGCAAACGTGAACACCCGGGCCGCCAGCAATTCCGCGTACAGCGGCTTGTGCCGCAGCTCCTCCACGCTGGCGGCATGGATGGTGGCCAGCAGCCCAACGCCGCAGTTGGCGGCCATGGTCATGGCCCGCAGGTCCTCCCGGGCGGTGATCTCGTCCACCGCCGCCACCTGGGGATTCATGGCCCGCAGCAGCATGGGCACCGCCTCTGCCTTGGGACAGCCCTCCAGCACGTCGGTGCGGGGGCCGATGTCCATCTGGGGCAGGCCCCGCAGCATCACCGCCACCTCCCCCCGCTCGTCCGCCAGCGCCACCCGCAGCCCCGGCCGCTCCGCCGTGCCGTAAGAGAGGCACCGGATCAGATCCCGCAGCAGCGTGGTCTTCCCGCCGCCGGGCGGAGACAGGATCACCGTGCTGCAAAACCGCCCCTCCCGGAACAGTCGGGGCGCCAGACCGTCGCCGATGCCCGTCACCTCCCGGGGGATGCGGATGGCCGCCGAGGAAAAGTCCTTCAGGTTGGCGCAGCTTCCCTCCTTCATCACCGCCGAGCCGCACAGGCCCACCCGGCCGCCGCCCTGCAGCGACAAAAAGCCCCGGCGCAGCGTCTCCACCGCCGCGTAGCGGGAAAACTCCGTGGCAAGGTTGCACAGTGCCTCCAGATCTCCCTGCTCCACCGGAACGCCGGTGTCCCACTCCCCCTCACCGGTGAGGATGGTCATGGTGCGGCCCGCCCGGAGGCGGAACTCCTCCGCCTGGGCCTGCCGCTGTCGGGGCTCCGCCATAGCGGCCCGGCGCAGCCGGCCCGGCAGGGCCATGGCCGCCTGTTCATAACAGATGATTGATTTCTCCTGTTCCATTTCCGTTCCCTCCTGCATCTGCTCCACTGTATGAGGGACTTGTCCCGGCTATGACAGAAAAAACACCGCCGGATGGCGGTGTTTTTCTCACGGGCAGCTGCAGTAGCTGCGGGTGTCCTCGTAGGTTTCCGGCTGACGGACGGTGTTGGGCGGGAAGAACTCGCCGGTGGGGAACTGGATGCTGCGGAACAGGCCGCAGGGGTCCTCGCCGGGGCCGCCGCCGTTGTTATCCCGGCCGCACTCCTTGCAGGGCATGCAGTAGTCATAGACGGGGATCAGCAGCTGGGAATCCCGCTCCAGACGGACGATGGAGAACTGCCCCAGCGTCACGTAGATCCGCCGCAGGTCCCCGCCGGTGGACAGCTCGCCGTCGAAGCAGCGGCTGATATAGGCGGGAATCTCCGCCAGCTCGCACTCGTTCCGGCAGTCGCAGACGTCCACCACCCGGGTATCCAGAACAATGGGGTCCACGGCCTCCGCCATGGCCTACAAACCGGGTATTTGCAGCGGCCGGAGCACAATCTCCGCCTGCCGGTCCTCCCGGATCGTGATCCCCTCCAGCAGCGTCCGCAGTGCCGGGTTGGTCATGGTCTCCAGGTTCAGAAACCGCTCCGCCTCCCGCCGCAGCTCCTCCGGCGGCGCCATGTCTCCCGCCTGGGCCGCCGCCTCCGCCGCCAGGTCCGTCAGATTCCCCGCCCGCTGCCAGTGGCGGCGCAGGGCCTCCTTCAGCTCCTCCTCCCGCAGGAAGGTCCGGTTGGGGCAGCTTCCCTCCCGGTCATGGCCGGGACAGCGCCACAGGACTTCGCCCCGGTCCTTCCGGCCGTACACCCGGCCGCAGACGCCGCAGCGGATCAGGCCGCTGAACAGGTGGACCCCACTGTAGCGGGTCCCCGGCCGCTGCCGCAGCGCCAGTTCCCGCTGGGCCGCCCGGAACAGCTCCGGCGGCACCACGGCCCACTCCGGCCGCCGGTGGCACAGCCGGTCCCCCGGCGGCGCGGGAACCAGACGCCCCTCCAGAAAATCCGCCACCTGGTATTTGCAGTTCACATACTCCCCGCAGTAGATGGAATTCCGCAGGATGCGCCCCACCCCCCGGGCGTCCCACAGGTTCCCCTTCTTCGTGGGAATCCCCCGGTCATTGAGGGCCTGGGCGATTCTGCGGCAGCCCCAGCCGTCCCGGACGTACTGCTCAAAGATGTACCGCACCGTCTCCGCCTCCCGGGGATTGACCCGCAGGTGCAGGTTGTCCACGTGGTCATAGCCGTAAACCACCGTGGGCGTCCGGCCCTGCTCCCCGGTGACCCGCTTGCCGAACTTCACCCGGGCGGACAGATTGGCGCTCTCCTCCTGGGCCAGGGCGCTGAACATAGTCAGCACAAATTCCGACTGCCCCAGCACCGTCATGTTGTTGGACAGGAACAGCACCTCCACCCCCAGCCGCCGCAGACGGCGCACCGCCGTCAGGGCGTCCACCGTGTTGCGGGCAAACCGGGACACGTCCTTCACCACAATCATGTCGAAGCACCCGCCCTCCGCATCCGCCAGCATCCGCTGGAACTCCCGCCGGTTTTTCAGTGCCCGGCCGCTGATGCCCTCGTCGGGGTAAATGCCGTACAGCTCATAGCCGTTCCGGGCGGCGTAGGTTTCAAAGAACTGCTTCTGGCGGCTCAGGCTGTCCAGCTGCTCCTCCCGGCCGGTGCTGACCCGGCAATAGGCGGCAATTCTCATGGCCGCTTTGCTTCCCGCTGCCGCGCCCAGTGCCGCAGGTGCTCCGCGGTGAGACGCACCAGCGCCCGGCGCAGCACCTCCGGCGGGTTGGGGTCCCGCACCGTAAGCAGGACCGTGATCCGTTTACGCATATTCATCCCCCTTTCCGCTTCCACTGTATGGGAAAGGGGCGGCGGTTATCCCTCTGCCGTTTTACGACAGTTCCCGATCCGGTCCCCGGAAGATTTAAAACTTTTTTAATAGTTTGCGCTGGTTTGTTTCACAATTTCCCGGTAAATTAAGAATTGCAAGAGCACAAAGCTTCTTTTTCATCAATCTTCCGGGAAAAGGCCAGCCCATCAGGGCTGGCCTTTTCCTGTTTCCTCCCGCACCGGGAACCGCAGCACCACCTTGAAGAGGTCGCCGTCCACCGTCAGTGTGAGCTTCCCCTTCTGCAGCTCCGTCAGGCTACGGGCAATGGAAAGCCCCAGGCCGCTGCCCTCGGAGGTGCGGGAGGCATCCCCCCGGACGAACCGCTCCAGCAGCTCGTCTGCGGACTGCTCCAGAGGCTGGGCGGAGGTATTCTTGAAGGAGATCACCGCCTCGCCGCCCTGCCGCTCCAGCAGAAGGTACACCCGGGTGCCCTCCAGGGCGTACTTGCAGATGTTGTTCATCAGGTTGTCCAGCACCCGCCACAGCCGCCGGCCGTCCGCCAGAATGGTCACCGGCTCCTCCGGAATCCGCAGCACCATCGTCAGCTTCCGGTCCTCCAGACGGCGGCTGTACTCCCCCGCTGCCTGGGTCAGCAGCACCCCCGCCTCACAGGGGGTCAGATGCACCTCCAGGTTGCCGGTGGAGGCCTTGGAGGCTTCCACCAGGTCCTCAATGAGCTTTTTCAGCCGCTCCGCCTGCCGCAGCAGCACGCCGGCGTACTCCGTGGTCTTTTCGCTGCCCGGCGGCTCCCGGCCGATGAGCTCCGCGTAGTTGACGATGGAGGTCAGGGGGGTTTTGATGTCATGGGAGACGTTGGTGATCAGCTCCGTTTTCAGCCGCTCGCTGCGCATCCGCTGCTCCACCGCTCTGGCCATGCCGTCGCCGATGCTGTTGAGGTTCTCCGCGTGACGGCGCAGGTCCCCCACGAGACGCCGGGTGCTCACCTGGCAGGAGAGGTTTCCGGCAGCCAGGGCCTCACCGCCTCGCTGCAGCCGCCGCAGCGCCAGCACCGCGTACACCACCAGCGGCGTCAGCAGGATCTTTTCCAGCACCCACAGCGCCAGCAGCACGTCCGTCTCCCACCAGCACAGCAGGATCATCAGCAGCTCCAGCAGCCACAGGCCGCCGACGATCAGCAGCGCCTTCCACACCAGCGGCAGCGCGGCCAGCAGCCACCGGAAAAACCGTCCCGCGGCACCGCCGGCTTTGCGAAGCCCCCGCCAGACAAGGCGTCCGAAGCGCCACAGGAGGGTGTTTTTCCACCAGCCCCCCAGCTTCACCCGCACCGCCGCGCTCATGGCCCAGCCCATGGCCAGCACCTCCGCCGCGGCGGCAGACAGGGCGGCAAACACCAGCCCCATCGCCGAGCCGTCAAACCGGAAGCAGTAGATTTCAAGCCCAAATTCCAGCAGGCCGAACCCGGCCAGGGCCGCGGCGGCGGCCAGCAGGTCGAAGGGAATCTTCGTCCCCCAGCCGGGGCGGACCGCCACCGCGCCCTTCCGCCAGCCGGCGGCGCACAGCAGAAACACTCCGCAGCCCAGCGCCAGCACGGCGCAGGCCGCCGCGATGACCCACACCCAGTACCGCAGGGCGTAGCCAATGTCCACCATGCGGTCTGCCCGGGCATAGGCGTCATCTTTGGCAAAGGTTTCGTCCAGCCCGACGCGGATGATGTACGGACCGTGGGGAAGCGCCTTCTCCGCCACCAGGGAACCATCCCAGCCCATCTGGGTGGTGTAGAGCCAGGGCGTATCCAGATACCCCTCGCCGCCCCGCCAGACCTGCGCTCCGCCCTCGTCCAGAATCAGGACGGCGGCAATGTTCCGCTCCGCGATGTACTCTTCCGCGTATTTCCAGTCGCCCCGGCAGACGTTGTAGCCGATGATCTGACCGTCCTCCCGTGCGATCTCGCCGTACAGGACGTCCCGCACCTGGGTGGTCTCCCGGTCATAGACACCGTAGTCCGCCATCAGCACCCCCGCGAAGACGGCTGCCGCCGCCAGCAGCGACAGCACCGGCACCAGCAGAAACGCCAGAACCTTCAGCGGCAGGCTGCCGGTGAACCGGCGGGACTTGGGCAGCGCCTCCCCCGGCAGCAGGTTTTCTTCCCTCAGCACGCTCTCACTCATGTCCGTTCTCCTTTCTCCATCTTGTAGCCCTGGCCCCACACCACTTTCAGCCACCGCGGCTCCGCCGGGTCCAGCTCGATCTTCTCCCGCAGGTGGCGGATGTGGACGGCCACGGTGTTTTCGCTGCCGAAAGGCGCGTCCTTCCACACCAGGCGGTAAATCTCCTTCGGGGAATACACCTGCCCCGGGTGCTCCATCAGCAGCTTCAGAATCTCATACTCCGTAGGAGTCAGGGACACCGGCTCGCCGTCCAGCGTCACCGATTTGGCCCGGTCATCCAGCTCCACACCGCCGCAGCGCAGCACCTCCGGCCGCCGGGGCGCGCCCCCCAGGTGCACGTACCGCCGCAGCTGGGACCGGACCCGGGCCGCCACCTCCACCGGGTTGAAGGGCTTGGTGATGTAGTCATCGGCCCCCACGTTGAGGCCCAGAATCTTATCCGTGTCCTCGCTTTTGGCCGTCAGCAGGATCACCGGCACGTTGCTCCGCTTCCGGATCTCCGCCATGGCGGAAATGCCGTCCATCTCCGGCATCATAATGTCCATCAGCACCAGATGGATTTCCTCCCGCTCCAGAATCTCCAGCGCCTCCCGGCCGGTATAGGCGGAAAACAGGCGGTGGTCCGGACTGTCCAGAAAAATATTCAGGGCATTGACAATGTCCCGGTCGTCATCGCAGATGAGAATGTGATACATGGGCTTCCCTCCTTGTGTCCCTATCATACCTCCGCCACTCCTTGGAAAGAAAGGTGGAAATCCTTTAAGATTTTCTTAAAATGGCAGAGGTCATAAAAAGCCGCGGCCCAGGCCGCGGCTCTTCCCAAAGCTCCGGTCACGCCGGAGGCTCATTTTTTTCTCTTTTTCCACCAGTCCCGCCAGACGATGGCTGTCATGGCGGCGTACACCGAGACGATAATTCCGATGAAGATCACCATAAAGACCTTATCGCCCTTGGACACCGGCGCGGCAAGCGTGTCATACACGGCGAAGAACAAAAAACCGCAATAGATTGACACCACTACGGAGAGGGGCACACACATCGGCAACTCCATCCGCTCCCAAAACCGCCTGTACCGTGGAAACCGCTTGCTGCAGATACGATCCGCAGCGCACCATGCTGCCAGAAGCGCAAAAGGGACAAACTCCATAACAGCTCCTCCTATTTACAGCTGCTCCACCGTCTGCCGCCACTGGCCGCGAACCCGGTCCAGCGCTTCTTCCGCGGCAGACATATCCGACCGCAGTTTTTCCTGCAGGGCCTCCACCTGCCGCCTTGTGTCCCGCACGCGGCTCTCCGATTCCCGGATGTGGTCCCGCACCGCCCAGTCGGTGAAGATGTTGTCGAACCACACGTCCGCCATGGTGAGGAAGCCCCCCACCTCGATCCGGAAATCGGCGGAGATGGTCACGTCCGCCAGCTCCGCCTCGTAGCGGCGCAGGGCGCTCTGCAATTCCCCCGCCAGCTTCTGGGCCTCGTCCAGATGGGAATACTTGGCCATGTCCGCCAGCAGTCCGCCGCCCATCAGGTCGAAGGTGCTCCAGCCGGCGGCGCTGTCCAGCTTTTCCAGCAGGAAGCGCAGCTTTGCCTCCACCGTCTCCCCGGCGAAAATGGCCTCCTGCAGCTCCCGGCGGCGGTCCGTCAGCTCCGTCAGCAGCTGCTCGATCTGCCGCAGCTTCTCCGCCGCGGCAGGGTTCCGGGCCGCCAGCTCCGCTGCCTTTTCCTCCAGCAGCCGGTCATACTCCTCCCGGGCAAAGCGGTTGTCCGCAATGCGCCGGCGGCGGAACTCCGCGTCCGCCAGCACCTCGTCCAGCTGCCGTCTGGCGGCCTCGTACCGCAGGGCGGCGGCGCAGGCCTCCGCCCGCTCTTTGTCCATCCGTTCATCCCGGTCGCCCCGGAGCGACGCCAGCAGACTGGCCAGGGACACACCCTCCAACCGGTCCACGTCCCGCTGCTCCTTGTCCCGGACGGCGCGGCAGCGCTCCATCTCCTCCCGGCAGACCCGCTCCTGCTCCAGCAGGGCGTTCAGCACGTTCCGGTCTTCCTGGCAGCAGGCGATTCTCTCCCGCAGGGCCTGCAGTTCCCGCTGATAGTCCCGCATCACATACCTCCCTCAGTCCAGCGCAGGCAAGTCCAATTCCAGTGTCTGTCCCCCCAGGGACAGACACTGGACAGCCCCTGCCGGCAGGGGCACGGAAAATTCCAGCCCCACGGTAATGTTCCACCGCTCACCTGTCCCGGCGGCGCTGCAGAGCGTGGTGAAATCCTGCCCCCGCAGCACAGTACCGTCCCTCAGCCGCAGCTCCAGGCTTCCCAGCGCGGCCAGCAGGCCGTCGGGGCAGTCCGGATCGCCGCTGTCACAGGTGAACTCCATAGTCAGCGTCAGCGGTGTGGACACCGCCTCCGTCAGCAGATAGGTATAGCCGTTCAGGGGCAGCTCCGCGGCCAGTTCCACCGTCTGGCTGGCCCCGTTTTCCCCGCTCAGATGCACCGGCAGTTCCCAGCTGCCGGGATACAGCACTTCTTCGCTGTCCGCCGTCTCCCAGCCGAAATCCCCCAGCAGGACGCGGTAGGTCCCCTCCGGAATCTCGCTGCGGCTGGTGATGGTCAACACCAGGAAGCACTCATTGTCCGCCAGCGTGGGGTCCTCGTCGGAGAACACATACCGCCAGCCGGCGCCGAAGGCCTCGTCCCCCTGGGAGATGGAGTCGCTCACATCCAGAAAGCCGTAATTCCGGTACTCTCCGCTCTCCTGAGAGAAGCTCTCCAGCTGCTTCGCCGTCACCCGGACGGCCACCATGGCAGTGTTGCCGCTGCATACGGCGTCCACCAGCTCCAGCCGCAGATTCTCATTTTCCACCACGGTGCCCACGCTTTTGCTGCCCAGCTCCAGCAGCTGGTCGGCGTCCATGCAGGCGGCATAGGCCTCTTCGCCGGCGCGGCGCAGGAACATCTCCCGGAAGAAGGCGCCGCCGGTGACGGTGTAGGCAATGGCGGAGGTGGCCAGCAGCGCCACCGCCGCGGCCGCGGCGGTAAACCGCAGAAACCGCCATTTCCCCCGCTTCCCGGGGGCGGCCGCCTTCGCTTCCTCCGCCGCGGCACGGCAGGCATCCGGGTCCGCCAGCAGCTGCTCCATCCGCCGGCGCTGCCGGTCCGACATGGGCCGGCTGTCCTCCGGCAGGTCCCGCAGGTCCTCCTCCATGGCCTGTATCAGTGCCTCTTTCAGCAGATCGTCAAACAGATCAGCCACAGGTATACCCCTCCTCCCTCATGCGTTGAATCAGCGCCTGCCGTCCCCGGGACAGCCGGGTCTTGACGGCGCCAACGCTCATGTTCAGCTCCCTGGCGATGTCCGCGTTGCTCCACTCCGCCAGAAACCGCAGCTCCAGAATGCGCCGGTAATTCTCCGGCATAGCGCGGATCAGCTCCACCAGGCGCTGTACCTCCCCCTCCTCCCGGGGGGCGGCCGCCTCCGGCGCGTGTTCCATCGGCATCTCCCGCCCCTCCTTTCGCAGCATGTCCAGCGCGGTGTTTCTCGTCACTGTCAGCACCCAGTAAATCCGCCGCTCCTCCGGAACGGCCCGCAGGGAGTCCATGTGGGTCAGCATCTTCAAAAAGGTCTCATGGACGGCGTCCTCTGCCCTGCTGTGGGATGACAGGATCTGCATCGCCACCGCCATCATCCGGGAATAGTCCCGCTGGTAGATCTCCGTCAGCAGAAGGCGGTCATCCTGCTTCGCCAGCGGTTCGTGTGTATCAGCAAGCAATCCTTGTTCCTCTTTCTCTATCGTAAGGCGGCGCGAAGGCCGCACGCATCTGCACCCTCTGTTCCTATGACGTTTCAGCCGGCAGAAACGATACACTTCCCTTCAAAATTTTTGATTTTCTGTGAAAAAGGGCGGCGCACACCGGAACCGTGCGCGCCGCTCTCCGGCTTATTTTCCCTGAATGATGCCGCTGCTGCCAACGGCGGCCACGATTTCCCGGATGACCTCCACCGGCTGCACCATGGCAAAGCGGACGTGTCCCTCTCCCAGAGTGCCGAAAGCGGAGCCGGGGGTGCACAGCAGTCCTGTGCGCTCCAGCAGCTCGAAGCAGAACTCCACGGAGTTGGTGTAGCCCGCCGGCAGCGGCGCCCAGGCGAACATGCTGCCCTGGCTGTCCGGCACGTTCCAGCCGATGGACCGGAAGCCGCCGCACAGGGCGTCCCGCCGGGCCTGATACTCCAGGCGCTGGCGCTCCACCCCGTCCTGGGGGCCGTTGAGGGCGGCGACGGCGGCGTACTGCACCGGCAGGAAGATGCCGTAGTCGATCTGGGAGCGGAGAGTGCGGAACTTGCCCACGATTTCCCGGTTGCCCAGAACGAAGGAGATGCGGGCGCCGGTGAGGTTGTAGGTCTTTGACAGGGAGTTGTACTCCACGCCCACTTCCTTCGCGCCGGGGAAGCTGAGGAAGGAGCGGCCCTCCTGCCCGTCGAACACGATCTCGGAATAGGCGTTGTCGTGGAGAATGATGATGTCGTACTTCTTTGCGAAGGCGATCAGCTCCTGGTAGAAGCTGGCGGGGGCCGTCCGGCAGATGGGGTTGGCGGGATAGGACACCACCATCATCTTCGCCGCCCGGGCCGTCTCCTCCGGGATGGCGGACAGGTCCGGCAGATACCCCTTCTCCTCCAGCAGGTCATAGTGGACGATCTTCGCGCCGCACAGGAAGGGGCCCATCTCGAAGATGGGGTAACCGGGGTTGGGGGCCAGCACCACGTCGCCGGGGTCGCAGACCGCCAGGCCGATGTGGGTCAGGCCCTCCTGGGAGCCGTAGAGGGACATGATCTCCGCCGGCTCCAGCTCCACCTGATAGCGGCGCCGATACCAGCCCCGCACCGCCTCAATCAGCTCCGGCCGGTCGCTGAGGGCGTACTTCCAGTTTTCCGGATCAGCGGCCGCCTCCGTCAGCGCCTGCATCACATGGGGTGCCGGGGGGAAGTCCGGCGTGCCCACCGACAGGTTGTACACCTTCCGGCCCTGCCGCTCCAGCTCTCTGCGCCGGGCATCCAGCTGGCTGAAAATACCCTCCTGAAACAAATCCATCCGCTTGGCAAAGTGAAATTCCATGGAACCATTCCTCCGTAAACGGACGCCGCGCGCCCGGTGTTCGTCTTTGCATGTGCCCATTGACAATGCTTAATAAATTATTATACGCCGGAATAGCACCGTCTGCCAAGAGGGAAACCCGGAATTCCCCAAATTTCTTGTAGGATTACAATACATGTTGGACAAGTAAATAAAAAGGATGAAGGATAGGGCCTTATCGGTTAAAGTTGAGTTACCACACCACAACTTGACGAAAGGGGGCCATATCCTTCATGAGCAAGAGTATAACACAGGACATGG
>NZ_JAXEBZ010000071.1:0-31139 GCF_034093755.1 Dysosmobacter sp. | reverse complement strand
ACGGGCGCAATCCACCGTCGCGGCATTACGATTCCCGGCCCCGTTGGGGCCGCCAATCGTGCCGCTTCCTCGAAACAGCTTCGCTCTATCCGCCGCTGGCGGCGCTTCGGCTGTTTCCACCAGTCTGCGGACTGGTGTGTGCGCCCAAGGCGCACGGGTCGAGGTATTTTCGCCACGTACACGCCGCGGCGAAAATAATTCCAATTTGTTTTCGCTCCGCGAAAATTTTGTGCTCAATTCTGCGCTCAACTCTACGAAAGCGATGGATGCTTATGGCAACGATGATCGAAACAAAAGACCTCTCCTTCACCTATCCGGCCCCGGAGGAGGGGGGACGGGACACTGTCGCTCTGCGGGAGGTGTCACTGTCCATTGAAAAGGGCAGCTTTGTGGTGGTGCTGGGCCACAACGGCTCCGGCAAATCCACCCTGGCCAAGACCTTCAACGCCGTGCTGCTGCCGGCGGGAGGCCATGTGTACGTGGAGGGCATGGACACCCTGAATGAGGAGCTGCTGCTGGCCATCCGCCAGCGGGTGGGCATGGTGTTCCAGAACCCGGACAACCAGATTGTGGCCAACGTGGTGGAAGAGGACGTGGCCTTCGCCCCGGAGAACCTGGGCGTCCCCACGGAGGAGATCCGCCGCCGGGTGGACGAGGCGCTGAAGGCGGTGGGCATGTTCGAGTTCGTGAAGCACGCCCCCCATCTTCTGTCCGGCGGCCAGAAGCAGCGCATCGCCATCGCCGGCGTCATCGCCATGGAGCCGGAGTGCATCGTGCTGGACGAGGCCACCGCCATGCTGGACCCCATCGGCCGCCAGGAGGTGCTGTCCACCGTCCACCGGCTGAACCGGGAGAAGGGCATCACCGTGGTGCTGATCACCCACCACATGAACGAGGCGGAGGACGCCGACCGCGTCATCGTCATGGATGACGGCCGGGTGGCCATGGACGGCACCCCCAAAGAGGTGTTCGTCCGGGCGGAGGAGCTGTGGTCCATGGGCCTGACGGTGCCGGACACCGTGGCGCTGCTGTACGGCCTGCGCCAGAGCGGCATGGACGTGCCGCTGGACGCCCTGACGGTGGACGAGTGCGCCGACGCCATCTGCCACGCCATTCCGGGGAAGTAAGAGGAGACAACAACGGTGAAAGACATTCTGCAGATCGAAAACCTGACCCACACCTACGGCGCCGGAACGCCCTTCCGGCGCAACGCCGTGGAGAACCTGTCCTTCACGGTGAAGCAGGGGGAGTTCCTGGGCATCATCGGCCATACCGGGTCCGGCAAGTCCACCCTGATTCAGCATCTCAACGGACTGCTGAAGCCCACCTCCGGCCGCGTCCTGCTGGACGGAAAGGACATCTGGGCGGAGCCGAAGAAAATCCGGGACGTGCGGTTCCGGGTGGGTCTGGTGTTCCAGTACCCGGAGTACCAGCTGTTTGAGGAGACGGTGTACAAGGACATCGCCTTCGGCCCCATCAACATGGGCAAAACCGGCGACGAGCTGGACCGGTGCGTCCGGGAGACCGCCAAGCTGGTGGGCCTGAAAAGCGAGACGCTTGAGAAGTCCCCCTTTGAGCTGTCCGGCGGCCAGAAGCGCCGGGTGGCCCTGGCGGGCGTCATGGCCATGGAGCCGGAGGTGCTGATTCTGGACGAGCCCACGGCGGGCCTGGACCCGGCGGGCCGGGAGAACCTGATGGCCAACATCCGGGACTTCCACCGCAACCGGGGCAACACCGTGATTCTGGTGAGCCACAGCATGGACGAGGTGGCCCGGAACGTGGACCGCATTCTGGTGCTGAAATCCTCCCACATCCTGATGGAGGGCACGCCCCGCCAGGTGTTCGCCCGGGCGGAGGAGCTGATCTCCGCGGGACTGGACGTGCCTGAGGTGACCCGGGTGGCCATGGCCCTCCGGCAGCGGGGGCTGCCCATTGACCCGGCGGTGTACACCGTGGAGGAGCTGCGGGAGGAGCTGGTGAAGCTGGAGAAAGGCGGTGCGGTATGCTGAAAGACATTACCCTGGGCCAGTATTTTCCAGGCGACACCCCCGCCCACAAGCTGGACCCCCGGACGAAAATCCTGCTGGTGGTGGTTTATATCGTGGCGCTGTTCAGCGCCCGGGGACTGGTGTCCTACGGGCTGACGGCCCTGGCGCTGGCGGTGTGCGTGCGGATTTCCAGGGTGGGCCTGAAGGCCCTGGTGCGGGGACTGAAGCCGGTGCTGTTCATCATTCTCTTCACCGCCGTGCTGAACATGCTGTTCACTCCCGGCGCGGAGCTGGTGCGCGTCGGCTTTGTGCGGATCACCGACGCGGGACTGCGGAACGCCTTCCGGATGGTGGTGCGCATCATGCTGCTGATTATGGGCACCTTCCTGCTGACCTACACCACCAGCCCCATCTCCCTCACCGACGGTCTGGAGCGGCTGCTGAACGGGCTGAAGCGGTTCCGGGTGCCGGTTCACGAGCTGGCCATGATGATGTCCATCGCCCTGCGGTTCATCCCCACCCTCATTGAGGAGACGGACAAGATCATGTCCGCCCAGAAGGCCCGGGGCGCCGATTTTGAGAGCGGAAACATCTTCCAGAAGGCCAAGGCCCTGGTGCCCATTCTGGTGCCGCTGTTCATCAGCGCCTTCCGGCGGGCCGACGAGCTGGCCACCGCCATGGAGTGCCGCTGCTACCACGGCGGCGAGGGCCGCACCAGACTCCATGTGCTGAAATATGAGCGCCGGGACTATGTGGCACTGTCCGTGGGCGTGGTGCTGATGATCGTGATTATGGTGCTGGGCCGCCTGGGCCTGTAAACAGGGGAGGAGACGGTACGGTGGGGTTCCTGAAAAAGAACGGGCCGGCG
Organism: Dysosmobacter sp.; assembly: GCF_034093755.1. Taxonomy (GTDB): domain Bacteria; phylum Bacillota; class Clostridia; order Oscillospirales; family Oscillospiraceae; genus Oscillibacter. Next base: position 28,283 of record NZ_JAXEBZ010000071.1, on the reverse strand, counting down.
CTTCTGGCGCTGGCGCTGTGCGCCGTCCTGGCCGCGGCGCTGCTCCGGCAGAGCGGGGAGATCAGCCGTCTGCAGGCGGAGCTGACGGAACAGCGGCAGACAGCGGAGCATTGGAAGGAGCGCCTGGAGGAAAGGGACGCCGCCTTGCAGGCGCTGCAGGCCGGCGAGGACCGGCGGACCCCCTCCGTCACATTTGCGAATCCGACGGTCAACACCGCGGACCGGCTGCTGAGTGTGGATGTGATCGCGGAGCTGCCGGCTGCGGCGGAACGCAGCCTGACGGTCGGCTTTTGCCGTCCGGGTGAACCCTGGCGTATGGCCTGGAAGCAGGAGCGGTTCCGCCGGAGTGAGAGCGGAGCCTATACACAGACGGTGACCTTTCCCCTGGACCTGGAGATGGGGCTGGAGTTGCGGCTGGAGGACGACACGGTGCTGTTCAGCTGCGATTCCGTCACGGAACTGCTGCCGCTGCGGCTCAGCCAGGGCAGCACCTCCTGGCATTACAGCAGCCGGGAGCAGACCCTTTCCCAGTGCGACTGGAGCGCCGGACTGATGGACATAGCGGGCAGGGAGGTACAGGCCGCGGACGGCGAGTTCCGGGTCTACCGGAACGGAACCCTGGTGTTCACCGGGCGGCAGATGCCGGATAGTACGGATGTGGAAGTGAACGGGGAGATCCTGGACGGCGTCGGTCTGGAGTGCGCGCCCGGGGACCGGATACGGATCAGCTACGCCTGTACGGATTCCTTTGGCCTGCGGTATGAGTTCCCGTTTTTTGAGCGGATTGCCATGCGGTGGGATGACATGGAGGAGCTTCCGGTGTCCTACCGTCCCACCGTCACCTGGCCGGAGTGACAGAGAGGAGATTGCTGTGAAGAAGTGGCTGTATGGGGCGCCGCTGGCGCTGTGCGTGGTCCTGCTGGCGGCAGTCCTCCGGCAGAATCAGAGGTTTGACGCGCTGCACACGGAGATTTCCACGCTGACGGCGGCGCTGGAGCGGCAGACGCAGGCGGCCTCGGACCTGCGGGAGCAGATGGAGGCGCTGGAGCGCTCCATTTCTCAGGGGCCGGCCCTGACGGACTGGTCCGTCACGCCTGTCAGCGTGGATACCGCCCTCCGGGAGCTGACGGTCCGCGTCTCCGTCACGCCGGCGGAGGGCCGGGACATCCGGGTGGACCGGGCCATCGCCCACCGTCCCGACGTGGACCCGGCGGAGAACCAGCAGTGGCCCGGGGCTTACAGCTTTGACGAGCTGACCGACGGCACCGTCTGCGGCGAGCTGACGCTGCCCTACGCGGAGGAAAGCCCGGTGGCCTTCACCGTGGTCTATGAGGAGGACGGACAGCGCCGCACCCGGGAGATCGCCCGGTACGATTCCATGGACGATCTGCTGCCGGTGCGCCTGGCGGAGAACTGGGGTGAGATGGGCTACAACATGTCCGGCGATGGACGGCTGTACCTGGTCCACCAGAGCGTGACGCTGGCGGACGGCGCGGCGGTGGAGGAGCCGGTGTACCGTCTGCTGAAAAACGGAGCCGTGGCGGTGGAGGCCCCGGCGGAGCCCATGGAGGAGCCGGGAACGTATTCCGGATACACGCATCTGGAATCCTTCGGCGGCCTGCCCTGTGCCGCCGGGGACCGGGTGGAGCTGCGCTTTGCCTGCACGGACCAGTACGGGCTCCGCTATGAGTTCCCCCTCCGCGCCTGGGACATTGTCTCACCTTGGCAAACGGCGGAGCGCTGGCCGGAGAGCGGCGTGCGCGTCATCTGGCCGGAGTGAAAGTGAAGGAGAAGGAAATGCGCAATATCGCACTGAAACTGATGTACAACGGTACTGCCTACCACGGGTGGCAGGTCCAGAAAAACGCCGTCACCGTCTGCGAGACGCTGCAGAAGGCCATCAGCCAGATCACCGGGGAACCGGTCCACGTCACCGGCTGCGGCCGCACCGACGCCGGAGTCCACGCGGAGAAGTACATCGCCAACTTCCGCACCAACTCCCGCATCCCCCTGGACCGGCTGCCCTTCGCCATCAACACCCACACCCCGGAGGACATCGCCGTGGAGCGGGCCTTCGAGGTGGCGGAGGATTTCAACGCCACCACCTCCTGCGTCAAAAAGGAGTACACCTACCGCATCTACAACTCCCGATTCAAGAATCCGTTTTATGTCAACCGGGCGTATTTCTACCCCAAACGGCTGGACGAGGAATTTCTCAACCGGGCGGCCCATATGTTTGTGGGGACTCACGACTTCCGGGCGGTGCGCTCCGTGGGCACGGAAACCCGCACCACCGTCCGCACCATCTACTGGTGCGACGTCACCCGCAGCGGCGACCTCATTGAACTGAAGGTCTGCGCCGACGGCTTTTTGTACAACATGGTGCGGGCCATCACCGGCACGGTGCTGTACGCGGCGGAAGGGAAATTCCTGCCGGAGGACATTCCGGCGATTCTGGACAGCGGCGACCGGCGTCTGGCGGGGCCTACCGTCCCGCCGGGGGGACTGTATCTGACGAGGCTTTGGTATGAGGATGAACGGCTCAATGGATGAAAACAAGCGGAAAAAGAAACACCGGGTGCTGCCATTCCTGCTGGTGATCGCGGCGGTGGCGGCGGTGGTGGTGTTCGCCGCCTACCGGGACGGCACCGGCCTTGACGTGCTGCGGCGGCACTTCTCCTACGGCGGCAGCCAGGAGAGCGGCGCGGTGCGGTTTACCTACGATCCGTCGGCCAAAAACCGCTGCGCCGCCGTGGGCGACGGGCTGGCGGTGCTGTCCGGCACGGAGTTCCGGGTGCTGGACGGCCGGGGGCAGGAGGTGTACTCCGTCCCGGTGGCCATGGAGAATCCGGCGCTGGTGTCCGGCGGCGGCCGGGCGGCGGCCTATGATGTGGGGGGCACGGAGCTGTACGTGGCGGACCTCACCGGAGAGGTGGTCCACCTGACGGCGGACCCGGCGGAGCCTTACATCTCCGTGACGCTCAACGAAAAGGGCTGGATGGCCGTCACGGCCAAGCAGAAGGGATACAAGGGCGGCGTCACCGTCTACAACGATCAGATGAAGGAGACTTTTGTGTTCCACTCCTCGGAGCGGTTCGTGACGGAGGCCTGCGTGGACGGAAGCTGCCGGGAGCTGGCGGCGGTGACCCTGGGCCAGGATGACAGCGTGTTTGTCAGCAGCATTCTCTTCTACCCGCTGGACAGCGAGGAACCCAGAGGTGTCTGGGAGGTCAGGGACGGCCTGGTGGTGTCCGTGACCGGGCGGGGCGGCCAGTTTGCCGCCCTCAGCGACACGTGCCTGGCCTTCTCCGGCAAGGACGGGGACGGCCCGGTGTACAGCTTCGCGGGGCAGTACCTGCGGGAGTATGACCTGGGGGGTGAGGATTTCAGCGTGCTGCTGCTGAACCGGTACCAGTCCGGCAGCGTGGGCCGTCTGGTGACGGTGGATGACGAGGGGCAGGAGATCGCCTCCCTCAGCGTCAGTGAGCAGGTGCTGGGGGTGTCCGCCGCCGGGCGGTACGCGGCGGTGCTGTACAGCGACAAGCTGGTGCTGTACAACCGGGAGCTGCAGGAGTATGCCAGCCTCACCGGCACGGATTACGCCCGTGGCGTGCTGATGCGCTCCGACGGCTCGGCGCTGCTGCTGGCCTCCGACAGTGCCAGAATCTTCCTGCCCTGACGGAGGGCGGCGAAGAACACAGAAATTGGGCGAGTGTTCATAAAAGGTTTACAAGCCGGGAGGTAGGCAATTTTGGAGACAGCTGTTATAATAGACGTGATCGTGGCGGCGGTGCTGCTGGCGTTCCTCATTGTGGGAATGCGGCGGGGACTGTTCCGCAGCGTGGCGGGTCTGGCGGTGATTGTGGCGGCCCTGGTGGGTGCCAATCTGGCGGCCAACACCCTGACCCCCGTGGCCGCCGGCGTCATCCAGCCCGCCATTGAGAAGCGGGTGGAGGAGAAGCTGGAGACGGCGCTGGAGGAGAAGCTGCCGCCGGAGCAGCCTGCGGAGAGCTCCGTGGGGGAGCTGCTGGCCCTGCTGGGCCTGGACGATGATCCGGCCCGGGGCATTCTGGAGTCCGCCAAAACGAAAATCGCCGACAGCGGCGCCTCCGTCATCACGGCGGTGGCCATGAGCGTGGCGGAGTCCACCATCCACGTGGCACTGTTCCTGCTGGTGTTCGCGGCGCTGCTGCTGGGTCTGAAGCTGCTGGCGCGGCTGCTGGACCTGACGATGAAGCTGCCGGTGCTCAGCACCGCCAACGCCCTGGGCGGCGGCGCGGTGGGCCTCATAGAGGGGGCGCTGGCGCTGTTTCTGGCGGTGTGGGTGCTGCGGCGCTTCGGCGTGTCCTTTGACACCGGCGCGGCGGCGGACACCGTTTTGCTTCACTTTTTCACGGCAAACACGCCCCTGGGCGTGCTGTCGCTGACATAAGACGGGCCTGAAAGGCTCAGGGCCCCGTCGATATTCTGGAGGTATACCATGCAGCCTACACTTTGTTCAAGATGCAAGAAAAATGTCGCCGTGGTGTTTATTTCCCGGCTGGACGAAAGCGGGAAGCCTGTCAACGAGGGCCTCTGCCTGAAGTGCGCCAAGGACCTGGGCCTGCCCCAGGTGGATGAGATGATGAAGCGCATGGGCATTTCCGACGAGGACCTGGAAAACCTCAGCCACGAGATGCTCCAGGCCTTCGACGGCGTGGAGAACGTGGAGGACCTGCCCGGCGGCGACACGGACGGGGAGGACGAGGAAGAGGGAAAGACGGCTACCTTCCCCTTCCTGAACAGGCTGTTCAACAGCGGCGAGGCCCCCCGCGGCGGCGACGAGACCTCCGGCTCCCCCCGGGGGGAGCGGGAGAAGGACCGCAAGGGGGAGAAGAACAACAAGCGGAAGTATCTGGAGAACTACTGCCAGAATCTGACGGGCCGTGCCCGGGAGGGGAAGCTGGACCCGGTAATCGGCCGGGAGCAGGAGATTGAGCGGGTGATCCAGATTCTCAACCGCCGCCAGAAGAACAACCCCTGCCTCATTGGCGAGCCCGGCGTGGGCAAAACCGCCATCGCCGAGGGACTGGCCCAGCGCATCGTCAGGGGGGAGGTGCCCTACAAGCTGCGGGACAAGGAGGTCTATCTGCTGGACCTCACCGCCCTGGTGGCGGGCACCCAGTTCCGGGGCCAGTTTGAGAGCCGCATGAAGGGACTTATCGACGAGGTGAAGAAGCTGGGCAACATCATCCTCATGATCGACGAGATTCACAACATCGCCGGCGCCGGCGACGCCGAGGGCAGCATGAACGCCGCCAACATTCTGAAGCCCGCCCTGTCCCGGGGCGAGATTCAGGTCATCGGCGCCACCACCTTCAACGAGTACCGGAAGTTCATCGAGAAGGACACCGCCCTGGAGCGGCGCTTCCAGCCGGTGACGGTGAACGAGCCCTCCATCGCCGACTCGGTGGAGATTCTCAAGGGCCTGGCCCCCCGGTACGAGCAGTACCACGGCGTGAAAATCTCCGACGGCATCATCCGTCAGGCGGTGCTGCTCAGCGAACGGTACATCACCGACCGCTTCCTGCCGGACAAGGCTATCGATCTGATTGACGAGGCCTGCTCCGACCTGAACCTGAAGGACAAGGGCATTTCCCGGCGCATGGAGATTCAGCGGGAGCTGGACGACTACGCCAAGGAGCGGACCATGCTGGAGGAGAAGGCCTCCGCCGAGGGCGGCGAGATGGACTACGAGCGCATGGCCATGATCAAGAGCCGGGAGATGCAGCTGAACACGGAGCTCAGCGCCCTGCTGGAAAAGGGCGACCCCCAGCTGACCATGGAGAACCTGGCCCACGTCATTGAGCTGTGGACCAAGATTCCCGCCGCCCGCATCCGGGAGCAGGAGTTCCAGCGGCTGAGCCAGCTGGAGCAGCGGCTGAAGCGGCACATTGTGGGCCAGGACGAGGCCATTGCCGCCGTGTCCGCCGCCGTGCGGCGGAACCGGGTGGGCATCAGCCCCAAGCACAAGCCCGTCAGCTTCATTTTCGTAGGCTCCACCGGCGTGGGCAAGACGGAGCTGGTGAAGCAGCTGGCCACGGACCTGTTCAACACCCCGGATTCCCTGATCCGGCTGGATATGTCGGAGTTCATGGAGAAGCACTCCGTCTCCCGCATCGTGGGCTCCCCGCCGGGCTATGTGGGCTATGATGAGGCGGGCCAGCTGACGGAGAAAATCCGCCGCAAGCCCTACGCCGTCATCCTCTTCGACGAGATCGAAAAGGCCCACCCCGACGTGCTGAACGTGCTGCTGCAGATTCTGGACGACGGCGAGATCACCGACGCCCACGGCCGGAAGGTGAACTTCGAGAACACCATCATCGTCATGACCTCCAACGCCGGCAGCGGCACCAAAGAGGGCGGCACTGTGGGCTTCGGCCGCACGGTGAGCCAGCAGGACAGGGAGAAGGCCATGAAGGCCCTGGAGGGCTTCCTCCGTCCGGAGTTCATCAACCGGGTGGACGAGGTCATCTGCTTCAACCGGCTGACGGAGGAGAATTTCCGGGTCATCGCCCGCATTATGCTGGACGAGCTGCGGGATTCCCTGAAGGAAAAGGGCATCGCCTTTACCTACGAGGACAGTCTGGTGGACTGGCTGACGGAGAAGTCTTACTCCATCACCTACGGCGCCCGCAACCTGCGGCGCACCATTCAGAAGGAGCTGGAGGACCCGCTGGCCACCCGCATCATCGACAGCTATGACACTCCGGTGACCCAGGTGCGGGCCGCCGCCCGGGAGGGCGCGGTGGCCATTGACGCCCTGTAATACCGGAAATACCGGGAGAGAGGGAGAAACGCTATGAAACTGTTCCGCAAGGATATGGACCCCCGGTGCGCCTACTGTGAGCACGGCTCCCGGCTCAACGAGCGGGAGGTCATGTGCGTGAAGCAGGGGGTTATGCCGGTGGAGGGCCATTGCCGCCGGTTCCGCTACAATCCGCTGAAGCGGACGCCGCCCCGTCCGGCGGTGCTGGATACCGGCCATCTCAGGGAAAAGGATTTTTCCATCTGATAAGAGAAAGGGAGAGTGACAGATGAACGTGAAGCAGGTTTGGTCCGTGTACTGGAGCGCCGCCGGTGCCACCCGGCAGGTGACGGAGCATCTGGCGGAGGAGCTGGCCAAAGCGCTGGACTGCCCTAAAAAGACGGTGGATTTCACGCCGCCGGCGGCCCGGCAGCAGACGTACAGCTTCGGCGAGGGCGACCTGGTGGTGGTGGGAAGCCCCACCTACGCCGGAAAGCTGCCCAACAAGATTCTGCCGGACTTCCAGACGAAGCTGGCGGGAGGCGGCGCCCTGGCGGTGGCCGCCGTGACCTTCGGCAACCGCAGCTTTGACAACTCCCTGGCGGAGCTTTGTGCCACGTTGGAGGCCGACGGCTTCCGCACGGTGGCCGGCGGCGCCTTCGTCTGCCGCCACGCCTTTACCGACGTTATGGCCCCCGGCCGTCCCAACGCCGGTGATCTGGCGGAGATCGCTGCCTTTGCCGCGGAAATCGCGGACAAGGTGCGCGCTGCGGAGACCGTCCCCGCTGCCGTGACGGTGGAGGGCGACGCGGCGGCGCCCTACTACGTCCCCAAGGGGGTGGACGGCCAGCCCGCCAAGTTCCTGAAGGCCAAGCCGGTGACGGACATGGAAAAGTGCACCCGCTGCGGCACCTGCGTGAAGCTGTGCCCCGTGGGGTCCATTGACGCCGCCGACGTGTCCAGCGTCCCCGGCGTGTGCATCAAGTGCCAGGCCTGCGTCCGGGGCTGTCCCGCCGGTGCCAAGTCCTTTGACGACGCCGCGTTTTTGTCCCACGTGGCCATGCTGGAGCAGAATTTCACCGCCCCCAAGGCCAACCGTACGTTCCTGTAAACACCGTTGCAAGCAGCCCTGCTCCTGCGGGGCTGCTTTTTCCTTTCTCCGGGCCGCATGCCGGGGCGGATCAAAAAAATTTCCGCGGATGCAATAAACCGGGGGAGTTCTGCATTTCTCAGTTGACAGGAGAAAAAAGCCATGCTGATCAACATGCTGCTGAAAACTGAACAGGGGGAACTGGAGGCCCTGCTCTCCGGCATTGCCGCCGGAGACCGGGAGGCGCTGGCCCGGCTGTACTGCCGTACCCGGGCGGCGGTATACGCGCTGGCGCTGTCCATCCTGCGCAATGCCTGCGACGCCCAGGACGTGACCCAGGACGTGTTCGTCCGGGTGTGGGAGCGGGCGCCCCAGTACCGCCCTCAGGGCTCGCCCATGGCGTGGCTGCTGACCATCGCCCGGAACGAGAGCCGCATGAAGCTGCGGCAGGCCGGGCGGTACGTGGAGCTGGGGGAGGGAGAGTGGCTGGCCATCCCCGCCGACGCTTCCGCCGTCACGCCGGAGGACCGGCAGGTGCTGCAGGGCGCCCTGGCCGCCCTGTCGGACACGGAGCGGCAGGTGGTGCTGCTCCATGCGGCGGCGGGGCTGAAGCACCGGGAGATTGCCGGGCTGCTGGAGTTGCCCCTGGCCACAGTCCTGTCAAAATACCACAGAGCTCTGAAAAAACTGAGAAGCAAGCTGGAAGGAGATGACACCCTGTGACGGATCGGGAACTGGAGCGGAAGCTGGCCGACGCCGTGTCTCACACGGCCCCGGACGACCTGGAGGGGGTCCTCTCCCGCTGTGAAACGCGGAAAGGAACTGTGATCCCCATGAAGAAAGTGAATTACGGGTCAGCGGCCCGGAAAATGATTGCCGCCTGTCTGGCGGTGATGCTGGTGGGCGGCGGCACCCTGGCTGCCGGATACCGTCAGGACCGGGTGGTGTCCTCGGTGGTGTCCCTGGATGTGAACCCCAGCATTGAGCTGCAGGTGAACCGGAAGGAAAAGGTGCTGGCCTGCAGGGCCCTCAACGAGGACGCCCGGACTGTGCTGGCGGAGATGGCGGAGGGCGAGGACCTGGAGGGAGCCAAGCTGGATGTGGCGGTGAACGCCATTGTGGGCGCCCTGGTGCGCCACGGCTATCTGGAGAGCGTCTCCTCCGCCATCCTGATTTCTGTGGAGGATCAGGACCGGGAGCGGGCGGATCGGCTCCGGCAGGAGCTGGAGGAGGCGGTGGACCAGGCTTTGCAGAGCCAGTCCGCCGGCGCCGCCGTGCTGGCCCAGACCGTGGACGCCGATGAACAGCTGCAGCAGCAGGCGGAGGAGTGCGGCATCTCCGCCGGAAAGGCCGCCCTGGTGGAGCGGGTCGCGGCGCAGAACAGCGGGCTGGCGTTTGAAGATCTGGCCGCCCTGTCGGTGGAGGAGCTGAAGGCGCTGGCGGCTGCCGGGGCGCCTGCCGTGCCCATCGGCAAGGCGGCGGCGGAGACGGCGGCGAAGGCGTTTGCCGGCGTTCAGGAGACGGCCGGCGTCCAGTCGGAGGTGTATCCGGAGCTGGGGAAGACGCCCGCCCATTATGTGGTGAAGCTGAACACCCTCTTCGGGTGGTTTGAGTACAAGGTGGACGCCTACACCGGCAAGGTGCTCGGCGGCCGGGCCGATGTGCCGCAGACCGCGGGACAGAGCACGGCGGCGCCCTCCGCCGGCACGGACATCGGTGGGGAGGTAGCCAAGAGCACGGCGCTGAGCCACGCGGGCGTGAAGGAATCCGCGGTGACAGACCTGAAGGTGGAGCGGGACGTGCACAACGGCGCGGTGGAGTACGAGGTGGAGTTCACCGCCGGCGGTGTGGAGTACGAATACACCGTCAGCGGCGACGGCACCATCCTGGATGCGGAGCGGAAAGTAAAGTCCTCCGATAAGCAGACCGCCTCCGCCGGCACGGACATCGGCGGGGAGAAAGCCAAGAGCGCAGCGCTGAGCCACGCGGGCGTGAAGGAATCCGCGGTGACAGACCTGAAGGTGGAGCGGGATATCCATGACGGCGCGGTGGAGTACGAGGTGGAGTTCACCGCCAACGGCGTGGAGTACGAGTACACCGTCAGCGGCGACGGCACCATTCTGGAGGCAGAGGCGGACCACGGCGGGAGCAAGGAAAAGAACAAGGAAAAAGACCATGATGACCATGATGACCCCGACGACGATCACGACGATGACGACTGAACACCGCACCTGATCACCGGAACCGGCGCAGCCAACGGCTGCGCCGGTTTTTTTCGGAAACCGAAAAAACCGGGACCGGACAGGGGAGCTTTGCATAGTTTGGTGGTGAGAACGGAGGGAATGCGCATGAGTGGAACAATGGAATTCTTTCTTGCCGCCAACAGCGGCGGCGGTTATCACCACCTGTACAGCCAGCTGACGGAGGACCGGACGCTGCGGGACCTGCTGATTCTGAAAGGCGGGCCGGGGACGGAGGTGCCGGTGTTTCTCCGCCTAGCGGGCCGGCGGCTGCAGGCGGTCGGGGTGCGGACAGAGGTGTTTCTCAGTCCGGAGGACCCGGAGCGCTGGGAGGGGCTGGCGCTGCCGGAGCTGGGCTGCGCCCTGGTGGACGGCAGGCCGCCCCGCTGTCTGGAGCCGGTGTACCCCGGCGCGGTGCAGCGGACGGTGGATCTGTGGCGGTTTGCGGACCTGACTGCCGCCGCAGCCGCCCGGGAGGAGATCATCCGCCTGACGGACCGGAAGCGGGCGGCGGAGGTCCGGGCCTTCCACAGCCTGAAAGCCGCTGGGCAGCTGGACCTGGAGGCCCGGGCCGCCGCGGAGGCAGTCCTGGACCGGGAGCGGCTGGCCCGGCGGACGGCGGGCCTCCTGCGCCGGGAGCTGCGGTGCCGGGGAAGCGAGGCGGGAAGGACGGACCGGCGGTTTCTGGGAACCCTCACCGGTCGGGGTTTCGTGGTGTGCCGGGACACAGCGGAGGCCATCTGCCCCAAGCGGCTGGAGCTGGAGGACAGCTTCGGCCTGGGGAGCAGCCTGCTGGAGGCGCTGCGGTCGGCCGCGGCGGAGCGGGGCTGGAACACCGTGGCCTGCATGGCAGCGGAGGACCCGGCGCGGATGGAGCATCTGCTGATTCCCGGGCTGGGTCTGGGAGTCCTGACGACGGCGGACGGGGAGAAGCGGGGCCGCCGCGTCCGGCTGGACGCCATGCTCCGTCCGGAGAACCGGGGCCGGCTGCGGTTCTGCCGCCGCATGGCCGGGCAGCTGCGCCGGGACGCGGCCGACTCCCTGGTGGAGGCCCGGCTCACCGGGGAGGCCCTGGCGGTGCTGTATGACCCCTATACGGACTGGGACGGCGTGGCGGCGCTGGCAGAGGTGGAGAGCGCCCGCCTGCTGGCCATGGCGTAAGAAGGGAGGAACCGGCCTGCGGGCCGGTTTTTCATTTGTTAAAAATAAATAAAAATATTTTGAAAGTTTTGACAGTATATGGTGAAAAAATGAATAAGTGTTGCGGAAGCAACTGATATGTGGTAGAGGGATATCGTAAAATGGAATCAGTAAAGAAGCAGCCATTTCTGAAATCGCAAACAGTAAAAAGGAGGAGCGGAAGCAATGCTGTATCAAACGACGGAAGCCCATGAGGCTCTGCGGGCAAAGGTTCGGGAATTCGCGGAGACGGAAATCAAACCCATTGCGTTTATGCTGGATCAGGAAAACCGTTTTCCTTCGGAAGCGGTGAAGAAGCTGGGGGAGCTGGGCCTGATGGGCATCCCCTATGACCCGGAGTACGGCGGCGCGGGACTGGACGTGCTGAGCTACGCCATCGCCGTGGAGGAGCTGGCCCGGGTGGACGGCGGCGCCGGTGTGATCCTGTCGGCCCACACCTCTCTGGGCACCTTCCCCATCGCCCAGTTCGGCACGGAGGAGCAGAAGCGCAAGTACCTGCCGGACCTGTGCAGCGGCAGGAAGATCGGCGCTTTCGGCCTGACGGAGCCCAACGCCGGTTCCGATGCCGGCGGCACCGAGACCACTGCCGAGGACATGGGGGACCATTACCTGCTCAACGGTGAGAAAATCTTCATCACAAACGGCGGCGAGGCGGACACCTACGTGGTCTTTGCCGTCACCACGCCGGACATCGGCACCCGGGGCATCTCCGCCTTCATTGTGGAAAAGGGCTGGGAGGGCTTCACCTTCGGCGACCACTATGACAAGATGGGCATCCGGTCCTCCGCCACCTGCCAGCTGCTGTTCAACAACGTGAAGGTGCCTAAGGAGAACCTGCTGGGCAAGGAGGGCCAGGGCTTCAAGATCGCCATGGCCACCCTGGACGGCGGGCGCATCGGCATCGCGGCCCAGGCGCTGGGCATCGCCCAGGGAGCCTACGAGGCCGCCGTGGAGTACTCCAAGGAGCGCATTCAGTTCGGCCGGCCCATCTGCCAGCAGCAGGCCATCGCCTTCAAGATCGCCGACATGGCCACCAAGCTCCGCTGCGCCCGGCTGCTGGTGTACAGCGCCGCGGACCTGAAGCAGGCCCACGTCCCCTACGGCATGGAGTCCGCCATGGCCAAGCAGTACGCCTCCGACATCGCCCTGGAGGTTACCAATGATGCCCTCCAGATCTTCGGCGGCAGCGGCTTCCTGAAGGGCATGGAGGTGGAGCGGTTCTACCGGGACGCCAAGATCACCACCATCTACGAGGGCACCAACGAGATTCAGCGGGTGGTCATCGCCTCCCATATTCTGGGCAAGGCGGGGAAGGCCGAGGCGGCCCCGGCCCAGAAGCGGGGCGCGGAGACCGGCGAGCGCAAAAAGCTGATTCTCAAGGACGGCTCCGCCCAGGAGCGGGTGGACACCCTGGTGGCGGCGCTGAAAAAGGACGGCCACGATTTCACCGTGGGCATTCCCATGGACACCCCCATCGCCCAGGCGGAGCGGGTGGTCAGCGCCGGCAAGGGCATCGGCGAGAAGAAGAACATGAGGCTCATCGAGGACCTGGCCCGGGCCGCCGGCGCGGCCATCGGCTCCAGCCGTCCCGTGGCGGAGACGCTGCAGTACGTGCCGCTGAACCGCTACGTGGGCATGTCCGGCCAGAAGTTCAAGGGCAATCTGTACATCGCCTGCGGCATCTCCGGCGCGGGCCAGCACCTGAAGGGCATCAAGGACGCCTCCACCATCGTGGCCATCAACAAGGACCCCAACGCCCGGATTTTCAAGAACTGCGACTACGGCATCGTGGGCGACGTGCTGGAGATCCTGCCGCTGCTCGCCGCGGCGCTGGACACCGGCGAGAAGCTGCCCGCCCCGCCCATGAAGAAGATGAAGCGGGCCGTGCCCAAGAAGACCACGCCGCCCCGGAAGCTGTACATCTGCAACGGCTGCGGCCATGAGTATGACCTGCTGGTGGGCGATCCGGAGAACGACGTGAAGCCCGGCACCGCCTTCAAGGACCTGCCGGAAGGCTGGGTCTGCCCCCACTGCGGCGAGCCGGCGGACCAGTTCATTGAAATTGACGTGTAAAGCGGCTGGATTAGGAGGAATTTGCTATGTTTAACGTTCGGAAAGTCACTGACGATCTGTTCTGGGTGGGCGGCAATGACCGCCGTCTGGCCCTGTTTGAGAATATTCACCCCCTGTATCACGGCGTCAGCTACAACGCCTACGTGCTGCTGGACGAGAAGACCGTCCTGTTTGACACGGCAGACTGGGCTGTGGGCCGGCAGTTCATTGAGAACGTGCAGCACGTGCTGAACGGCCGCCCCCTGGACTACCTGGTGATCAACCACGTGGAGCCGGACCACGCCGCCTCCATTCAGGAGATTCTGCTGCGCTGGCCGAAGGTGAAGATCATCACCACCCCCAAGGCCGTCATCCTGCTGCACCAGTTCGGCTATCCCCTGTCCGCCGGGCAGACGGAGGAGGTGCGGGAGGGGGACACCCGGACCTTCGGAAAGCACACCGTCACCTTCGCGGCGGCGCCCATGGTCCACTGGCCCGAGGCCATGGTGACCTTCGACACCACCAACGGCGTCCTGTTCTCCGCCGATGCCTTCGGTTCCTTCCGCTCCCTGGACGGCAAGCTGTTTGCCGACGAGTTTGACTTTGACGGGGAGTGGCTGGACGATGCCCGCCGGTACTACACCAACATCGTGGGCAAGTACGGCCCCCAGGTGCAGGCGCTGCTGAAAAAGGCCGCCGACAAGATCGGACTGGACAATATCAGGTACATCTGCCCCCTCCACGGTCCCGTGTGGCGGAAGGACATCGGCTACATCGTGGATAAGTACCTCCACTGGAGCAGCTATGAGCCGGAGGAGAAGGGCGTCATGATCGTCTACGCCTCCATGTACGGCAACACGGAGAACGCCGCCGAGGCGCTGGCCTCGAAGCTGGCGGACCGGGGCATTCTGAACACCCGGCTGTACGACGTGTCCAGCACCCACGTCAGCTACCTGATCTCCGACCTGTTCAGGTACAGCCACCTGGTGCTGGCCTCCGTCACCTACAACCTGGGCATCTTCCCGCCCATGCACAACTTCCTGGCGGACATGAAAGCCCTGAACCTCCAGAAGCGCACCGTGGCGCTGGTGGAGAACGGCTCCTGGGCGCCCCGGTCCGGCGCGCTGATGCGGGAGGAGCTGGAGAAGCTAAAGAACATGAACATTCTGGACGACGGCATGACGCTGGCCTCCTCCCTCCAGGAGCAGAATCTGCCGGACCTGGAGGCCCTGGCCGACGCCATCGCGGCCTCCCTGGCCCAGTAAACCGGCAGGCGCATAAAAACGATGCCGGGAGGCAGACTGAGGATGCCCGCGGCACCGGAAATTCAGCAGAGACAAGGAGGCGCCGCCCATTCCGGGCGGCGCCTCTGCTTTGCCCGGCGGTTGACAGCCGGGCGGATGGTGTGGTAGGATCAACCTATCAAATCAGTATGATGAGAACGGAGGAATGGCTGTCATGGAACCGTGGTTTCAGGAAGTATACCGGGCTGTCAGCCGGGGGGAACCGGCCTTCCGGACCTTCGCCGCGGAGAAGACGGTCTATCTCCGCAGCTTCCATCCCCGGGAACGGCTGATCCTGCTGGGCGGCGGCCATGTGGCCCAACCCCTGTGCCGGTACGCCGCCGACCTGGGCTTTGCGGTGACGGTGGTGGATGACCGCCCCTCCTTTGCCAACACCCTGCGGTTTCCCGAGGCGGCGGAGGTGGTGTGTGAGGATTTCGCCGCCGCCTTGCGGCAGCTGTCCATCTGCGAGCGGGACTATGTGGCGGTGATCACCCGGGGCCACCGGTATGATGCCGACTGCCTGCGGACCATTCTGACCGGCCCCTTCCCCCGGTATCTGGGGATGATCGGCTCCCGGCGCCGGGTGGCGGGGCTGTTCCGGCTGCTGGAAGAGGAGGGCTATTCCCGGGAGCTGCTGGAGGCGGTTCACGCCCCCATCGGCCTGCCCATCGGCGCCCTGACGGTGCAGGAGATCGGCATCTCCATCGCGGCGGAGCTGGTGCAGTGCCGCCGGCAGGAGACGCCCCGGCGGTCCAGGGCCGCTGCCCTGGTGACGGACAACGTGGACCTGCCGCTGCTGCGCTTCCTGGCGGAGGACCCGGCCCCCAAGGCGCTGCTGACGGTGATTGAGACCAGCGGCTCCACGCCGGTGAAGTCCGGCGCCATGATGGCGGTGGACCGGGCCTTCCGGACCGCCGGAACCATCGGCGGCGGCTGCGGCGAAAACGCCGTGCTGCTGGAGGCCTGCCGCCTCATCGGCTCCGGAGAGAGCCGGTGCGTCACCGTGGATCTGAGCAACGATGTGGCGGAGGAGGAAGGCATGGTCTGCGGCGGGCAGATGAAGGTTTTCGTGGAGGATCTGACAGAGGAGGACAGCGGGAATGGGCTGCGGACATGATTGCGGAAGCTGCGGCGGCTGCGGAGGCGGTGCGCTGGAGCTGACGGAGCGGGAGGTGGAGCTGCTGGGCCGGTTTGCCCAGATTCCCTTTCTGCCGGTGGCCCGGCGGTGGGACTCCGAGACGCCGGTGTACCTGGAGGAGGAGACGGACTTCAGCGGCGCCATCGTCGGCCTGCAGCTGAAACGGCTCATCCGGGTGGATTACGACCTGCCGCTGGTGAATTTTGACTACGCCGCCTACGGCGCCTATCCCTGCCGGGGCAGCATGGCCCTGACGGAGCGGGGACAGGCGGCGGTGGAGCTGCTGGAGATTCAGGGCGCGGCCCCTGCCGGGCCGGAACCGTGAGAGGCCTCCGGACAGTCTGAAAACCAAAAGCCTCCGGGCCGCAGGGCCCGGGGGCTTTTTGCGCCGGGGGATTTGTGCAGATTCCGGAGGGCGGGCGCCCGGCAGAGAGGAAATTTTCCCATTGGTTAGTAAAAACTAACCAAATTTGCGGATTTTCCGGAAAAGGCTCTTGACAGTGGCGGTTAGCGGTGTTAAACTGAACCCGATTTCCAGGTTAGCAGATGCTAACCAAACTTTTTGAGGAAAAGTTAGATCAAACTAACTACAGGGGAGCGATGGTATGATGCCGCTGACGATGGCCAAAACAGGAGAGACTGTCACCATCCGCAAAATCACGGGGAAGGACGAAGTGCGCCAGCACCTGGCGGAGCTGGGCTTCGTGGTGGACAGCGACGTGACGGTGGTGAGCGAGATCGCCGGAAACCTGATTCTGCAGGTGCGGGACAGCCGGATCGCGCTGGACCGGACCATGGCAAACCGCATTATGATTTGAGACAGTACCCTGATTCCGGCGCGGAATCAGGGCTTGCGCGGCGTCCGTGGGGACGCGGGCCGTGAAACGAAATTCAGACAGGAGGAGAGCGAATATGAAAACACTGAAGGACGTGAAGGTGGGCGAGACCGTCACCGTGGTGAAGCTCCACGGAGAGGGTCCGGTGAAGCGCCGCATCATGGACATGGGCATTACCAAGGGCGTGGAGATTTTTGTCCGCAAGGTGGCGCCGCTGGGAGACCCCATGGAGCTGAATGTCCGGGGCTATGAGCTGAGCGTCCGTAAGGCGGACGCGGAGATGATCGAAATCTCTTAAAGAGGGGATTTCATCCCCCCTTTACCCGCAAGGGGTACGCCGCATCCGTAAAGCAGCAAAGCTGCTGGCGGCTGCGCAGTAGATCCCCCCCACCAGTGACGTCGGTCACTGGTGGACGCCGCCCAGGGCGGCTGGGTCAATGTATTTTTCCGCCGCGCATGTCGCCGGAAAAATGATTTCAAATTGATTGCGGGAAGGCAAATATCGGGGCGGTGAGAGGCCGCCTTTGATTCAGCACATAAGTTAGTCAGTACTAACATTTGAAAGGAGAATCCCAATGGAACTCAAGATTGCGCTGGCGGGAAATCCCAACTGCGGCAAAACGACGCTGTTCAATGCCCTCACCGGCTCCAACCAGTACGTGGGCAACTGGCCCGGCGTTACCGTTGAGAAGAAGGAGGGCAAGCTGAAGGGCCACAAGGATGTGATCATTCAGGACCTGCCCGGCATCTACTCCCTGTCCCCCTACACCCTGGAGGAAGTGGTGGCCCGGAGCTACCTGGTGAATGAAAAGCCCGACGCCATTCTGAATATTGTGGACGGCACCAACATTGAGCGGAACCTGTACCTGACCACTCAGCTTATCGAGCTGGGCCTGCCCGTTGTGGTGGCGGTGAACATGATCGACCTGGTGCGGAAGAACGGAGATACCATCGACCTCGCCAAGCTGGGGACGGCCCTGGGCTGCGAGGTGGTGGAGATGAGCGCCCTGAAGGGCGAGGGCGGCCTGGAGGCTGCCGAAAAGGCCGTTGCGCTGGCGCAGGCAAAGAAGGCGGTGGAGCTGCCCCATGTGTTCACCGGCAGCGTGGAGCACGCTCTGGCCCACATTGAGGAGTCCATCCAGGGAAAAGTGTGTGAAGGCTATCTCCGCTGGTACGCCATCAAGCTCTTTGAGCGGGACGAAAAGGTGCTGGAGGATCTGCAGCTGGACAAGGAGCTGGCGGAGCATCTGGAAGAGCACATCGCCGACTGCGAAAAGGAGCTGGACGATGACGCCGAGAGCATCATCACCAACCAGCGCTACGCCTACATCAGCAGCGTGGTCACCCGTGCGGTGAAGAAGAAAGCCCCCAAGGGCAGCCTGTCCGTCTCCGACAAGATTGACCGGGTTGTCACCAACCGGATTCTGGCCCTGCCCATCTTCGCGGTGGTGATGTTCTGCATCTACGCCATCGCCATGGGCGGCTGGCCCGTCTCCATCGGCACCATGGCCACCGACTGGGCCAACGATGTGCTGTTCGGCGAAATGGTGCCCGGCGCGGTGGACGGCATTCTGGCGGCCCTGAACGTGGCCGAGGACGGCGTGCTGTACAGCCTGATCCAGGACGGCATCGTGGCCGGCGTGGGCGCGGTGCTGGGCTTCGTGCCCCAGATGCTGGTGCTGTTCTTCCTGCTGGCCATTGTGGAGGACATCGGCTACATGGCCCGCGTGGCCTTCATCATGGACCGCATTTTCCGCCGCTTCGGCCTGTCCGGCAAGAGCTTCATCCCCATGCTGGTGGCCACCGGCTGCGGCGTCCCCGGCATCATGGCCTCCCGGACCATTGAGCAGGACCGGGACCGGAAGATGACCATCATGACTACCGCCTTCATGCCCTGCGGAGCCAAGCTGCCCATCATCGGCCTGATTGCCGGCGCCATCTTCGGCGAGTCCGCCTGGGTTGCCACCTCCTGCTACTTTATCGGCATTGCCTCCATTGTCCTCTCCGGCATTATGCTGAAGAAGTTCAAAACCTTCGCCGGGGAGCCTTCTCCCTTCGTCATGGAGCTGCCCGCCTACCATGTGCCCTCTGCCGGCAACGTGCTGCGTGCCACCTGGGAGCGGGGCTGGAGCTTCATCAAGCGGGCCGGCACCATCATTCTGCTGAGCTCCATCGTCATCTGGTTCCTCCAGGGCTTCGGCTTCGAGGGCGGCGCCTTCGGCATGGTGGAGGAGCAGGACAACTCCCTGCTGGCCGCCATCGGCAGCGCCCTGTGCTTTATCTTCGTGCCTCTGGGCTTCGGCAACTGGCGGGCCACCGTGGCCACTGTCACCGGCCTGGTGGCCAAGGAGGAAGTGGTCAACACCTTCGGTATCCTCTATCACTTCGGCGGCGAGCTCAGCGAGGCCGGCGACGAGATCTGGTCCCTGGTGGCCGCGGATTACACCGCTGTTTCCGCCTACAGCTTCCTCATCTTCAACCTGCTGTGCGCCCCCTGCTTCGCGGCCATGGGCGCCATCAAGCGGGAGATGAACAACACGAAGTGGACCCTGGGCGCCATCGGCTACATGTGCCTGTGGGCCTATGTGGTGGCCCTGATTGTCTATCAGATCGGCGGCCTGATCACCGGCGAGGTGGCCTTCGGCATCGGCACCGTGGCGGCTGCGGCAGTGGTGGTGATCATCCTCTACCTGCTGCTGCGCAAGGGCTACCGGCCGGAGAAGGACACCCGGCATCTGACCTCCGTGGCCGCGGCTGCCAAGTGAGAACAGGAGCGTGCGGCGATGCCTGAAATTCTGGGAAATTTGATTGTTCTGGCGGTGCTGGCCTATGTGGTGGCCCTGGCCGCCCGGTCTATGTGGAAGTCCCACAAGTCCGGCGGACACTGCAGCGGAGACTGCAGCTGCTGCGGCGGAAGCTGCGGAAGCTGTCACTCCAAATAAAATGGGGAGAGGAGACGCGGGCAAAGGGAAGCTGTTCGCGTCTCCTCTCCGCCCTGGGACTGGACCTGATGGCGGAGGAGACCGGCGCGCTGGCGCACATGATCGCCCTGAATCTGCCGGAGCGCTGCCAGAGGCAGCTGGCAGGCGGAGAGCGGGAAGAGACGGCGGAACCGTAACATAAATACAACAGCCCCCGGGAGCACGGCCGTGCTCCCGGGGACTGCTTTTTCCCAAAGTCTACCGCGCAATGTATTCCGTGGTAGCCTGTCTCAGCCACCAATGCAATCTGTGGGAAAAGGACTCGCTGTCCTGTAAAAAGTCAAAGGAATCCACCGCTTTTTCAAGGGCCTGTACACAATAGAGAATCAGACCGAGGGTCTGCCGCTGGGGCTGCGCCCGCCGGATATGCTGCGCCACTGCCGGCAGATAGCTCCGGATCAGCGCTTCCCGGGCAAGCCGGTCCCCGTTTTTCATCTGCCTGGCGCATTCCATTTCTTCCTGCCGGGTCAGTATGCGGCACGCGCCGGCCTTTTCATAGAAGTCCCCGACACTGATATAGACCATGTTCAGCCCCCCAACACCAGCATTTATGTTCCCATTATACCATACAGGCTGCCATCATGCCAGAGGAAATAACGGGACTGCCGCTCACGCCGCCCCGGATTCCGGCTTTCTTTGCACGTAATCGGTTCCCCGGAAAGATATTACCTCTGTACAGTATTGCTATCTTCAGGAAGATGTTGTATAAATGTAACTGAAAGACGCTTTTGAGACAGATCGGTGTAACCAACGGAAAAGGCGGGAGATTCGATGCATGCAGTGTTCCTGGAAATCTACATCAAAATTTCCATTCTGATCGCCCTGGCCGACGGGGTTCTGGCCATCAAATCCATCCTGAAGCACAATACCATGGGCAAGTATCTGGGCTTTGCCTGCGCCGGCGCGGCTGTGGTGGATGTCAGCTATCTGGTCAGTATTCTCAACAGCGATTACCGCTGCGTCTCCGTCATGTCCAGCGTCTATTTTGTGAATATCGACATCATGCTGATCTGCCTGCTGGTGTTCACCGTCTACTTCACAAAGGGGAAGTTCACCAGGGGCGGCAAGCGGGCCATCGGCTTCGCGGTTTTCTACGCGGCCTTTGAGGCGGTGGTGTTTGCCGTCAACCCCTTTTACGAGATTGCCATCCACTATGTCCGGCGGGACACCTACATCGCGCAGTACAGCTACCAGATGAAGCCGCTGTACTGGATGCACCTGCTGTTTACCTACTCGCTGGTGGCGGTGATTCTGATTCTGCTGGTGCGGAAGCTGCGGAGAATCCCCTGGGAATACCGGCCCCAGTACCGCTACGTGATTCTGGGGATTGTGGCCATCGTGGCGGTGAACGGCGTGTTTCTCTACTGGCCGGAGCTGAGCATCTACAACCTGCTGGACTACTCCATCTGCGGCTACAGCCTGACGGCCTTCCTGCTGTACTGGAGCTGCTTTGAATACTCCACCCACGGCATGCTGAACAGCCTGAAAACCAGCATTTTTGAGAACATCGGCCAGGGAATTGTGCTGTTTGACTACCAGGACCACCTGATCCTCCACAACAAGCGGGCGGATGACCTGCTGGGCGGCATCCGGATGGAGGAGTGCGCCGAGCTGAAGAGCTTCCTGAACCGCTACGGCCTGTCCCTCAGCGCGGAGACGGAGAACGACAGCTTTTCCCTGCAGTGCTATGTGAGAAAGGACGGGGAGATCCGGCCCCTCCGCTGCGATATCCGCAGCCTGCGGAACCGGCGGGATCAGCGGCTGGGGCAGCTGTTTGTGTTTTCGGACGCGGCGCTGGAGACCGACCTTCTCACCGGCTTTCAGAACATGGACAGCTTCCTGGTGCTGGTCCGGGACCAGGCGGCCGCCTTTCCCAGTCCCACGGCGGTGGCCATCTGCGACATCAACAGCCTGTCGGTGATCAACAGCACCCGGGGAAACCACGTGGGCGACCAGAGAATCAAGCTGCTGGCAGACACCATGCGCCAGTGCTTCCCCAGGCGCACCTATTACGTCCGGGGCGTGGAGGCCCATCTCATCGCCCTGTGCAGCCACAGCACGGAGGCGGAGATGCAGGCGTGCATGGAGCGGGTGAAGGAGAGCTTTTCCGGAAACATCCAGTACGCGGTGAGCCTGTACACCGGGGAGTCGCCGGACATTGTGCAGACCATCCATGACGCCTCCCAGGCCATGCGGACGAAAAAGCTGCTGGACCGGGAATCCATCCACTCCGAGATGCTGACGTCCCTGATCCGGGCCCTGCAGGAGTGCGACAGCGACACGGAGCACCACGTGCGCCGCACCCGGATGATGGGCGAGAAGCTGGGAAAGCGGATCGAGCTGACGGACGTGCAGCAGAGCAATCTGGCGCTGCTGTGCCTGCTGCATGACATCGGAAAGATCGGCATCCCCCTGGAGATTCTCAACAAGCCGGGCAACCTGTCGGAGGAGGAGTGGAAAATCCTGCGCTCCCACACGAAAAAGGGCTATGAGATTGCCAACAGCAACACGGAGCTGAAGGGAATCGCGGAGGATATCCTGCACCACCACGAGCGCTGGGACGGCAAGGGCTATCCCGACGGCCTCAGCGGGGAGAGCATCCCCCTGCTGTCCCGGGTCATCGCCGTGGTGGACGCCTATGACGCCATGGTCAACAACCGCTCCTACCGGCAGGCCATGTCGGTTCCGAGAGCCATGGAGGAGCTGAAGCGGTGCGCCGGCAGCCAGTTTGACCCCTATATCGTGTCGGAGTTTCTCCGGAGCCTGAAGGAGAACCCGCCGGAGGACCGGGAGCAGTGGGAGCTGACGGAGGAACCGGGGGAGGCCTCCGGGGAGCGCCCGGGCAGCGCCGGAGGTGAAGCCGCGGAGACGGAGCGGAATGTCCATCTGGTGCCCTACAGCCGGTATCTGCTGGATGAGTCCATGTACATCATATGGGTGGATGAGAATTTTGAAAAGATGACGGGCTACACGGCGGAGGAGATCCGGCAGCGGCACATGCTCCAGGCGGATCTGATTCCCGAGGAGGACCGCATGGAATACCTGTGCCAGACCAATGCCGGTCTTGCCAAGAGCTCGCTGGTGTTCCAGGAGCACAAGCTGCGGCGGAAGGACGGCTCGGACATTTACGTGCTGTGCTGCGGCAGAATGTATTTTGATTCCGCGGCCCGGGCGGAGCGCTCGGAGATCATCATCACGGACATCACCCACACCTATTCCATGAAGATGCTCACCGCCGCGGAGCAGAACAAGGCCCAGGTGCGGCTGAGATACTGGGAGAGCACCTACCGCCGGGATTCCCTGACGGGCCTGCTGAACCACGCGGCCTTCCGCAGCGATGTGGAGCTGAAAATCCTGGAGGGAAAGTCCAAGATCATGATGCTGATGATTGACGTGGACCGCTTCAAGGAGTATAATGACACCTTCGGCCACCACAACGGGGACAAGTTCCTGATTCTGACGGCGCAGACGCTGATGATGTCCCTGCGGAAGGAGGACCGCGCCTGCCGCATGGGCGGAGATGAGTTCGCCGCGGCGCTGTTCTTCGACAAGAGCACGCCGGACGCCCAGCTGCAGGAGCGTGCCCAGCAGATTTTTGACAAGGTGAATCTCACGCTGAAATCCGTGGAGGGCGGAACGGGCATCTCCATGGGCATGGTCATCGCGGACACGGAGACCACCTTCAACCAGCTGTACGAGGCGGCGGACAAGGCGCTGTACCACGTGAAGGACCACGGCCGGGGCAGAATGGCGGTTCTGTAGGCGGAGCGCTGTTTTGCCGGCCCCCGAAAATCACAAATAAAAAGGAGATTGAAAATGATCCCGACTGTCGCGAAAATGGAGGTGTTCCCGGTTGCCGGACACGACTGCATGGAGCTGAACCTGTCCGGCGCCCACGCCCCCTTCTTTACCAGAAACATTGTCATCCTGACGGACTCCAACGGCGTGGAGGGCGTTGGCGAGGTGCCCGGCGGAGAGAAGATCACCGCCGCGCTGGAGGCGGTGAGCAATCTGGTGGTGGGAACCAGCATCGCGGATTATAAGCAGACCCTCAACAAGGTCCGCACCTGGCTGGATGCCAACATCCGGGACGATGTCCGGGGCCTGCAGACCTTCGACCTGCGGACCGGCGTGCATGTGGTCACGGCGATTGAGGCCCCGCTGCTGGACCTGCTGGGCAAGTTCCTCCAGGTGCCCGCCGCGGCGCTGATGGGAGACGGCATCCAGAGAGAGCGGGTCCGTTTTCTGGGCTATCTGTTCTATGTGGGGGACCGGAAAAAAACCGATCTGCCCTACGAAGAGGAGCCGGACAGTGACTGCGACTGGTACCGCCTGCGCCATGAGGAGGCGCTGACGCCGGAGGCTGTTGTGGCGCTGGCCCGGGCGGCCCACGAGAAGTACGGCTTTCAGGACTTCAAGCTCAAGGGCGGCGTCCTTCCGCCCCGGGAAGAGGTAAAGGCCGTGGCGGCCATCAAGGAGGCCTTTCCCGACGCCCGGGTTGATCTGGACCCCAACGGCTGCTGGAGCCTGAAAGAGGCGCTGGAGGTAGCGCCGGAGCTGAAAAAAATCCTGGCCTACTGCGAGGACCCCTGCGGCGCCGAGGACGGTTTTTCCGGGCGGGAAATCATGGCGGAATTCAGACGGGAAACCGGCATGCCCACGGCAACCAACATGATCAACACCGACTGGCGGCAGATGTGCCACTGCCTGTCCCTGAAAAGCGTGGATATCCCCCTGGCGGACCCCCATTTCTGGACAATGAACGGCTCTGTCCGGGTGGGCCAGATGTGCAATGACTTTGGTATGATGTGGGGCTGCCACTCCAACAATCACTTCGACATTTCCCTTGCCATGGTGGTGCAGTGCGCGGCGGCGATTCCGGGCAAGATGAACGGAATCGATACCCACTGGATCTGGCAGGAGGGGCGTGAGCGGCTGACCAGAGAGCCCATGCGCATTGTCGACGGCTGTATCGACCTGCCGAAGAAGGGCGGCCTGGGAATCGAAGTGGACCGGGAACAGGTGATGAAGGCCAACGCCCTTTACCGGGAGCACTGCCTTGGCGCACGGGATGACGCGGCGGGAATGCAGTATCTGATTCCGGGGTGGAAGTTCGACCCCAAGAAGCCCTGCCTGGTGCGGTAAGACGCGGGGCGCGCTGCTTCCGGTGATACGGACCGGATAAAATCCACACTGCCCCCGACGGAATGCGTTCCGCCGGGGGCAGTGTTCTTGTATCAGCTCTCAGTTCAGAAAATCCTTCAGCTTTTTGCTGCGGCTGGGGTGGCGCAGCTTGCGCAGGGCCTTGGCCTCGATCTGGCGGATGCGCTCCCGGGTGACGTTGAACTCCTTGCCCACTTCCTCCAGAGTGCGGGTGCGGCCGTCCTCAATGCCGAAGCGCAGCTTCAGCACCTTTTCCTCCCGGGGGGTCAGGGTGGACAGCACGTCCATCAGCTGCTCCTTCAGCAGCGTGAAGGAGGCGGCCTCGGAGGGCTCGGAGGCGCCCTCGTCGGGGATAAAGTCGCCCAGGTGGGAATCCTCCTCCTCGCCGATGGGGGTCTCCAGGGACACCGGCTCCTGGGCGATCTTCAGGATCTCCCGGACCTTTTCCACCGGCATGTTCATCTCGGCGGCGATCTCGTTGGGGGAGGGGTCATGGCCCAGCTCCTGCAGCAGCTGCCGGGAGACCCGGATCACCTTGTTGATGGTCTCCACCATGTGGACGGGGATGCGGATGGTACGGGCCTGGTCGGCGATGGCCCGGGTGATGGCCTGGCGAATCCACCAGGTGGCGTAGGTGGAGAACTTGTAGCCCTTGGTGTAGTCGAACTTCTCCACGGCCTTGATCAGACCCAGGTTGCCCTCCTGAATCAGGTCCAGGAACAGCATGCCCCGGCCCACGTACCGCTTGGCGATGGACACCACCAGACGCAGGTTGGCCTCCGCCAGCTTCTGCTTGGCGTTCTCACCCTTCTTGTAGGTCTTTTTCAGCGCCTCCGTCTCCTCGGGGGTCAGGGCGGGGGCCTCGCCGGCTGCAATCCGCTCCTCCTCGTCCTTCAGCTTCTGGTTGGCCTCCGCGCCGGCGGACATGGCCTGGGCCAGGGCGATTTCCTCGTCGGGGGACAGCAGGGGCACCTTGCCGATCTCCTTCAGGTACATCCGGACGGGATCGTCGATGGAGAAGCTGTTCACCAGGGTGTTGGGGTCCACCAGCTCCTCTTCCTCCACGTCGGCGATCTCCTTGTCGGCGGGCTCGTCATCGGCCAGATCCGGCAGCAGGATTTCGTCGGCGCTGATGTCAATGTTCAGCGCCTCCAGAGAGTCATAGATCTGGTCCATCTGCTCGCTCTCCAGGTTCAGATCGTCCAGGGTCTCCATCAGCTCGCCGGAGTCCAGCTTGCCCTTTTTCTTGCCCTTGCCCAGCAGCTCCCGCAGCTTCTCGTTGTTCATGATCAGCGCGGAGGCAGGCAGGCCGGCCACCGTCTTGTCATCCAGCCGGTTGGGGCCGGGGACGTTCTCGGCGGGCTTCTCCTCCGCCTTGGCGCCCTTCTTCCGGGCGGGCTTCTTCTTTTCCTCCTCCACTTCGGCGGCATCGGCCGCGGCCAGGATGGCGTTGGCCTCGCGCTCCAGCTCGGCGGGGGTCAGTTCTCTTTCAGTCATGGTGCTTTCCTCCAGTACCCTTTGTCTTTCTGTATTTTTCCGTCGCGGCCAGAAGGGGATCGCCCTCCGATCCTCCGGCCCGTTTTTCGGCTTCCGTGCGAATGATGCTGATGTAATCCTCCAGGGCCTGACGGCTGTTGGAGAGGGTTTCCGGCTGCTGACACACGCCGGTCATGTGGTTCATCTCCTCCGGAGACAGCTCCCCGGCCAGAACGGACAGGGACAGGGGCAGGCCCGCCAGCCGCCGCTGCCACAGCAGGCTGTACACCCGGCCCAGCAGGGGGGAGGAGAACTGCTCCGGCGTCAGCGGTGCCTCGGGGGGAAACAGGGTGTCATCCAGCAGCAGCAGCCGCAGAACGCCCTCCTCCGCCCGGGCGGAGCGCACATTGTCATATCGCAGGGACCGCTCCCTGGGCTGCAGCTGGGCTGCCGGATTCAGGCTCCGGCGCAGCTCTGTCCGCTTCTCCTGGGACACGCGGCGCTTGAAGGCACGCTGGACCTCCAGCTTCATGGCCTCCGGGGTGATTTTAGCGGCCTCCGCGGCCCGGGTGGTGTAAATCTCCCGCTCCACGGGGTTGGACAGCGTGGCCAGCAGACTGCTGACCTCCTCGCAGTAGGCCACCCGGGACTGATCGTCCGACAGGTCATATTTCCCGGCCACCTGGGCCATCCGGAACTCCACGCCGTTCTCGCTGCCGGTGAGCAGCCGCTCGAAGGCGTCGGCCCCCTGGAATTTGATGAAATCGTCGGCGTCCTGCTTCACGTACTCGCCGTCCACCAGGCGGCGGGGCAGCTGCAGCACCCGGACGGTGAACTCGGAATCGTTGAGCAGCTGCAGCGCCCGTTCCGTGGCCATCTTGCCGGCGTTGTCGTTGTCATAGCACAGCACCAGTTCCTTGGTGAACCGGGACAGCAGCCGGATCTGCTCCGTGGTGAGGGCGGTGCCCATGGAGGCCACGGCGTTGTCAAAGCCCGCCTGGTGCAGCGTCACAATGTCCAGGTTGCCCTCGCAGAGGATGATGTTGGGCCGCTTGGACTTCTTGGCCAGATTCAGCCCGTAGAGCACCCGGCGCTTGGAGTACACCGGCGTCTCCGGGGAGTTCATATACTTGGGCTCCGACTTGTCCAGCACCCGGCTGCCGAAGGCCACCACGTCTCCCCGGGTGTCCACCACCGGCAGCATCAGCCGGTTGCGGAATTTGTCATACAGCCGCCCGTTTTTCCCCTGAACCGCCAGACCCACGGCAATCAGCTCGGACTTGGTGTAGCCCTTTTTTGTCATGGCGGTCAGCAGGGTGTCCCAGCTGTCCGGCGCGGCGCCCATGCCGAAGCGGACGGCGGTGGGGCGGCTGATTCTCCGCTTGTCCAGATACGCCCGGACGGCCTCCCCCTCCGGCTGCTGCAGCAGCTGGTAGTAGAAGCGGGCGGCGTCCCGGTTCAGGTCCAGCAGGCGCTGGCGCCGCCGGGCGGCGTCCCGGTCCCCGTCCTCCTCCGGCACCTCCATGCCGGCCCGCTTGGCAAGAAACCGCACGGCGTCCGGGAAGGAGAGATTCTCCTCCTCCATGATGAAGTTGATGACGCCGCCGCCCTTTTTGCAGCCGAAGCAGTGGTAGATCTGCTTTTCCGGCGAGACGGAGAAGGACCCGGTCTTTTCCGAGTGGAAGGGACACAGGCCAAACAGGTTGGCGCCCTTCCGGGTCAGCTGCACATAGCCGCTGACCACGTCCACAATGTCATTGCGGGCAATCACTTCGTCCAGAAAACTCTGGGGAAACGCCATGGCAGAGTCCCTCCTTTCGGCGCGTTTCAAGTCTCGGCAAAATAGATATACCCAAAAGAAAAAGGATTTCCTCTTTTTTTATAAAAATTTTTTGGGTTGATTGTAAAATCAAGTTGGACACTTGAGTAAAAAATCCATAGTGATTTCTCTCCCCGTGGTAGAATGAAGTTACCACACAACTTCTACAGAGGGAGGGCAATCACTATGGACTGCCATCATTGTATCACAGAATC
>NZ_JAXEBZ010000070.1:0-61858 GCF_034093755.1 Dysosmobacter sp. | reverse complement strand
GCGGCAACATCGTCTCCGAGAACATTGCTCTGAAGCACTACATGAACACCACCTGGGTGGCCCGTCCCATTCCCGAGGACATGCCCTCCCTGGAGGAGCTGTTCGGTGACTTCTGCAAGCCCGGCATGGACGAGGAATAATTCACAATCTTCTATCATACCCCTTCTCTTCCCAAACGCGAAAACTTGGCGTCCGTTCCGGGCGCCAAGCTTTCGCGTTTCCGGGAGAATTTGCCCCGAACCCCCGAAAACCACAGCCCGGACAACGGGATGAAAAGGGAGCGTGCGCAATGTTTCTGGAACTGTTTTACGGACTGCGGGCCGCCGGAATCCCGGCGTCGCCCGAAGAGTGGCTGACGCTGATGGCGGGCCTGGAAGCGGGGCTTCACGGCTCCACGTTTTCCGGCTTCTACTGGCTGTGCCGCATGACGCTGGTGAAGGACGAGTCGAAATACGACCTGTTTGACCAGGTGTTTCAAGAGGTGTTCCGCCGGATGGCGGACCCCGCCGGGCGGGAGGAGCTGAACCGGGAGCTGCTGGAGTGGCTGAAGCGGCCGAAGCGCACGGCGGACTTCTCCACCCTGGCGGAGGGCAACGGCATGTCCCGGGAGGAGGTGCGGGAGACCTTTGCCCAGCGGCTGCGGGAGCAGAAGCAGGAGCACAACGGCGGCCGGGTCTGGATCGGCACCGGCGGCGTCACCGCCTTCGGCAGCGGAGGACAGCGCCCCGGCGGCATCCGGGTGGGAGGCCGTTCGGAGTACCGCTCCGCCTGGCAGCAGGCGGGAGCACGGAACTACCGGGACTGGCGGACGGACGTGACGCTGGAGCCCCGGCAGTTTCAGCTGGCCCTGCGGACGCTGCGCCAGTACGCCCGGGATTCGGACCTGGCGGAGACGGAGCTGGACGTGGACGCCACCATCCGCAGCACCTGCAGTCAGGGGGGAATGCTGCGGGTGGAGTACCGCCGTCCCCGGAAAAACCAGGTGAAGCTGCTGCTCCTCATCGACTCCGGCGGGTCCATGGAGCCTTACAGTCAGCTTTGCGGCATGCTGTTCCGGGCCGTCAGCAAGGACAGCCGGTTCAAGGACCTGAAAATCTATTACTTCCACAACTGCGTCTACAGCGAGGTCTATACCACGCCCACCCTGGACCGGCGCACCGCCGTGAAAACCCAGTGGATTCTGCAGAATCTCCCGCCGGATTACCGGGTGATTCTGGTGGGGGACGGGGAGATGGACCTGGATGAGCTGATCACCCCGGGCATTTCCCTGTCCGGGCTGGAGCGGCTGCTGCAGCTGAAGGAGCGGTATCCCCGGCTGGTGTGGTTTTATCCCCAGACGCCGCCGGAGGAGGGCGGGTATCTGGCCCAGTCCTTTGACACGCTGCGCAGACACCTGCCCATGTACCGGCTCAGCGTGGAGGGGCTGAACCAGGGCATGCGGAAGCTGATGGATATCCACCGTCGCTGAGAGGGCGGAAAACGGAATCAAACAGAGGGCGGAAGCGTATCGCTGCCGCCCTCTGAAACTTTCGAAAAAGTGGAAAATCCACTTTTTCGAGAGGGGCTGCGGCCCACTGTGCGCACGAGCTGTCCGCTTTCAGCGGACAGCTCGCACACTTGCGGGCCGAGAAGTGTTTTTCCCGCCGTACACGCCGCCGGAAAAAACAGATTTCATTTTTTCGCACCTGCGGGTGCGAACTCTGCGAGGCTTTTTAACAAACAGAGAGGGCGGAAGCGTTTTGCTTCCGCCCTCTCTGTTTGCCCGAAGCCCTCCCCGGGGCGGCGGGCTTACCGCAGTTTGCTGCTGATGGTGTTCCGGCTGACGCCCAGCACCTTGGCGGCCTGGGACTGGTTGCCGTTCATCCGCCGCACCACCTTGGTGACGATCTCCTTTTCCATGCGGGCCAGGGTGTCGATGTGGAGGCGGATGGCGCTGCTGTCCGCGTCCTCCTCTCCCATGTCCCCGTCATCCGGCATGTACTCCTGCAGGGCGTCGCTGTCCAGGGAAATGCCCTTCCGGTTCAGCACCGTGCTGCGCCACACATAGTTCTCCAGCTCCCGGATGTTGCCGGGCCAGTCATAGCCGGACACCTCCTGGCAGAGGCTGCGGATCATGGACTCCCCGGCGCCCTTTTCCCGGGCGAATTTCTCAATCAGCAGGTTGATGTCCTCCTTCCGGTCCCGCAGGGCGGGGAGCCGGAGGTACAGGATGTTGATCCGGTAGTAGAGGTCGCTGCGGAAGAGGCCGGCCCGGACCTTTTTCTTCAGGCTCTCGTTGGAGGCGGCGATGATCCGCACGTTCACCGGAATCATGCGGCTGCCGCCGATGCGCATAATGGTGCGCTCCTGAATAACCCGCAGCAGCTTGCTCTGCAGCAGCGGGGGCAGCTGGTTGATTTCGTCCAGAAACAGGGTTCCGTTGTGGGCCAGCTCAAAAAGGCCGATTTTGCCGCCCTTTTTGGCGCCGGTGAAGGCGCCCTCCTCGTAGCCCATCAGCTCGCTCTCCAGCAGGGACTCCGCCAGGGCGGCGCAGTTGATGGCCACGAAGGGGCCGTTGCGGCGGTAGCTGGCGTTGTGGATGGACTGGGCGATCATCTCCTTGCCGGTGCCGGTTTCGCCCTCGATGAGAACGGTGAGATTGGTCTCCGCGTAGATTTTGGCCTGCTCCACCACCTGACGCATCCGGGGGCTCTTGTAGAGGATGTTGTCAAACTGGTACTTGGCGGTGAGGCCCCGGGCCTGCAGGGAGCGGAACTTGCTCTCCATGGTGCGGATCTGCTCCACCTCCTGCAGCGTGCCCACGGAGCCGATGATCTGGTTGTTCTGGATGATGGGAATCCGGGTGGAGAAATAGTCGGTATTGCCGATTTTCATCAGCACCTCCTGCTGCACCACGCCCTCGGCGTACACCTGGTGCCAGGAGGTGTCCTTGAAAACGGTGGTCACCGGCCGGTTCATGATGCTCTCCAGGCTGCCGGAAACAATGGACACCGCCTTCTGGTTGCACAGGGTGATATTGCCGGCCTCGTCGGTGGCCACAATGGCGTAGGGCGAGGCGTCAATGGCGGCCTGTACCTGCTTGGAGCGCAGTACCTCCTTGCGGCTCATGTCCAGAATGCGGTTCATCTGCTCCACGGCGTCCAGGAAGGACTCCTCGCTGTAGATGAGGGAGTAGGCGGGGATTTCAATGCGGCTCTCCCGGGCCACGGCCAGGCCGGTGGGGCCGGTCATGATGGCGTCATACCCGCTGGAGACAATCCGCTTCTGCACCTCCCACACGCTCTTCTGGTCGGAGAAGGTGAACTTCCGGATGGTGTTCCGCAGGAAGGGCTGAATCCGGGAAAGCTGGATGGAGTTGTTCTCGTGGACCAGCAGCGCCACCCGCTTGCCGATGATGCCGTATTCGTTTTCCAGCCGGCGGAAGGACTCCAGAATGTCGATGTAGCCGGAGGTCACCACGTACATGGGCAGGCCGGTCACCTGCTTGACGGCGTCTTCAATGCCGCCGGTGCAGACAATGGCCTGGAATCCCTCCTGCTCCAGCCGGGACGCGATGGCCGGGGAGTTCAGAACGCCCACGTTCTCGTAAATGTACACGCCGGGCGTCAGGATTTTTCCGTGGTTGGGGATCTGATTGGGCCAGAGGACGGCGATTTTGTTCATGGGGTTTCTCCTTGATTCACAGTTTCCGCGGGGCAGGAAGAAAGCATCCGTGTCCCGGCAGGGCCGGGACACGGCTTTCGTCAGTACAGCAGCAGTGTGAGAACGGACATGGAGACGATGCTCACCAGCAGATACATGGAGTTCACCACCGCCACCCGGCTGCCGGTGTAGCCGCAGTGGAGGGCCAGAATGGGATTGCTGCTGGCAATGGGGGCGAACACCGTCAGCATCAGGGCCCGGCGAAGCTCATCGGACACCGGCGCCAGAAAATAAATGGCCGTGGCGCAGATCACGGCGCAGCTGAACCGCACCGCCACAATCCGCAGGTAATAGAGAAATTCCCCCTTGGGGAAATGCAGGTCCAGCAGGATTCCGATGGACAGCATGGCCAGCGTGGAGTTGGCGTTGCTGATGGAGGTGCAGATGCCCACCACCGGAGCCGGCAATGCCAGCCCCATAAGGGACAGCGTCAGCATGAACACGCAGGTCAGCAGGGTGACGTTGTGGAGCAGGGTGTTCTTCAGCCGCACCCAGGGGCTGCCGGCGTCCTTGGCACCCACGGCCATGCTGGCCACCACGGGTGGAAATCCGTAGGTGAACATGGCGGTGCCGGGGTAGTTGTAGGCCAGCACGCCGGCCAGGGCGTGGGGGGAGATGAAGTCGCTGAGCAGGGGGATGACGTAATTGCCGATGTTGAACGAGGAGAAGGAGAACACCTTCACCAGGCGGTCCTCCGGGTCATCCGCCCTGGAAAAGACAAAGGTCTGGGCGAAGAAAAAGCAGTTGGCGGCGATGCCGATGATGACGGCTGTCAGAATGTCCAGGTCCAGGGTAACGCCGTTGATGTTTTTCACCACTACGCAGGGGAGAGTGATGTTCATGATGATTTTTGAAATGGTTTTGGCGTCGCTCTTCTGGAACACGCCTACCCGGAGGCACAGCTGCCCCAGGCAGATAATGACAATCATGATCAGGGTTTTGTAGTAGACATCGCGCATAACAGTATTTCCTCTTTCCTCCGGAACGCCCGGGGAGGCGGGCGCCGGTTTCCCGGACAGCCCGCCTGCCGGCTGGTCCTTACAGGAGGAGCCACACCGGGTTTTCGATATAGTGCTTGATGGTTTGCAGCATCCGGGCGGCGGGGGCGCCGTCCAGAACCTGGTGATCGTAGGTGAGGCAGAGATTCATCATGGGACGGATGACGGCCTGTCCGTTTTCCGCCACCACCCGGTCGGCAATGCGGCCCACCGCCAGAATGCAGGTCTCCGGCGGGTTCAGAACCGCGGTGAAGGAATCCAGCTCATACATGCCCAGGTTGGAGATGGTGAAGGTGCCGCCGCTCATGTCGTCCGGCAGCAGGGCGCCGGTGCGGGCCTTCTCAATGAGGGCGCGGCTGCGGCGGGCCAGATCCGGCAGGCTCAGGGTGTCGGCGTCCTGAATCACCGGCACCACCAGCCCCCGGGGGGTGTCGGCGGCGATGCCGATGTTGACATAATTCCGCACATGGAGACCGTCCGCCTGCAGGGCGGCGTTGGCCTCCGGGAACTCCATCAGGGTTCTGGCGCAGGCCGCCGCCAGAATATCCACAATGGAGACCTTGACGCCCTGGCTCTCCAGCCGGGCGTTGACCTGTTTGCGGAAGGCCAGCAGGTTGGACACGTCCACGTCCACCCGGTGGTTGGTCTGGGCGGTTTCGCTGAGGCTCTGGCGCATTCTCCGGGCGGTGATCTTCCGGACGCCGGTGAGGGGCTGCACGGTTTCGGAGCGGATCCGGCGCGCCGGACGGGCCGCGCCGCCCCGGGCGAGATACGCCCGGACGTCCGCCTCAACGATGCGGCCGGCGGGGCCGCTGCCGGCCACGGCACGGAGGTCCACCTGGTTCTTTTCCGCCAGACGGCGGGCACGGGGCGTTGCCCGCAGCCGTCCGCCGGGGGTGACGGAGGCGGTGACCGGGGGCAGGGGGACCGCAGGCGCAGCCGGGACTACAGGGGCCGGTACGGGTGCGGGCGCTGCCGGGGCAGCCGCCGCCGGAGCGGGCTGGGCCGCCGGGGCAGGCTGGTCGGACTGGCCGGACTGGGCGGAGACGTCGGGAATGGCGTCGCCGGGGGCGCCGATGAAGGCCGCCGGCGTGCCGCAGGGCAGAACAACCCCCTCTTCACAGTACAGCTTCAGGACGACGCCGCTGGCGGGAGACTCCACTTCCACCGAGGATTTGTCGGTTTCCACCTCGGCCAGAGGCTCGCCTTTTTCGACGGAATCGCCCTCAGACTTTAACCATTTTACAATAGAACCTTCCTCCATGTCCATACCGAGCTTCGGAATTTTGAAAAACTCAGCCATTGTGGTTCCCTCCCTGGCAAATGTTTCGGGCCGCCTGCACCAGCTTTTCCACGGTGGGGGCGGACTCCTGCTCCGGCAGCGTGGCGTTGGGCACCGGGATGTTGGCGCCGCAGACCCGGAGAATGGGGGCGTCCAGCTCGTCGAACAGCCGGTCGGCGATTTCGGCGGCGATTTCGGCGCCGTAGCCGCCCCGCTCGCAGGCCTCGTGGGTGATGATGACCCGGCCGGTCTTCCGCACGGACTCCGCGATGGCGTCAAAGTCCAGGGGCACCAGGGACCGCAGGTCCAGCACCTCGGCGTCGATGCCCTGGGCCTCCAGCTCCTTGGCGGCCTCCAGGGCGGTGAGGACGGTTTTGGAGTAGGTGATGAAGGTGACGTCCTTTCCGTAGCGCTTCACGTCCGCCTTCCCCAGGGGGATGAGATACTCCTCCTCGGGCACCTCGCCCCGGGTCTGATACAGGCCCTTGTGCTCAATGAAGATGACGGGGTTGTTGTCCCGGATGGCGGTTTTCAGCAGGCCCTTGGCGTCGTAGGGGGTGGAGGGCAGCACAACCTTCAGGCCCGGAATGTGGGTGAACAGAGCCTCCAGGCTCTGGGACTGGGTGCAGCCGTTGGAGTGGCCCCGGCCCTCCTGGGTCCGCAGCACCAGGGGCACGTGGAGCCTTCCGTTGGTTTTGTAGCACATCTTGGACATCTGGTTCAGCATAATGTCAAATCCGCAGCCCACAAAGTCAATGTGCATGATCTCCGCCACCGGCCGGGCACCGCACATGGCGGCGCCGGTGGCCACACCGGCAATGGCCAGCTCCGACAGGGGGGTGTTCCGGACCCGGGCGGGGCCGAATTCCTCCAGCAGTCCCCGGGTGGCCTTGTACACGCCGCCGATGATGGCCACGTCCTCACCCATGACAAACACTTTTTCATCCCGGCGCATTTCTTCCGCCAGGGCGGAGGCAATGGCCTCCCGATACATGATTCGTTTCACGGCCACAGCCTCCTTATTCCGCAAAGAGATTCTTTTCCATGTCTTCCACCTTCATGGGGGCGCCCTGCAGGCCGAACTCCACGGCCCCGGCGATCTGCTGCTCCACGGACTGGATCAGCGCCTGGTCCTCTTCCTCCGTCCAGCCGAAGTCTTCCGTCAGCACCTTCAGCATCCGCTGGATGCAGTCGTTCTGCTTCCGGACGGCCTCCACTTCCTCCCGGGTGCGGTAGGTCTGCTCGTCACCCTCGTGGTGGCCCCGGTAGCGGTAGGTGTCGCACTCGATGAGGGAGGGACCCTCACCCCGGCGGGCCCGGTCCACCGCCTCTTTGGCGGCGGCGTAGACCTCCAGGGCGTCATTGCCGTTGACCCGGACGCCGGGAATCCCGTATCCCGCCGCCCGCTGGTAGAAGGAGCTCAGGGCGGTGGAGGTGTCCACCCGGGTGGAGATGGCGTAGTGGTTGTTTTCGCACACAAACACCACCGGCAGCTTCCACACGGCGGCCAGGTTCATGGACTCGTGGAAGCCGCCCTGGTTGCCGCCGCCGTCGCCGAAGAAGGAGACGGCGATGCGCTCCGGCGCGAACAGGGAGCAGTACAGGGCGTGGCCGGCACCCAGGGTCTGGGAGGCGCCCACGATGCCGTTGGCGCTCATGAAGCCCACCTCCGGGGCGGTCTGGTGCATTTTTCCCGCCCGGCCGCCGCAGCAGCCGTTCTCCTTGCCCATCAGCTCCGCCATCATGGCGTTGATGTCGGCGCCCTTGGCAATCAGGTGGCCGTCGCAGCGGTGGGAGGAGGCGATGTAGTCCTCCCGGGTCAGGGCCTTGCACACGCCGGTGGCCACGGCCTCCTCGCCCACGTACATGTGCATGTTGCCGATGACGATGCCCTGCTTGAAATAGTCCACGGCGGTTTCCTCAAACCGGCGGATCAGCCGCATGGTGCGGTACATGTCCGCCAGGTCCTGCCGGGTGAGATTCAGTGTCTGATAGTCCAACATGATGTCATCCTTTCTTGAATTTGCCGGGAATGTGAATGGGGCGCTGCTCCGCCGCCAGAACCGCCTCCCGCAGCGACTCCGTGACGGTGGGATGGGCGTGGATGGCGGCGATGATGTCCTCCGCGGTGGCCTCCAGGCTGATGGCCGCGGCGGCCTCGCCGATGATCTCCGTGGCGCCGGGGCCAAGAATGTGGACGCCCAGCACCTCGTTCAGCTCGTCGCCGATGAGGACCTTCACCATGCCGCTGCCGCCGTTGGCGATCAGCGCCCGGCCGTTGGCGGCCAGGGGGAAGCGCCCGGTGTGGAAGGGGATGCCCGATGCCCGGAGCTGCTCCTCCGTCATGCCCACGCCGGCCAGCTCCGGGAAGCCGTAGATGCCGGAGGGTACGCAGGCGGGCCGGTAGGCGATCCGCTCTCCCAGCGCGTTGGCGGCGGCGATTTCGCCCTGGGCGGAGGCGGTGTGGGCCAGCATCACCTGCCCCAGGCAGTCGCCGATGGCGTAGACCCCGGGGATGCTGGTTTCCAGATATTCGTCGGTGAGGATGCGGCCCTTTTCGCAGCGGATGCCCACGCCCTCGGCGTTGAGCCCGTCGATGAAGGGGCGGCGGCCCACGGCGCACAGCACCCGCTCCGCCTGCAGCACCTTCCGCTCTCCGTGGTGCTCCACGGTGACCTGAGCGGCGGCGGAATCGTCCGCCACCTGCACCACCTTGTGCTCCAGCAGCACCTCGATGCCCTGCTGCTCCAGATTTTTGGCCAGCAGGCCCGCCAGCTCGCCGTCCATGGTGGGAACCAGCCCGGGCAGGGCCTCCACAATGGTGACGCGGCAGCCCAGGCCGTTGAGGGCGGCGGCCATTTCCACGCCGATGACGCCGCCGCCGATGATCATCATGGACCCGGGCAGGGTTTCCATGGACAGCGCGCCGGTGGAATCCACCACGTACCGGCTCTCCCGCAGGCCGTCAATGGGGGGCATCACCGGCACGGAGCCGGTGGCGATGAGGAACCGGTCCGCCTCCAGAATCTGCCGGGAGCCGTCGGCGGCGGTGATTTCGATGGCCTTGGGCTTCACAAAGCAGGCGGTGCCGCTGATGACGGTGACGCCGCTGCTCCGCAGCAGGCCCGCCACGCCGCCGGTGAGCTTCCGGACGATGCCGTCCTTGTAGGCCACCACCTCCGGCCAGCAGACGGAATCCAGCGCCGCGTGGACGCCGCACTCCCCGCCGGAGTGAATGCTCCGGACGATTTCCGCCGGATGCAGCAGCGCCTTGGTGGGGATGCAGCCCCGATTCAGGCAGGTGCCGCCCACCTGTTCCTTTTCCACCAGCGTGACAGCGGCGCCCAGCTGCGCGGCGCGGATCGCTGCCACATAACCGCCGGGGCCGCCGCCGATGACGACGACGCTGCGCCGGCTGTTTTCATTTTCCATAGTTGCACCTCCGTAAGTTTGAGAGTTCTGCTGACATCTGTAGCAAAATCCGTGCCAACTGCAAAAAACCTGACCCCGCAGGCGGTTCCGGCCTTCGGACACTGACGGATGTGCTGAAAATATGAGCAGAAGTTCAAATTATGAGCAGTAAAAACGGGGCGGGGAGACGGAACGCGGGGACGGCAGACAGGGCAGAAATCAGGCGGATGGGGGGGAGCGAATTTGCATTGACTAACCTCCGGGGCGGGTGCTACAATTTTTCCCAACCGATGAGGGAGTAGCAGGCGCGGCAGCCGCGCAGCAAGTCAACATACTGACCGTCAGGTCTGGCTTGCTTTAAATTGTGAGACTCATGTATGACTGTGAAGCTGTGCATGGGTCTGTTTTCCGGAGACGTCGTCCCGGGTATGGCCCGCAGCCATACCCGGGCTTTTTCATGGAAAGCGGGAGGATTGTCAAATGGAGTGGAGCATTGTATTTATTCTCAACAGCATTCTGCTGGGCGTGGGCTTGGCCATGGACGCCTTTTCCGTGTCCCTGGCCAACGGCCTTCACGAGCCGGACATGAAGGGGCCGCGGATCTGCGCCATCGCCGGGGTGTTTGCCTTTTTCCAGTTTCTGATGCCGGTGGTGGGCTGGGTCTGCGTGCATACGATCAGCCAGCACTTCACCGCCTTTTCCCGGTTCATCCCCTACATTGCCCTGGCGCTGCTGGCCTTCATCGGCGGGCAGATGCTGCTGGAGGGAATCCGGGGCGGCGAGGGGGAGGAGGCCCCCGCGGTAGGGCTGGCGGCCCTGCTGGTGCAGGGGGTGGCCACCTCCATTGACGCGCTGTCGGTGGGCTTCACCATCGCCGGCTACGGCGCGGTGACGGCGCTGGTGTGCTGCCTGATCATCGCCGTGGTGACCTTTGCCATCTGCGTGGGCGGGCTGCTGCTGGGCAAGACCTTCGGCACCCGGCTGGCGGGGAAGGCCTCCATTCTGGGAGGCGTCATCCTGATTTTCATCGGGCTGGAGATTTTCGTCACCGGCGTGCTGATCTGAGAGGACGGAAAAAGCGCGGGACCTTTTAAAGGTCCCGCGCTTTCAGCTTGTCGAAAAACCTGTGCTGAACAGTTTACTTTCAAAAAGCCGGGGGAGCTCGAGGGGGCAGAGCCCACCTCGAATTGAATCAAATGCCTGCAAAAAGCTTGCGCAGCAAGCGTTTGCGCCGCATAGCGGCAGCTTTTTGGACTGCGCAGCAGACAAAAAAGCGAGGCATTGTGAGGGCTGTCGGAAAAGTCCTCCGGACTTTTCCGACAGCCTGAGTGCGGGACCAAAAGGTCCCACGCTTCTTTTTTATATGTATGGGCAGGCGGCTCAGGACAGCAGGTCCAGCATCTCCGGCTTCCAGGAGGAGTCCCGCATCAGCTGCTCAAAGATGGCCAGCAGATTCTCCGGCGTCTCCCGGTTTTCCCGCTGGAGCCAGTGGAGGAGGATGGAGGCCAGGGCGGCGGTCTGGAGGGGCGTCAGGGGACAGTCCTGGTTCTTTGTCAGCTGCTCAATGAAGAAGGGGCGGAACTCCGGTTCAAACCGGGGGTCCAGCGCCGTCAGGAAAAAGGAGCGGTCCGCCTCCATCAGCCGCAGCAGCAACAGCAGCTGCTCCCGCCAGGGGAGGGAAAAATCCATATGCTCCCTGGTTTCCTCCACCGTCTGCCGCAGCGCCCAGGAGAACAGGGCGTACACATCGGGGAAGTGATAGTAGAACGTCTGGCGGTTCAGCTCGCACAGGTCGGTGATCTCATGGACGCGGATGCGGTCCAGCGGCTTTTTCCGCAGCAGCGTTTTCAATGCCTCCGCCATTCTCCGCTTGGTGCGGAAACCTTTCTCGGGCCTGTTCATAGTTCCTCCTTGTTGACGCTGAAAATGTACTCCAATCACGGGAAAACTGTCCAAAACCGGACAGTTCCGGCAGAATTGTTTATAGTTCCCGGGATGCCGTGTCCCTACAATGGGGTCAACCGAAGGGGCGCGCGGGCCATCCGGAAAAGGAAGTAACCTTTATTATAACCCGCGTACATTGAAATTGACTTGAAGAGTTACGTTTTTGCGGCAAAAAGAGGGGTTCTTCCGACAAAAAATCCCCTGAAAAATCCGGCGTTACCGTCCGTTGCTGCAAAAGTGTAACCGAGGTGGGGGACTCGGAAAGCGTGGGTACGTACCAGATCAACCGGCCGGAGGAGCAGGCCATGGCCGCTGTGCTGGCGGCGAATCAGGGGAATGCCGCGGGAATGATCCTGCGGCTGGCTTTTTTACAGGGGCTGCAGCGGGAGGAGATCACCTTCCTGACCTGGGACCGGGTGTCCTTTCTGGACGGGGTGCTGCGGCTGCCGGACCGGGAGGTGCCCATGGACGGGGCCTTCCGGGCGTATCTGGAGCCGCGGCGGGCGGAGGGAGTTCTCCTGTCCCCCTACGTGGTGGTGTCGGAGCGCTACCGGCGGCGGATGCAGCCGGAGGCGGTGTCCCGCGTTGCCCGGCGGGAGCTGGACCGGGCGGGGCTGACGAAGGTGCGCCTGGTGGACCTGCGGAACGAGTACATCATCCGCCAGCTGGCGGACCACGACTGCGGCTATGTCTCCCGGGTCAGCGGCGTGGAAATCCGGTCGCTGCAGCTGCACTTCGGCCCGTATATCGCCGCCGGGTCCGGAAAGGCCCGCCGGGAGGGGGAGGCGGCGGAGATCGACGAGTTCCGCCTCTGGAAAATCCTGCAGGCGGAGCGGGACACCCCGGCGGGGCTGGCGCTGTGGCTCACGTGGCAGATGGGCCTGTCCGGCAGCGAGATTGTGTCGCTGCGATGGGAGCAGGTGGACATGGGGGCCAACGTCATCCGCCTGCCGGACCGGGAGGTGCCCCTCACCAGCGCCGTCAGCCGGATGCTGGAGTCCCGGCGGCAGCGGGACGGCGGTACGGGGAACGTGCTGCTGTCGGAGCGGGCCAGAAAGCCGGTGGACATGGCCCGGCTGTCCCGCATGGTGCGCTCGGCGCTGATCCGGGGCGGCATGGAAAACCTGACGTTGAAGGACCTGCAGCGGGACGCCCTGCGGGTGCATGAGGAGCGCCTGGTGCTGGAGGAGATCCGCCGCCGGGGGGCTGTCAGCCGCCGGGAGGCGGCGGAGCTGCTGGGGGTCACTCCCCGGGTGGCCTACACCCGGCTGCGGCGGCTGACGGAGACGAAAAAGCTGGTCCTCATCGGCGCCAAGTATTACGCGGCGGGGGATGTGGTGCCGCCGGAGCGGCACGAGGCCGTCATCCGGGAGTATCTGGTCGGGGCGGGCTTCGCCTACCGCCAGGACGTGGCCCGGCTGCTGGGCATCGGGGAGCGCCAGTGTTCCCTGATTCTCAAGCGGATGGTGACGGCGGGAGAGCTGGTCCGCCGGGGCCAGAAATACTGCCTGCCGCCCGCCGGAACGGGGGCCAGGGAGGCTTGAAGCAAGGGCGCGGGAAGCATCCCGCGCCCTTTGTCCGCACTGTTACAATTTTGCATGGTTATCCCGGTGTAACAAGCAAAAAGGACGAAAAATACCCATTTTTTCAGTTGCCTTACAAAGCCGCCCGATCCATTGAAAAGCCCAAAATCCTCTGTTAAGATGCAGGCGAACAGAAGGCGTGGGAGCCTGCCGCCCGCCCGGTGCAGATACGGGTCTGGCATGCCACGGTATGTGTATCGTGCGAAAGGCGGACTTCACCGGCTGCTGTTCGGAACTTTGGACTGCCGGGTATCCGGCAAATTTAAAAAGGAGGTAATGTCCATGAAAAAGTTCCTGTCCCTGGCTCTGGCTCTGGTGATGACCATGTCTCTGGTTGTTGTCGGCGCCGGCGCCAAAACGTTCACCGACAATGGCAAGATCGTCTATGATGAAGCCGTTGCCGTGACGTCTGCCGCTGGTATCATCGATGGCTACACCGATGGTTCCTTCAATCCCACCGGTACCCTGACCCGTGGTGCCGCCGCCAAGATCATCTGCAACCTGATCCTTGGCCCCACCACCGCCGACGCTCTCAGCGCCGACGCCGCTCCCTTCAAGGATGTGCCCGCCAACCACGTGTTTGCCGGCTACATCGCCTACTGCGCCAACCAGGGCATCATCAACGGCTACGCTGATGGTACCTTCAAGCCCGCCGGCACTCTGACTGGTTATCAGTTCATGAAGATGCTGCTGGGCGCCTTGGGCTATGAGGGCAAGTACGAGGGCTTCACCGGCGCCAACTGGTCCATCAACGTGGCCAAGCTGGCCAAGAACCTGGAGCTGGACGACGGCAATGACGAGTTCGTCGGAACCAAGGCTGTCACCCGTGAAGAGGCCTGCCTGTACGCCTTCAACACCATGAAGGCCACCATGGTGGAGTATGATGAGAACACCCAGATCACCGTTGGTGATGTGGTCATCAACACCACCTCCAAGGCGAAGGACATGGAGAACAAGACCAGCACCGATGGCAACATCGACAAGGATGGCTACATGCAGTTCGCTGAGAAGTACTTCGAGGACCTGAAGGGCAAGGATACCACCGATGATTTCGGCGCTCCCGCCACCAAGTGGACCTATAAGAGCGACGAGGTCGGCACCTATTCCGACAGCCCCGATGAGACCTATGTCCTGAACAAGAGCAACCAGACCATCGCTGACGTCCTGTTCGACCATGTTGACTTCTGGCAGCTGGACGAGGACGACTTCGCTGTGAAGGATGACAAGAATGATGTCGATGGCATCAAGATGTTCATCAACGGCGACTCTGTGGGCGCTGCTGCCGGCAAGGTCAAGGAGTTTGATGACATCTATGACCTGAAGGATTACAGTGTTGAGAAGAGCGGCGACAAGTATGCCAACGAGCTGCTGATGGCCGGCGACCAGATCAACCTCTATGAGAACGGCGACGATGATTATGATACCATCGTGGTTATCCGTTACTCTGTGGCCAAGATCGACTCCGTCGATGACGAGCTGACCAGCACCTACACCAAGAAGGGCGCTTCCTACGGCATCGAGCTGAAGAAGCTGTCCGAGACCTTCGGCATTGAGGCCGACACCTCCACCCTGTACGATCAGTATGACAATGACTCCACCAAGGAGCTGCCCGGCTTCGACCCCGACACCTATGTTGAGGACGCCGTTCTGGCCGTGGCCGTGAAGGAGAGCAACGCTCAGGTTCTGGATTCCTATGTTGCCACTGAGGTTTCCGGCACTGTCGCTTCCTTCAAGACCGGCAACAAGGCCGCTCTGACCGTGGCCGGCACCGCTTATCCCCTGACCGGTTATGCCACCACCAAGTCCGCCGGTGTCTCCGTTGACTTCGACGATTCCGAGTACGTTGCTTACCTGGATTCCAACGGCTATGTGATCGGCTGGACCGGCGACACCATTGCCAACCTGGATGACGTGTACTATGTCACTCTGGTTGCCAAGGATACCGGCAAGTATTCCGACACCTACTATGCCCAGGCCGTTGCCCTGAAGGACGGCACTGTGACCGAGTTCAAGCTGACCGACGATCCCAATGATGACGCTGATGACAACGATCTGTACAGCTACATCAATGAGATCAAGAACGGCAACACGAACACCGTTGCTGTTCAGGCCCTGTACTCCTTCGACAAGGACGGCGGCAAGTATGACGCCGAGCTCTACACCGGTGACAAGGACAAGGATCTGTACGTCTTCACCAAGTCCGGCCTGGCCGACAACCTGGACAAGGGCGACAGCACCTTCCGCGCTGACGAGAAGGGCCAGAAGGTCTACATCGACGATGACTCCTCCTTCCTGAAGGTCAAGAAGGACGGCGATGACATCGAGGTCAAGACCGCTACCGGTTCCGTCTCCATCGCCAGGGGCACCTTCGCCATCACCGTGGCTTCCAAGTCCGGCAGCACCTACACTGTGGAGTACACCGTGTTCGCTTCCGACAAGTTCACCGCTGGTTCTGATGACGTGGTCTACGTCGAGGATAAGTCCGAAACCGAGAACGCCGACGGTTACGTGCAGAAACTGTACTTCCTGGATGGCAGCGGCACCATCGAGACCGTGACCACCAAGAAGGCCAACGCTGACTCCACCTTCTACACCTTCGACATCGATGAGGACGACATCTACGACCTGACTTCTGTCCAGTCCAACAATGAGTACAATCTGGAAGGCGGCAAGCTGATTACCGCGAACGCTTCCGGCAAGTACGAGTATGACAGTGAGACCGGCTTCGTCCTATCTGCTTACCTGGATACCCTGAAGAGCGGCGCTCTGTCTGTCTACACCGCGGACTACCGGTTCACCGCTGATGACGTGGATCTGTCCGACAACGTGATCATCATCGACGAGCGCTCCGCTGCCGCCCGCGATCTGGATGGTTACAAGAATAAGATCACCACTGCTTCTCAGCTGGAGAAGGCCATCGAGAAGGACGGTTGGAACGTTGTTGCCAACGTCTACTTCGATGATGAGGAAGTCCTGATGGTCTCCATCCTGAGAATGGACGAGGAGTAAGCATTCCCCATTTGATTCTGCAGGCCGCAAGGCCTGCGCCCAGGACCCGCTCCCATCCGGGAGCGGGTCCTGTTTTTTTGCTGTTTCTTGCGGCGTGGCCCAGAGTTTTCAATTTGTTCAGGTATGATTTTCCAAAGTGCTGTATAATAGCCTCGCGCTTTGCGCGATTCGTGGCTTGGACAATATGCAGGAGGCGGAAGAATTTGCGGATATTGTTGGTGGAAGGGGACAATTCCTGTTCCAACAGGCGGCGGCAGCTGCTGGAGAAAAACGGATACGGCGTGGACCTGATCAGCGACGGCACCGCCGCCGCGGACTATGTGCAGGCCGGGGGATATGAGCTGGCGGTGTTTGCGGAGCGGCTGACGGGCCGGACGGTGGTGGAGCGGCTGCGGGCCGCCGGGGCCGCCGTGCCGGTGCTGCTGCTTTCGGCGGAGGACACCCCCGCCTGCCGGGCGGCGGGGCTGGAGGCGGGCGCCG
The DNA here is from genome assembly GCF_034093755.1 of Dysosmobacter sp. Lineage (GTDB taxonomy): Bacteria > Bacillota > Clostridia > Oscillospirales > Oscillospiraceae > Oscillibacter. The sequence continues at coordinate 45,449 of NZ_JAXEBZ010000070.1, read as the reverse complement.
ATGACTGCATGGGCCCCGAGCCGGACAGCCGGGAGTTTCTGGCCCGGGTCAGGGCCCTGACCCGGAGGGAGTCCCGCGGCAGGCGGGACTCCGTATTGTGTTACGGAGACCTGACCCTCCGGCGGGAGCGGCTGTGCCTGTGCCGGGGCGGGGAGGGCGTGTGCCTGGGCAGCAAGGAGTTTCTGCTGATGGAGTGCCTGATGGAGGCCCAGGGCCGGGTCTGCTCCCGCCGCCGGCTGTACGAGCAGGCCTGGGGCCTGCTCAGCGACATTGAGTACAACGGCGTGGAGGTCTACGTGTCATTCCTGCGGCGCAAGCTCTCGGAGCTGGGGTCCGTGGTCAGCGTCTGCTCCGTCCGGGGCATGGGCTACCGGCTGGAATACCCGGAAAAGGATGGGTGACAAACCCGGCGGGATGTGATACAATACCTCCATTCGACAATCCGGCCCCGGAGGGGCCATGTTTGAGAGGTGCGCGGCCATGGACGATCTGTGGAACATGACCCTGACGCCGGACGAGCTGCGGGGCATCAGCAGCATTGGTCTGGCCCATCTGGGAGACGCGGTGTATGAGCTGCTGGTGCGCAGCTACCTGTGCGCGGAGGGAAAGGCCACCGGAAAGGGGCTGCACCGGGCCACCATTGAGCTGGTGCGGGCGGAGGCCCAGGCCAGACGGGCGGAGGCCATCCTCCCGCTGCTGACGGAGGAGGAGGCGGCGGTGTTCCGCCGGGGCCGCAACGCCCAGGTCCACTCCGTTCCCGCCCACGCCAGCCGCGCCCAGTACAGCGAGGCCACGGCGCTGGAGGCCCTGCTGGGCTGGCTGTATCTCAGCGGCCGGAAGGAGCGGATCAACGCGCTGTTTCTGGAAATGATGAAGGCGGAGGGATGAACCATGCCATTGGACGCGATCTGTCTGCAGGCGGTGGCGGCGGAGCTGCGGCCTGAGATTCTGGGCCTGCGGGTGGACAAGGTGCTCCAGCCCGCCCGGGACCAGGTAATTCTGCTGCTGCGGGGCAGCAAGCGGCTGCTGCTGAACGCGGGAGCCAACTCCCCCCGCATCCAGCTGACGAAGCTGAGCCGGGACAACCCGGCGGAGCCGCCCATGTTCTGCATGCTGCTGCGCAAGCACCTGGTGGGCGGCCGGGTGGCGGCGGTGAACCAGCCGGGCCTGGAGCGGCTCATTGAGCTGGAGCTGGACGTCACCGACGATTTCGGCCAGCCGGGCCGGCGGACGCTGGTGCTGGAGGCCATGGGCCGCCACTCCAACCTGATCCTGCTGGACGGGGAGCGGCGGATCATCGACTGCATGCGCCGGGTGGACGCGGAGATGTCCCCCCAGCGGCAGGTGCTGCCGGGGCTGTTCTACGAGCTGCCCCCCACCCACGGAAAGCGGTTCCTGACGGACATTCAGGAGGCGGATTTCTTCGCCGAGCTGGAGGAATGCAACCCGGAAAAGCGGCTGGATGACTTCCTGCTGGACCGGTTTTTCGGCCTCTCCCCCCTCATTGCCCGGGAGGCGGCCTTCCGCGCCGCCGGCGCCACCGACGCCCGGCTCTTCGGCCTGGACGATGCGGGGCGGCAGCGGTTCTGGCAGGTGATGGAGAGCCTCCGGACGCTGGTGGAGACGGGGGACTTCCGCCCCGTGTGCCTGAAAAAGGACGGGAAGTTCTCGGATTACACCTACCTGCCCATCGGCCAGTACGGCGGCGCGGTGGAGCAGGAGACGTACCCGGATTTCTCCACGCTGATGGACGGGTTCTACGAGAGCCGGGAGCGGCAGGAGCGCATCCGCCAGCGGGGCGCGGACCTGATCCGCACCGCCACCACCGCCCGGGACCGGATGCGCCGGAAGTTGGCCCAGCAGGAGAAGGACTACGCCGCCACCCAGGACCGGGAGCAGCTGCGGATCTGCGGCGAGCTGCTGACCGCCAACCTCTACCGCATGGAGCGGGGCCTTTCCAGCTTCACGGCGGAGAACTACTATGACCCCGACGGCGGCACCGTCACCATCCCCCTGGACCCCCTGCTGACGCCCCAGCAGAACGCCGCCAAATACTACAAGCGGTATAACAAGGCGAAAACGGCGGAGAAGTACCTGCGGGAGCAGATGGACATCGCCCGGCGGGACGAGGCGTATCTGGACAGCGTGCTGGAGGAGATCAGCCGGGCGGAGACGGAGCAGGACTTTCTGGACATCCGGGCGGAGCTGCGGGACGCGGGGTTCCTGCGCCGCGGCGGCCGGGAGAAGAAGGAGCCCAAACGGGCCGCAAAGCCCCGGGAGTTCCGCACCACCGGCGGACTGCGGGTTCTGGTGGGCCGCAACAACCGCCAGAACGACAGGCTGACCCTGAAGGACGCGGACTACCGGGACATCTGGCTCCACACCCAGAAAATCCACGGCTCCCACGTCATCCTCTGCACCGGCGGCGCCGAAGCATCGGAGGAGGACATCCGGGAGGCCGCCGTCATCGCCGCCTACTACTCCCAGGCGAAGGACAGCGGCAACGTGCCGGTGGACTACACGCCGGTGAAAAACGTGAAAAAGCCGGCGGGCGCCCGGCCCGGCATGGTGATCTACCCCACGTACCGCACGGTGTACGTGACGCCGGAGGAGGACTTTGTCCGGGCGCGTCTGGTGAAATAAAAAATCAGCCGGAAAGGGCCAGTGCCTTTTCCGGCTGATTCTTTTCAGGTGGTGTGGGGGGCGTGGCCGGTGTCCTCCTCGCCCCGGAACAGCATCGTGACGCACCAGATGCCCGCCAGGCCCACCAGCGTGTAGATGACGCGGCTCAGCAGCGACGCGGCGCCGCCGCACAGAAACGCCACCACATCCAGACCGAACAGGCCGATGCTGCCCCAGTTCAGGGCGCCGATGATCACCAGAACCAGAGCCAGTTTGTTGAAAAACTCCATAGCAACCTCCATTCCGCCGCCGGGGGCGGCATTTGTGGCTTATCCTGCCCGTTTCCCGGCAAAAGTATACGTGCCGCCGCTTTCACGTTGCATCGGGGAAAAGAGTCTGGTATAATCAGACCATCGGAAACTCGCCGCGGAGGCGGAAACAGAGAACAGATAAGGAGAGATCACATGAATATCGTTTGTTTGGACATGGAAGGCGTGCTGGTGCCGGAAATCTGGATCGCGTTCGCCGAGGCCAGCGGCATCCCGGAGCTGAAGCGCACCACCCGGGACGAGCCGGATTACGACAAGCTGATGCAGTTCCGGCTGGCCATCCTGAAGGAGCACGGCCTGGGCCTGAAGGAGATTCAGGAAACCATCGCCGGAATCGACCCCCTGCCCGGCGCCAAGGCCTTTCTGGACGAGCTGCGGACGCTGACCCAGGTCATCATTCTCAGCGACACCTTCGAGCAGTTCGCCAAGCCCCTGATGGAGAAGCTGGGCTGGCCCACCATCTTCTGCAACACCCTGGAGGTGGCGGAGAGCGGCGAGATCACCGGCTATCAGATGCGCTGCCAGAAGTCCAAGTACACCACCGTCAAGGCCCTGCAGTCCATCGGGTATGACACCATCGCCAGCGGTGACAGCTTCAACGACCTGGGCATGATTCAGGCCAGCAAGGCGGGCTTCCTGTTCAAGAGCACCGACAAAATCAAGGCGGACTACCCGGACATTCCGGCCTACGAGGAGTTTGACGATCTGCTGAACGCCATCAAGGTGGCGCTGTAAGGAGATGCCATGGAACAGCTGATAGGGGACCTGAATCTGTTGGCTGGTTTTTTCATGGAAACCGTGGGCGGATTGCTGGCGGGTGCCTTTTTCCTGCCTGCCGCGGCGGCCCTGCTGGCCGGCGGGGGGATTCTTGCTGTTATGATCCTTCGGGAACTGAAAAAGTAATATCTGACAAGGGAGACATCATATGGACGAGAGATTCAAGAATCTGGGGTTCTATCCCGCTGACATCCTGCTGCCCAGGGACACCGACATGACCAAATGGGCGGTGGTGGCCTGCGACCAGTTCACCTCCCAGCCGGAGTACTGGCAGGCGGTGGAGGACACCGTGGGGGACGCTCCCTCCGCCCTGCGGCTGATTCTGCCGGAGGCCCGGCTGGGCAGCCCCACCGTGGAATCGGACATCGCCGCCATCAACCGCACCATGGGAGAATACCTGGAGGGCGGACTGTTCCGGACGCTGCCGGATTCCCTGATCTACGTGGAGCGGGTCCAGTCTGACGGCCGGGTGCGCCACGGCCTTGTGGGCATGGTGGACCTGGAGCAGTACGATTTCACCCCCGGCTCCGGCGCACTGATCCGGGCCACGGAGGGCACGGTGCTCTCCCGCATCCCGCCCCGGGTACGGGTGCGGAAGGACGCCCCCATTGAGCTACCCCACGTGATGCTGCTGATCGACGATCCGGACCGGACGGTCATCGGGCCGCTGGCGGGGGAGCCTGCCATGGAGCGGCTGTATGACTTCGACCTCCAGCAGGGCGGCGGCCACATCACCGGCTGGAAGCTGACGGAGCAGCAGGTGGAGGCCGTGGCGGCGGCGCTGACGGCCCTGGCCGCTCCGGAGGCCATGGAGCGGAAGTATGGCATGGGCGGCGCAGCGCCGCTGCTGTTCGCCGTGGGCGACGGCAACCACTCCCTGGCCACCGCCAAGCGGTGCTACGAGGATCTGAAGGCGGTGACACCGCCGGAGCAGTGTGCGGACCTGCCCGCCCGGTACGCCCTGGTGGAGGTGGTGAACAACCACGATGAGGCGCTGCAGTTTGAGCCCATCCACCGGGTGCTGTTCGGCGCCGACCCGGAGACCTTCCTGGCGGAGTTCCGCAGGCAGTTCCCCAACGCCTGTGAGGGGAAGGGCGAGGGCCACACCATTGAGGTGGTGTGGGCCGGTCATGACGGATATCTCACCGTGCCGGACCCCAAAATGCAGCTGGCGGTGGGCACCCTCCAGAGCTTTCTGGACGAGTACGTCCAGGCCCACGGCGGCGAGGTGGACTACATCCACGGCGACGATGTGGCCCGGGAGCTGGGCCGGAAGGCGGGCAACATGGCCTTCCTGCTGCCGGCCATGGGCAAGGAGCAGCTGTTCAAAACCGTCATGGCCGACGGCGTGCTGCCCCGCAAGACCTTCTCCATGGGCCACGCCCAGGACAAGCGGTACTACGTGGAGGCCCGGCGCATCCGCTGAAAGTGAAGCTGAAAAGCCCCTGAAGAAAATTTTCTTCAGGGGCTTCCCTTTTTGTTCAGGATGTGTTAAAATTAAACCAACAAAAGAAAAAACGAAGCAGAGAATTTATACAAAATCCACAATTTCAGAAAGGAGCATCTGTATGTTGAACTATCTGACAACTGCGTTTTTGCTGGGTGGGGCATGGACGTTCATTGTACTGCTGCTCCTGCCTGTGGTGTTCCTGGCGGGTGTCAGCGGGGTGTACTTCCTGGCGGACACCTTCTGGAGAATCCGCTCCCGGAGAATCCTCTGAGGACGGCACGCCGTCTCACCAAAGAAAATTCAAAGTACAGGGCCGCGGCTTTTGCCGCGGCCCTGTACTTTTCGGAAAATATCCGGTATACTATCCCTGAGAATATTGAAGTTGGGAGAAGCCTATGGAAAAGGAAATGAAAGTGGCGGTCCTCATCGACGCCGAAAACATCTCGGGGAAATACGTGAACGTGATCCTCAGCGAGGCCAACAGCCTGGGCAACGTGACCTACAAGCGCATCTACGGCGACTGGACCTCCTCCCAGATGGGAAACTGGAAGACCGTGGTGCTGGACAACTCCATCCAGCCCATTCAGCAGTACCGGAACGTCAGCGGCAAGAACTCCTCCGATTCCTCCCTGATCATCGACGCCATGGACCTGTTGTATCAGGGCCGGGTGGGGGCCTTCTGCATCGTCTCCTCCGACAGCGACTTCACCCGTCTGGCCTCCCGGCTGCGGGAGTCGGAGATGTTTGTGCTGGGCATGGGGGAGCAGAAGACGCCCCGCTCCTTCATCTCCGCCTGCAACAAGTTCTCCTACCTGGACCTGCTGTACGCCGCCAGCCTGGAGGAGGCGGCCCCGCCGGCTCCGGCGGAGCAGCCGGCGGCTTCCGGCGGGAAGAAGAACAAGGGCGGGAAGAAGCAGCCCGCCGCCAAGCCTCCCAAGAAGGAGGAGAACGGCTCCAACCTGGACAGCGTCCGGGCGGCGCTGCGGGAGCTGACGGAGGAGAACTCCAACGACGACGGCTGGATCTACTCCGGCAAGCTGGGCTTCCTGCTGAGCAAGCGGTTCCCGGACTTCGACGTGCGGAACTTCGGGTTCAAGAAGTTTGCCTCCTTTGTCCGGTCCCTGAACTGCTTCCAGACGAAGGAGCTGGCGGATGACGAGAGCGAGACCTCCAAGCGCATCTATTTCAAGCTGAAGTGAGGGGACGGACATGACCATCACGGAACAGGCGCCAGCCAAGGTAAACCTGACGCTGGACATTCTGGGCAAGCGGCCCGACGGCTACCATGACCTGAAAATGGTGATGCAGACCGTGTCGCTGTACGACACGGTGACGGTGACGGAGACGGCGGGGGAGTCCGTGTCTGTGTCCGTGGACCGGGGAGACCTGCCCGCGGGGCCGGACAACATCGCCTGGAAGGCGGCGGATGTGTTTTTCCGCCGCACCGGCCTGCCCCGCCGGGGGCTGGCCATCGCCCTTCAGAAGCGGATTCCCGCCCAGGCGGGCATGGCCGGCGGCAGCGCCGACGGCGCGGCGGTGCTGCGGGTGCTGCGGCGTCTGTACGCGCCGGACCTGCCCATGGCGGAGCTGGAGGACATGGCCGCCGCGGTGGGCAGCGACGTGCCCTTCTGCGTCCGGGGCGGCACGGTGCTGGCGGAGGGCCGGGGAGAGCGGCTGCAGGACCTGCCCCCCATGCCGGCGTGCTGGCTGGCCCTGTGCAAGCCCGCCTTCGGCCTGTCCACCCCGGCCCTGTTCGGCCGGGTGCGGACGGCGGAGCTGAAGCGCCGCCCGGACCACGGCGCCATGGAGCAGGCGCTGCGGGCCGGGGAGCTGACCGCCGTGGCCCGGCAGCTGGCCAACGTGTTTGAAGAGGTACTGACGGCGGAGGAGGCCCGGGAGATCCGGGCCATTCAGGAGACGCTGCTGTCCCGGGGCGCCCTGGGGGCCGTCATGACTGGCTCCGGCCCCACCGTGTTTGGCCTGTTTTCGGAACAGACGCAGGCGGAGGAAGCGGCGGCGGCCCTCCGCCGGCCGGACCGCCAGGTTTTTACGGCGCAGCCGGTATGAACGGAATAAAATCCATCTCATTTGTCCAGACTGTTGGAAAAGACTTCCGCAGAAAGGACATATGAGATGGATTTTTTATTGAAACGGAAAATCAGCTGGCGCCCGCTGGAGCTGGCGCTGCTGACGGGACTGCTGGCGGCGCTGGTGTGGGGCATGTGGTCCCTCCACGCCCAGCAGGAGCTGGCGGACAAGGTGGTGCGGCTTCACATCCTGGCCAATTCCGACAGTGAGGAGGACCAGGCCCTGAAGCTGCAGGTGCGGGACGCGGTGCTGGACCGGGCGGAGGGGATTCTGCGCCCGGCGCCGGACCGGGCGGAGGCGGCGCGGCGGCTGCGCCTGGCGCTGCCGGAGCTGCGGCGTCTGGCGGAGGACACCGTCCGCTCTGCGGGCTATGACTACGGCGTGACGGTGGAGCTGACGGACACCGCCTTTCCCACCCGGGCGTATGACGGCTTCACCCTCCCGGCGGGGGAATACCTGGCGCTGCGGCTGGTGATCGGCGCCGGGGAGGGCCAGAACTGGTGGTGCGTGGTGTTCCCGCCCCTGTGCGCCCAGACCACCACCGACGTGGCGCAGACCGCCATGGCGGCGGGACTGGGGGAGGCGGAGGTGGGCCTCATCACGGAGCAGGAGGGCTATGTGCTGAAATTCAAGTCCGTGGAGCTGTGGAACGCCCTGCGTCAGCGGCTTTCGTGACGCTCCCGTCAAAATGCACACCCCAAATGGTGCGCGGGAGAAAAGATTTTCAAAAAAGAAAACGTTTTTCTTCTGTGTGCAGTGGAAATTCCGGAAAAAGTGTAGTATAATAACCAACAATACGCACCAAAGCAAACGTTTTCGGAAAGACAGCGCCGCCCGAGCACTCGTGTCCAGCGGCCAAACAAGGAGGAACTGCATGTTTGACGTTGTGGCACTGGGGGAACTGCTCATTGATTTCACCGCCCGCGAAACCGACAGCGACGGCTACCCCACCATGGCGGCCCATCCCGGCGGCGCGCCCAGTAACTTTCTGGCGGCCCTGAGCCGCTACGGTGTCTCCACGGCCCTGCTGGGCAAGGTGGGAGACGACGATTTCGGCGCCATGCTCTGCGCCACGCTGGAGAAGTCCGGCGTGGATACCCGGGGCGTTCTGCGGGACCGGTCCGTGTTCACCACTCTGGCCTTTGTCACCGTGGATGAGCGGGGGGAGCGGTCCTTCAGCTTCGCCCGGAAGCCGGGGGCGGACACCTGCCTGCGGTTTGAGGAGGTGGACCTGTCCCTCATCGACGGGGCGAAGGTGTTCCACTTCGGCACGTTGAGCCTTACCGACGAGCCTGCCCGTACCGCCACCCGGAAGGCGGTGGCCTGCGCCCGGCAGCGGGGAAAGCTCATTACCTACGATCCCAACCTGCGGATGCCCCTGTGGCCGTCGGAGGCGGCGGCCCGGGAGCAGATTCTCTGGGGGCTGCACCAGGCGGACGTGGTGAAGCTCAGCGACGAGGAGGTCCGGTTCCTGTGGGACTGCACCCCCCAGGAGGGAGCGGACCGCCTGCTGCGGGACTTCGGCGTCCGGCTGGCCATGGTCAGCATGGGGCCGGAGGGCTGCTACCTGGAAAACGCCAAAGCCGCCTGCCGGGTCCACATTCCGGAGGTCCGTCCGGTGGACACCACCGGCGCGGGGGACATTTTCGGCGGCGCGGCGGTGAGCCGCCTGCTGGCCCTGGGGAAAGCGCCGGAGGACCTGAACGAGGAAGAACTGACGTCGGTGGCCCGGTTCGCAACCACGGCGGCCAGCCTGTCCACCGAGCACTTCGGCGGCATCTCCAGCATCCCGGACCTGAAGACGGTGCTGGACCGGATTGCGCGTACATAAAAGACAAGCCCACCGGCATGGCCGGTGGGCTTTTGGCAAGGGGGGAGCATCCGCGCAGGAAGGGCTGCGCCGGATCCCCGCTGCCCGAAAATCCAATGGAGGTGGGACCATGTCCATCACATACAGAATGGCGGACAGGGACGATATCCCGGTGCTTGCGCAGCTCCGGAAACGGCAGCTGATCGATGAGGGACAGTCACCGGATATGGAAATCGACGGGGAGCTCAGACAGTACTTCGAAAGGCACTTTGCCGACCGTTCCCTGGTGGAATGGGTGGCGGAGGACGGAGACAGGATTGTCGCCACGGCGGCAATCGTGTTCATGGACTTTCCCCCGGCGTTCAACAACCGGACGGGCATCAGAGGCTACGTCACCAACATGTATACGGCGCCCTCCCACAGAAGAAGAGGGATCGCGGCCGCCCTGCTTGAAAAACTGGTGGATGGGGCCGGGGCGAGGGGGGTACGTACCGTGCTTCTTGCGGCGTCGCAGATGGGAAAGCCGGTCTACAGGCGGTTTGGCTTTGCGGAGGCAGACGGGTGGATGGAGCTGGTCTGACAGGCCCCGCCGGGGGCATCAGGCCCGGGTCCGCCGCCGTTTCGGCGGGGTGCGGCTGTCCAGGTAGGCGTCGATGTCGAAGGGCAGCAGGGCCGTGTCCCCCTTCAGATACAGGGGGTGGTGGGGGTGCCCCGATTTCAGGGGCGGCCCGGCGGTGTACCACACCGCCCCCGCGTCCTTTGCCAGGGCGGCGAAGTCCCGGACACACCGGGGCAGGTAGTCCCGCTTGTCGATGATGTTGCCCCAGGCGGCCCACACCGCCGGCCGGTCCGACAGGGACAGCAGGTAGGCGAAGGCCTCCTTGTTCTCGGCGTGGAGCTCCGGGTTCATTTCCGGCTCCATGTCATCGGGGCAGGTGGCCCGCTGGGCGTACACGTTGAACATGAGGAAGCTGTCATAGCCGTTGGCCAGGGCGATGCGCTGGGCGGACTGGAGGGTGGGGTCCAACGCGTCCGGCGCGGCGGTGGAGGGGTTGATGCCCACGCAGATGAGGGGGCGGCTGCCCCGGGTGCCCAGGATGTAACGGTATTCCGAGTAGACGTTGGGGACGTAGAGCCAGCGGTCCACGTCATAGTCCGGGGAGGGGCACAGAGCCTCCTCCAGCGCCGGGCGGAACCGGCACAGCGTCAGATCGCCGGTGGTGCCGGAGGGAATGTGTCTTGCCATGGCGGGCCTCCTTTTCGACGGTTTTCCCCAGTGTACCACGGGCGGGGGAAAAAGGCAACGGATTGCAAATCCGGAGAAAAGCTGTTATGATGGGGAAAAATGCGCGCCGCGCGGGAAATGAGGTTCCCATGGAGATCAGACCTTCCAAAGAGCAGGACCTGCCCAGGATGCTGGAAATTTACGAATACGCCCGCCGCTTCATGGCGGACCACGGCAACCCCAACCAGTGGGGCGCCACCCACTGGCCGCCGGAGCAGCTGCTCCGCAGGGACATCGCTGGGGGGAACAGCTATGTGTGCCTCCACGGGGGCCGGGTGGTGGGCACCTTCTTCTTCACGGCGGGGGAGGACATCGAGCCCACCTACCGCCATATTGAGGACGGCGCCTGGCTGGACGGCAGCGCCTACGGCGTGGTCCACCGCCTGGCGGGGGACGGCTCCGTGAAGGGCATCGGGGAATTCTGCATTTCCTGGGCGCTGGAGCAGTGCGGCCACCTGCGGATCGACACCCACGGGGACAACAGGGTGATGCAGAACCTGCTGGGGAAGCTGGGCTTCACCCACTGCGGGACCATCCACGTGGAGGAGGATGACGACCCCCGGCTGGCCTATGAAAAGATCTAACCAAAGCGGCCCGGCAATTGCCGGGCCGCTTTTTCACAGGTACCGGGCAAAATCGTCCATGTCCCGCTGCAGGTCCTCCAGAAACCGGTTGACGTGCCAGCCGTCGGTGGTGGCGTGGTGGCAGGTGAGGGACAGGGGCATGAGGAGCCGGCCGTCCCGCTCCTCGAACTTCCCGGCCTCCACGCTGGGGAAGTAGTAGGGCTTGTTCTCGTAGCTGTGGACGGCGAAGTGCTGAAACGGCACCCAGGGCAGGCAGGAGACGGTGTAGGCGTTGGGGGGCGGGGGCGTCTGGGGCTGGGCGAGGACGCCGTGCTGGGCACCGAATCGCCGCTGGTTTTCCAGATACTGCCGGTAAAAGGCGGGGAAGTCCTCCTGATACTCCGTCCACATGAGGGAGATGGTGCGGTCATCCGGGTGCATGGCGGCGTACAGGGGCGTCAGGGTGTCGAAGTACCCCAGCTGCCCGTCCTGCACGGCGCACTTGAACTCCACCTGCCGGTTCAGATTTTTCGTCACCAGCCACACGTAGGCGGGGAAGAACTTCACGCCGTGCGCTTTCACCGTTCTGTGCAGTCCGGTCACGTCCAGGGAGACGGTGAGGGAGTAGCCGGTGGGGGCCATATGGGAGAAATAATAAAACATCTGGCCCCGGGGCCATTGGGCAAGGTCGATGGGTGTGAACATGGGGGATGCCTCCTTTCTGCTTCCAGCATACCGGAAGGCGGGGAAAAAGGCCACCTGCGCTCCGGAGACTCTACGCTCCGCAGAGCCGCCCCTTGTAATCGGGGCCGGGATTCTGTACAATGGGGGAAACGACAATCGCGGGAGGCGGGAGTATGCTGACAATCCTGATGGGCCGGGCCGGGACGGGAAAATCCGCCCGGGTGCTGGAGACAATCAAAACCCTGGGAGACGGAAGCCGGCAGATTCTGCTGGTGCCGGAGCACGCGTCCCACGCGGCGGAGATGGACCTGTGCGCCGTCTGCGGCGACACGGCCAGCCGCCACGCGGAGGTGCTGAGCTTCTCCCGGCTGGCCACCCGGGTGCTGAGCCGGGCCGGCGGGCTGTCCGACGTGACGCTGGACAGCGGCGGCAAGCTGCTGACGCTGCAGAAGGCCCTGTGCGAGACGGCACCGGAGCTGAAGCTGTACCGCCGCCCCTCCCGGAAGGCCGCCTTCCTGGAGGAGATGCTGGCCCTGTTTGACGAGCTGCGCAGCTACGAGGTGACGCCGGAGGAGCTGGCGGGGAAGGCGGACCAGGTCACCGGGGCCACCCGGGAGAAGATTCAGGACCTGAGCCTGCTGTACGCCGCCTACGAAGCCCGGCTCCACCGCCCCGGCCTGGACGCCCGGGACCGGATGAGCAAGCTGTGCGACCGGCTGGAGGAGTCCGGCTACATCGACGGCAAGGACCTGTTCCTGGACGGATTCACCTACTTCAACGGCCAGGAGCAGCGGGCGCTGGCGGTGTTTCTGCGGCGGGCGAAGTCCGTCACCGTGACGCTGCTGGGGGAGGCGAAGGGTGTCCGCAGCGAGCTGTTCGAGGCCTCCTACCGCACCCGGGACGCCCTGACGCGGCTGGCGGCGGAGGCGGGCTGCCCCTGTGAGATCGTGTATCTCACCGCCCCGGAGGACGATGCGCCCCTGCACCATCTGGAGCGCTGCTTTTTCGGGGAGAACCGGCCCTGGGAGGGGGAGACGGACGCCGTCCGGCTGCGCTACTCCGCCGACGCCTTTGCCGAGGTGGAGCAGACGGCGGCGGACATCCGGCGTCTGGCGGCCTCCGGCCAATACCGCTACCGGGACATTACCGTCTCCGCCCGGAACATGGGGGACTACGAGCCCATCATCGAGAGCGTGTTTGAGCGGTACGGCATCCCGGTGTACATGAGCCGCCGCAGCGACATCCTCCTGACTCCCGCTATTGCCCTCATCACCGGGGTGCTGGCGGCGGTTACCGGCGGGTATGAGTATGAGGACATGTTCCGGTACCTGAAAACCGGCCTGGCGGGCCTGACGCCGGAGGAGTGCGACCGGCTGGAAAACTACGCCCTGACCTGGGACATCCACGGCTCCATGTGGCTGAAGGAGACGGACTGGACCGCCGATCCCGACGGCTACGGCGCCTTCCGGGATGAGCGGCAGCAGGAGCGCCTGGCGGAGATCAACAGTCTGCGCCGGCGGGTGCGGGAGCCGCTGCTGGCCCTCTCGGAGGGGCTGAAGGCGGCGGACACCGCCGACGGAAAGGTGGACGCCCTGTACGGCTTTCTGGAGCAGGTGGGGCTGCAGCAGTCCCTGGAGGAGCAGATGGAGCGCCTGGCGCAGGCGGGGCAGCTGCAGCGGGCGGAGGAGACGGCCCAGCTGTGGGACATCCTCTGCGGTGTGCTGGACCAGTTTGTGGAGATTCTCCGGGGAGAGCAGATGGACACCGACGAGTTTGTCCGGCTGCTGCGGCAGGTGCTGACCCAGTACAGCGTGGGCACCATCCCGGTGGCGCTGGACCAGGTGAACGTCAGCGAGATCACCCGGAATGACCGCCACAACGTGAAGGTGCTGTTCCTGCTGGGGGCCAATGACCACGTGCTGCCCTCTCCCGGCACCGGCGGCGGCATCCTCAACGACGATGACCGGGACCAGCTGGTGGCCTCCGGCATCCGCCTGGCCCCCCGGGGCATGGAGCAGCTGAGCATCGAGCTGCAGAACCTGTACGCGGCGCTGTGCCAGCCCACGGAGCGGCTGTGGGTCAGCTGCCCGGTGTCCGACGTGACGGGGGCGGAGCTGCGGCCCGCCTTTGTCATGGACCGCATTCAGGGCCTGTTTCCCGGGCTGCGGCCGGAGCGGGAGACGGGCTGCCGCGCTGAGCGGCTGGCGGCCCCCATTCCGGCGCTGGAGGCGGCGTGGGACCACCCCGGCGGAGCGGTGTGGCAGTATTTCGCCGCGCGGCAGCCCTACGCCGGGCGGCTGCAGGCCATGGAGCGGGCGGCCCGGCTGGGCCGGGGACGGCTGTCCCCGGCGGCGGTGCGGCGGCTGTACGGCGACCGGTTCAGCATGTCCGCCTCCCGGGTGGAGCGGCTGAACTCCTGCCACTTCGCCTACTTCATGGAGTACGGCCTGCGGGCGAAGGAGCGGGCCAGGGCGGACTTTGACGCCCCCCAGATCGGTACCTTCCTCCACTTCCTGCTGGAGAACGTCACCCGGGACGCCATGGCCCGGGGAGGCTTTGCCCGGGTGACGGACAGGGAGCTGGAGGAGCTGACGGAGCGGTACATCGCCCAATACGAGGAACAGGAGTTCCAGAACTTCCGGGAGCGCAGCCCCCGGTTCCGCTACCTCTTCCGCCGCCTGCGGAACACCGCCGTGGAGGTGGTGCGGGAGACGGCGGAGGAGCTGCGCCACTCCGACTTTGTGCCCCTGGAGTTTGAGCTGGGCTTCGGCGACAGGGGAAAGCTGCCGGCGGTGACCATCTCCGAGCCCGGCGGGGAGCTGCGGATCAACGGAAAGGTGGACCGGGTGGACGGCTGGCTGAAGGGCGGGCGGCTCTACCTGCGGGTGGTGGACTACAAGACCGGCCGCAAGAGCTTCGACCTGGCGGAGGTCCGCATGGGTCTGGACCTGCAGATGCTGCTGTACCTCTTCACCCTGCGGGACGAGGGGAAGCCCTACTTCGGCCACGATGTGGAGCCGGCGGGGGTGCTGTACTTCCCCGCCCGGGACGAGGTGCTGACAGCGGAGCGGAACGTGACGCCGGAAAGATTGGCGGCCATGCGGGAGAAGACCCTCCGCCGCAGCGGACTGCTGCTGGAGGACCCGGAGGTGCTGCGGGCCATGGAGCACGAGGCGCTGACGGAGCCTCACTACCTGCCGCTGCGGGTGGGAAAGGACGGCAGCGTCAGCGGCGGCGTTGCCTCGGCGGCCCGGCTGGGAAAGCTGGGCAATTACGTGGAGCGGCTGCTCCACCAGATCGCCCGGGAGGTGCGGGACGGCAACATCGACGCCGATCCCTGCTGCCACAGCGAGGAGGACGTCCAGTGCCGCTGGTGCAAGTGGGCCTCCGCCTGCCACTTTGAGGACGGGCGGGGCGGCGACCACCTGCACTACATCACGCCGGTAAAGGCGGAGGAATTCTGGGCGGAGCTGGATGAGGAAGGAGGAGACAACCATGGCTGAGCTGCGTTTGACCGCCGAGCAGCAGGCGGTGGTGGAGAACCGGGGCGGGAGCCTGCTGGTGTCCGCCGCCGCCGGCTCCGGCAAGACCAAGGTGCTGGTGGAGCGGCTGTTCCGCTATGTGACGGAGGAAGGCTGCAGCGTGGATGACTTCCTCATCATCACCTACACCCGGGCCGCGGCGGCGGAGCTGCGGAGCAAGATCGCCGCGGAGCTGAGCCGCCGGGTGGCGGCCAACCCGGCGGACGGCCACCTGCGCCGGCAGCTGCTGCGGGTCTACCAGGCGGACATCCGCACGGTGGACGCCTTCTGCACGGCGCTGCTTCGGGAGAACACCCATCTTCTGTCCCGGGAGGAGGACCGCCACAGCCTGTCCCCGGACTTCCGGGTGCTGGACGAGAACGAGGCGAAGCTGCTGCGGGAGCGGGTGCTGGGCCGGGTGCTGGAGGAGTTCTACGACGCCATGGACGGCGATGACAAGGCCCTGGCGGACGAGCTGGGCTTCGGCCGGGATGACCGGGCATTGGAGGCGCTGGTGCTGGAGGTCTACGAAAAGCTCCAGAGCCACGCCTACCCGGAGCGGTGGCTGGCGTCGGAGCAGGACCGCTGGGCCGCCTTCCGGGCGGGGAACGGCGATTTTGACGATACCCCCTACGCTGCCGCGCTGCTGGCGGGGGTAAGCCGCCGCGGCCGCCACTGGGCGGGTCTGCTGCGGCAGGCGGCGGGGGAGATGGTGGGCTGTGCCCCCATGGAAAAGGGCTACGCCGGCCGCTTCCTGGCGGTGGCCGACACCCTGGACGCCCTGGCGGACACCGCCGCCCAGGGTGGCTGGGAGAGAAGCCGCCAGGCGGCGTCGGCCCTGGTGTTCCCCCGGCTGGGGGCGGTGAAGGACGCCGACGGCGGCGACCTGAAGGTCCGGGCCAGGCAGCTGTGGGACGGCTGCAAAACCGCGGCAGGAAAGTGGAACGGATTGCTGTCCGTCAGCGGGCAGGAGGCCATGGCGGACCTGTCCGCCTCCGCCCCCGCCATGACGGCGCTGCTGCGGCTGACGGAGCGGTTCTCCCGGGCCTACCGGACGGAGAAGCTGCGGCAGAACGCGGCGGATTTCTCCGACCAGGAGCACCTGGCCCTGTCCATCCTGACGGATGAGGCGGGAGGGCCCACGGAGCTGGGGCGGCAGGTGGCCGCCCGGTACCGGGAGGTGCTGGTGGACGAGTACCAGGACACCAACGAGGTGCAGAACGCCATCTTTCAGGCGGTGTCCCGGGAGGGGCAAAACCTCTTTACTGTGGGCGACGTGAAGCAGAGCATCTACCGCTTCCGGCTGGCGGATCCCACCATCTTTCTGGACAAGTACGGCCGCTATCCCCTGTACACCCGGGCGGAGGAGGGGGGCCCCCGGAAAATCCTGCTGTCCAGAAACTTCCGCTCCCGGCGGGAGGTGCTGGACGCCGCCAACTTCCTGTTTTCCAACATCCTCTCCAAAGAAATGGGGGAGATGGACTACGGCGAGGACGAGGCCCTTCACTTCGGCGCGGAGTACTATCCGCCCCGGCAGGACTGCGCCGTGGAGTTTCACCTGATCCGCGCCCGCCAGCGGCGGAACGGGGAGGAGCCGCCGGTGAAGCGGCTGACGGCGGAGGCCCGGTTCACAGCCCGGCGCATCCGGCAGCTGCTGGACGAGGGCTTCCCGGTGACGGAGGGGGACGGCACCCTGCGCCGGTGCCGGCCGGAGGATATCGTCATCCTCATGCGCTCTCCCGGCAGCCGCACGGAGGCCTACGCCCAGGCCCTGGCGGAGGAGGGCATTCCCTGTGCCCAGCAGAAGACGGGGGATTTCTTCGCCTCCATGGAGGTGGCCACCATGCTGTCCCTGCTGGAGATCATCGACAACCCCCGGCAGGACGTGCCCCTGATTTCCGTGCTGCGCTCGCCGGTGTTCGGCTTCGTGCCGGACCGTCTGGCGGAGATCCGCTCTGCCGCCGACGGGGACTTTTACGACGCGGTGGCCGCTGACGGCGGGGAGGACTGCCGGGAGTTCCTGGCGGTGCTGGAGGAGCTGCGGCTGCTGAGCCGGGACGTCACCGTCCACCGGCTGCTGTGGCACATCTACAACCGGCTGAACGTGCTGGGCGTCTTCGGCGCCATGGACGGCGGAGCGCAGCGGCGGGAGAACCTCATCGCCCTGACGGAGCAGGCGGAGCGGATGGAGGCCGGCGGCTACTGCGGCGTGTTCGCCTTTGTGAACCAGCTGCGGCGGCTCCTGGAGACGGACCGTGCCCCCCAGACCCGCACCGGCGACCAGGGGGGCGGCGTGCGCATCATGAGCATCCACCGGTCCAAGGGCCTGGAGTTTCCCATCGTCCTTCTGACGGACCTGGAGCACGCCTTCTCCCGCCAGGACTTCACCACCCCGGTGCTGGTGCATCCGGCGCTGGGGGTGGGTCCCACCTGCGTGGACCTGAACCGGCGGATCAAGTACCCCACCATGGCCCGCCAGTGCCTGGAGGAGGCGCTGACCCGGGAGAACAAGGCGGAGGAGCAGCGGATTCTGTACGTGGCCATGACCCGGCCCAAGGAGAAGCTGATTCTGGTGGACGCTGCCTACCACACGGAGACGAAGCTGAAGCGGCTGATTCCCCTGGCGGCCTGCCCGGCCATGCCGGAGTCGGTGGGGGCGGGGAAGTGCTTTGCCGACTGGATTTTGCTGCCGCTGCTGTGCCGCCCGGAGGCCGCGCCCCTGCGGCAGCTGGCGGAGATGGAGGTGTCCGCCCTGGACACCGGGGACACCCTGCCCTGGCAGGTGGCGGTCCATGACGCGGAGGACTTCCGCCAACCCGGCACGGGGCGGCGGTCTCCGGCGGCGGAACGGGAGGCGGAGACCGCCTTCGACCCGTCGCTGCTGGAATTCGTCTACCCCTGGCAGCGGGAGACGTCGCTGCCCGCCAAGCTCACCGCCACGGAGCTGAAGGGCCGGGAGCTGGACCGGGAGGCGGCGGAGCAGACGGAAATCCATCCGGCCCTGCGGCCGTTGACCCGTCCTCGCTTCCGCCAGGAGCGGGCGGGCCTGACCCCCGCCGAGCGGGGCACCGCCGTCCACCTGGCGCTGCAGTATCTGGACTTCTCCGGCCCGGACCCGGCGGAGCAGGTGGAGGCTCTGCGCCGGCGCCGGCTGCTGAGCGACGAACAGGCTGAAGCCGTGAATGTGAAGGCACTGCGGCAATTGCTGGCCTCCCCTCTGGCACAGGAGCTGCGGCAGGCGAAGGAGATCTGGCGGGAGTATCCCTTCACGGTGCTGCTGGACGCGTCGGAGGTGGACCCGGAGGCCGCGGCGGGAGACAAGGTGCTGCTGCAGGGCGTGGTGGACTGCTGCTTCGCCGCGGCGGAGGGGCTGACGGTGGTGGACTTCAAGACGGACCGGGTGTCCGGCGACGAGGTGCGCCCCCGGGCGGAGCGGTACCGCCCCCAGATCGAGGCCTACAGCCGCGCGTTGGAGCGGGTGCTGGAGCGGCCCGTCACCCGCCGGGTGCTGTACTTCCTGTACCCCGGGGAGACGGTGGAGCTGTGACCGGCGGCAAAGAATATGAAAAACCGTCCCGCTGCCTTGGCAGCGGGACGGTTTTTCGTGTTCAGGGGTTGAGACGGGTCTGGTGGAAGAAGGCGGAAAGCTGCTCCGGCGGCATGGGCTTGGCGTAATAGAAGCCCTGAATCATGTCGGCCCCCAGGTCCTGCAGCCGCAGGGCCTGCACCTCCGTTTCCACGCCCTCCGCCACCAGGCGCTTGCCCATGTCGTGGAACAGGGACATCAGCGTCCGGATCATCAGCTCCGCCTGCCGGTCCTCCGGAACCCGGTATATCAGGCTGCGGTCCAGCTTGATGAAGGTAAAGGGGAAGTTCAGCACACTGGTCAGGTTGGAGTAGCCGGTGCCGAAATCGTCCATGTAAATCTCCAGCCCCAGGGCCAGCAGGGAGTCCAGCTGGCGGCGGGCATACTGGGCGTCCTGCAGCAGAAACCGCTCCGTGATCTCGATTTTCAGCTGGTCCGGCGTCAGCCGGTATTCCTCCAGCTTCCGGGCGATTTGCTCCGTGAGCCGGGGGTCCAGCAGCTGCTGCATGGACAGGTTCAGCGACACGCTTTTCAGCCCCGGCACCCGCCCGCTGCTCAGCAGGCGGCACACGTCCTCCAGCACAATCCACGTCAGCTCGGAGATCAGCCCCGTCTCCTCCGCCAGAGGGATGAACACCTCCGGGGAGATGGGGCGGCCGCTGTCATCCCACAGCCGCAGCAGCGCCTCAGCGGAGCAGAACTCGCTGTGGTGGCAGCAGTAGATGGGCTGATACCACACCTGGAACCGCTGCTCCCGGACGGAGCGGCGGAGAATGCCGATCAGGTCCTTCCGCTCCTGCATCCGGCGGCGGGCGTCCTCGTTGAACCGCAGCATCGTGCCCCGCTCCCGGGCCTGGGTGAGAATGAACTCCATCTGCTCCATGACCTCGTTGACGGACTGCTGCTCCGCGCAGCGCAGGTCCGCCAGGGCGGCGGTGAGGCTGCAGCACACCTCTCCCAGCACCCAGGGCTGCTGAAAGCGGTCCCGGATCTCCTGCATCTGCCGGTCCGCCTCCGCCTCGCCGGTCCAGGGCAGCACCAGGGCGAAGGTGACGTTGCTGATGCGGAAGGCGTGGCAGGCGGAGTGGAACCGGTTCAGATACCGGGCCACCTCATAGAGCACGGCATCGCCCAGAGTGTGGCCCAGGCGGAGGTTCACGTCGGAGAAGGACTGGAGGGACACCACCATGATGTGCAGCTCCCGCTTTTCCCGCAGGCGGATGGTCAGTTCGGTCATGAAATTCTCCCGGCTGCGGATGCCGGTGAGGCTGTCCCGGTCGCCGGTGTGGGTCTGGAAGCTGAGAAACAGCAGCAGGCTGGCGCAGGAGCTGAGGGTGCCGTTGAGCAGCACCTCCGGATAGAGCACCTGGAAGAAGGCCACCAGCATCACCAGCGGCGGCAGGCTCCGCATGACGTAAACCATGGAGGTGGAGACGCTGTCCCGGTTGCGGAAGTAGCAGTACACCAGCAGAAGAATCTCCAGCACCGGCAGGGCGTAGCAGATGCGGTTCAGCGGTCCCCGCTGGTAAAGCCCCGTCTCGTCGATCCGGAACAACACCCGGGTAAAGGGATTGGTGAGGATGAGAACCCAGTAGGCCGCCGTCAGCGCGATGAGGGCGACCCGGGCCCGGCGGAGACAGTGGAGATCATAGACGTGCTCCAGCAGCAGAATGAACAGCAGCAGGGCGAACAGGGAGCACATGGCTATGCTCAGCAGGAAGTAGGCGGTGTTCAGCACCAGGTTCAGCCATACCGGGAACCGGCCCGGCTGGGACAGCATCCAGACGCACAGGCCGTTGAGCACAATGGAGGCGCCGGAGCAGATCAGGCAGGCCAGAAACAGCTTCCGCCGGGGCGTGAAGGCCACCTTCCACTCGTAGCAGTAGTATCGGATAAAAATAATGGTGATGATGAACAGGGAAAAAATCTCGGGCATCAGCGACCATCGGATCATACGGCTCACCCCCTGATTCCATGGTGAAGTGGTAAACAGTTACAAAAAACAACTGAAAATGCGCGTTTTGCGGTAGTTTTACATTAGTATATCATAATATTTGGAAAGCACAAGAGGAAATTGACAGATTATGGCGAAAAAACGGAAAAAAGTATTACCTTTTTTCCGCTGACCCGGGACTGTCCGGAAACGGAAACGGGTCCGGCGGGGCGTTTTCGCCGAAAACAGGGCGGGGCAGAAAAAAATCTGAAAAAAGACTTGCAAAAGAAAAAACGGCATGATATACTAAACAACGCCTTGTGGAGAGGTAATAGGGTTCAGAAAGAGGTGAACGAGAGCAATGAAAGAAGGAATCCATCCCAATTATCAGCAGACTACGATTACTTGCGCCTGCGGTAATGTGATTGAGACAGGTTCTACCAAGAAGGATATCAAGGTGGAAGTCTGCTCTAAGTGTCACCCCTTCTTCACTGGTAAGCAGAAGCTGGTGGATACCGGCGGACGCGTTGCCAAGTTCAACAAGAAGTTCGGCCTGGGCAAGTAAGCCTGCCGCTGACACGTCACCCGAAACCCGTATCCGTAAGGATGCGGGTTTTTCTTTGTTTTTCCGGGAAAATGGACTATAATAAAAAATGAGGAATCAGAAAAATGCCCACGGGGCGGAAAAAGGAGACAAAAACCATGGCACTGCATGCTGTTGATCTGAAAGAGCTTTCCCCGGAGGTATTCCGGGTGTTCGGAACCCAGAACGCGCTGCTCACCGCGGGAGAGCGGGCGCGCAGCAACACCATGACCATCGGCTGGTGCGGCCTGGGCCGCATGTGGAACGAGCCGGCCTGCACCGTTTACGTGCGGCCGGAGCGGTATACCTATGCATTCATGGAGGCCCAGGAGTATTTCACCGTGTCCGTGCCTGCGCTGGAGGACCACGACCGCATCCGGGTGTTCGGCACCAGGAGCGGCCGGGACACCGACAAGCTGGCCCAGTCCGGCATGAGCGTTGCGTATACGGAGTCCGGCGTGCCCTACATCGCCGAAAGCCAGTGGGTGCTGGTGTGCCGCAAGCTGTACGCCCAGGACCTGAAGCCGGAGTGCCTGACCGACGATCTGCCCCTGCGGCACTATCAGGGGGAGAACTGGCACAGAATGTACATCGGCCAGGTCGTGGAGGCCTATGCCAGATAAGACGAACGGAGAGGAACCATGCGGGAAACGGAAGAAATTCGGGATAAAGTGGTGCTGGTGGGGCTGAACTCCCCGGTGCTGGACAAAAACGAGCGGGCTGACGAGCAGTCCATGGAGGAACTGGCGGCGCTGGTGGAGACCGCCGGTGCCGAGACGGTGGGCACCGTGCTGCAGAACCGGACCTCCCCGGACCCCCGCACCTTCGTGGGAGAGGGAAAGGTGGCGGAGATTCAGCTGTACTGCGAAAACGTGGGGGCCACCATGGTGATTTTCGACAATGACCTGTCCCCCTCCCAGCAGCGGGTGCTGACGGACATGCTGGGGGTGCAGGTGCTGGACCGCTGCGGACTGATTCTGGACATTTTCGCCCAGCGGGCCCGGACCAAGGAGGGCCGATTGCAGGTGGAGCTGGCCCAGTACAAGTACCTGCTGCCCCGTCTGACGGGCATGTGGACCCACCTGGAGCGGCAGGCCGGCACCAGCGGCAGCGGCCCCATCGGATCCAAAGGCCCCGGCGAGACCCAGCTGGAGACGGACCGCCGCCTGATTCACAAGAAGATCGACAAGCTGCGGGATGACCTGGAGGAGGTGCGCCGGGTGCGGGGCACCCAGCGGGAGCGCCGCCGGAAAAACGAAATTCCGGTGGTGGCCATCGTGGGCTATACCAACGCCGGCAAGTCCACCCTCTTAAACCAGCTCACCGGCGCGGCCATCCCCGCCAACAACCGCCTGTTCGACACCCTGGACACCACCAGCCGCCTGCTGACCGTCAGCGACACGCTGGACGTGGTGATTTCCGACACCGTGGGCTTCATCCGCAAGCTGCCCCACCAGCTGGTGGAGGCCTTCAAGGCCACGCTGGAGGAGCTGGAATACGCGGATCTGCTGCTGCACGTCATCGACGTGTCCAACCCGGACTGGCAGCAGCAATCCGAGGTGGTGGAGCGCCTCATCACGGAGTTGGGGGCGGACCGGCTGCCCCGCATCGACGTGTTCAACAAGTGCGACTGCCTGCCCGCCGGGGAGATTCTGCCCCACGGGGAGGATATTGTGTCCGTCTCCGCCCGCACCGGTGCCGGCATGGCGGAGCTGCTGGAGAAGATTGACCGGCGGCTGGACAAGGGCACCCGCCGGGTGACCCTCCATATCCCCTATGACAAGGGAGGCCTGCTGGACATGCTGTACCGGGAGGCAAAGGTGGAGAACGTGGCCTATTCCGAAACCATTGACGTGACTGCGGTGTGCACCCCCCGGGTTCTGGGGCTGGTGGAGCCGTATATCCATCCGTGAGAAAGGGGGAAAGCCCCGTGGAAACAGTGATTCTGGAGACGCCCCGGCTGCGGCTGCGGCCCTTCACGGCGGAGGACAGCGCCGATGTGTACGCCTACGCCCGGGACCCGGCGGTGGGGCCTCCGGCGGGCTGGCCGCCCCACGAAAGCTACATGGAGAGCTGGTATATCGTCCAGACGGTGTTCTCCCAGCCCCATGTGTTCGCCATGGAGCTGAAGGAGAACCGGAAGGTCATCGGCTCCATCGGCTTCGTGGGGGGACACCCGGCGGGAGAGCACCCGGACTGCCCCGATGACGAGATCGGCTATGCCCTCAGCCGCCCCTTCTGGGGTCGGGGGCTGACGGCGGAGGCCATGGCCGCGGTGGAGCGGTACGGTTTTGAGACGCTGGGGCTGCGCCGCGTCTGGTGCGCCCACTACGCCGGCAACTGGCGGTCCCGCCGGGTGATGGAGAAGCGGGGCTTCCGGTTCCGGTTCGCCCGGCCCACGGATGTGGAACTGATGCACGAGGTCCGGCAGACCTACTTTTATGAACTGACGGAGGAGCGGTGGCGTGAACGAGTATCTGGTGCCCTTTGAAGCGGCGGAAAGCGAATTCACCGAGAAGCGGTCCCGCTTCATTACCCATGTCTGGCGGGTGGAGACGGAGACGGAGGCCCGCGCCCGGGTGGAGGAGATGAGGAAGAAGTATTACGACGCCCGCCACAACTGCTGGTGCTATCTGCTGCGGGAGGGGGGCGTGGTGCGCTACTCCGACGACGGCGAGCCCCAGGGCACCGCGGGCCAGCCCATGCTGGCGGTGTTTCAGCGGGAGCAGGTCACCAACGTGTGCTGCGTGGTGACCCGGTACTTCGGCGGCGTGCTGCTGGGGGCCGGCGGCCTGACCCGGGCCTACACCCGGGGGGCCAAGGACGGCCTGGACGCCGCCGGCATCAGCCGCATGAGCCTGTGGACGCTGTGGGAGGTGCCCTGCACCTACCCGCTGCTGGAGCGGATGAAGCTGGAGATCGAGGGCTGCGGCGGCGTCATCCGGGACACGGAGTACGGCGCGGACATCCTGCTCCGCAGCGCGTTTCCCGCCGGCGGCGCGGAGCGGTTCGCTCCCCGGCTGCGGGAGCTGTCCGCCGGCAGCCTGGAGATGCTCCCGGCGGGGGAGGAGTTCCTGCCCGGCCCCCGGGAGACGGCAAAATAGACAAAAACGGCTCCGCCCGGAACCGGGGGAGCGAGTGTACATCCGACAGAAACGGCCTTTCAGGACATCTGCCGCTCCATGGCCCGGGAGTGGGGCGCGGGGGGCTTCTGCCGGGAAATCATCTTGGAGTAAGGCGGGGAGAATATGCTGAAGCTGATGGAGTTCCTGTTCCACACCCTCCCGCTGCTGCTGGCGTGGCTGTACCTGCTGGCTGCGGTGTTTTGCGCGGCCGCGCTGGCCGGACGGCTCCGGAAGGGGGAACGGCTGCCGGCGGGGCAGTGGGCCTTCCTGATTCTGAACGGGGGATATGTGCTGTTCTTCCTGATCACCAGGCTGTTCTTCCCTGACCTCTGGGAGCGTGTGTTTTCCGGCGCCGGCGTTCTGGCAATCCTGATCTCCTTCGTCTGGTCGCGCTACGAGGACCGGCGGAGCGGCAGAAGATGGTGGAACTGGTGACCGGCGGAAACGGTAAAAAAGCGGAACCGGCGTGACATCCGTCATGCCGGTTCCGGAAAATCAGATCGCGCTGTCAGCGGCCGCCGGGCATCCGGCAGGCCGTCCTTTTTTACGATTTGTACGTTTTGATGATGTTCTCCGCCACTTCCCGCTTGGAAAGCCGCAGATCCATGGCCTGCTTTTCGATGTAGCGGTGAGCGTCGGACTCCGTCATGCTGAGGCACTCAATCAGCAGCCACTTGGCTCGGTTCACCAGGCGGATCTCGTCGATCTTCTCCTCCACGGTGACCTGCTTGGCCTCCACCTGCCGCAGCCGCTCCCGGGTGGCGCACAGCACCCGCAGGGTCTGGGACACCATCTGCAGGCTGGTGGGCTTGGACAGGGTCATGACGCCGTGGCTCACCACCTTGGAGTACACCTCGTCATACAGCTCGCTTTTCACCAGCAGCAGCACGCCGGCGCCGCTGGCGGCGCAGGTGTCTATGGCCAGCCGCATGCCGAAATCGTCCGGCAGCGGCGCGTTGATGATCACAATGTCATAGGCCGTCTCCAGCATGTGGCGCTGGGCCGCTCCCACCGTTTTCACCGTGGTGACGGGCCAGTAGTCCGTCATGGGGAGCAGAGGCATGATGGTGTTGTTGAACTTGTCGGATGCGGAGACCAGCAGCACGCTGTACGTGCGTTCCTGAAAGATCATGGCGCTCCCCTCCCTTCGTTTGAGGATGGCCGGCGGTTCACCGGCAGTAGGCGGCGATCACCGTGGCGGGAAGCTGCCGTTGGATGAACTCGCTGGCGCCGGCGATGGCCTTGGCCTCCCGCAGGCTGGAGGGCAGCTTCTCATAGTGGGCCAGAACGTCGGCGGGGGCGGTGTAAATGTTGAAATCCGTGGCGGTGGGCAGCTCCATGCGGCTGCGGATGCCGTACAGGCCCGCCCGGATCAGCAGGGAGAAGGCCAGATAGGGGTTGGCGGTGGGGTCGGCGGACCGCAGCTCCGCCCGGCGGTACTCGCCCACGGCGGCGGGGATGCGGATCAGCTGGGACCGGTTCTCCCCGGACCAGGTGACGTAGCTGGGGGCCTTGTCGCTGCCCAGCCGGTCATAGGAGTTGTCGCAGGGGTTCAGGAACACGGTCATCTCCCGGGCCTTGTCCAGAATGCCGGCAATCACATGGGGAAGGGGGTCGAAGCCGCCGCCCTTGGCGGAGATGTTGATGTGCAGGCCGCTGCCGGCCTCCCCGGAAAGGGGCTTGGGGGAGAAGTCGGCGCACAGGCCGTTGCGGGCCACAATGGTCTGCACCACCGCCCGGAAGGTGACGGCGTTGTCGGCGGCGGAGAGGGGATCGGAGTAGCGGAAGTCGATCTCGTTCTGACCCGGGCCGCTCTCGTGGTGGGAGCTTTCCGGCTGAATGCCCATCTGCTCCAGCGTCATGCAGATTTCCCGGCGGATGTGCTCGCCCCGGTCGTCGGGGGCGATGTCCATGTACCCGGCCCGGTCATAGGGCTTTCTGGTGGGCTCGCCGTTTTCGTCCGTCTGGAAGAGATAGAACTCCATCTCCGAGCCGAAGGCAAAGGAGAATCCCTCCTCGGCGGCCTCCGCCGCGGCGGTCTTCAGAATATAGCGGGTGTCCGCCTCAAAAGGACGGCCGTCGGGGTAGCGGATGTCGCAGAACATCCGGATCACCCGGCCGCTTTCGGACCACCAGGGCAGGTGGACCAGGGTGGAGGGGTCCGGGTGCAGCAGCAGGTCGGAGCGCACCTCGCCGCCGAAGCCGGCGATGGCGGAGGCGTCGATGGCGATGCCGTAGGTGAAGGCGCGGCGCAGCTCGGTGGGCATGATGGCGATATTTTTCTGCCGTCCGTAAACGTCACAGAAGGCCAGACGGATGAATTTTACGTCCTCCTCGATGACATACTGCATCACTTCTTCGGCTGAGTATTTCATGGCGTTACCTGATTTCCTTTCGTCAGGATGGCGGACGGGGGTCCGCGGAAAAGCAAAAAACGGGGCGTTCCTGAAAAATGGGCACAAAAACCCCTGGAACCTCCTCGTTCTGTTTTCTATTTTACGCGGGAAAGGGAACCTTGTCAATGGCTGTTTGTCCTGCGCGGACGGTGGGGAAGAAGCTCAGTTTGGGCAAAATGCCCATTGACATTGGGACTTTACCGCGGTATAGTATGCGCAGTTGAGAGACATTGATGTCTCAGGGGAAAACCCTGTGGGCATCAGTGTCTCTTTTTTTACCGTGAAAACCACGGTAAAATCTCCGGTCATCTTTTCCCGTCTCCGCGGGGCGGGCGGA
Organism: Dysosmobacter sp.; assembly: GCF_034093755.1. Taxonomy (GTDB): domain Bacteria; phylum Bacillota; class Clostridia; order Oscillospirales; family Oscillospiraceae; genus Oscillibacter. Next base: position 18,360 of record NZ_JAXEBZ010000070.1, on the reverse strand, counting down.
AGTGAAATGGAAAAATTCATGTGCCGGGTCCGCTGCCGCTGCGGCGGCCGGGTCCGGGGGCATGGAGGTTTATAATTTTGAAAGGGTGAAGAAAAAATGACGAACGTTCCTGAGTATTTTGGCAGCTTGGTGTTTGACGACCGCGTAATGAAGGCGAGACTGTCCGCCAATGTCTATTTTTCCCTGAAGGAAACCATGGAGACCGGCAAGAAGCTGGACCTGTCCGTGGCCAACGCCGTGGCGGCTGCCATGCGGGACTGGGCGGTGGAAAAGGGCGCCACCCACTTCACCCACTGGTTCCAGCCCCTCACCGGCGTCACCGCGGAGAAGCATGACAGCTTTATCACCCCCTCTCCCGACGGCCGGGTCATTATGGAGTTCTCCGGCAAGGAGCTGATCAAGGGCGAACCCGACGCCTCCTCCTTCCCCTCCGGCGGCCTGCGCGCCACCTTTGAGGCCCGCGGCTACACCGCCTGGGACCCCACCAGCTACGCCTTCATCAAGGGCAAGACGCTGTGCATCCCCACCGCCTTCTGCTCCTACGGCGGCGAGGCGCTGGACAAGAAGACCCCCCTGCTGCGGTCCATGGAGGCCCTGAACCGGCAGGCCCTGCGGGTTCTGAAACTGTTCGGCAACGAGGATGTCCGCCGGGTCACCGCCAGCGTCGGCCCCGAGCAGGAGTACTTCCTGGTGGACCGGGCCATGTATGACAAGCGCAAGGACCTGATCTACACCGGCCGCACCCTCTTCGGCGCCAAGCCCCCCAAGGGCCAGGAGCTGGACGACCATTACTTCGGCTCCATCAAGCCCCGGGTGGCCGCCTTCATGGAGGACCTGAACGACGAGCTGTGGAAGCTGGGCATTCTGGCCAAGACCGAGCACAACGAGGTGGCCCCCGCCCAGCATGAGCTGGCTCCCATCTACACCACCGCCAACATCGCCACCGACCACAACCAGCTGACCATGGAGATCATGCAGAAGGTGGCCTCCAAGCACGGCCTGGTGTGCCTGCTGCATGAGAAGCCCTTCGCCGGCGTCAACGGCTCCGGCAAGCACAACAACTGGTCCATCGCCACCGACACCGGCGTGAACCTGCTGTCCCCCGGCGAGACCCCCTATGAAAACGCCCAGTTCCTGGTGTTCCTTACCGCGGTCATTCAGGCTGTGGATGACTATCAGGGCCTGCTGCGGCTGAGCGTGGCCACCGCCGGCAACGATCACCGTCTGGGCGCCAACGAGGCTCCTCCCGCCGTCATCTCCATGTTCCTGGGCGACGAGATCTCCGCCGTGCTGGACGCCATCGAGACGGACGCCCCCTACAACGGCACCGAGAAGAGGAAGATGAAGCTGGGCGTGGACGCCCTGCCCCGCTTCTTCCGGGACACCACCGACCGCAACCGCACCTCCCCCTTCGCCTTCACCGGCAACAAGTTCGAGTTCCGCATGGTGGGCTCCAGCGACTCCATCGCCTGCGCCAACATCATGCTCAACAGCGCCGTGGCCGAGTCCCTGCGCCAGTTCGCCGACCGCCTGGAGGGCGCCGCCGACTTTGACGCCGAACTCCACGCCCTGCTGCGGGAGACCATCATCGCCCACAAGCGCATCATCTTCAACGGCAATGGCTATGACGATGCCTGGATCAAGGAGGCCACCGAGCAGCGGGGCCTGCTGAACCTGAAGACCACTCCCGACGCCCTGGGCGTTCTGATGGAGAAGAAGAACGTGGATATGCTCACCGCCCACAAGGTGTTCAGCGAGGTGGAGCTGCGTTCCCGCTATGAGATTCAGCTGGAGAACTACTGCAAGACCGTCCGCATCGAGGCCCTGACCATGGTGGACATGGCCCGCAAGGAGATTCTGCCCGCCGTGGAGTCCTACCTGACCGCCGTGGCTTCCACCGCCGCTGCCAAGAAGGCCGTGGACCCCGCCCTGTCCAGCAGCTACGAGCAGAAGGTCATCAGCCGTCTGTCCGCCCTGGTGGAGCAGATCGACGCCCGCACCGACGCCCTGGAGCTGGCCATGGTGAAGCTGTCCGCCGTCAGCGACATCACCGGCGAGGCCGCCGGCATCCGGGACGAGATCCTGCCCAAGATGCGGGAGCTGCGTGAGGTCTGCGACGAGGCTGAGACCGTCACCGCCGAGTCCTACTGGCCCTTCCCCACCTACGGCGAGCTGCTGTTCGGCGTCCGGTAACACTGCAATTGATAGCATTCCTTCAATACGTTCCCTGCCGCCCTCCGGCGGCGGAGGACGTATTGAACGGTATATTCGGCGCCTTCGCTTCCGGACCGCGGAGCGGTTCCGGAAGGGGAGCGCTTTTCGGAAAGAGAGAATAAGGAGGAAACAGTTATGTGTTCCATTATGGGATATTGCTCCACCGCCGCGGACCAACAGGCGTTCCTGGCGGGCTTCGACCAAACCGTGTCCCGGGGGCCTGACGACAGCCGCGTTGTGGACACCGGCATGGGTCTGCTGGGCTTCCACCGTCTGGCCATCATGGGCCTGCATCCCGAGGGAATGCAGCCCTTCCAACTGGGTAAGGACTATGTGGTCTGCAACGGCGAGATCTACGGCTTTGAGGCGCTGCGCCGGGACCTGCGGGCCAAAGGCTACACCTTCCAGAGCGACTCCGACTGCGAGATCCTGCTGCCGCTGTACCGGGAGTACGGCGTGGAAATGTTCAGAATGCTGGATGCGGAATACGCCCTCATTCTCTTTGACGGAGAGAGTGGGGAGTTTCTTGCTGCCCGGGACCCCATCGGCATCCGGCCCCTGTACTACGGCTATGACAAGGCCGGCGCCATCGTGTTCGCCAGCGAGCCCAAGAACCTGGTGGGCATCTGCGGCCGGGTGATGCCCTTCCCGCCGGGCCACTATTATAAAGACGGCAAGTTCATCTGCTACCGGGACATCGCCGCCGTGGACCAGGTGTGCCATGACGACCTGGAGACCGTGTGCCGCAACATCCGGGAAAAGCTGATTGCCGGCGTGGAAAAGCGTCTGGTGGCCGACGCCAAGGTGGGCTTCCTGCTCAGCGGCGGCCTGGACTCCTCCCTGGTGTGCGCCATCGCCCAGAAGAAGTCCGACAAGCCCATCCGCACCTTCGCCATCGGCATGAGCGAGGACGCCATCGACTTGAAGTACGCCAAGGAGGCCGCCGAGTTCATCGGCAGCGACCATACGGAGGTCATCATCACCCGGCAGGACGTGATTGACGCCCTGGAGACGGTGGTGGCCCTGCTGGGCACCTTCGACATCACCACCATCCGGGCCAGCATGGGCATGTATCTGGTGTGTAAGGCCATTCATGAGACCACGGACATCCGGGTGCTGCTGACCGGCGAGATCTCCGACGAGCTGTTCGGCTACAAGTACACCGACTTCGCCCCCTCCGCCGCCGAGTTCCAGAAGGAGGCGGTGAAGCGCATCCGGGAGCTGCACATGTACGATGTGCTGCGGGCGGACCGCTGCATCTCCGTCAACTCCCTGGAGGCCCGGGTGCCCTTCGGCGACCTGGATTTCGTGCAGTATGTCATGTCCGTGGACCCGGAGATGAAGATGAACCGCTACAACAAGGGTAAGTATCTGCTGCGCCACGCCTTCGAGGGTCTGGGCTATCTGCCGGACGGCATTCTGTGGCGTGAGAAGGCGGCATTTTCCGACGCGGTGGGACATTCTTTGGTGGATGACTTGAAAGATTACGCCGAACAGTATTATACTAATGCCGAATTCGAGGCGAAGAAGGCGAAGTATGACTACGCGCAGCCTTTCACCAAAGAATCCCTGCTGTACCGGGAGATCTTTGAGAAGTATTACCCCGGCCAGGCCCAGATGATCGCAGGCTTCTGGATGCCCAACAAGGAGTGGGAGGGCTGCGACGTCGATGACCCCAGTGCCCGTGTGCTTTCCAACTACGGCGACAGCGGCAAATAAATCGCCGTCAATCAATCAGCGGCAAATAGAAAAATTGGAGGTTATCATCATGGAAAAGCTGGAACAACTCTACGAGGGAAAAGCGAAGAAGGTTTACGCGACGGACGATCCGGAACTGCTGATCGTGGACTACAAGGATGACGCCACGGCGTTCAACGGCCTGAAAAAGGGCACCATCCGCGGCAAGGGCGTCATCAACAACCAGATGAGCAACCGGCTGATGCAGAAGCTGGAGAAGGCCGGCATCCCCACCCATTTTGTGAAGGAACTGAGCGAGCGGGAGACTCTGGTGAAGAAGGTTTCCATCGTTCCCCTGGAGGTCATTATCCGGAACATCGCCGCCGGCTCCTTCTCCAAGCGCTACGGCGTGGTGGAGGGCGTGGTGTTTGACCGGCCCACCATTGAGTTCTCCTACAAGAACGACGAGCTGGGCGATCCCCTGCTCAACACCTATCACGCCCTGGCCCTGAAGCTGGCCACCCAGGCCGAGATCGACACCATCACCGACTACGCCTTCCGGGTGGACGAGTTCCTGAAGGCCTTCTGGGCGGAGTGCGGCGTCACCCTGGTGGACTTCAAGCTGGAGTTCGGCCGCCTGTCCGACGGCACCATCGTGCTGGCCGACGAGATCAGCCCCGATACCTGCCGCCTGTGGGATACCAAGACCGGCGAAAAGCTGGACAAGGACCGTTTCCGCCGGGATCTGGGCGGCGTGGAGGACGCCTATACCGAGATCATGAAGCGGCTCACCGAGCACGATGCGTAACGGCCCGGCGAATCTCTCCGCAGACCGCCACATTCACGAGGAATGCGGCGTGTTCGGCGTGTACGCTCCGGAGCGGACGGATGTGGCCGCCCTGGCCTATTACGGCCTGTATGCCCTGCAGCACCGGGGGCAGGAGAGCGCCGGCATCGTGGTGAATGATGACGGCCTGTTCTCCGCTTACCGGGAAGTGGGACTGGTGAACGAGGTGTTTGACACCGACCGGCTGAACACTTTGGGGGAGGGCAACATTGTGGTGGGCCACGTGCGCTACGCCACCACCGGCTCCGACCACAAGCGGAACCTGCAGCCTCTGGTGATCAACCACCACAAGGGCCGCATGGCCCTGGCCCACAACGGCAACCTCACCAACGCCTTTCAGCTGCGGGACATGCTGGAGGAACAGGGCTCCGTGTTCCACACCACCACCGACTCCGAGGTCATCGCCTATATCATTGTGCAGGAGCGGCTGCGCTGCGGCTCCATTGAGGAGGCGGTGGCCGCCGCCATGGACCGCATCGAGGGCGCCTACTCCCTGGTGATCTCCTCTCCCACCAAGCTCATCGCCGCCCGGGACCCCAACGGCTTCCGGCCCCTGTGCATCGGACGCCGCGGCGACGGCAGCATTGTGTTTGCCTCCGAGTCCTGCGCGCTGGACGCGGTGGGCGCCGCCTTTGAGCGGGACGTGCTGCCCGGCGAGATCGTCATTGTGGACGAAAACGGCATGCGCAGCGACAAGCGCCGCTGCAACACTGCCCCCCGCCGGTTCTGCGTGTTTGAGTATATCTACTTCTCCCGTCCGGACTCCGTCATCGAGGGCGCCAGCGTCAGCCTGGCCCGGCAGAGAGCGGGAGAGTTTCTGGCGGAGGAGCATCCGGTGGAAGCGGATGTGGTGGTGGGCGTGCCCGACTCCGGTCTGGACGCCGCCCTGGGCTATGCCCGGGCCTCCGGCATCCCCTACGCCATCGGCTTCACCAAGAACAAGTATATCGGCCGCACCTTCATCGCCCCCACCCAGGGCCAGCGGGAGACCGGCGTGGACATTAAGCTCAACCCCATCCGCCCGGTGGTGGAGGGGAAGCGGGTGGTCCTCATCGATGACTCCATCGTCCGGGGCACCACCTGCCGCCGGACCATCGACATGCTGCGCCGGGCCGGCGCCAGAGAGATCCACATGCGGGTCAGCGCGCCGCCCTTCGTGGCCCCCTGCTTCTACGGCACGGACATTGACAGCGCCGAGAACCTGATCGCCAACCACCACACGGTGCAGGAGATCGCGGACATCATCGGCGTGGACTCCCTGGGCTATCTGAGCGTGGAGCACCTGGTGCGCCTGACGGGGGAGGACACGGGCTTCTGCACCGCCTGCTTCGGCGGGGAGTATCCCACGTCCATTCCCAACAGCGGAGAGAAGGACCGGTTTGAACAGAAGATCCACCGCGCCAGCCGCGGCTGAGACCAATTGAGGAGGAGAATCATGGAAAAGATTCTTGTGCTGGATTTCGGCGGCCAGTATAACCAACTGATCGCCCGCCGTGTCCGGGAAAATCACGTATACGCCGAGGTACGGCCTTTCAGCAAGGTTCCGCTGGAGGAGATCCGGGATTACGCCGGCGTCATTTTCACCGGCGGCCCCAACAGCGTCTATGACGAGAAATCTCCCCATTATGACCCGGCAATTCTGAACCAAGGGGTGCCCGTGCTGGGCATCTGCTACGGCCATCAGCTGATGGCCTGGATGGCCGGCGGCGAAATCTGTTCCGCCGGCAGCGTCAGCGAGTACGGAAAGGTCACTTTCCGCGCTGACGCTTGTGCTCTGTTTGAGGGACTCCCCGAAGAGAGCGTCTGCTGGATGAGCCACACCGACTATGTGCGCACCGCTCCGGCGGGCTTCACCGTGGTGGGCCGCACCGACAGCTGCCCCTGCGCCGCCATGTGCGACGCGGAGCGGAAGCTCTACGGCGTCCAGTTCCACCCGGAGGTCACCCACACGGAGTACGGCAAGCAGATTCTGCGCAACTTCCTGTTCAACGTCTGCGGCTGCGCCGGCGACTGGAACATGGAGGACTTCGTGGCCAACTCCATCGCAAAGTACCGGGAGCAGCTGACGGGCAAGAAGGTGCTGTGCGCCCTGTCCGGCGGCGTGGACTCCTCCGTGGCGGCGGTGCTGCTGCACAAGGCGGTGGGGAAGAACCTGACCTGTGTGTTCGTGGACCACGGCCTGCTGCGCAAGGACGAGGGCGACATGGTGGAGCGCACCTTCCGGGAGCGCTTCGACATGGAGATCATCCGGGTCAACGCCCAGCAGCGCTTCCTGGACAAGCTCTCCGGCGTGACGGAGCCGGAGCGGAAGCGGAAGATCATCGGCGAGGAGTTCATCCGCGTCTTTGAGGAGGAGGCCCGGAAGATCGGCAAGGTCAACTACCTGGTGCAGGGCACCATCTATCCCGACGTCATCGAGTCCGGCGCCGGCGACGCCTCCGTCATCAAGAGCCACCACAACGTGGGCGGCCTGCCCTCCGTGGTGGACTTTGACGAGATCATCGAGCCGCTGCGGACGCTGTTCAAGGACGAGGTCCGCGCCGCCGGCCTGGAGCTGGGCATCCCCGCCGACCTGGTGTGGCGCCAGCCCTTCCCCGGCCCCGGCCTTGCCATCCGCGTGCTGGGGGACATCACCGCCGAAAAGCTGGACATCCTGCGGGAGGCGGACGCCATTTTCCGGGAGGAGATGGCCGCCGCCGGTCTGGACCGGACCACCAGCCAGTACTTCGCCGTCCTCACCGACAGCCGCAGCGTGGGCGTCATGGGCGACGCCCGGACCTACGGCTGCACCGTGGTGCTGCGGGCGGTGACCACCGACGATTTCATGACCGCCGACTGGACCCGCCTGCCCTATGAGGTGCTGGCCCGGGCCAGCAGCCGCATCACCAACGAGGTGAAGGGCATCACCCGGGTGGTTTACGACGTCACCAGCAAACCCCCCGCCACGGTGGAGTGGGAATAACGCAAGGGGAGGACACAAGCCATGACCAAATATATTTTCGTCACCGGCGGCGTGGTGTCCGGCCTGGGCAAGGGCATTACCGCCGCCTCCCTGGGCCGGCTGCTGAAGGCCCGGGGACTGAAGGTGGCGGCCCAGAAGCTGGACCCCTATATCAATGTGGACCCCGGCACCATGAGCCCCTACCAGCACGGCGAGGTGTACGTCACCGAGGACGGCGCCGAGACGGACCTGGACCTGGGCCACTATGAGCGGTTCATCGATGAGGACCTGAACCGCTATTCCAACCTGACCACCGGCAAGGTCTACTGGAATGTGCTGAACAAGGAGCGCCGGGGCGAGTACCTGGGCTCCACGGTGCAGGTGATCCCCCATGTCACCAACGAGATCAAGGATTTCGTCTACCGGGTGGCCAAGCAGACGGAGGCCGACGTGGTCATCACCGAAATCGGCGGCACCATCGGCGACATTGAGTCCCAGCCCTTCCTGGAGGCGGTGCGTCAGGTGTCGCTGGAGGTGGGCCGGGAGAACAGCCTGTTCATCCACGTGACCCTGGTGCCCTTCCTGCGGGGCTCCGACGAGCACAAGTCCAAGCCCACCCAGCACTCCGTCAAGGAGCTGCAGGGCATGGGCATCAACCCCAACATCATCGTCCTGCGGTGCGACGAGCCGCTGGAGGATTCCATTTTCAGCAAGATCTCCCTGTTCTGCAACGTGAAGCCCGACTGCGTCATTGAGAACATCACCCTGGGCAACCTGTACGAGGCGCCGCTGATGCTGGAGCGCTCCGGCTTCTCCGGCGTGGTGTGCCGGGAGCTGGGCCTCAGCACCCCGGAGCCGGACCTGACGGAGTGGAAGCAGATGGTGGAGCGCATCGAAAACCGCAAGTGCAAGGTGGAGATCGGCCTTGTGGGCAAGTACGTCCAGTTGCACGACGCCTACCTCTCCGTGGCGGAGGCCCTGCGCCACGCCGGCTACGCCCGCAGCGCGGTGGTGAACATCCGCTGGATTGACTCCGAGACGCTGACGGAGGAGACGGTGAACGAGGGCCTGGCGGGCCTGGACGGCATCATCGTCCCCGGCGGCTTCGGCAGCCGCGGCATCGAGGGCATGATTCTGGCGGCCCGGTACGCCCGGGAGAAGAACATCCCCTACTTCGGCATCTGTCTGGGCATGCAGATCGCCGTCATCGAGTACGCCCGGCATATGGCGGGCCTTCCGGAGGCCAACTCCGGCGAGTTTGACGCCGACTGCCCCCACAAGGTCATCGACTTCATGCCCGGCCAGAGCGATGACATCGACAAGGGCGGCACGCTGCGGCTGGGCAGCTATCCCTGCTGCATCCAGAGCGGCACCACCATGGAGCGGTGCTACGGCGCGGAGCTGATTCACGAGCGCCACCGCCACCGCTACGAGTTCAATAACGACTACCGCCAGCGGCTCACCGACGCGGGACTGACCCTCAGCGGCCTGTCCCCCGACGGCAACCTGGTGGAGACGGTGGAACTGACGGACCAGCCCTTCTTTGTGGGCGTGCAGTTCCACCCGGAGTTCAAGAGCCGCCCCAACCGCCCCCATCCTCTGTTCGGGGGCTTCATCTCCGCCGCGCTGGAGCAGGCGGGAAAGGAGAACGGATAAATTCCCATGGAAAAGCAATTCGACAGAAAGCTCATTCTGGAGGATGGTACGGAGTACCGGGGCTATGGCTTCGGCGCCAACATCAGCCGGGTAGTGGAGGTGGTGTTCAACACCTCCATGGTGGGCTATCAGGAGATTTTGTCGGACCCCTCCTACACTGATCAGGCGGTGGTCATGACCTATCCTCTCATCGGCAACTACGGCATGGCCGACGATGACTACGAGACGGCCACCCCCACCATCGGCGGCCTCATTGTCCGGGAGTACAACGATCTGCCCTCCAATTTCCGGGCGGACCGGACCCTGGGCCAGGTGATGGAGGAATACGGCATCCCCGGCATCTCCGGGGTGGACACCCGGAAGCTGACCCGGTCCATCCGGGACCTGGGCAGCCGCCGGGGCATCATCGTGCCGGCGGACGTGCCCCTGGAGGAGGGCCTGCAGCGGATTCAGGAGACTCCGGTGCCCCATGACGCGGTGTTCCGGGTCACCTCCAAGGCCATCCGCAAGTCCAAGGCCGCGGACCCCAGGTACCGGGTGGTGGCGGTGGACTGCGGCATGAAGGAGAACATCGTCCGCTCCATGAACCGCCGGGGCATCGACGTCACCGTGGTGCCCTGTGACATTACGGCGGCGGAGGTGCTGGACATGGCTCCCGACGGCCTGTTCATCTCCAACGGTCCCGGCGACCCCACCGACGTGACGCCGGTGATTGACCTGGTGCGCCAGCTGCGGGGCAGGGTTCCCATCTTCGGCATCTGCCTGGGCCACCAGATCATCGCCCTGTCCTACGGCGCCCGGACCTACAAGCTGAAATTCGGCCACCGGGGCGGCAACCACCCCGTGCGGGACCTGACCACCGGGAAGATTGAGATCACCTCCCAGAACCACTCCTACGCCGTGGAGCTGGAGAGCCTGAAGGGAACCCCCCTCACCGTCACCCATCTGAATGTGCTGGACGGCACGGTGGAGGGCCTGGCCTGCGCGGCGGACAAGATCTTCAGCGTGCAGTACCACCCGGAGAGTGCCCCCGGCCCCCAGGACAGCGGCCATCTGTTTGACCGATTTCTCGCGTTGATGGAGGAGAACAAGCATGCCTAAGAGAACGGACCTGAAAAAGATTTTGGTCATCGGCTCCGGCCCCATCGTCATCGGTCAGGCGGCGGAGTTCGACTATGCCGGCACCCAGGCGTGTCTTGCGCTGAAGGAGGAGGGCTACGAGGTCATCCTCTGCAACTCCAACCCCGCCACCATCATGACCGACACCTCCATCGCCGATAAAGTGTACATGGAGCCTCTGAACCTGGAATACATCGCCAAGATCATCCGCCGGGAGCGGCCCGACGCCATCCTGCCGGGCATCGGCGGCCAGACGGGCCTGAACCTGGCCATGCAGCTGGAGAAAAAGGGCGTGCTTCGGGAGTGCCAGGTGGAGCTGCTGGGTACCGACAGCCGCAGCATCGAGCGGGCAGAGGACCGGGAGCTGTTCAAGGAGCTGTGCGAGAGCCTTGGCGAGCCGGTGCTGCCCTCCATCATCGCCAACACCCTGGAAGAGGGCGTGGCCGCGGCGGAGGAGATCGGCTACCCCGTGGTGCTGCGCCCCGCCTTCACCCTGGGCGGCACCGGCGGCGGCTTCGCCGACAACGAGGAGGAGCTGCTGGAGCTGATGAAAAACGGCCTGGCGCTGTCTCCCGTCCACCAGGTGCTGGTGGAAAAGAGCATCAAGGGCTACAAGGAGATTGAGTACGAGGTGATGCGGGACGCCAATGACACCGCCATCACCATCTGCAATATGGAGAACCTGGACCCTGTGGGCATCCACACCGGCGACTCCATTGTGGTGTGCCCCTCCCAGACCCTCACCAACAAGGAATACCACATGCTGCGGGACAGCGCCCTGAAAATCATCCGGGAGCTGAAAATTGAGGGCGGCTGCAACGTCCAGTTCGCCCTGGACCCCAAGTCCTTCCAGTACTACCTCATTGAGGTGAACCCCCGGGTGTCCCGTTCCTCCGCCCTGGCCTCCAAGGCCAGCGGCTATCCCATCGCCCGGGTGTCCGCCAAGATCAGCGTGGGCATGACCCTGGACGAAATCCCCCTGGCCAACACCCCCGCCTCCTTCGAGCCGGCGCTGGACTACGTGGTCACCAAGATGCCCCGGTTCCCCTTCGACAAGTTCACCGACGCCAGCAACGCCCTGGGTACCCAGATGAAGGCCACCGGCGAGGTGATGAGCGTGGGCCGGACGGTGGAGGAGAGCCTGCTGAAGGCCATCCGCTCCCTGGAGATCGGCGTGTACCACCTGCACATGCCCAAGTTCGACGGCGAGGACACCGGGAAGCTGCTGGACTACATCGCCATCGGCACAGATGACCGCATCTACGCCATGGCGGAGCTGCTGCGCCGGGGCGTGCCGGAGGAGCAGCTGGCCGCCAGAACGAAAATTGACCCCTTCTTCATCCGCAAGCTGCAGAACATTGTGGCGGAGGAGCAGAAGCTGAAGGACGCCCCCATGGACGCGGAGGCGCTGTATCAGGCCAAGAAGATGGGCTTCTCCGACCGGGCCGTGGCGGACTGCTGGCAGGTGAAGGAGCTGGACGTGTTCGAGCTGCGCAAGCGGGAGAAGATCTTCCCTGTGTACAAGATGATCGACACCTGCGCGTCGGAGTTTGAGAGCTACGTGCCCTACTTCTACTCCACCTACGAGGAGGAGAACGAGTCCAGGGTGTCCGACAAGCGGAAGATCGTGGTGCTGGGCTCCGGCCCCATCCGCATCGGCCAGGGCGTGGAGTTCGACTACTCCACCGTCCACGCCGTCAAGACCATCCGGGCCGCCGGCTTCGAGGCCATTATCATCAACAACAACCCGGAGACCGTCTCCACCGACTACACCACCTCCGACAAGCTGTATTTCGAGCCGCTGTGCGTGGAGGACGTAATGAACATCCTCTGGCTGGAGCAGCCGGAGGGCGTCATCGCCTCCCTGGGCGGCCAGACCGCCGTGAACCTGGCCCAGCCCCTGGAGGACCGGGGCGTGCGGCTCATCGGCACCGGCTGCCAGGCCATTGAGCGGGCGGAAAACCGGGACGCCTTTGAAAAGCTGCTCATCGAGCTGGGCATCCCCCAGCCCAAGGGCCGTGCCGTCACCAGCATTGAGGCCGGCGTGGCGGCGGCGGAGGAGATCGGCTACCCCGTGCTGGTGCGTCCCAGCTTCGTGCTGGGCGGCCGGGCCATGCAGATCGTGGCCAAGGAGGAGCACCTGCGCCACTACCTGAAAACCGCCGTGGAGATCGACGAGGACAAGCCCGTGCTGGTGGACAAGTACATCTGCGGCAAGGAAGTGGAGGTGGACGCCATCTGCGACGGCACCGACGTGTTTGTGCCGGGCATCATGGAGCTGGTGGAGCGCACCGGCGTTCACTCCGGCGACTCCATGAGCGTCTATCCCGCCTTCAGCATCTCCGACAAGGTGAAAGCCACCATTCTGGACTACGCCAAAAAGCTGGGTCTGGGCATCGGCATTGTGGGCCTGTACAACATCCAGTTCATTGTGGACAAGGATGAAAACGTCTACATCATCGAGGTGAATCCCCGCTCCTCCCGGACGGTGCCCTTCCTGTCCAAGGCCACCGGCTACTCCCTGGCGGACATCGCCACCCTGGTGATTCTGGGCAAGAGCCTGAAAGAGCAGGGCATCACCGTGCTGTGCCCGCCGGAGAAGAAGCGCTGGTACGTGAAGGCCCCGGCCTTCTCCTTCTCCAAGCTGCGGGGCATGGACTCCTACCTCTCCCCGGAGATGAAGTCCACCGGCGAGGCCATCGGCTACGACGACAAGCTCCACCGGGCCATGTACAAGGCCCTCATCGCCTCCGGCATCACCCTCCAGAACTACGGCACCGTGGTGGTGACCCTGGCGGACGAGGACAAGGAGGAGGCGCTGCCGCTGGTGCGGCGGTTCTACGATATGGGCTTCAACATCGAGGCCACCATCGGCACCGCCGACTTCCTGAAGGCCCACGGCATCCGTACCCGGGTCCGCCGGAAGCTCAGCGAGGGCAGCACGGAGATTCTGGACGCCATCCGGGCCGGCTACGTCAGCTACGTCATCAATACCCGGGCCATCCTGTCCGGCGTCCACTATGAGGACGGCGTGGCCATCCGCCGCTGTGCCAATGAGAACCGGGTGACCATTTTCACCTCTCTGGACACCGTGCGAGTGCTGCTGGACGTGCTGGAGGAGTTGACCATCGGCATCTCCACCATCGACTCCTGAGGCTGCCTGACAGGCGCGGAGGAGCCGTAAACAAAGAAAACGAGGGCCGCGGGAAGAATCCCGCGGCCCTCGCTGTGTTCAATGGTTCGCTTTTGTCTGCTGCGCTGCCGGTTTCCTTATTTTTCCCCGTCCTTCAGCACGCCCTCCAGCTCCTGCAGGCGCACGCCGATCTGGTCCAGCGCCCGGGGCAGCTGGGTCAGGTTCACCTCAATCTTCCGCAGCTCCTCGTTGACGTGGGCGGAGGTGGTGTCAAAGGCGGCGGTCAGCAGCCGGTACTGCTCCCGGAACTCGGCGGCGGACCGGCGCAGCTGGGACTTGGTGGTGTTCTCCAGCTCTGCGGCCCGGCGGCGGGCGTCGCACTCAATGTCGCCGACGCGGTCCCGGAACTGGCGGTAGGACTCGGCGTCAGGCCGCAGGGACTCCACCTGGGCGGCCAGCTCCGCGGCCCGGCTGTCGGCGTTCTCCAGTTCCGCGGCCCGGGCGGTGAGCTGACTGACCTGGGCGGTGAGGCCGGCGATCTGCTGCTCCTGATCCGCCGCCTTCTGCCGCAGGGTCTCCAGCTGCCGGCGCAGGGTGTCGCTGTCCTCCTGCAGCGCGGCCCGGCTCCGCTCCAGCTCCTGTACCTGCGCGGTATACTCCTGGGAAATTTTCTCAATATAAGCCGCCACGTCCTGCTTGTCAAAGCCGCCGAAGGCGACGCTTTTGAAGGTGTGATTGTCCATGCGCTCCACCGCTTTCTCTATATTATCAAGGATAACTTACCATAAAACCGCCGGATTGACAAGCCTCACGGGAAAATTGCCGCTTTTGCGGGAAAAAGTTTTCTGCCGCCCCTTGCAATTTCCGCCGCCCGGGAGTATCATACCCTTGACAATCAAACACAGGGGAGCTTGGACAGACAGGCTGAGAGGAAGCGGACGGCTTCGACCCTTACACCTGATGCGGATAATGCCGCCGTAGGAAGTCAGACAGATTTTTTACAGGAGACACCCGGACCGGGTGTCTCCTGTTTTTGGATTGGGGAGGGCTTCGGCTCTCCGGCGGCAGACCGGGGGCACCACTCTCTGCCGTCTCGCAAAAAATAATGCTGAAACACCGGAAAGGAGACAACCACATGACAGCATTATTCATCGCCCGCGCAGGCCGCGGCGAAGGCGCCGGTACTCGTGTCCATCCAAGGGTGATGGCCATGACGGGAATCCGTGGCCCCTGTCTGAACAGGGCGCCTATGGGCCCAGCCGGCACCGCGCTGACCGCGGCAGACACACCCGCCGCTCCCTGAAGCGGGAGCCATCCGAAAAAAACAGAAAGGAACGAACGGACATGAGAAATTACACCACCCAGATGGATGCCGCCCGCCGCGGCATCATTACCCCGGAGATGGAGGCCGTGGCCAAAAAGGAGTACCGCACCCCGGAGGAGATCCGGGAGCTGGTGGCCAAGGGCCAGGTGGCCATCTGCGCCAACCGGCTCCACACCTGCCTGGACCCCAACGGCGTCGGCTCCATGCTGCGCACCAAGATCAACGTGAACCTGGGCGTCTCCCGGGACTGCAAGGACTACGACATTGAAATGCAGAAGGTGATGGCCGCCGTGGACATGGGCGCCGAGGCCATTATGGACCTGTCCTCCCACGGCAACACCCAGCCCTTCCGCCGGAAACTCACCAGCGAGTGCCCCGCCATGATCGGCACCGTGCCGGTGTATGACAGCGTCATCCACTACCAGCGGGACCTGGCCACCCTCACCGCCAGGGACTTCATCGACGTGGTCCGCCTCCACGCGGAGGACGGCGTGGACTTCGTGACCCTCCACTGCGGCATCACCCGCAAGACCATCGACCAGATCAAAACCCACAAGCGGAAGATGAACATCGTCTCCCGGGGCGGCTCCCTGGTGTTCGCCTGGATGAGCATGACGGGGGAGGAGAACCCCTTCTACCAGTACTTTGACGAAATTCTGGACATCTGCCGGGAGTATGACGTGACCATCTCCCTGGGCGACGCCTGCCGGCCCGGCTGCCTGGCGGACGCCAGCGACGTGTGCCAGATCGAGGAGCTGGTGCGGCTGGGCGAGCTGACGAAGCGGGCCTGGGCCAGGGACGTGCAGGTGATGGTGGAGGGCCCCGGCCACGTGCCCCTGGACCAGATCGAGGCCAATATGAAGATGCAGCAGAGCATCTGCATGGGCGCGCCTTTCTACGTGCTGGGCCCCATCGTCACCGACATTGCCCCCGGCTATGACCACATCACCTCCGCCATCGGCGGCGCCGTGGCGGCGGCCTCCGGCGCGGCCTTTTTGTGCTACGTGACCCCGGCGGAGCACCTGGCCCTGCCCAATGTGGACGATGTGAAGCAGGGCATCATCGCCTCCCGCATCGCCGCCCACGCGGCGGACATCGCCAAGAAGGTGCCCCACGCCCGGGACCTGGACGACGCCATGGCCGACGCCCGCCGCACCTTCGACTGGGAGAAGCAGTGGGAGTGCGCCATCGACCCGGAGACCGCCCGCAGCATCCGGGCCGACCGGAAGCCGGAGCAGGAGGACAGCTGCTCCATGTGCGGCAAATTCTGAGCCGTCCGGAGCATGAACAAGGCCCTCAACGGCGAGTACATCGACATTCTGTGACCAATTTCCCGGGAACAGGCCGGACGGCGCCGGAGCCGTCCGGCCCGTCTCCGGCGGCCTGTAAAAAAATCAAAAAAATTGAAAAAAGGGGTTGCAATTTCCGGGAAGACGTGCTATTATAACTAAGCTGTCTGAGAGACATGACAGTATGCGCCGTTAGCTCAGCTGGATAGAGCGTCTGGCTACGGACCAGAAGGCCGGGGGTTCGAATCCCTCACGGCGTACCAAAAATCCCTTAGAGCCGCAAGGCTTTGAGGGGTTTTTGTTTTTTGCGGATGCTGTCCAAACAGCGAGTAGGTGCAACAGGTGCAACAGAATCCAGAGGCTCCGCTAAACCATTGCGGCACAAGGTGTTCGCTCTTTTTTTGCCGTTCGTGTTCAGAATGTCATGCTTTCTGCCGTTGTTGCACCTCTGTGACACCGGTTCCGAAGGCCGCTGTGACCCTCTTCGCGGTTTCTGCCTGTCTGCTCTCCTTTTGGTAATGCGTGTACACCCGGAGCGTCATGTCCACAGTGGAATGACCGGCGAGGTACTGGATCTCCTTGATGTCCAGACCGCTCTCAAACAGGCGGGTGATATAGGTGTGCCGGAGCTGATGAGCGGTAACCGGGAAGTCGAGGGTCCGCACAATCTTGGTATTCCGTACCGTGGTGCCAAGTTCATCCGCCGAGGTGGCGGTCCTGCTGTCGATGATGTCCATCATCCGTTTGAAGCTGCTCTTGGTCATCGGCGCTCCCTTTGTTCCTGGAACGACATAGACGCTCTTCGTGCTCCTGTAGACGTCTCTCAGTGTAGAGTATAGCAGGTCCGGTATCGGGAGGTCACGTTCAGCGCAAGCGGTTTTCAGGTTCTCACTCACTGTGGTTACCCCGTCCTTCAAGATCGCGTTATGCCGCACATGGATGATCCGGTTCTGGAAGTCGATGTCCGACCACATCAGGCCGCAGATTTCGCCGCGACGCATTCCCGTCTGCAAGGCGATCAGGCAAAACAGATATGCTCTCGTCCCATTCACGGCATCGAGGAGGCGCTGGCTCTGCTCAGGAGTCAGGGCCGTTTTTTCTTTTGCGGGGATACCGCCGACACGGAGACTGTTCGGGACCGGGGACTTCAGCAGGAGATTGTTATCCACAGCTGCATCAAAGACGTTCCGCAGAGTCTGGATGACCTGATTGTTCAGCGACTTGCTTTTGCCGGACAGCGCGGCCGTGATGAGTTGGACCTGTATCGGCGTTACCTTCTTCAAAGGAACTGCATCCAGGTATGGGAGGATATGGTTGTTCAAGGCGTTCTCGATGGCCTGGAGTGACTTCTCCCGCAGATAGGGTCGCTTATAGGTGTTCAGCCATATCGCCGCGAACTGACCGAATGTGGAGTCATCCAGCACATCCAGACCGGCTCCGATTTGAACGAGCAGTTCTGCCTTCTTCTGCTCCAGTTCCTCCTTCGTTTTGGCGCGTACCCATTTGCGTGTTCCGTCAGGCAACCTTACAGTTGCTGTGTATAGTGTGTTTTTCATCGCGTCCTCCTTATGCAGCACCGCCCAAAGCGCACATAAGGATGCAGGGGGATTAAACGATCTTGGTGATAATACGGCGAGTCGGTTTTGCGGGTGCCGGTGAAGGCGCGGGGGACAGGAGAGCATCAAAGGAGCTTTCGGGTATTCGGATTGCCCGCCCAAGGTGTACGGCTCTCAGACGCCCAGTCCTCACAAGTTGATACACGGTAGCCCGATGGATTTTCAGGATTTCAGCAGCTTCTTTTACGGTATAGTAGGTTTCGGCGTTTTTTACGTTTTCCACAGTGGCATTACCTTCCTTTCTATTTTCACCGCTTCGGCTCTTCTGCCGGGGCGGTGCTTTTGTTTATTACTGTTTCGACTGCTGCATCGAGGTGGCGCCGGATCGTGTCTCTGAGGAGTCTCGCAGTCTTTTCTCCTGATATGACGAATTCTCCGTTTGTGCTGATACTGACACCGCCGCGTAAGATATCATCGATTCGCTTTTTTATCTTCCATGACTCGCCGTCCGTAACTGCAAAATCGCGTGCTCTTTCTAAGGTGATCATGGCGGATTCAAAGTCGGGGTCCTCCAGCAGAGCCGCAATCGTCTCGTGAATAGCAG
>NZ_JAXEBZ010000069.1:0-58195 GCF_034093755.1 Dysosmobacter sp. | reverse complement strand
ATCAGATTCTTCCGCCGGAACTCCAGGGGCGTCATACCGATGGCCTTGCAGATGTCATCGATGTGGCTCTCCCCGGCAAACATGGCCTGGGGAATGCCGTAGCCCCGCATGGCGCCGGCGGCGGGGCGGTTGGTGAACACCGTCCAGCAGTCGCACTCCAGATTGTCGCAGGGGTACAGCTGGGGGAAGGCTCCCATGCCCTTGGCCACGACGCCGTGGCCGTGGGAGGCGTAGGCGCCCTGGTTGGAGAAGGCCTCGAACTTCCGGGCCACCAGGGTGCCGTCAGGCCGGACGTAGGAGATGATATGGGTGCGGATGGCGTGGCGGACACGGTTGGAGACGAAGGTCTCCTCCCGGCTGCACTCCAGCTTCACCAGGCGGCCTCCCACCTGCTGGCTGCACCAGGCGCACAGCGGCTCATAGAGGGCGTCCTGCTTGTTGCCGAAGCCGCCGCCGATGTAGGGCTTGATCACCCGGACGCCGCCCCAGGGCAGGCCCAGCGCCATGCCCACCACCCGGCGGACAATGTGGGGGATCTGGGTGGAGCTGACCACCACCATCTTCCCGGACTCCTCATAGGCAAAGCAGCCGTGGTTTTCAATGTGGCAGTGCTGCACGGTGGGGGTGTCATACCACCCCTCCACCTTCACCAGACCCGGCTCCCGAATGGCGGCGGCATAGTTGCCCCGGCTGAGGGTGGTGTGGGCCAGCACGTTTCCGGGGAACCGGTCATGAATCTGAGGCGCGCCGGGCTTCATGGCCTCCTGCACGTCCAGCACAAAGGGCAGCTCCTCGTATTCTACCCGGATGGCCCGCAGGGCCTGCCCGGCGGCCACCTCATCCTCCGCGATGACCACCGCCACGTCGTCGCCGTAGTAGCGGACGTGCCGGTTCAGCAGCAGACGGTCTGCCACATCCTGATGGGCCGGGTCCGTGGACCAGGGGTGTCCAGCCGTGGGGAAGGGGCGGTCCGGCGCGTCGAAGCAGGTGAGAATCCGCACAACGACGGGAATTCGCTCCGCCTCCGCCGTATCGATGGACTTCACGAAGCCGTGGGCGATGGTGGAGTGGAGAATTCTGGCCGTCAGCGCCCCCCGGTCGCACAGATCGTCCATGAATTTGGCGCGGCCGGACGCCTTGTCATAGGCGTCTACCCGGGCCACCGGTTTACCGACAGATTTGCTCATGGGCATGGCCTCCTTTCAACGGAAAAGCGTTCTCCCGATTGACGGCGGGAGAGACAGCGGATATACTGAGAATATCGAAACAATGGCAAAGGGGGAAATCCGGAATGGAACACGCGCCGCGTCTGGGCTGCGTGGTGATGGCGGCGGGAAACGCCCGCCGCTTCGGCGCCAACAAGCTCGCCGCCCAGTGGGAGGGAAAACCCCTGATCCGCCGGGCCATGGAAGCCATCCCCACGGAGCTGTACCGCTATCGGGTGGTGGTGACCCAGTATCCGGAGATCGTCGAGCTTGCAAAGGAGTTATCCTTTACTCCCATTGAAAACATACGGCCTGATCTGGGCATCAGCCACACGGTGGCACTGGGGCTCGCCCCGCTGGCAGACTGTGACGCGGTGCTGTTTCAGGTGTCGGACCAGCCGCTGCTGCGGCGGGAGACGGTGGCGGAGCTGACGGAGTTCTACCTGTCCCGGCCGGAGTGCATCGCGGCGCTGAGCCACGGCGGCGTCCGGGGCAACCCCTGCATCTTCCCCGCCCGGTTCTTTCCGGAGCTGCTGGAGCTGTCCGGTGACCGGGGCGGCAGCGCCGTCATCAGGCGTCATCCGGAAGCTCTGGCCCTGTGGGAGAGCGACGCCGGGCAGCTGGCGGATGTGGACACCCCCGCCGCCCTGGAAGCCCTCCGGCAGCTGAAAACCTGATCTGCCCGGACCGCCGCCTTCCGCGGCGGTCTTTTTCTCTCAGAAGAAGAACAGCAGGCTCACCAGCAGGGCAAACAGGTTGGCGTACAGCACTGGCCGCAGGGAGGTCTGCAGCTGGTTTCTCCGGCGGAAATACATCAGAATCCACCAGAAGGGGGCCACGGTGCCCGCCAGCATCTCCATGATCAGCACCGCGGCCAGCACGGTGAACACCGGACTGCCGCCCGGCTCCCACAGTCCGGCCCACTGGCCCAGCAGAAACAGCACGCAGGCCGCCGGGGCCATGGCAGCGCAGACCCAGCCGCGCCGCCGGAACGTTTTTTCGTTCATGGTTCACTTCCTGACATAGGGGGTGTCCTCCAGGGGGAGGCTGGTGCGGAATTTGCCGTCGTAGCGGTAATAGGCGTCGGCAATGGCCGGCGCGGTGGGGATGGCGGTGATCTCACCGATGCCGATGGCGCCGCCGGCCACGTCCAGGCCCTCTTTTTCCACAATGATGGGCACCACTTCCGGAATCTGATTGGCCCGGAACAGGCCCAGGGTGCCGAATTTGGCGGTGGGGCGGCACTCCTCCAGCGGGTAGCGCTCCGTCAGGGCAAAGCCCATGGACATCACCACGCCGCCCTGAATCTGGCCCTCCACCGCGGTGGGGTTCACCGCCCGGCCCATGACGTGGGCCGCCACAATCTTCTCCACCCGGCCCTCGTCATCCAGAATGCACACCTGGGTGGCGTAGCCGTAGGCGATATGGCTGACGGGGTTGGGGACCTTGGCCCCCAGGGGGTCCGTCTTCCCCAGATATTCGCCGAAGAACTCCCGGCCCTCCAGGGCCGCAAGGTCCTGCTCTTCCAGCGCCGCTTTCAGGCTCCGGCAGGCACGGCGGCAGGCCTCGCCGGTGAACAGCGTCTGCCGAGAGCCGGAGGTGGTGCCGGAATCCGGCGAGGTGTCGGTGGCGGAGCGGTGGTACACCACGTCCCGCCGTCCCAGCCCCGTCTGATCGCAGACGGTCTGCACCAGCACGGTGCCCAGGCCCTGACCGATGCAGGAGGCGCCGGCGTAGATGTGGACCTTTCCGTCCTCCACCCGCAGCCGCACCCGGCCCGTGTCCGGGATGCCCACGCCCACGCCGGCGTTTTTCATGGCGCAGGCGATGCCCACATACTTGCCCTGGTCGAAATAGGGCTTCACCGCCTCCAGCGTCTCCACCAGGCCGGCGGAATTATCCACGATCTGGCCGTTGGGCAGCGCCTGCCCCGGCCGGATGGCGTTGCGGTAGCGGATCTCCCAGGGGGAGATGCCCACCAGGTCCGCCATGCGGTTCAGCAGACTCTCAATGCAGAAGCAGGTCTGGGTGACGCCGAAGCCCCGGAAGGCGCCGGCGGGGGGATTGTTGGTGTAATAGGCCCAGCCGTCGATCTCGTAGTTTTCGTAGTGGTAGGGGCCGGCGCCGTGGGTGCAGGCCCGTTCCAGCACCGGGCCGCCCAGGGAGGCGTAGGCGCCGGTGTCGGCAATGACCTCGGCAGCCACGCCCTGAATGATGCCGTTTTCGTCGCAGCCCAGGGAGAATTCCATCTCCATGGGGTGGCGCTTGGGGTGGATCAGCAGGCTCTCCGCCCGGGTGAGCCGCACCTTCACCGGCCGCTTCAGCAGGTACGCCGCCAGCGCCGCGTGGTGCTGCACCGTCACGTCCTCCTTGCCGCCGAAGCCGCCGCCCACCAGACAGTTGCGGACCTTCACCAGCTCCGCCGGCAAGCCCAGCATTCCCATGATCTCATGCTGGGTGTCATAGGCTCCCTGGTCGCTGGACAGCACCACCACGCCCTCCCCTTCCGGGTAGGCCACGGCGCACTCCGGCTCCAGGAAGGCGTGCTCCGTCCAGGGGGTGGAAAACCGCTGGGTCAGCACGTATCTGGACTTGGCGATGGCCTCCGCCGGGTTGCCCCGCTGGATGTGCCGGTGGGCCATCAGATTTCCGCCGGGGTGGAGCTTCGGCGCGTCGAACAGCATGGCCTCCCGGGGACTGCGGACCGGCTCCAGCGGTTCGTAGTCCACCCGCACCAGCTCCTTCGCCTGCTCCAGAATCTCCGGCGTCTCCGCCGCCACCAGGCAGATGGCGTCTCCCAGATAGTGGGTCACGTCCCCCACGGCGATCATGGTGTCCCAGTCCTTCACCAGGTGGCCCACCTTGTTCTCGCCGGGAACGTCAGCGGCGGTGAACACTCCCGCCACGCCGGGCAGCGCCCGGGCCTCTTCCGCATGAATGGCCAGCACCCGGGCACGGGGATATTGGCTGCGGACGGCGCTGGCGTACAGCATGCCGTCCAGGTACACGTCATCGGGATAGATGCCGGTGCCGGTGACCTTCTCCTCCACGTCAATCCGGGGGGCCCGGGCGCCCACGGACCAGTCCGTCTCCTCCGGCAGCGAATTGCCGGTGCGCAGCAGCTCCGCCGCCAGCAGCACCGCGTCGATGATCTTCACATAGCCGGTGCAGCGGCAGATATTGGTGCGGAGGGCAAAGGCCACCTCCTCCCGGCTGGGGGAGGGATTTTTGTCCAGCAGGCCCTTGGCGGCCATCACCATGCCGGGGATGCAGAAGCCGCACTGCACCGCTCCCGCGGCGCCGAAGGCGCTGGTGTAGACCTCCTTTTCCCGGTCCGACAGCCCCTCCGCCGTCACCACGGACTTTCCTTCCAGCCGGTCCGTCCAGGGGACGCAGGCCCGGGTGGGCTTGCCGTCGATGAGCACCGTGCAGGCGCCGCAGGCGCCCTCGCTGCACCCGTCTTTCACCGAGGTCAGGCGCAGTTCATCCCGCAGAAACCGCAGCAGCTTCTCCCGCCGCTCCGTTTCCACCGGTTTTCCGTTTACCGTAAATCGCGCCATAGGCACACCTCCTGTTGGAAAAGGTCAACCTTTTCTTCTATTATACCGGGTCCCGCCGTCGGACGCAATCCTTCCTTTGCGGGGGCGTTATTCTATTCAAAGATTATCCCTTCAGCGGCGGCAGCTCCCAGCCCACAATCAGCACGCCCTTCCGGACAGCCACCCTGGCCCGGGGCTCCAGAATATGGTTGCTGACCCCGATGGGAAACTCCGGCGTCAGCACCGCGTCACGGAGGGGATACTGCAGCCCCTCCTCGTCCACCCCCTCCGCCCGGTCTCCCAGGCAGAAGGCGGAAAACAGCCCCCACTCCACCGTCTTTTCCACGGTCAGTTCCTCGTTTTCAATGGCCGTCCAGACGAAATCGTCATCGTAGAGATAGCCCCGGGCGCCCCGCCGCCGCAGATACAGCAGTGTCTGCAGGTTGGCCAGGGTGTGATCCAGCCGCTTGCCTCCGGTTCCTCCGTAAAGGTGAAATTCTTTACAGCCCTTCTCCAGTCCGGTTTTTACCGCCAGCATGGTGTCCGTGTCGTCCTTCTCCACCGGGGAGCGGAGCACATTGGCAAAGTCCTCCGGCTGGTCCATGGAGTCAAAGTCCCCCAGCAGCAGGTCCGGAACGATTCCCGCCTGCCGGCAGGCCCGGTAGCCGGCATCGGCGGCAATGCACAGGTCGCCGGGGGCCAGGCGCTCCCGCAGGCCGTAAAAGGTTCCGGCAGAAAAAATAAAGCAGCGTTTCATGATTCAGCCTCCCGGACAAGTTCCGTCAACGCGGTATTTTTATCAGTTTACCACACTTCCCCGCCGATGGCAAACCCGTTCCCGTTGGAAAAGGCAGGAGCATCCGCCCCTGCCTCTCCGCCTACAGAATATGGTCCTCGCAGCAGTTGTCCAGCACCGGATAGCCCATCCACTCCGACGTGTCCTCCAGCATCTCCATGGACGTGTGGTCAAACAGCGGGCAGAGCCGCCCTGTCGGGTCCAGGCGCAGCTCCAGCAGGTCCTCCGGCTCCCACGGCCAATCTGTCATTCCTCTCACCCCGCAGTCAGTATGCGCAGACCGCAGACGGATCATGGCTGGAAATTTTTCGACTATTTTCCCCGGTGCTTCTGCTTTTTCTTCTCCTGACGCAGGGCATACTGCCGGTCCCGCTCTTCCTCCCGCAGCTGAAGCCGCCGCTCTTTCCGGGCCAGCCCCGCCTGCTCCCGCTGGAGCTGCAGCGCCTGCTGGGCCTTTGTGCCGATGCCCCGGTTTTGCAGTTGGCTGCTGATCTCCCGCTGCATCCGCTTGGGGCTGATTCTCCGCTCCTCCCCGCCCTCCGCCGGAACCGGCGGGCTGAACTGCAGCTTCTGCCAGTTTTTCAGCAGAAATTCGTAGACTTCACAGTCCTTCGGCTCCCCGCCGAACACGATGCGGCACACCTGGCAGCTCCCGCCGCCGGTGCGCTGGCAGATGCCCACCCAGAAGGGATCCTCAAACAGAATCGTCAGGCTGCTTCCATCCATCCGGCGGCTCCTTTTCCAGCGCGGCCTCCAATCCGTCCAGCCACTTCACCAGCGCCTCATACACCAGCCGCTGCTGGTCAAAAATTGTCCGGCCCACCAGCGGGATATCCGCGAACTCCGCCGCCCAGCGTTCATTTTCCTCCGCCCCGGCGCAAATGCGCTTCCGCAGCGTTCCCAGCAGCGCAAGACCCTCCTCCCGGCCCACCTTGTTCAGGTTGGTGACCATCACGTTGCACTCCAGCAGCAGCGGTGCGCCCCGGCCAGCGCAGGCCGCCATCTCCTGATGAAAGTATTCCCGCCCGGCCTCCGTGACGGAATACACCGTCTTATCTGCAAAGCGATCTCCCTTTACAGTGCTGCTCTGCAGGTAGCCCCGGTCCTTCAGCTCCAGCACCTTCCGGTAGACGGAGGGCACGCTGATCCGCGTCCAGCGGGAAAAGTGGTGGTATTCCACATCCTTCTGCAGATCGTAGGCGCTGCGGGGTCTCTCCAGCACCATACCCAGAATCACAAGATCAATGGACGCCATTGGCCTCCCTCCTTTCCTATCGATAATATTACTATTGTCAATAGTAAAAGTCAAGAAAAACCGCCTCCGGGAACCCATTCAGGTTCCCGGAGGCGGTTGGTTCTGTTTCCGTGCCTGTCACACCGACACAATCTTCCAGGCGCACCACGCCAGCAGCGCCGCCATGACGGCATTCACAATCCGGCAGTACCGCTTGTACAGGGGGAACAAAGCGCTGCCCAGGGTGGCCCAGATCAGGTTGCCGGTTCCGGCGCAGAGGGTCATGATGGCGGCAAAGGCCAGCACATAGCCCAGGTGAAAGCCATGGGGCAGGATGTAGCCGGAGTAGAACGCCACACCCAGCATCAGGATTTTCACATTCAGGAACTGCAGCAGAAAGCCGTTGACATAGGTCAGGGGCTTTGCCTCCGCCGAACCGCTGCCGGCGGAGCGGGTCAGGGTCTTGTAGGCCAGATACAGCACATAGGCGGCGCCCACGTACTTGGCCACAGGCACCACCTGGGGCAGCAGCCCGCCCAGGGCGGCGCAGCCGAAGCCGCAGATGAGCATTACCGTCAGAAGTCCCGTCCAGATCCCCAGAATCAGCGGGCGGCAGCGGCGGAAGCCGAAGGTGCTGGCGCTGCTGAGCAGCAGGATATTGTTGGGGCCGGGGGTAAAGGTGGTGGCGCAGGCAGACAGCGCCAACTCCAGGAAAACGGTTGTCATGACGGCTCTCCTTTATATTATATAATGTATGTCAGTCCTGCACGCCGGCCTTCCGCAGCTCCACGAACTGCTTGGCCACCCGTGCGCTGCGGCCGCCCATGCGGATGGCAAAGGCCTCGCTGCGGACCGCCAGCTCCCTCTCGTCCATCTCCAGGCCGTACTGCCGGGCCAGCTCCTTCACGATGTAGAGATACCGGTCCCGGTCGGGGCTGGTGAAGGTGATGGTGAGGCCGAAGCGGGCGGACAGGCTCATCAGCTCCTGGCGGGTGTCGCTCTCGTGGATGTCATCGCCGGTGCGGTCCGTCAGGGTCTCCTTGATGAGGTGGCGGCGGTTGCTGGTGGCGTACACCGCGATGTTCTGGGCGCGGCCGCCCACGCTGCCCTCCAGAATGGCTTTCAGGGCGGCGAAGTTGTCGTCGTTGGCGGTGAAGCTCAGATCGTCGATGAACAGGATGAATTTCAGCGGGTTGGCCGCCAACTCGTCCATCAGGTCGGGAATCTGATACAGCTGGTTCTTCTTCACCTCTACCAGGCGCAGTCCCTGGTTGGCGTAGGCGTTGGCGATGGCCTTGATGCAGCTGGACTTGCCGGTGCCGGCATCGCCGTACAGCAGCACGTTGTTGGCGGGCTGGCCCTGCAGCAGCGCCAGGGTGTTGGCAATGACCTTCTCCCGCTCCCGCTCGTAGCCCGGCAGCTCCTCCAGTTGCTGGGGGTCCGGATGCTTCACCGGCACCAGCCGGCCGTTCTCCACGGTAAACATATGGTGGCGGGCAAACATGCCATAGCCCTTGGACCCCACTTCCCGGAGGCGGGTGGCGTAGTCTGCCGCAATGTCCTTATCCGAGGTGTTCCAGCTCTCATGATACACGTCAGGGTCCGGATACTCGGCGCCCTGGATGAAGTCCTCCAGCGTCAGCCGGGACAGCTCGTTGAGAAACTGCAGCTCATGCTCCATGTGGGCCTTCAGCAGGGGGCTGAAGGTCTCCGGATCGTGCTGGCGGACACAGACGTTCTCGTTCTCCATGACGATCTCATAGAGGTAGTCCGTCCAGTTGTCGCAGCCCTTGTCAAACAGCACGGATTCAAAAGCGGCGCAGGCCTCCACAAAGTCATCCTCCGTACCGCTGCAGCGGGCCTCCAGCGTGCGGCGCAGCGCCTGCACGGCGGGATCCTCCAGCAAGCCCCGGAAAATCACCAGGCTGATGAGGCGGCGGCGGATGGTATTCAGGCTTTTCATTACTTCAGAACCGCTCCTTCGTCGGCGCTGGTGACCATGCGGGCGTAGCGGCTCAGCCAGCCGGTGGTGATATTGGGCGCGGGCTGCACGTAAGCGGCACGGCGGGCGGCCAGCTCCTCGTCAGACACCAGCAGCGTCACGGAGGCGTTGGGGATGTCGATGGTAATCCGGTCTCCTTCCCGCACCAGTCCGATGGGGCCGCCGGCGGCCGCCTCGGGGCTGACGTGGCCGATGGAGGCGCCGCGGCTGGCGCCGGAGAAGCGGCCGTCGGTGATGAGGGCCACCGTCTTGTCCAGGCCCATGCCCGCCAGGGCGGAGGTGGGATTCAGCATCTCCCGCATGCCGGGGCCGCCCTTGGGGCCCTCGTAGAGGATGACCACCACATCGCCGGGGACGATTCTGCCCTCATAAATGGCGGCGATGGCGTCTTCCTCGCTGTTGAACACCCGGGCGGGGCCGGTGTGGGTCTGCATCTCAGGGGCCACGGCGCTGCGCTTCACCACGCAGCCGTTGGGGGCCAGGTTGCCCCACAGAACCTGCAGGCCGCCAGTGGGGCTGTAGGGGTCCTCGATGGGACGGATGGCGTTGTGGTTCAGGTTTTTCGCGCCCCGGATGTTCTCCCCCACCGTCTTGCCGGTGACGGTGATGCACTCCAGGTCCAGCAGGTTCTGCTTGGCCAGCTCCGCCTGCACGGCGGGAATGCCGCCGGCGGCGTACAGGTCCGGCATGTGGGTGGGACCGGCAGGAGCCAGATGGCACAGGTTGGGGGTCTTGGCGGAGATCTCGTTGAACAGCGCCAGATCCACCGGCACGCCCGCCTCGTGGGCGATGGCCAGCAGGTGCAGCACCGTGTTGGTGGAGCAGCCCAGGGCCATGTCGCAGGTCAGGGCGTTGCGGATGCTGCGCTCGTTGATGATATCCCGGGCGCAGATGTTGCGGCGGACCATCTCCACAATGGCGGCGCCGGCCCGGCGGCCCAGCTGCAGCCGCTTGCTGTAGGGGGCAGGGATGGTGCCGTTGCCGGGAAGGGCGATGCCGATGGCCTCGCACAGGCAGTTCATGCTGTTGGCGGTGTACATGCCGGAGCAGCTGCCGCAGCTGGGACAGCTGTTCTGGGTGCACTCCTCCAGCTTCTCCTCGTCAATGAGGCCCGCCTTGTAGGAGCCAACGGCCTCGAACATCTTGGACAGGCTCACCTCCTGGCCGTTAAAGGTGCCGGCCAGCATGGGGCCGCCGCTGCACACCACCGTGGGCACGTTCATCCGGGCGGCGGCCATCACCATGCCCGGCACGATTTTGTCGCAGTTGGGGATCAGCACCATGCCGTCGAACTGGTGGGCCTGGAACATGGTCTCCACGCTGTCGCAGATCAGCTCCCGGCTGGCCAGGGAGTACTTCATGCCCACATGGCCCATGGCGATGCCGTCGCACACGCCGATGGCCGGAACCATGAAGGGAGTGCCGCCGGCGGCCTCCACGCCGCTTTTCACGGCCTGGGTCAGCTTATCCAGATTCATGTGGCCGGGGACGATGTCGCTGTGGGCACTGACCACGGCGATCAGGGGCTTTTCCAGGTCCTCCGGCGTGTAGCCGAGGGCGTAGAAAAGGCTGCGGTTTGGCGCCCGCTCGGGGCCTTTTGTCACGTTGTCACTACGCATGGCGTTCTCCTTTTCGCTTTTCCGGCGGACCGGGGATGCCCCGGTCCGCCTGGGATTGTGTGTTTACTTTTTCAGCCAGCTCATCATGGCCCGCAGCTGGGCGCCCACCTTCTCGATGGGGTGCTCGGCGGCCATGCGGCGCTGGGCCAGGAAGTGGGTCTTGCGGCCGCCGTTGGGGCTCATCTCCGTCAGGAATTCGGAGGCGAAGGTGCCGTCCTGAATCTCCCGGAGGATCTGGCGCATCTCCTTCTTGGTGTCCTCGGTGATGAGGCGCTTGCGGGTGCGGTAGTCGCCGTACTCGGCGGTGTTGGAGATGGAGTAGCTCATCTTTCCGAAGCCGCCCTGGTTGATCAGGTCGATGATCAGCTTCATCTCGTGGCAGGTCTCAAAGTAGGCCATCTCCGGCTCGTAGCCGGCCTCCACCAGCGTCTCGAAGCCGGCCTGGATCAGACCGCAGACACCGCCGCACAGCACCGCCTGCTCGCCGAACAGGTCCGTCTCCGTCTCCTCCTTGAAGGTGGTCTCCAGGATGCCGGCCCGGCCGGCGCCGATGGCGGAGGCGTAGGCCAGGGCCACATCCTTGGCCTTGCCGGTGAAGTTCTGCTCCACGCAGATCAGGCTGGGGACGCCCTTGCCCTCCAGATACTGGCTGCGGACGGTGTGGCCGGGGCCCTTGGGGGCGATCATGATCACGTCCACATTCTCGGGAGGCACGATGGTCTTGAAGTGGATGTTGAAGCCGTGGGCAAAGGCCAGCGTCTTGCCCTCGGTCATGTAGGGGGCCACCTGCTTGTTGTAGATGTCGGCGCACAGCTCATCAGGCACCAGCATCATCACCACGTCGCCTGCCTTGGCGGCCTCTTCCACTTCCATCACCCGGAAATTGGGGCAGGTCTCGGCGAACTTGGCGGCCTTTTCCCAGTGGGCAGAGCCCTTCCGCAGGCCCACCACCACGTTGACGCCGCTCTCGGCCAGGTTTTCGGAATGGGCGTGGCCCTGAGAGCCGAAGCCGATGACGGCCACGGTCTTGCCGTCCAGCATCCCCAGATTGCAGTCGGAATCGTAGTACTTTTTCACAGCCATGATGTTCGTTCTCCTTTTTGTTGTTTTGATGTTTTGTTGTCTGATGGGATTCGGAATGGGTTTCTGTGCTGATGGCGACCGCCGATGGAGGGTCGGAATAATCAAAAACGCCTTTGCCTCTTGCAAACCAAGAGGCAAAGGCGTCTAAAACCTTCGCGGTACCACTCTTGTTAACGATGCGTCACCACATCGTCATCTCAGCAGGCTCCAACAAGCCCTGCACGGTAACGGGTGCGTCCGGCTCTGCCTAACGGTCTCCCCTCAGCAGGCTACTCCGGGATGATTTCGCCCTCCCCGACGCTTGCTGCCTTGCACCGACCGGCAGTTCTCTGAAAGCGGAGCGAAGCGGGTTACTTGTTCCCTTCATCATATTTCTTGAGTGAGATTCTGCCATACCTGTCGAAAAATGTCAAGCATTATTTTGCATTAAAGCGAAAAATTTTTCTCCTCCCTCTTCCGGCTACGGGAAGCGGCCCCCGGTTGTCAAAAAAGCCTCGCAGAGTTCGCACCCGCAGGTGCGAAAAAAGTGGAATCTGTTTTTTCCGGCAGAGTGTACGTCGGGAAAACACTTCTCGGCCCGCAAGTGTGCGAGCAGCGGGCCGCAGCCCTTCTCGTCAAAGTGGCTTTGCCGCTTTGACGAAAGTAGCGGCCCCCGGTCCGCGGACCGGGGGCCTTGGGGAGAAAAGAGGGTGGATTCGGATTACAGCTCGCCCACAGCGGCCTCGACGGCGTTGAGCAGCTCGTCGGACTCCACCAGGCCGATGGTAGCCTTGGACTGGTCCCGCATGTAGAAGTCATCGTTCTGGAACTTGATCAGATCGGTGACCATGCCGTAGGCGATGGACGTGCCCTTGCCCAGCTGGAACTGGCCCAGCTTGTCGGCGGTGATAAAGATGCCGCGGGAGGCCAGCAGCAGCTCGATGCCCAGAATCTTCTCCAGGTTCTTGATCACCAGCTGGCACTTCCGGGCTGCCCAGGGCGCCATGGACACATGGTCCTCCTGATTGGCCTTGGTGGGAATGTTGTCGCACACGGAGGGGAAGGCCAGGGTCTTGTTCTCAGAGGCCAGGGCGGAGGTGGGGCAGCAGATGATGTTGTAGCCGTAATTCAGGCCGATGGGCTCACCGGCCAGAGCCAGGGGCAGACCGTAGCTCAGGGTGGGGTCGCACATGGTGAAGCAGCGGCGGTCAGAGATGTTGCCGATCTCCACCAGGGACATGGTCAGCAGATCCATGGCAAAGCCGGTGGGCTCACCGTGGAAGTTGCCGCCGGACAGGAACTCATAGTGGCCGTCGCCCTTGGGGAAGATCAGGGGGTTGTCGGTGGCGGCGTTGATCTCCACTTCCACCAGATGCTTCACATAGTCCAGGTTCTCCCGGCAGACGCCGTGGACCTGGGGCATGCAGCGGAAGCAGTAGTTGTCCTGCACCCGCTCCTGATAGTGGGGGTGCATGATGTCGTGCTCCAGATGGACTTTGCGGGCATCCTCCGTCACGCGCTGGCTGCCTTCCACCAGGCGCAGCACGTTGGCGGCCGTCTTGATCTGGCCGGCGTAGGGACGGGCCGCCTGGATCCGGGGATCGAAGGCGCGGGTCTCGGCGCGGATGGCCTCCATGGACAGGGCGGTGGTGATCTCAGACAGCTTGTACAGCCGCTCGGCGTCGTGGATGTTCAGGCAGGCCATGCCGGCGAACATGGTGGTGCCGTTCAGCAGCGCCAGGCAGTCCTTGGCCTTCAGCTGGAACTCCACCGGGGTGATGCCGGCCTTCTTCAGGGCCTCCTGGGCGGGCATCCGCTCACCCTGGTAGAAGGCCTCCGCCTGGGGCACGCCGATGAGCACGGAGACGATGTGGGCCATGGGAGCCAGGTCGCCGCAGGCGCCCACGGAGCCCTGCCAGGGCACCACGGGATGGACGCCCTTGTTCAGCAGTTCCACCAGACGCTCCACCACCACGGGCCGCAGGCCGGACACGCCGCGGCAGAAGGCGTTGAGCCGGACGCACATGGCCGCGCGGACCACGTCCTCAGGGGCGGGGTCGCCCACGCCGCCGCAGTGGGACAGCACGGTGCGGTACTGGTGCAGATCGCTCTCCTCGATGGAGACCTTGTGGTCCTTGTGCTTGCCAAGGCCGGTGTTGAAGCCGTAGACGGCAGGCGCGTCGTCCCGCATCCACTCGTCCTCCATGTACTGGCGGACCTGGGCGATATGGGCCATGCAGCCGGCGTCGATCTCCACCTGATAGCCATGACGGGCCACATTGACCACGTCTTCGATCTGCAGATCCACGCCGTTGAGAATTACTTTGTTCATGACAGAACCTCCTGTTGTATCTAACGCAATTTTAAACGCTGTTTCCCGGAAAAGCAATCACAGTTTCCTCCGGCTGCCGGACGGCAGCCGCGAAAAACCACTTCCGGCAGTCATCACTGCTCCGCGCTGGTACGGCGCTGAACAGCCTCCTGGAAGGCCTGACGGTCGGGAACGTACTTGTTCTTGCCCCAGCCGCGGATACCGCCGCGCACCTTGTTGTCATAGAACATGCCGAAGCCGGTATAGCCGCAGATGATGGTGAAGATGGGAACGATGTAGCCCCAGACGTAATAGGGGGCGAAGTCGGTGGTGGCCATGCCGAACAGGCCGGACATATAGGCGCCGCCGCTGGTCCAGGGCGCCAGGCACTGCACCACCACAGCCATCTCGCAGACGCGGGACAGCACCTTGCGGTGAATGTTCCAGTCATCATAGGCAGAGCCGAAGGCGGCGCTGGTCAGGATGTAGGCGCCGTAGCTGTTGCCGGTGAGGTAGCACAGCAGCGTGGTGGTAATGGTGGAGGAAGTCACCACATTGCCGGGAGAGGAGATCATGCCCTTGAAGTGGTACACAATGGTCTCCAGGGTCTTGGTCTCCCGCAGGACGCTGCCCAGAGGCATGCCGCAGATGATGATGGTAATCACGCTGGTCATGGAGTTCAGGCCGCCCTTGCCCAGCATGGAGTCCACAGCCTTCACGCCGGTTTCCAGCTTCAGGCCGCCGGCCAGCGCGGTGCAGACCTCCTTGAAGGTGAAGCCCTGGGTCAGAGCAAACACCATGCCCACGGCAATGGCGATGCCCAGGGCCTGGATGGAGCCCATCTTCTTGTAAATGCAGAAGCCCAGAATCAGGATGGGGATCAGCAGCAGCGGGTTCAGCCAGAAGTTCTCATGCAGGGCGGTGGACAGCTCCGCCAGAGCGGACATATCCACAGAGGAGCCGCCGTACTTCCAGCCCATGATTCCGTAGATGATGCAGGAGAGGATGGTGGAAGGAATGATCACAAAGACCATGGAGTGCACATGCTCCATCAGCTCCGTCTCGGCGGCGGCAGCGGCGCAGTTGGTGGACTCGGAGATGGGGGACAGCTTGTCGCCGAAGTAGGCGCCGGTGAGGATGGGGCCTACGATCATGGGCGCGGGAATGCCCATGGTGGTGCCGATGCCGAACAGGGCCAGACCCACAGTGCCCGCGGTGGTCCAGGAGCTGCCGCAGCAGACGGACAGGATGCAGCAGGCCAGGCAGGTCATGGGCAGGAACAGTCTGGGAACGATGATTCTCATGCCCACGTCAATCAGATACGGAACCACGCCGGCAGCGCACCAGGCGGCGATCAGCATACCGATCATCAGGTTGATGATCATGGCCAGTGCGCCTACCCGGATGCCGTCCATCAGCATGGCTTCAATCCGCTTCCAGCTGAATCCCAGGAAACCGGCAAAGCTGCAGGAAATAAACAGGCAGATGGAAAGGGCAATCTGCGCAGAGATCTTCTGGAACAGAATCAGCCAGACCAGCAACGCCAGGATCACAACCACAACCAGAAGCGCTTCGCCGAATTTGGGCGCGCGGCCAACCCGGTCGGCCTTTTCAGATACTGTGTAGAACTTTGACTTTTTCTCTGACATTGGGATTCCCTCCTAAAATTTTTTCAAAACTCCACCCGGAGATACCGCCCGTTTTCGCTGTCAGATTCTGGCGTGGAGCACCTCGTCGCCGATCTTCGCCAGGCGGACCAGCTCCTCGGCCTCCTCCACGGAGGTGATCACCGGCATCAGCTGGCCGCAGACCTCCCAGGGGAACACCGTGGCGAACCATCTGTACATGCGGGTCAGGTAGCCGAACCAGCTCCACAGCAGGTCCTTCAGGTCCTTCTTGTTGTCGATGGTGTCAAAGCTGTCCACCACGTGGTTGTAAAACTGCCACGCCTTGGGGACGTTGAACCAGGCGGCGGGAGCGCCGTTGGGGTCCTCGTCGCCCAGCAGCTTGCACTTGCGGTAGTAGGTGAAAATGAACATCTTCTTGATGTGTTCCACGTCGAAGGAATCGTCGGCGATGGCCTGATACATCAGCGGTTCAATGATGTAGGGTCCCAGGCCCTGCAGCTCGGAAACCTGGAAGAACATGTTGCCGAAATAGTTGCCGTGGGCCGCGCCGGCCCGGCCGGGGAAATAGCCCTTCTTGCTCAGGGTAACCTCAATGGGTTCCTCTGTCCAGATCCGGTCGATCTCCTGCTCGATCTCATCTTTCACTTCGGTCCAGTGCATTCCCATGTCAGTTCTCCTCTCTGCTGACGTTCAGAACCGCCAGCTTGTGGTAGTAGTAGGTGTGGTTCCAGACGTCCTCGCCCGCCTTGATCAGCAGATCCAGATACTCCGGGTCCACCCGGGCCGTCACCGCGCCGGCGATGCTGGGCTCCGTGCAGAAGCCGTAAACCACGTACAGCTTCGTCCCGGACCAGAGCAGGTCGCCCGCTTTCAGGGAGGTGTACCCCACCTTGTTGCGGCCAATGGGGTTGGCCAGGTGGGACTCGGTGTTGGGGCTACGGCTGGGCCGCCGGAAGGCCGGGAAGGAAAAGCCGGTGGACAGGGTATTGTGGCAGATCAGCGGCTCCGGGTCCTCCGCGAATTCCCACAGGCTCGCGCTCAGCTCCGGTTCTTCTTCCTCCAGCAGGGTTGCCAGAACGGCCGTTCCGTTCGGAAACGTCAGTTTGATCTTTTTCATGATAGCTCCTTTCACCAACTGTATTTGGGAACCGATTGTCTGCCCTGATTGTATAAAAGGGTTCGACGCTTTTTCAACGTCCCGGAGGACTGCTCCCCGCCGGCAGGCCCTCCGGCCAGATTCCGCAAAAAGTCTCCTTATTTGCAGGAAATCCCCGTTTTCCTGCAAATAAGGAGATCGCTTGGGACCGGAATCAAATCGTCCGTCCTCCGCTGATCTATAGGGAAATTTAATGGGAGTCCGGTTTGGATTATGTTTCGAAATAGAACAAAAACTTGCAGAATATCCGGTTTTAACGATTTCTTCCGTTTTAAATTGTCACTTATGTTCTTGTATAAGGAAGAGAAATATGATATAGTTTTATTCGGAAAACAAATGGCTGCCGCGGATCGGCGGCAGGCTCCGCGGAGAAAGGTGGGAGGCAAATTGGATTTGAGGCAGCTGGAATCTTTCATCATGGTCATGCAGAAAAACAACTTTTCCAAGGCCGCCGAGACCCTTCATCTGACGCAGCCCACCGTCAGCAACCAGATTGCCTCCCTGGAGCGGGAGCTGGATGTGAAGCTGTTCATCCGCAGTTCCCGGGCCATCACCCCCACCCGGGAGGGGCGGATTCTGTTCAAATACGCCCAGGGCATCATCAGCCAGCGGGACGCGGCTCTGCGGGCGCTGCAGAATGGGAAAAACCCCTCTCAGGGAACCGTTTATATCGGTGCCACCTCCACCCCCGCCCGGTACTTTCTGCCCCAGCTGGCAGCCGACTTTCAGAAGAAAAACCGAGGCGCGTTTTTCCGGGTCAGCAACGACATCAGCTCCGTCATTGTGCAGGATCTGGTAGACCGGAAGATCGAGATCGGCATGACGGGCATTCTCATTCCGTCGCCCTACTGCGAGGCAAAGTGTCTGGCCTTTGACCGCTGGATCCTGATCACCCCCAACAACATGCGCTACAAAAACCTGATCATATCCGGCTTCATGCCG
Organism: Dysosmobacter sp.; assembly: GCF_034093755.1. Classification (GTDB taxonomy): domain Bacteria; phylum Bacillota; class Clostridia; order Oscillospirales; family Oscillospiraceae; genus Oscillibacter. The sequence goes on along the minus strand of NZ_JAXEBZ010000069.1, from coordinate 40,701 downwards.
GATATGATTCTGCAGGAGCGGTTCATCAGCCGCTGTCAGGGCTCCGGCTGGCGGAAGGATACGGACAATTTCCTGCTCCAGCTGGGTGTGAATCCGGCGGCTCTGCGCATCGTGGCCGAAAGCGACGACACGGAAATGATCATCCGGATGGTGGCAAAGGGCATGGGCGTGCCCCTGGTCTCCCAGCAGGTGGCGGAGAGCTATGTGAGCCACGGGGACATTCTGTCCGTGGGCTTCGACCAGCTGGTTCCGCCGCGGCCGCTGTACCTGATGCGGAACAACGATGTGGAGCTGTCCTATTTCGCCCAGAAATTCTGGGATTTCGCCCTGGATTACTACCAGCACTGACGCCGTACCAACCCCAAAAACGGGCATCGCTCATAGGAAGCGATGCCCGTTTTTTTCGCACGGACGACGCCGCGCCGCGGCCGTCGGATTTCCCCGGTCAACCCCGGAAATCTGTGCCGGATTTTTAGGCAAAAAAGCGGAATATTCCCAATCTTTTCTGGAACTTTTTTCGCGCTTATGGTATAATATTCGCAGTGCATCAAGACCGGTATTGTCACCGCCGCAAACAGAACTGCCGCCCTCGCCGGCAGGGAAAAACACCCGTCTGCGGGAATCTGCAAAGGAGAATCTACTTATGGAACGCAGCAGTCTCACCTATCAAACCTACGTCCGCATTCTGGAGCGGGAGCTGATCCCTGCCATGGGCTGCACGGAGCCCATCGCCATCGCCTACTGTGCCGCCAAGGCCCGGGCGGTGCTGGGCGCCATCCCCGACGCCATTCACATTGACGCCAGCGGAAACATCATCAAAAACGTGAAGAGCGTTGTGGTTCCCAATACCGGCGGACGGAGAGGCATTGCCGTGGCCGCGGCCGCGGGCGCCCTGTGCGGAGACGAAAACGCCCTGCTGGAGGTCATCTCCCACATCACCGAAGAGGACAAGGCCCGCCTGCCGGAGTATCTGGAGCAGACCGACATCACCGTCAGCCCCGCCCAGTCCGATTACGTTCTGGACATTGTGGTCACCGTTTCCAAAAACGGCAGCCATGCCACGGTCCGGGCGGTGAACGAGCACACCAACCTGGTGCTCATCGAGAAGGACGGCGTGGTGCTGGAGGAAAAGGAGATTGCGGAGGTGGTGGATTCCGACGCGCCGGACTACACGCTGCTGAGCATTGAGGGAATTCTGGATTTTGCCGAGACCTGCGATCTCGCGGACGTGGAGGACATCCTGAGCCGCCAGATTTCCATGAATACCGCCATCTCCGACGAGGGACTGAAAAACGACTACGGCGCCAACATCGGAAAGGTGCTGCTGTCCTCCAACGGCAATGACATCCGCACCCGCGCGAAGGCCCGGGCCGCCGCAGGCTCCGACGCCCGGATGAACGGCTGCGAGCTGCCGGTGGTCATTAACTCCGGCAGCGGCAACCAGGGGCTCACCGCTTCCCTGCCGGTCATTGAGTACGCCAAAGAGCTGGGAAGCGACCGGGAGACGCTGTACCGGGCGCTGCTGATCTCCAACCTGGTGACGCTCCACGAGAAAACCGGAATCGGCCGTCTGTCCGCCTATTGCGGCGCCGTCAGCGCCGGCGCCGGCGCCGGTGCCGGCATCACCTATCTCCACGGCGGCCGGCTGAAGGAGATTTCCCACACGGTGGTCAACGCGCTGGCCATCACCTCCGGCATTGTCTGCGACGGCGCCAAGTCCTCCTGCGCCGCCAAAATCGCCGCCTCCGTGGACGCCGGCATTCTGGGCTTTGAAATGTACCGGCAGGGCCAGCAGTTCTACGACGGCGACGGTCTGGTGCTGAAGGGCGTGGAAAACACCATCCGCAATATCGGCCGGCTGGGCAAGGTGGGCATGCGGGAAACCGACCACGAAATCATCCGCATGATGACGCAGCACGTGTAAGAAACCGACAAAAAGAAGCCGCTTCACACAGTGAAGCGGCTTCTTTTTGTTTTGCTTCGGCCCTCCGGCAGAGGATCAGGCCAGTTCCCGGAAGGTCTCCAGAATCTTGCGGAGATACCCGTAGGCCACCTCCACCGCGTCAATGTCCAGATGCTCATAGGTGGTATGCATGTTGAACAGCCGCGCGCCGGTGGCCACCGCGTCCTTCAGCGACGGACACACATTCATAATGTAGCCGCACTCGCTGCCCGCGTGGCGGGAGATCACCTCGGGATACTTGCCGTTGAGGCGGAAATAGGCTGTGGAGCAGACCTCCCGCAGGGGGGAATCCTCCACATACTCCCAGCAGGGGAAGCTGTCCCCCACTTCCCCGGTGATTCCCAGGGTATCCGCAATCGTCTGCATCAGGGGAAGATAGTCGGAGTTCATCAGGGACGTCAGCGAACTTCTGCACAGGCAGTACAGATGCACTGCGTCCTCCGCGAAGGTGACCACACCCAGGTTGTTGGAGTAAATCGCCTCACCGGTCTCCAGATTCCGCGTCAGGGTTCCGCTGGGGGTCAGCAGGATGCACTGCACCAGGCGCCGCGCGTCGGCGGGACACAGTACCCGGGAAACCGCGGGGATTTTCTGCACGCTCAGCGTCACCTCAGGCTCCGTGTCCGCCAGCTCCCGGCGCAGCGTCTCTTTCCACCAGTCGAGTCGGGCCTGCAGGGCACCGGCGTCCACGGGATTCACCGCCGTCTCCGCCCTTCTGGGAATCACATTGGCTTTGCCGTCGGCCCGGAAATACGCCAGCTCCACGTCCAGCTCCCGCTGCAGGTCGGCCACCACCCGGCCCAGCAGCTTGATGGCGTTGGCCCGGCCCTTGTCAATCTCCGCGCCGGAGTGTCCGCCTTTCAGGCCGTCCAGCACGATGCTGTAAGTCTCCCCCCGGGCGGAGCCGCAGGTCTGATAGGGCATGTGGAACGCGAACCGCTGTCCGCCGGCACAGGCCACGGTGAGAGAGTCCATTTTGCTGTCCAGATTCAGCAGGTGATGGGCGGTGATCTGGCTGCCGTCAAAGTGCTTGATGCCGCTCATGCCCGCCTCCTCGTCGGCGGTCAGCAGCACCTCCAGCGCCGGGTGCTGCAGGTCCTCGGTATCCAGCAGCGCCAGCAGCAGCGCGACGCCGATTCCGTTGTCGGCGCCCAGAGTCGTTCCGGAGGCATACAGGAAGCCGCCCTCCCGCCGGAGCTTCAGGGGATCCGTCAGGAAATTATGCTCCACGCCCGGGTTCTTCTCGCACACCATGTCCAGGTGGGCCTGCATCAGCAAGGTCGGGGCATGTTCATACCCGGGAGACGCCGGCTTCCGGATGAGCACGTTGTTGTAATCATCCACGCAGATGTCCCAGCCCTTGTTCTTTCCCAGATTGTAAATATACTCCGCCAGCTGCTTTTCATTCCCGGAGCCGTGAGGAATGCTGGCGATGTTTCCGAAATAGAAAAATACCTTCCGGGGCTCCAGTCCCTGAATCACCTGCTCATTGTGGGGAGTCATCATATCATATTCCTCTTTTCTGTCCCGGCTGTGCCTGACAAACGTCAGTTCACCGTCACCAAATCTTTGACAACCGTCCGTCTGGCCGCCGGCTCAAGGGTGAGCACTCCGGCGGGGTCCACCCTCGTGGTGCAGGCAAGGCCGGGTTTTCCGTTCACCTGCAGCAGGCAGCGGCCGCAGATTCCGTGGTCGCAGGCGCTGTGCTTATAGTAGCTGACCGTGGGGTCCAGATTCTCACTGATATAGTCCATCACGTCCATGACGGTCCATTCTTCATCCACCCCGGGAATCTCATACTCCGCGAAATAGGGCGCGGCATCCTTTCCGACCTCAAAACGAAACACTTTTACCAGCATGTTCTTTACCTCATCTTCGGGCGCAAGTATTGATGTTCCTCGTTGAACAGATAGGAGATAATGTCACGGTCCTTTCCCTGCGGCAGCTGGAATTTTACCACCTCAGGCCGCCGGAAGTCGATGCGGAACGCCCCGCCGTCCCGGTGGAACACCGTGCGGTGGAGGTACTCGTCGTGATTCACCTCCGGGCAATCCACCCGGATGTGGGAACCGCGGCTCTCTCTGCGCAGCTCCGCGGCCGTCAGGCCCGCTTTCAGGCACAGGAACAGATTCTGCACGGCGAAAAGGGACAGCAGCTCCAGATTGTACACCGGATTGGGATTGCTCACCGCCAGGTTCGGCAGGACCTCCCGGCCGAATCTGTCCAGATCCTGAAGGCTCTTTTCCATGCGATCCCCGCTGCGGACAAAGTTGAACCCGTAATCGGCGATCTTCTCCATCTGACGCATGGCCCGGATGGGAGAAATGCCATCCTTCTTCCGCGCCAGCGCCTGCTCCAGCACGCCGAAATCCGGAGTCCGGGCTTCCGCGGCGCCGTCGCAGTTTCTGGCGTAGTCAGCCGCCGAAAGGCCAGCACGGTGGCCCTGCACCAGCATTTCCACCAGGCCGTCGCCGGCCCGCATGGCGCCGAAGACGCCGCTGGTCACCTCGCCGGCCGCGTAGAGACCGGGGATTTCCGTGGCCATGGTCTCATCCACCAGCACGCCGCCGTTGCTGTATTCGCAGCCCAGGCCCACTTCCAGCAGCCCGTGATCCCGGATGCGCTGGTACAGCGCGCTGATATCGTCGCCCATGTAATAGCCCTTGCGGTGCCAGGTAGCCATGTAGTTGATGTAGCGGTCCAGAATCTCCGCCCGCTTTTCGGCGGGATAGCCGGAGTAATCGAAATAAACGCCGCCGTTGGGCGTGCCGTTCCCCCGGAAGATCTCCTGTCCCCAGTAATAGCAGCTGGTGAGCTTTTCCATCTTGCTGCCCCGCACCAGTTCGTAGACCTCCGGCGGAAGAACGATCTCCTCCCCCTTCGCGTTGCGGACCACCGGCGGCATTCCCCACTTGCCCATCAGCACCTGAATCAGGTAGGGATAGATGGAGCCTTTGACGGCTTTCGGCGAAAGGGCGGTGGGGAAGCACAGGACAAACTCCATGTCCGCCAGGCCCGCCCCCGCCCGGTAGGCCATGCCCAGGCCGTCGCCGGTCATGTCGGTTACGGTGTTTTTCAGGGAGAACGGCTGATAGCCGCCGGTTGCCAGAATCACCGCTTTGGCGTGGACGCAGATTCTCTCACCGGTGTAGATGTCGTAGCCGATGGCGCCGGTGACGCGGCCGTCGGTCCTGATGAGATCGATGACCGTGCAGTCCTCCAGAATCTGGATGTCCGGATGGGCCTTCACCGATTCTTTCAGCGCCGCCGCCCAGGACCGCCCCACGGAGAACCACTTGCCGGGCGGCAGAAACGCGAAGGTCTGCCCGGCCTTTTCCCCGAATTTTACCAGATCATAGACCACCTGAGGGCTCTCCTCCACAAACTGGCGCACCAGCTTCTGGTTGTTCAGGTAATAGCCCTCTTTCACCAAGTTGTCGAACACCACATCCTGCGTCACCCGCTCGTCGGCCTTCTCATAGCCGAAGGCCCTGGCGCTTTTTCCGTCAATGGAGAAGCTGCCGCCGGCCATGATGGCGTTTCCGTTTTTGCCCAGTTTGCCTTTGCTGATCAGCAGGACGCTCTGTTTTTGTTCCACGGCGGCAATGGCGGCGGAAATGCCGGCGCCTGAGCCGCCAATCACCAAAACATCAACCGTCTTATTCATTTTTCCTCCTCAGCAGAAGGCTCCGTCACAATCCGCACGATGCAGCAGTCATCGCCGTCCAGCAGATTCTTGTCATGGTAGCAGGTCATGCCGTCGCAGTAGCCCCGGTACTTGGCCTGGTCCACGTAGCAGTACATCCGGCCCCACTTTTCAAACCCCAGCTCCTTCCAGTGCTGGGCAAAGGGGCAGTAGGACACCTCGCTGGCCTTCACGTTTTCGCTGCCGGTGTCGATTTTCTTCTTCTCCCAGCCCACGGAGGGCAGGTCCTTTCCCAAACGGTAGTTCTGGAGGGTAATGGGCTCCCCCAGCTCCGTCACCTTTTTCCGGGCGCGCCGTCCGCAGTCCAGGCCATACTCCTCAATCGCCCGGCGCACGATGCGCTCCGTCGTCTCCTCGTCGTTCTCCTGCAGGATGCTCTTCACCATGAAGTAATACAACGAGGACAGGCGGTCCGCCATGATCAGAACGTCATTTTTTGCCTGCTGCACGTCCATGTTTTCCTTTTCCACTTCTGTTCCTCCCTATTTCCCGGCCGGCGGCTCCGGGTCTTCCACCCGGATGATGCATCTGTCGTCTCCATCCAGCAGATTCTTGTCATGATGGCAGACGAACCGCTCATTGTAGCCGCTGTACTTGGCGTGGTCAATTTCGCAGTAGAGCCGTCCCCACCGGGCAAAATCCAGCTCCTGAAACGCCCTAGCATAGGGGCACACGGTGACCTCCGTCATCTTGACCCGCTCGCTGCCGGTGGCGATTTTTCTGCTCTCAAAGGCGATGGGGGGAATCTCCTTCCCCAGGCTGTGATTCACAATGGAGTTTTCCTTCCCCAGGGCCTCCACCTGCGCCCTGGTGGCCCGGCCGCAATCCGCGCCGAAGTCCGCGATGATCTTCTGAATCAAGCGCCGGGCCTCCTCTTCTCCGAACTCGGCAATCAGCGTCTGAACCGTGTGGTAATAGAAGTGGACCAGGCGGTCAATGGTGACCTCCACCTGCCACTTCGCCTCTTCCCGGTCAATCATCTGCCCCATGGGGAACCTCCGCCGTCATGTACGAATACTTCAGGACTCTGGAATACCTGGACAGCAGGTCCAGATACGCCTGTACCGTCAGGTTGGGGTGATTCTCCGCCAGAATCTCCCGTGCCCTGGCGCCATCGTTCTCCAGCAGCTCCCGGATCATGGCGCCCAGCACCTGCGCGGGAAGCACGCAGGCCTCATCGAAGTCCTCCAGGCGGAAATCCTTGGCGTGGAGGCTGCCGCTGATGCCGCCGGTGGCGATCTTCAGCGTTGTCATGATCTGCGTCAGATCGCCGAAGTCGCTGGCGCCGCCGGACATCGAGCCGCGGCCCACGGAATCCTCCCCCAGCAGCTCCCGGCTGATCCGGTCGCAGTCGTCGGCGATGTTGCTGTGGAGCACGCCGGGCAGGTAGCCCGGCATCTCCGTGATGACCACATCGCAGCCGATGGCCTGCGCCGCCGCCTGGAAGCAGCGGTTGATCCGCTCGCTGACCTGATTCAGGCAGGAGAGGCTCCTTGCCCGGATATGCATCTCCAGAGAGGAGTGGCCCGGCACCACATTGACGGTCTCGCCGCCGTTGGTGACGATGTAATGCACCCGGACGCCCTCCTTGTCGGGGAAGGTGTCCCGCAGGGCGTTGATATTGTTGATGGCCTGCACCATGGCGTGGAGCGCGTTGATGCCGTCATCCGGGTGAAGGCCCGCGTGGGCCTCCCTGCCGAAAAACTCCACCTTTTTGGCGCAGAAGCCGATATTGGTGCTGCCGATGACCACCTTGTTCCTGCCCATATAGTCGGTGGGCATGTTGTGGGTGATCATGGCAATGTCCACATTGTTGAAGTAGCCCTTCCGGACCATCTCCTGCTTTCCGCCGAAGTACCGGATCTCCCCCCTGGCCTGCATGGCTTCCTTCACCGACAGGTCGATGTACTCCTCGGAGGGGACGCCGATGATATCCACGCTGCCGCACAGGCCGCCGGCCTCTTTCCACTCCACCAGCTTGGACGCCAGCATGTACATGGCCGCCACCTGCAGGTTGTGGCCGCAGCAATGGGCATAGCCATCCAGGCCGGAGGCGGGGTGCGCCCTGCACTTGATGGCGTCCAGCTCCGCGATGATGGCGATGCGGGGGCCCTGGTCGCTGAATTTCACATTGGCAATACAGCCGGTTTTCACAATGTTCCGGTCCACCGTCAGTCCCAGCTCTTCCAGATAATCGGAAAACAGGTTGGTTGCCAGTTCCTCGCAATATCCCTTTTCCGGGTTCTTATAGATCTGAGACGCCAGTTTTCTGGCGGCGCACCGGTACTGCGGCTGAATCTCAATTACTTTTTGCATCAGATAGCCTCTTTCTCCCGGTTCATTCCGGCAAAACGCGGAATGAATGCGGCAAATTTATTTCTGGTACAGGATGCAGCTGACAAAGTGGTCCTTGCTGACCTCGTTCAGGCTCAGGTCACCGGCGGTGCATTCCAGCTTTGCGCAGGGGCAGCGGCCCGCGAAGCGGCAGCCGGGCTTGGGGTTGATGGGGCTGGTCACCTCGCCCCGGATGGCCACCCGCTCCTTGTTGCGGTACTTCAGGTTGGGCACCGGGATGGCGTTCAGCAGAGCCTTGGTATAGGGATGCAGCGGGTTTTCAAACAGCTCATCCGAGGGCGCCTTTTCCACGCACTGGCCCAGGTACATCACCGCGATCTCGTTGCTGATGTGCTTCACCACGCTGAGATCGTGGGTAATGAACATATACGTCAGGCCGCGGGCCTCCTGCAGGTCCATCATCAGATTCAGAATCTGCGCCTGAATGGACACGTCCAGCGCGGAGACCGGCTCGTCGCAAACGATGAACTCCGGGTCCAGCGCCAGTGCCCGGGCGATTCCAATGCGCTGGCGGCGGCCGCCGTCCAGCTCGTGGGGATAGGTGTTGACGAAGCGCTCCGCCAGGCCCACCGTCTCCATCAGCTCAAAGACCTTGTTGTCGATGTCCCGCTGGTTGGTCAGGGTTCTGCAGACCTTCATCGGCTCGGAAATGATCTCGCTGACCGTCATTCTGGGGTTCAGGGAGGCATAGGGGTCCTGGAAGATGATCTGCATCTTCTTGCGCAGCGCCAGCATCTGCTTCCGGTTATACTTGACAATATCCTCGCCGTTGTAGAGAATCTCGCCGGAGGTAGGCTCAATCAGCCGCAGAATCGTGCGGCCCAGGGTGGATTTTCCGCAGCCGGACTCGCCGACCACGCCCAGCGTCTGTCCCCGCTGGATGGTCAGATTCACATCATCCACCGCGTGGAGATCGCCCCGCGGGGTTTTGAAATACTTCTTCAGGGATTTTGTCTGAATCAAGGGCGTAGTGTTGTTCATCGGGCCATCTCCTCTCCGTCACCCTGATACAAATGGCAGCGAACCATATGCGTGTCCTGCACAAAGGGCTGCGGCTTCTGGGAAACACACTTTTCCATGCAGCGGGGGCAGCGGTCATGGAACGCGCAGCCGCTGGGCAGATTGGACGGGTCCGGCATCAGACCGTCAATGGGGCTCAGCCGTCTGGTTTTCTTGGAAAGATCCGGAATCGAGTTAAAGAGGCCCACCGTGTAGGGGTGGTGGTACGCGCCCTCAAACACGTCCTCCACGGTTCCCTGCTCAATAATCTCGCCGGCATACATAATGGCCACGCTGTCGCAGTTGTTGGCCACCACACCCAGGTCATGGGTGATCAGAATCATGGCGGTATTCAGCTTTTCCTTCAGCTCCCGCATCATCTGCAGCACCTGGTCCTGAATCGTCACGTCCAGGGCGGTGGTGGGTTCATCCGCCAGCAGCAGCTCAGGCGTGCAGGCCAGCGCAATGGCAATCACCACCCGCTGCTTCATGCCGCCGGAAAACTGATGGGGATAGTCGTTCTTTCGCTCAGGCACAATTCCCACCAGGGAGAGCATATCGTCCACACGCGCCTGAATTTCCTCGTGGTTCATGTCAGGGTTGTGCAGCTCCAGTACCTCCGCGATCTGATCTCCCACCGTGAGAATGGGATTCAGGCTGGTCATGGGGTCCTGGAAGATCATGGAGACCTTATTGCCCCGGATCAGCCGCAGCTCCGCGTCCTTGCAGTGAATAATATCCGTCCCGTCCAGCAGGATTTCCCCCTGGACGATTTCGCCGATCCGGTCCGGCAGCAGCCGGAGGATGCTCAGGGCGGTGGTGGTCTTGCCGGCGCCGGTCTCTCCCACCAGGCCCAGGACCTGTCCCTTGTTCACCGTCAGATTCAGGCCGTTCACCGCGTAGACGCAGCCTTCGTCGGTTTTGTAGACCACATGCAGGTCTTTGATTTCAAGCAATTTTTCAGCCATTGTCGATACCCCGCTTCAGTTTTTCAGTCTGGGATCCAGCGCGTCACGCAGGCCGTCGCCCATCAGGTTCAGAGACAGCACCGCGGTAATCAGCGCCAGACCGGGAATGACCACCAGATGGGGGAAGTAGCGCATCTGGTCCTTCCCCTCCGCCAGCATGGAGCCCCATTCCGGGCTGGGCGGCTGGATGCCGAGGCCCACAAAGCTCAGAGAGGACACCGTCAGAATCATCGTGCCCATGGTCAGCGTGGACTGCACAATAATGGGGCCGATGGCATTGGGGATGATGTGCTTGAAGATAATCCGGGCGTCAGACGTGCCGCAGGCTCTGGCCGCCTCAATGTATTCCTGTCCCTTGATGGACAGAATGGAGGAGCGCACAATCCGGGCAAAGCGGGGAATCTGGGACACGCTCATGGCAATCACGATGTTCACCAGTCCGGTTCCCAGGGCCGCCACCACGGAAATGGCCAGCAGCATGGAGGGGATCGCCATCAGCACATCCATGACGCGCATGATGATGTTATCCACCTTGCCGCCGTAATAGCCGGCCACGGAGCCGATGATGGAGCCGAAGCTCAGGGACACCACCACCGTCAGCAGGCCCACGAACAGGGAGTTGCGGGCGCCGAAGATGATGCGGGCGAAAATGTCGCGGCCCAGCTGGTCCGTTCCGAAGATATGCTGGGCGTTGGGGGTCTGCAGCCGGTCCGCCATCACCTGGGTAATGGCCACGTCATAGTCCACAATGAAATCGGCAAAGATGGCAATCAGGATCAGGGCCGTCAGGACGCACAGTCCGGCCAGCGCCAGACGGTTTTTCTTGAAGCGGATCCAGATGGATTTCAGCTTGCTCTTTTTCCTGTACTGTGTTCGGTTCATCTGCTCCATCTTATTTTTTCACCCCCATATACTGAGACTTGATTCTCGGGTCGATGTAGGCGTAGAGCACGTCAACGATCAGGTTGACAATACCCACGGCAATTGCCACAAACAGTACGGAGGCCATCACCATGGGCGTATCCTTCGCCCGGACGGAGGCCACCATCAAAGAGCCCAGGCCGGGGATGGCAAACACCGTTTCCGCAATCAGCGCGCCGCCCAGCAGGGCGCCGAAGTTGTTGCCGATAACCGTGACCACCGGCAGCAGGGCGTTGCGCAGGGCGTGCTTGAATACCACCGTCCGCTCCGTGGCGCCCTTCGCCCGGGCCGTGCGGATGTAATCCTGCCGGATGACCTCCAGCATGGTGGAGCGGGTCATGCGGATCAGCGTGGCCAGGGTGGTAGCCGCCACGGCGATGGAGGGCATGATGAAGTGCTTCCAGCTGTCCGCGCCTGTGGCCGGCAGCCAGTGCAGCGTGTTGGCAAACAGCAGCATCATCATCAGGCCCAGCCAGAACGAGGGCAGGGACGTCATCAGCAGCGCCGAAACCGTGCACACGTGGTCCAGCAGCGAGTATTGCTTGACCGCCGATATGACGCCCACCGGGATGCCGATGATGATGGAGATCAGGATGCCGCAGATGGCCAGCTTCAGGGTATTGGGAAACCGGGCGATCAGCTCATTGAACACGTCCACGTTGTTGCGGTAGGACTTGCCGAAATCGCCGTGCAGGGCGTTGACGATAAACCGCGCGTACTGCACCAGGAAGGGATCGTTCAGTCCCATCTCCTCCCGCATGGCGGTCACTTCCTCCTCGCTGGCGCCGTCGCCCAGCTTCATGCGGACGGGGTCGCCGGGAGAAAAGCTCATAATGGCAAAAATGATGAATGAGATTCCCAACAGCACGGGAATCAGCATGATTAACCGCTTTCCGATAAATTTAAGCATTGTTCCTCCTATTCCGCAAAACGCTGCAGCGAAGCGTTCTGCGGCAGCACTTGATGGAAACTGTCCAATATGCACACTGCGGTGCGGCTTGTCGATTACACGAGCCGCACCGCAGTGCAAATTCATTCAGGCTGCTATGTACGGGCTGCCCGGATTGCAGAGCCTCAGATGCCGCAGATTACCAGGCGTAGTTGCAGATGTAATAGCGGCTGGTGGAGTTTGCCACAACACCCTGCAGGGTCTCGTTGGCAGCCACGGTGTTCAGGCCGCAGAACAGGGGGATCATGATGGCTTCCTCGTTCACGATCTCACAGGCCTGCTTGATGATCTCCATACGCTTGTTGTAGTCGCCCTCGATACGGGACTGATCCAGCAGCGAGTCCAGCTCGGGGATCTGGCAGCGGAAGAAGTTGTTGCTGCCGCCGTAGAGCTTGCTGTGGAAGCGGGAGTACAGGGTGTAGTCCGCGTCGGCGAACATGGAGATGATGGCCCACACGCACATCTCATAATCGCCCTCGTTGTAGATGTCCTCCAGGAAGGCGCCCTTCTCCATGATATCCAGCTCCACGTTGATGCCGATCTGGCGCAGCTCGTCCTGGATAATCTGGGCGGGCTTGCTGTACAGGGGGCTCTCCGTGCACTTCAGGGTCACGGTGAGGCCGTTGGGATAGCCGGCCTCCGCCACCAGAGCCTTGCCCTTCTCAATGTCATTGGGGAAGCCCTTCAGATCAGCGGGATAGCCAACCGCGTTGGGAGAAACGGGCACTTCCACGGGAACGCCGTTGCCCTCCAGGGCGCCCAGGATGATATCGTCACGGTTGATGGCGCAGGCAACAGCCTGACGCAGGAGCTTGTTGGCGAAGGGCCCCTTCTCGTTGTTGAACGCCGCGAAGACGTACATGGAGGAGTTGGTCTCATAGAGCTTGATGCCCTTGTGATCTCTCAGGTTGGCCAGCTCGCTGGCGGGAGGATTGTCCAGAACGTCAATTTCGCCGTTCTCCAGAGCGTACACAGCGGTGTTCTGATCGGTGTAGATCTTCAGGGTCAGGTCCTTGATGGGAGCGGCGCCCTTGAAGTAATCCTCAAAGGCCACAAAGGACAGGCTCTCGCCGTTCTTCCACTCCACGAACTTATAGGCGCCGGTGCCCACGGGGTTGCGGCCGAAGCCCTCTTCGTCGGCTTCCATGGCCTTCTTGCTGACGATGGAGGCGGGCGCGCAGGCCAGGCAGCTCAGGATGGGCTCATAGGCGTGCTTCAGGGTGATTTTGACTTCCATGTCGCCCACAATCTCAGCCTTCTCCACCGTGCCCATGATCTTGGCGGCATAGGAGGAGGCGGCGGCCTTGTTGATGGAGTACTCCACGTCCTCGGCAGTCAGGGGATCGCCGTTGTGGAATTTGACGCCGTCATGAATCTTGAAGGTCAGCTCGGTACGGTCCTCGGAGAACTCCCAGGACTCCGCCAGGCTGGGAACGATTTCGCCGTCCTCGCTCTCCAGCACCAGGGTGTCAAACACCTGAGTGATGGGGAGGAAAGAGCCGGAGTCAGACACCATATACGGATTCATGGAAACCGGTTCAACGGTCATTCCGAAGTTCAAGTCGGTGCGTGTTTCAACTGCAGTGGAAGATCCCGTCTGTCCCGCGGAGGCACTGCTGCCGGAACTGCCGCCGGAACAGCCGGTTACCAGGGTGAGAAGCATTGCCATGCTTAACATCAGGCTCAAAAATCTTTTCATCTGTTACAACACCTTTCTTCTTTTCGGTTATCCCCGGAAGAACCGTTTGTTCTTCCTTGCCCCCATTCTACCCTCTTTCCCTTGCGGATGGCAAATAGCTGTTTCTTCAACAAAACTATTCCAAATTATGCATATCTGGAGGAAATACCAATAATTAGGAATTGACATTATGAAAATCGACCAATTCCGTCGAAAAACGGCCGATGATTCCAAAATTCTTTTGTCGAAATTAGGCAAAAATATTCCAATTATTTGGAATTTCCGTTTTTGTCATGAAAGATGTGTTATAATGTTTCCAACGTTACAATCTGATGTCCTGTGCCAGCAGAATGCATCCAAATGAATATTGTCGGTATTTGCATTACAGCGGTTGACCATTACCATTGTCAGGAGTTGATATTGTTGATTTACGACAATCGTTTGTTATTGTATTTTCAGGCCATTGCCACGGAGCACAGCATTTCCAGGGCCGCAGACAAACTGTATATCTCCCAGTCCTCCCTGAGCAAGTTTCTGAAGGCCATTGAGGACGAGCTGGGCACCAAGCTGGTGGACCGGAGAACCATTCCGCTGAAGCTGACCCCGGCCGGGGAGCGGTTTCTGCAGTTTCTGAAGGAGTCCTCCGCCCTCTACGAAAAAGCCCTGTCCGAAATCACCCAGCTGGAATCCGAGGCGCCCCGGGAGCTGATCATCGGCACCTCCAGCATGAACAGCAAGGTCATCAGCGACGCCTTTCCGGAGTTTTACAGCCGCTATCCCAACATTCAGCTCAGCCTCCAGGAGGGACACTCGGAGGATCTGGCCCAGCTCCTGATGCGCAGGAAAATCGACATGGCGGTGCTGGTGCGCAACGGGAATGACATCAACGACAGCAGCGGCTCCTTTGAGGTGCTGGTCTCCCAGCCCCGCCTGATTGTGGTCTCCCGGAAAAACCCCCTCGCCAGGCTGGCCGGGCCGGACAACTCCCTGGAAAACCCCCAGTACCTGGACATCCACCATCTGGAAAACCAGAAGCTGATTGCCGGCAAGGCGGGACAGCGGATTTTTGAGGACATGAACGAAATGGTGCACAAGCGGCGGATTCCCATCCGGGGATTCCTGGAGACCCAGTCCGTGGACACCATGGTCAGCTTCGCCGCCAAGAACTACGGCGTCAGCTTCATCCCCTCCTACTACCTGAAGAGCTTCCTTCCCCTGGACGATCTGGTGTTCTTTTACTCCGACTACCCGGAGCTGCAGTGGGCGCTGACGCTGGAGTTTCAGTCCTCCTCCGTCAGCATCCCGGAGCGCTATTTCGCGTCCATTGTGAAAAAGGTGTGCGGCAAGTACGAAAAGCGATAAAAAAACCGCCGAAAACGGCAGACCATGGAACACAGCCATGGCCTGCCGTTCTGTTTTGCCTGCCGGGCGGAGGCGTCTCCCCCTTCCGCGCCCCGGCTCCCGGTCAGCATTCCTTCATAAATGCCGGTATCGCCCGGGCGTCCCGATACCCTTTCTCATAAAACCGCCGCAGCGCCTCCTTGTCCTTGGACAGGGTTTCCAGGCCGCAGGTGTCATCCGGCGCCACAATCAGGGCCCGGCCCCGGGCCTCGTATTCTTTTGCCGCCGCCACGCCCCTGTTATACCGCTCCGCTCTCCGCCGCAGATTCTCAGCGGCCAGAGGGTACTTTCTCTGAATCCGGTCCGCGAACTACAGGTCCTTCCCGGGGCCCCGCAGCAGCTCCTTCGGCTTGCTCAGGATGACCACTACTTTATCGCAGCCCATCCGGAAGGCCTTCTCCACCGGCACCGGGTCCCCCAGCGCACCGTCGTAATAGGGGACGCCCTCCACCTCGTAGGGATGGCACACGAAGGGGATGGCGGAGGAGGCCTTCAGGATGCTGTAATCGTCCTGCTTCATGTCGCTCTTGTCAAAATACCGGACTTCTCCCGTCTCCGCGTTGGAGGCCACAATGCACAGCTCAATGGGGCTGCGGATGATCGCCGGATAGTCCAGCGGGTTTTCGCCGCCGGAATTGCTCAGCGTCCCATACACATAATCCAAATCGAGGTAGGAACGCCTGAAAATGAAATTCCGCAGGCTCATGTACTCCTTCCGGAAGGGATATTCGGTGTAGAACGGGTAATTCCGCCGGTTCTGTCCGCCGATATAGGCGGAAATATTCGCGCTGCCGGCGGAGACGCCGATGCAGAGGCCGAACCGGACCTGATGGTCCAGGCAATAGTCAAAAACCCCCGCCGCATAGACGCCCCGCAGGCCGCCGCCCACATCCACAACGCCGATTTTCATGCTCTGATCCCCCATTTTTCCTGTTTTCCGCTGAAAAAAAGCGCCCGGTCCGGCCATGGATCCCTCTCCTTCCGTGACCGTAACCGGGCGCACCCGACATCTTCCCATTCGACAGCATCATTGCGATGATGTGTCCTCCGATGACTGATATTCAGTTTTCCGCCCCGGCGGCCGGATTCCCCGCATTGGCCTCCAGCATCCGGCGGGTATTGCCCAGCAGCAGCCGCTGCGCCCGCTCCAGAAAGTCCACCGGCTCCCCCTTCATGCCCCGGCGGAGCCAGTCCAGCAGCATTCCCATAAACATGGACTGATAGGAAAAGCAAATGAACCGCAGGTCCTCCTCTGCGGCGTCCAGCCCCTCCGCCGCCTGGCGGACATACTCCAGAAACAGCCCCTCCGTGGCCTGAAACAGGTACTGCGTCAGGATGCCGTGGTTGATGGAGTGGTAAATGTGGTAGACCCGCCTGCGGTTCTGGGAGATGTGGGTAAAGATGGTCCGCAGGTCATCGTACCAGGTGTCCTCCGGACAGTGCTTTGCCCGGAGCATCTGCATCTCCTGCTTCAGCAGCGCCTCCAGCAGCGCGTACACGTCGCCGTAGTGGTAGTAAAAGGTGTTGCGGCTGATTCCGCACTCCGTAATAATGTCCCGGACGGTGATCTTGTCCAGCGGCATCTGATCCAGTAGCCGGACAAAGGCGTCCATGATCGCTCTCTCGGTAAACTGTGCCATTCCTGCCCGCCTTTCTCCGTGTTACCGTCAGTATAGAGGAATCCGGGCAAAATGGCAAGCGCCCCCCTCTCTCCCTGCCGCTGTCAGCCGCCGGCGGAGAGGGCCTTCTCCCCGGCCGGGACCCGCTTGCTGACCGCCATGCCGAAGGCCCCCGGCCCCACGTGGCACCCGATGCTGCACGCCAGGGGATCATAGCGGATGTCCCTGCCGGGAAACGCGGCGCGGGCCATGCTGATCCACTCCTCTTCCTCCCCGCTGCTGAGGAAGGTGTCCGCCGCGCCGATGGAAAAGGGATCGCCGCTTGCCTCATACTTCTCCACCCACGTCCGCAGCTCCTCCATCACCCGGCGCTTGCAGCCCTTGGTTCCATGCACCTGCGCGTGGGACTCCAGAAGCGCGCCCCGGATCTGCAGCAGCGGCTTGACCCGGAGCAGCGAGCCCATTTTCGCCACGGCGGGGGTGATGCGGCCCCCTTTTTTCAGAAATTCCAGGGTGTCCACCCCGATGTAAATCACGGTGTCCGGCGCCGTCTTTTCCAGGGCGGCTTTGATCTCCCCGCCGCCGCGGCCGCCGGCCGCCAGCTTTAGCGCGTCCAGAACAGCGTACCGCTGGGGGACGGAGACGGAGAGGTGATCCACCACCCACACCCTGCCGTGATACTCCGCCGCCAGGCAAAGCGCCGTCTGGCAGGAGGCGCTCAGCCCGCTGGACATGGGGATATACACCAGCTCCTCGTGCCGCTCCAGAATCCTGTCCCACATCTCCATGACATCGCCGGGCGAGGGCTGGGAGGTGGAGACGGCGTGTCCCTCCAGCATGAAGCGGTAGAAGTCCCCCGGAGACAGGTTGACCCCTTCGTAATACGTGCTGCCGTCAATCAGAACGGGCATGGGAATCACAAAAACCCCAGCCGCTTCCCCTCCTCCACGGAGATTCCGCTGTTGGTATCGGTCATAATCGCAACGCTCATACGCACCTCTCAAGTGTCAGTCCCCTCTGGCCGTTCCCCAGAAAAACAGGGCAACGGTCCCCGGGCCAGTATGGCAGCCAATGGTGGTGCCGATGCTGTTGATCTCCGCGGGACCGTCCAGCTTCGGAAAGCGCGCCTCTACCAGATCGGCCACCTGGCGGGCGTCCGCATAGCAGCCGGAATGGGAGAGACAGCATTTCCCGCTGTAGTCCGTTCCGCCGTCCGCGTACTGCTCCATCTTGTCCACGATGGCCTGAATCACACGTTTCTTTGAACGAATCTTTTCCCGCGGAACCAGCTTTCCGTCCGCGCTCACATTCAGAAGCGGGCAAATGCCCAGCATACTGCCCACCGCCCCGGCGGTCTTGGAGATGCGGCCCCCCTTGATGTAGAAGGACAGGTCCGTGGAGAAGAACCAGTGGTGTACCCGCAGTTTGTTCCGCTCCGTCCATTCACAGAGCGTCCCAATGTCCATGCCGCTGTCCCGCAGGTCCGCCAGCCTGTCCATCAGCAGTCCGCAGCCGGAGGACGCCGCCAGAGAGTCCACCAGATAAATCCTGCGCCCCGGGTACTTATCCTCCAGCGTTTCCTTGGCCATGCGGGCGGAGTTGATGACGCCGGTGATGCCGGAGGACAGGCACAGATGCAGAACATCCTTCCTGTCCTTCAGAAACGGCTCAAAATATTCCTCAAACTCATAGGCATTGATCTGCGCCGTCTTTGTCTCCGCGCCGGCGGCCATGGCCGCGTAGAATTGGTCGTACGGGATGGTCTGGCCCAGATCATCCCTGTACGGTTTCCCATCCAACTCAAAGGGATAGCAGATATAGGAAATATCACGGTCCGCGAAATGCTGGGGTGTCAGGTCCGCGGTGGAACCGCAGCTTAAGACATAGTTGTGCATGAAACGCTCCTTTCCGCCGGGGATGCCCGCCCGGGCCGCCGCGGAGGGTTGCCGCGGCAGCCGAACGGCAAATCGCTTTCGGCCGCTCCCCCGGAACCGTTATTCTTCCCCGCAGCTGCCGCAGGCATCGCACCCGTGGCTGCAGGCCCACAGGCGGTCCGCCGCGGGCTTCCACCGCTCCGCCTTCTCCCGGCACTTCTCGGACAGGTCATGGACATCCTCGGGGAACTGCATATCCGTGGAGTGGGCGCCGGACTTCTCCACCATGGCAGCCAGGGCGCCGGGATTGTCCAGCAGCGGGCAGGGCCGCAGCAGGTTGTCGCTGAAGGGCTGCCCGGCCCGGTAGGCCATGAACAGCGGGGACTGGAAGGCCTCGATCAGGGTTTTTTCCCTGATGTTGGAATCGGAGTAGTGGATGAAGGCGCAGGGCTCAATGTCGCCGTTGGCGTTGATGTGCAGGTAGTTGCGTCCGGCGGCGATGCAGCCGCCCACGAACTCGCCGTCGTTCCAGAAGTCCATGGTAAAGAGGGGCTTGGTCTTCCGGAAGGCCCGCACCTGGCGGTACATGAACTCCCGCTGCTCCGCCGTGGCCATCAGATTGGTGGGAGCGCCGTTGCCCACGGGCATGTAGGTGAAGATCCAGCAGAACTTGGCCCCCATCTCCACCATCCAGTCGAAGTACTCCTCGCTGCCGATCATCTCCACATTCTGGGAGGTGTAGCAGCAGGAGAGGCCGAAGGGCAGCTTCTTCCGGTGCAGCAGCTCCATGGCGGCCTTCACCCGGGCGAAGGTGCCCTGGCCCCGGCGGAAGTCGGTGCCCGCCTCGAAGCCCTCCACGGAGATGGCGGGGACGAAATTGCCCACCCGCAGCATCTCGTCGGCAAAGGCCTCGTCGATGAGGGTGCCGTTGGCGAAGGAGAGGAACACGCAGTCGTTGTGCCGCTCACAGAGGGCAATGAGGTCCTTCTTCCGCATCAGCGGCTCACCGCCGGAGTAGATGAACATGTGGATGCCCAGCTCCTTGGCCTGCCAGATGATGGAGTCCAGTGTCTCCAGGTCCATGTTCAGCTTGTTGCCGTACTCCGCCGCCCAGCAGCCGGTGCAGCGGAGGTTGCAGGCGCTGGTGGGGTCCATCAGGATGGCCCAGGGGATGTTGCAGTTGTACTGCTCCATGGCGGCCTGACGGCGGGGCGCCCACAGGAAGTTTGCGTTGATGACGAAGTTTTCAAACAGCTTTTTGCGGACATTGTCATCCACATCCTCCCAAAGGCTGCGCACCAGCTTGTACCAGTTGTTGCCGGGGTCGGAGATCGCCGCCCGGATCGCGTCCCGCTGCGGGGCGTAGGCGTTGGCGGTGTCCATCTTGTCCGCCAGGTCCATCAGCTCGGGGAGATTGGCGTCCGGGTCCTTGTCCAGATATGCGTAGGCCTGCTTGATTGCCGCGATCTGAATACTCTCTTTAATAGCCATGCTCCGCATTCCTTTCTTCTATGGACTTTTGATAGAGAAGTTCTGATTGATGATCAGTATAGAAAAGCCGGTTAAAGTATGCCATGGTCAAAAAAACCGGGGTGTTTGAATCTGGGACACTCCGGCGGATTTACCCGAAATTCGCACATTTTCCGCGATCTGCGCAAATCGAGTCCCGTCCCGCCACGCTCAGAGCTGGATCTTCAGCACATCCATGGCGGCCTCATTCACCTGCTCCCAGGCAAAGCCGCTCCGGCCGAAATGGCCGTAATTCGCGGCGGCGGCGGCGAAAACGGGTCTGTCCAGCTTCAGATACCGGATGATGGCGCCGGGCCGCAGGTCGAAGCAGTCCCGCACCCAGCCGCACAGCACGTCATCCGGCAGACGGCCTGTGCCGAAGGTATCCACGGACACGGACACCGGCTCGGAGACGCCGATGGCATAACCCAGCTGAAGCTCCAGCTTTTCGGCGGCGCCGGCCGCCACCGCGGTCTTGGCGATGTGGCGGGCCATGTAGGCGGCGCTGCGGTCCACCTTCGTGGCGTCCTTGCCGGAAAAGGCCCCGCCGCCGTGATGGCCCGCGCCGCCGTAGGTATCGCAGATGATCTTCCTTCCGGTCAGCCCCGTGTCGGCGGCGGGACCGCCCAGCACAAAGCGGCCGGTGGGATTGATGCGGTATTTCGTATTCTCATCCAGCAGTCCGGCGTCAATCACCGGGAACACCACCTGCTCCAGAATATTCCCGCGCAGCACCGCCATATCCGCCTCCGGATCGTGCTGGGCGGAAACCACCACCGTGTCCACCCGGAGGGGCACACCGTCCTCATACTCCACGGTGACCTGCGCCTTTCCGTCCGGCCGCAGGTAAGCCAGCGCGCCGGACTTCCGCACCTCCGTCAGGCGGCGGGTCAGGGCGTGGGCCAGCGTAATGGGCAGCGGCATCAGCTCCGGGGTCTCGGTGCAGGCGTAGCCGAACATCATGCCCTGGTCGCCGGCGCCCACATCCCCGGAGCCGTCATCCGCCGCGTCCACGCCCATGGCGATGTCCGGGGACTGCTCATGGATGGAGCAGGTGATCCGCGTGCGGATGGCGTCAAACCCATAGGCGGACTTTGTGTAGCCGGTCTTCGCGATGCAGCGGCGGGCGATTTTCACATAGTCCGGGGCGGCCTTGCTGGTAACCTCTCCCATAATGTGCATGGCCCCCGGCTCCGCCGTGACCTCCACGGCGCTGCGGGATCCGGGGTCTTCCTCCAGCAATGCGTCCAGGATGCTGTCCGCCACAAAATCGCAGATTTTGTCGGGGTGGCCTTCGGTGACCGATTCGGAAGTCAAAAATGTTCTCATAACTCACATCTCCTGTTGTATTTTTCTCCGGCTGCGTGGTCCAGCACTTGCCGCTGTACCCGCAGAAACACAATCACGCTGAGGACAAAGGGAAAAAAGAAGGTGGCGACCCGGTACAGAATCAGCGCGGAGGACGCCTGGGCGTAAGTCATATACCGGGAAAAGATCATGACAAAGGCGAACTCCACCGGCCCCACCCCCGCCACGTTGGGCAGGGCGTTGGAGATCAGGTGCATCAGCCCGGTCAGCAGCTGCATCTGCCGGAAGCCCGGGCCGGGAATTTCCAGCATCTGTGCGGCGAGGAAGGGGATGCTGTACAGGCAGCACAGATGCTGGGCGTTCCACGCCAGCACTTTCATGAGGCAGCGGCCATCCCGCAGCAGCTGCCGGGACTCTTCGTAAAGGGCGGTCAGGTTTGCCTGCCACAGCCGCCGGCGGCGTTCCCAGGCTTCCGTATCGGGCAGGCGGTCCATCCCCCGCAGCGCCAGCCGCTGCACCCTCTCCCAGGTACACAGCAGGAGCAGCCCCGCGATGATCAGGGCGCAGATGCCGTATCCCAGGAACAGCCAGCGGGCGAGGCCCCGGGCCGTGCCGCCCAGCCACCGGCCCTGCAGGAGCAGCATCACGGTGGTATAGGCCAGGACGGCGGTTTTGTGAAACACGTATTCCAGCGTCATGATGCCGGCGCCGCCGCCCGCCATCAGGCCGCAGCGGCGCAGATAGCCGCTCTGCATGGGAATGGTTCCGGCGGAGAGGGTGGACACATTTCCGAAAACCCCCAAAAGCGTTACCTCCACTGCCTGCCGGAAGGAAAACGCCGGCAGCCGGCGGCGGACCAGCGTCACGCAGACTGCCGACTCCAGCAGCTGATACGCCACGCCCATGGCCAGCAGCACAAGCAGCTCCGGGAGGCTGACAGCCCGGATATTCTCCAGAATCTCCCGGGCGTGGTCCCGGAAAACCCGGAACACCAGCAATGACAGCAGCAGGAGCGTCGCCGCGCTGACGGCAGCCGTTTTCCGCCGTTTCCGCCCCTCTGGGGTGCCGACGCCGTGATTCATGCGCCCCAGTCCTCCCAGGCGGGCAGAAAGTTTTTGGAGAACCGGACGCTGGTTGCCATCAGCTCCAGCCCCAGAATCACAACATGGGAGGAAAACTTCTCAAACGGGTCAAAGAGCAGCATCAGCGCCAGCGTGATCCGCAGCAGAAACTCCAGAAGCGGGGCCATAAACCGCCCTTTCCCGCGAAGCTGCCGGATGGCCCGGCCCAGGGACCGGGAGGCCTTGCGGATGCCGAAAATCGCCCAGGTGGTGCCCATGGGGCCCAGAGCGTTTGCCCCCTGCGCAATAAACGCCGTCCCCATGATCAGCAGAATCAGGGCGTGGGCCAGCCCGTCGGAGCTGCCGCCGGGAAGCCCTCTGCCCCGCCGGCAGCTCACGCCCCGGGCCGCGGCCGCAAGGGCCATGGCGCCCCCCAGCAGATAGGGCAGCACCGCCGTCACAGGGCCGGGAAACAGCACACAGACAGCGCCGATCACCGGAAAGAGACGGCAGATCAGTGTCTGGATTGTCTGGATCATCGGGGTTCCTCCATCTCCGGGCATGATTTTCACCGATTGCCAAAACCGGCAATCTGTGATAAATTAAAGTTGTTCCCGCATGAAAAACCAGGGGGGTGAGCAGCCTGAACCGCACAAAGGACGCCATTGCGGACGCGTTTCTGGAGCTTCTGACGGAGCGCCCGCTGAGCAAAATCACCGTCAAGGACATCGTTGACCGGTGCGGCATCAACCGCAACACGTTTTACTATCATTTCGAGGGGATCCCCTCCCTTCTGGAGCAGACCGTCCGGTACATGTCGGACCAGATCATTCAGGCCCACTCCCGATTCGGCTCCCCCATGGACTGCATTGCACCCTTCGTGCAATACTGCACCGACAACAAAAAGGCCATCCTCCACATCTACCGCTCCGTCCAGCGGGAGGTATTCCTGACCTACCTGGACCGGGCCGCCATGTACACGGTCAGCCGGTACGTGGAGGCCACCACCGCGGACCTGCTTCCCTCCGAAAGCCACGCGGCGGAGAAAAACCTATTGATCCGGTATTATAAGTGCACCCTCGTGGGCGCCCTTCTGGACTGGCTGGACACAGGGATGGACTATGATCTGCTGGCAGCGGCCCAGGGCATCTGTGAGCTGCTGGCCGGCTCCGGGAAGCAGGCGTTTCTGAAGTGCCTGGAAACGAAATAAGACGGATTCCGGAAGGAGTACTGCAAAGGCAGTACTCCTTCTATATCTGTGAACGGGAATCCGCTTCCCTCTCCGGCCAATGACGCTTCATGGTTTTCACCGTGAGAATGACAACGCAGTGGTTTTTCAGCCCCTCCGCCAGCAGTGTGCCGCCGGCCGCAAGATGGGCGGCCCCGGAACTTTGGTACGGCCTGACAATCAGCAGGACGCCGCACACGGCGGCCACAACCGACGTCGCCAGAATGACGTTCCATGTCTCCAGTCCGAACTGTCTGGCGTCTTTGGATGTCTGGATGGAGAGAAGGCTGTCCAGCAGGACCAGCACCCCCAGCCCGACGGACAGATGGGCGACGATCCGTTGATTGCACGCCAGTATGATGACCCCCAGCACCATCAGAAACGGGCCGCAGGCCAGATCGTACTGGAACGCCAGGCAGTAGAGGTCATCGGAGCAGTACCCGATCACTTTGATGATGCCGTAGATGATCAGCACGATGCCGCTGGTGATGCAGATGGTCATCGGAGAGATCTCCGGCAGGAACATATAGGTCAGTCCCGCGATGTAAAACACGACGGACATGACGATATATCCGTCCCGCGCCAATCGCAGCTTTTTCAAGAAGGCCCCCTCCTTTTTTGAGATTGTCATGATTGTATTCTCTTGCGGAGGCGCGGAACATGGGCAAAACCAGTGCCCGTGCCTAAAATTCAGGCACGGGCACTGACATTGTCCAACTTTCCGGCGGGCGGCGGGGAGCGGGCATCCCGTTCGGTCTGGTGATGTGCCTGACCCTGCTGACCGTCTCCGCCCTGGCGGCGGACCCGGAGCCGGTAACAGCATCAAAACGGCGGACTTCACCACTGACACAGATGCGGCGCCGGCGCCGCTCAAAAGCAGCGGCGATGCGACGTGGGATTCGGCGAGTAATAAGCTCACCCTCAACGGCGTGAACTTTACCACCTCTGCCGGAATTGCGGTGCAGGTTCCCGCGGACACGATCATCAAACCGGCAGACGAAAACACCATCACCAGCGTGTGCGATGGCGTGGACTTTAGCTACGGCATTTGCGCCCGGAACAGCCTGACCATCGAGGCAGGCGGCCAGCTGACCGCCATCAGCGGCGAGTCGATTCTCAGGAGCTGCGGCATTTTTGTATATTGTGAAAACCTTGCCATCACCGGCGGCACCACCGGCACCGCCTTCTCCCCCGACGCTGCCTGCACCCGGGCCCAGATTGTGAAGTTCCTGTATCGCTGCCTGGGGTGACAGCGGGAACCGCGCAACCCGAACGGAATATCCGGTTACAAACAGGTCCGCATGGCTTTACGCCATGCGGACCTGTTTGTAACCCGCCTGGCCAGCGGGTTCCTGATATACAAAAAAAGTCCTGAAACCTTGAGGTTTCAGGACTTTTCTGGCAGCGGGTGAAGGATTCGAATCGCCTGTGTGCGATTTTGAACCGTGTCACCTAATGCCGCCGAATGCCGCAAAGTGCTGCGGCACAACGGGTTTGAGATTTTACTATTTTAAGTGCTGTTAGAGCGTGTAGGCCGGTTTTACCGTGGTAAGGGTCAGAATAAGGGTCAAATTAAGGGCCTGCTTGTACTTTGCACCATGCATATCAGCTCCTTTGCAAGACCGCTTTTTCCTTTGATCGTGCATGAACGGAGGGCGGCAGGCAAGCGCCTGTCGCCCTCCGTTTTACAGTTGGGGTAGCTTCGGATTATTCGCCCAGGCAGCGATACAGGAAGGTCACGATCTGGGCCCGGGTGCAGTCATTGCTGGGAGAGAAGGTGGTGGCGGTAGTGCCGCTGGTGATGCCGTTCTTAACGGCCCATGTCACAGCATTGTAGTAGTACATTCCACGCTTCACATCCTCAAACGGGACAGCAGTCTGGACTGCCTCGGAACCGGAATCACGCCACAGGAAGGTTACGATCTGGGCGCGGTTGCAGATGGCATTGGGAGAGAAGGTGGTGCCGGTGGTTCCCACCGTGATCCCCTGCTCCACAGCCCACAGAACAGCCTTGTAATAATACGCACTGCTCTTTACATCCGTAAAGGGATTGCGGGTCGTTGCAGGCTCGGGAGAGCCGGCAGCACGCCACAGGAAGGTGACCGCCTGGGCGCGGGTGCAGCTTGCGTTGGGGCTGAAGGTCGTTGCGGTCGTACCGCTGGTAATGCCGTTGGCAACCGCCCAGCTCACCGCGTCCGCATAGTAGGCATTGGCGGGAACATCCACGAAGGGACTGGCCGCCAGGGGGACGATGATGGCGTTGATCTCGACAGCGGAATCGGGCATCTTGAACCTGAACTTGCCGCCGCCCAGATCCGTCACCGGGATCTTGTTGCCGTCCTCATCGGTGACGGTCACGGTCTCCACCGTATAGCCGTCATCCGGCCTGACCGTCACTGTGACCATTTCGCCCTCGGATGCCTTGGAGGGGCTGACGGTGATCGTGCCGTGCTCGGGCTGTGCCGGGGCCGTGGCAGAATTGGCCCCGGAACTGGTGGTAATTGCGCCGACGCGCACAAATCCGGTGGCCGCGTTCTCCCACAGGGTGGGATCCGCCTGGTATGCCTGCTCGGTCAGCTTGCTCAGGCGGTCGCGCTCCGCTTCGTATTCGGATGTGGCCTGTGCCAGCGCCGCTTCCGCCGCCGTGTACGCGTCCGCGGCAGCCTGCGTGTGCAGATCCGTGAAGTACGCCTGCAGGGCGGTATCATAGGCAGCTTTCGTCCTGACCTGATCCGCTCCGGCAGCCGCAGC
Organism: Dysosmobacter sp.; assembly: GCF_034093755.1. Taxonomy (GTDB): domain Bacteria; phylum Bacillota; class Clostridia; order Oscillospirales; family Oscillospiraceae; genus Oscillibacter. The sequence continues at coordinate 14,411 of NZ_JAXEBZ010000069.1, read as the reverse complement.
CTGCCATTCATTCAGGGCTCTCAGCACCGCGGCATTCCCGCCGATGATGCTCATGTAGCGCGCCTCAGTTTCCGCGGAGCCGGATGCCTGCCAGGCCTGCAGGGCGCTGGCGGCTTCCGTCTCGGAATTCTTCACCGCACTGAGAATTGCGCTCTTGGACTGTGCCGCAGCAGCTTCCGTGAGCAGCTGCTGTTTCTCTGCCATCGCGTCATAGAGGGCGCCGAGGTTCTGGACCTCCGATGCCGTGACGCCCGCCATCAGCCGGACGCCCAGCTGGTATTCGCCGGAGGCCAGGTCACTGATGGTCGCCTCGTTCATGGCGGTCAGAGGCATGCCCGCGGTCTGCCAGCCAGTCAGGGTGGAAACATCCGCCAGTTCCTTCTGGTCCTTCGCCTTGGGAACCGCCGCAAACTGGTACAGGTGGACGCCGGCCTTGCCGCCGGAAGCCGTCACGAAAATGATTCCGTTGTCTCTGCCGAAGGTGGTGCTCTGCGTGTCGGTGGTATAGGTGATGTTGGCGGCTTCGATGACAAGTGGCTGGCTGGTGATCGTTTCGGGTGCCGCGCTGTCACAGACATAAAGGACATACTCGCCGGGGACAATTCCGGTGATCTCCGCATCGTCCGCGTGCCAGAGCCCGTCAGGCAGCGTTCCGTCAGCGGGGATCTCCGCCTTGGGCACCAGGGCAAATTCATATCTGCCGAAGTAAGTGCCCTCAGCCGGCTCGGAGCGGTCCGCGTCATAGCTGCCGCCGGTGATCCTGGTGTAGTTCAGCTTCAGGGTGCCGTTGTCCAGCGCCTGGTTCCAGGGTTCCAGCAGAACAATGGCGCTGCTATTGACCAGGATCGGGGCATCTTCGGCCTGGATCGGGAATACTCTTGTGGCCACGTTGCCGGCGCCGTCCGTGGCTTCCACCACATAGTCGCCGCTGAAGGCTGCCTGGAAGGAGCCTGCCAGCATGGTCTGATCCGGCAGGATCGTCTGAGGCTGCCCGTTGATGGTCACGCCCGTCAGAGGCGAGGCGCTGGTTGCGCCCTTGGAAACGAGCCAGTTCAGCGTCAGGGGATTCTGGTCATCGCTGCTCACCGTAATGGTGGGGATCGCGGAGTCCATCTTGCTCATCTGGACGAACCTGGCCGCCCAGGAGCCGTCCGGGGCAGTGACGATGGCCTGGTAGATGCCGTTCTGCTGCACACCGAAAATGTTTTCGGACACCTGATCGAGGTCCTTGACCTCCCAGCCGGAAACGCCGTCGAAATCGGTCATGGCGTTGTGGAACTTCGCGGCCGCGGAGACCTTGCCCGCGCCGGACGTGCCGGTTACGAGCAGGCCCGCCAGCTGCTTGTTCCTGACATACTGGCCGTCCGCCAGGTCAGAATAGGTTGCGCCGTCGTCAGTGCTGATCTTCCAGGCGGTCTCCACAGTGGGAGCGCCGGCGTTGGCACCGCTGGAGATCGTGCTCGCAAACCAGTCCACGGTCACGCTGCGGGCGGTGCTGTTGCCAGACTGATCCGCCGCCTTCACCACCAGCGTCTGATTCTCGCTGAGGGTCAGGTCAAACTGCCAGAAGCCGTCGGAGTTCTTGGTAAGGCCCGCGGGAACCGTGCCATTGACCGTCAGGCTGCTCAGTCCGGTATCATCCAGCACATAGCAGGTAACGGGTACGGTGCCGCCGGTCTTGACGGAGGCAGTGTCGGGGAAGCTGCGGCTCCAGTAGATCTGAGGCGCGTTGGCGTCGTCGGAGGGAGTGGGCGCCTCGCCGCTGGCGTAGGATTCGATGACCTTGTCGAACTGGGCGTCATCCTCCAGGACGGTGATGGTGACCGTGTGGGAATAATTGGTCACGTTGTCGCCGAAGGAGATGAGGGTGCCCACACTGCCGCCCTCGGAGGTCAGGGTCTGGGCCGTGAAGCCGGGGAAGGTGCTCTCCACCTGGATCTTCCCCTTGAAGAACAGGGTAATATCGGACGCCACAGTCCGGAAGGAGAGCTTGGAGCCCTCGTCCGCGTAAGACAGGTCACCCCGGGCGGGCTGGCTGTCGTCAGCGCCCCAGGTCTGGACGGCGTTGGTGCTGAAGGACCAGGTCTGTCCGTCAGGGCCTGCGTTCTCATCAAACACTGTGCCGTTCTTGTTGGTAAAGGTAAAGAAGTTGTTGTCCTTGAAGATGTTGATGCCCACATCCTCACTGTTGACCGTGTAGGTGACGGCCTTCGTGGTGTTGGTTTCGGCGTCGTACAGGTGAATGACGCCGGAGCCGCGGGAGGAAGGCACCATGACGACCGTGCTGTCAGCGGAGTTGTAGTAGAGGATGCCCAGGTGGTTGGGTTCACCGGTGGTGCTGGGGACCTCGGTTGCCGTCAGGGTCGGCGTATGGCCCATGGTGGAAACCGCCGTCACCGGCAGACGTAGGGTGTTGCCCATGGCCAGGGTCAGCTTGTCGGGCGCGGTGATATAGGTGGTATGCTCAAAGCTGGCGGTCTGGACATTGTTCAGGGAATCATACTCGTCGTGCTCCACCGTCCGCGCACCCCTGTAGTAAGTCGTCAGCGTGTCGCTGCTGCTGAACAGCTCCAGCCGCAGCTTCAGGCCGCCGGTCTCGGCGCTCTGGTAACACTCAGACGGGACCAGCAGCGTACCGGTCACGGTACGGCCATAGCCGGAATCGATATTTCCGCCGTCCTCCGCGTTATACAGGTGGAAAATACCGTTTTTCAGCTCCTCGGGGCTGCTGGCGATCCGGAGCTTCAGAGGCTCCTGCTTGGAAACCGTCAGGTTGGCGCTGGTAATGTCCAGGGCGGCATAGGTGGGATTGTTGTCGCTGTCCACGCCGTCCTCATACTGGAACTGGACATAGACGTCCTCGGCAGTTTCGCTGCCGCGGTTGCCCGCCTGGAACTCCACTTCCAGGATGGTGTTGCCGTTCTCGTCCACGCCCTTGCGGGTAATGTTCATGGACTCAAAGCCCAGCTCCGGCTTGCTTTCCACCACCAGGGTACCGGTGGGATTGCCATCCGCGTTGGTGCCCAGGGTGGTCGCCGAGAAGGCGGTGCCGCCGGTGCTTTCAATATAGGCCTTGTCCTCCTCGACAGTGATGTAGAACACACTGCCTGCCTTCAGGTCGCAGGGAAGCTCGAACAGGCCGCTGAGCTTCACGGATTCGCCGGCACGGATATTCTGGGAGACGTGCCAGGTAGCCAGCTCGTAATCGCTGTCTCCGGCGGCCCGAACCATCAGCTTGACAACGATGGGGTTTTTCTCGCTGCCGCGGATGGTGACGTCGCCGGTATTGATGAAGGACAGCGTGGGAGCAAGCTCCTTGCCAGCGGTGAACTGGTAGAAGGGGAAGGTCAGCCGGTCATTTCCGATGCCCTGACCGCCGACGCCGTAGCTGAGGGCGTAGACGCCCACGCTGGCGTCCTGGTCTCTGGCAGGAGTCAGAACGGACTCGGTGGCACTGATGTTCACCCGCTCCAGCGGGAGCATGCTGCCCTCCGCCAGCACCAGCAGGGTGTCCTTCGTCACCAGGTCGCCATCCTCCTCACTGCGGCTCAGGCCAATGGCCACCTGCAGGTTGGAGAAGGTGAACTGATCCATGGAGGCATAGTCATTGCTGTAGCCTTCCAGCTCGCCCAGATAGGCCTGCTCCTTCTCCTCCGCCGACCAGTTGTTGGAAATGCCGTCCTCGTAGATCTGCATTCCGCGCATGGCCAGCATGGTGCCCGCGCTCCACTCGCCGGTATTGGGATCGAAGCGGCAGAGGTACACGGCGTTGTTCTGGGAGCCCTGAACGGGCGCCACATAGACCGCCGCGATGTTGCCCGCGCCGTCAGCGCCGATGGTGACGCTGGTGCGCCCGGTGGCCGCGGAGGCCTTTTCGCTGGTCTGCTCCACCTTGAAGAAGGGATAAATGAGGCCGCTGGGATCCTCCGAAACCAGGGAATCCAGAGAGTCGGAGTCGATGATGTAGGTGGCGCCGTTCATCTCAAAGAGCAGGAAATCCTCGGCCTCCACGGTGTCTCTCGTGCGAAGGCTCACGGGTTCACCCGTCAGCTTGTCGCCGATCTTGCCGTTGAGGAACTTGAAGTTGGCGAAGTAGGGGTTTTCATAGCCGGTCTTGATGGTGCCGCCCACATAGACTCCGTCCAGGTCGTCGTCCGTGTCGTAGTCCATCACGGTACGCAGCAGACGGGCATCCTGCCAGACCCATTCACCCTCGCTGTTCCTGGTCAGCGCCCGCAGGTACAGTCTGTGAATGTGGACATAGTCGCCTGCGGCGGAATCCTGCACATCCTGTCCGGTGCTGTAGGCCACATAGTAGCAGTCATCGGACTTCTGCAGCACGCTGATGTTCTCCAGGACCATGCTGAGGCTTTCATCCTCATTGGCCAGCTTCACGCCCACATCCTGACCGTCAATTCTGGCGTGGAGCTCGCTGTACTTGCCGTTGATCTGCCACTGGGTCAGCGCGAGCTGGTAGCCGTATTCCGTCATGGCGCTCTGGGCGTCGCCGGTAGCGTTGTACACGCTGTTCAGGTGGTCGATGTACGCCGCCGACTTTGCCTCGATCTCCTCGTCGGTGTAGTGGCTGGCTCTGGCGTAGAACACCGCGTCGCCGGTTCCGGCGGGCATGCTGACGCTGGCGCCGGTGACGGAGGCCTTGGCAGCCGCCGTGAACCGGGTGCCGCCGTCCGTATCGAAGGACGCCGTCTTGATCGCGGTGTTGTTCTTCGCGGCGTTGAAGCCCATGGTCCGAATGTCGCTCTCCGCTTCCGCGGTGCCGGAGAAGTAGTTGTACCAGGCCTTGTAGTTGTCATATTCGGCCTTGGCCTCCACATACTCCTCATAGGCCGGCAGGAGAACGTTATTGTACTCGGCCAGATCGGCCTCGTACTTCTCAACAGCTTTCTGATACGCCACATACGCGTCATAGGCTGCCCAGGGTCCGTTCGCCGTCTCATAGGCCGTCTTGGCGTCCGCATAGCTGCTGTACCGGGGGTTGTAATAGAACGCCGGATTCTCATTGTCCTGCCGGTAGTTCGGATAGCTGGCTGCCTCAGAGGCAGAGACATAGTAGTCGCTTTCAACCGGTCTGTCGCCCCCGGGCTTGCCGGCCTCCGCCACTTCGGTGGGGGCGGTGGGCTTCACCGGCTTCTTCACGGGAGTGGGTTCCATCTTCGTGGCCCACACCGTCTTGTAGTTGTGCTCATTCATGTCGCTGGGGCAGGGGGTGGCGGGCTTGGCGGGAGCGGCGGCGCCGCTGTAGTTGCCATAGTCGTCGCCGTCATAGCTGACCCACGCGGCATGGATGGTGTCGCCCTCCGTCCAGACGGAGAAGCCCAGATCGCCGGTGCCATCGTCGCTGCCGGCGGCGGTGGTGTCCAGAATGATGTAAGGCACCTTGCTCTCCTCGTTCACCGGGTTCACCAGGCCGTAGCTCTCGTAGGCCTCGTTCATGGTGACCTTGATCCTGGAGAGCACCAGCATCATGTGGTCCAACTCGCTCCTGGGATCGGGGCGGCTGAGGGTGTAGACCAGGTAGTTCTGGTCGCCCACGGACACCACACGGTAGTCATAACCGGTGATGAGGCCGTCCACCAGCTTGAACGCGTCGCCGGAGGAGCCGTAGCCGGAGATCTCGAAGGGCGCGTCTTTGTCGGTGGGCTGGAAGGCACGGCTGAGATCTTCGTTGTCGTTGTAGATCTGCTGGGTATCGTAGGTGCTGCCCAGCAGGCTGATCCTGACGGGTCCGTCATCCTCATCGCCGTCCCGCGACTTGATCGTGCCGCCGAAATTGTCGTTGAGGGCGCCCCAGCCCATGTGCCAGCCCTCGCCGTACTCGTAGCCGATGTAGTAGCGGATCAGGTCCATCTCATGGGAGAAGATGGCCACGACCACCCGGAGGGCGAGGCCGATGCTCATTTCAAAGGAGTCGACCTGTGCGGCCTTGTAGTGATAGCCGCTGTAGATACCGTCTGTAAACTCCTTCTCGTAGATGGCGAACAGGAACGTCGCGGCCACGTTGAACTTCAGGAAAATTTCAACCTTGAAACCGATGATGCCCAGGCCGGCTCCGGCCTCCAACATGAATTCCGGAGAGAGTTCGAGGCCGTCATAATGGGTGTTGTTGTTGGAATAGTCCACCTTGGCCACACGGGCCACGGAGGTCTCGTTATCCATGGCGGTGAGGTGAACCGTGGTGGGGTCGATCTTTGCGCCGTCCTGTTTCTTCAGCACAATGAGTACCGGCTCCGAACCGTCGGATTCGATGATGCCCTTGCGTTCCTCATCTCCGTAATCCAGATACAATGTACCATTGAAGGTGATGTTGAACGCCTTGATATTTGTGTCAAAGGTTACTTCCTGGTCTTTTGCCATTGTTTCGCCGTAGGTATAGGCCTTGCTGTCCTGAACGGACGCCAAAGTAACCGTATCCGACACCTCATGGACTTCCCGGTCCACGGTAAGGCCGGTGGTGAGGGAAATTTCAGCGCCCACCGAGAAGAAGATGTACAGGAGGGGGAATACGGCGAACCGATACTGGATGGTATACTTGAGTCCGGCCGACAGGGCCACGGTGAAATGGGAGAAGTGATAGTTGTTGCTCACCGGGTCATATTTGAAGATGAAGGCCAGCGCCACCGCGAATTCCACCTCAAAGCCGGAGGAAGTGAACTTCGCGTCCTGGTCCTTGGTGGCATTCGCCCAGGAGTCGTCCACATCCGCGGCACTGCCCTGGCCGGTACAGAAGTTCCACAGCTTGGCCATGTCCTCGCCTCTGGCCTTGTTGGCACCGGGAGGACCGAACCATTTGCTCTCCGAGCCGCCGCCCTGGCCGCCGCCCTGGCCGCCGCCCTGCTGGCCGCCGCCCTGCTGACCGCCGCCGCTTCCGCCGCTGCCGCCGCTGCCGCCACTGCCGCCCTGCTGCTGGCCCTGGCCGTTGTTCTGCGCGCCGGTACCGCCGGTACCCGCGTCACCGTTGGAGTTATAGCCGCCCAGGGGGATGCCGATGGAGAAGCCCACCTCATAGCCGTCCACCGTCACGGTAGCGTAGTCGGTGACGCCGATCTCAAAGGAGGGCAGCTCGGTGCCCACATCCAGGTCAAACATGCCGCCGCCGCTGTCGGCTCTACTTTTTCCCTTCGCGTTTCTGGTGTCCACCGAGGTTTCGGGCGGGGTCGTGCCGCTGACCACCTTCAGGTAGTCCGCGTTCTCATACAGGCCGCCGTCATAGCGGTTGGTGCTCTCCGGCTGGGGGGCGGGCGCGGCAGAGGGATCCGCCGCGATCTGCGGGGAGGTCATGGTCTGCTCCTGCACGCTGAGAGCGTAGGTGTCGTTGAACACATAGGAGCCCAGATAGCCGTTGATCTGCGCCGGACCCGCTTCCTCATCGGCATAGTGCCAGCCCCGCTCACTGGTGGGATCGGCCACAGTGTCGGCAAGCGGGATATTGCTGCCCGCCAGGCTGTGCTCGATCTTCACGGGAGAGGGATACTCATAGGGATAGAGCAGGTTTCCGCTGAATGCCGGCTCCCATGTGACGGTTCCCGTCGCGTCATCAATGCGAAGCGGGTGGAAATCGCCGCCCAGAGGAATATCGACGTACTGGGTGGCGCTGGCCGCCGCGCCGTACATGATATGGCTGTCAGCCGTACAGGTATAGTCATCCGTCCCGGGGACAAAACCGGCCGCGTCATTCACTTCGTAGGAGTGGCTGTCACCGCCCAGGATATAGCGGTAGGACTTCTGCTCCTCCGTCATCCGTCCCAGCATGCTGGAGGATGTGACGTCGGTGATGAAGCTGGGCAGCACCTGGACCTGCTTCCCCTCGCCGCCTTCCGGCGTCTGGAGGTTCCGGGGCGTCATGGTGTAGTAGGATTTCAGGAAGTGCTGGGCATAGCCCGCCACCTCCGTGCCGTTGAAATACGGCTGGGGGGCAAAGATGCTCTCGTCATAGTCCACGCCCGGCTCCAGGAACATGACCAGCTCGTCCATGGTGCCGGTCTGGCCGCCGTCCGCGTCCGTCAGAACGAAGCTGCCGGTGACCGTGTTGTAGTAGCCGTCAATGCGTCCGTTGAGGTTGGCGTCCAGATACAGCGCCGTCCGGTCAATGCTGGTGGTCATCACGCTGTCCACCTTGGCATAGTCGCTCTGGTAGTACCGGAAGGTCAGTTTCGAGGACGCCAGGTCCGCCTGCCGCAGCCAGATGGTGGCGTTGCCGTTATAGGACACGCCGTTGAGCAGGATCTTGTCCTCCGCAGGCAGGCCGAAGTTGATCCACTGGAGGTTTTCCAGTCTCAGGGAGTTCAGCACCGTGGAGGTGTCGGACTCCGGGGTCAGGGTCAGGTTCCCTGTCTGAATCTCTCCGAAGCGGTCCTCCTGAGAGTCGTTGATGGGCGTGTAGCCATAGGTGATAGTCGCGTCGCGCTGGAAGGCCGACACCACGTCCCCGATCCTGCTCTCATCGATATTCGCCATGACGTTGCCGTCCTCATCCAGCTGCCGGGGCACAGAGGGAGCGACATCCACGGAGACGGTCTGCTTTCTGGTCATGACCAGGCAGATCGTGTAGTCCGATTTGAAGTCATCCAGCGTCATGCCGTTCCAGGCAAGCTGCATGTAGTAGGCCGTCACATCGTCGCCGGAGGTCTGCGAGGTGACATTGACCGGCATGATCTCGCCGGTTTTGATGTTCTGCAGAAACAGCGCGTAGGAGAGGCTGCTGTCCGTAGCCGCCGGGAAGTAGGAGGCCGAGTTGGCGATCTCCACCTTGATGGTGCTGCCCACATAGGGGCTGCTGCCATAGGTACCGCCCTCCACGATCGTGATCTGGGGCTTGATGTCCTCATAGGCTCCGGCCGCCTCGCTGAGCACCACAGCGCCGTTGGCGGAGTCGGAATCGTTGGCGGTGTAGATCCGCAGGTAGAAGTTGCCGTCAAAGGTGCGCCGCTCAAGCTCCAGGCCGCGGTTCTGGGTCTCCACATAGCTGACGGTGTTCTGCATGTTGCTGCCGTTGATGGTGTATTCGCCGAACTGCAGCTTCCGTGCGTCGCCGCCGGCGCCGTCCATCACGAATGTGTACTTCAGATAATTCTCGGTTTTATAGGTGTATGTTCCGCCGCCCCAAATGGAGCTGCCGCCCGAAAATTTGGCATCGGAACCGCAGTATACCAGCACGTTGCCCTCGCTGTCTACGATCCGCGAATAGGGGTTGGAGCAAGTGTCCTTGCCCGCGTCATCCTGCCGGCCGCCCTTGAAATAGATGGTGCCGTCGATGTATTTGAACATCTCGTTCATGTAGTCGTTGACGTACATGTCGAAAGGACCGTGGTTATATCCCTTCATGTCCTTGTGCAGGTTGTTGATATAATAGTACCGCGTCCAGTTACCGCCCGAAAAGAACAGCCGGTTGGGATAGTCATAGGTACGGGCCTTTCCGCTCCGTTCGATGGTGACCGTACCGGTCTCCTTTTCCTGCTGCTGGCCGGTGATGGCCTCGCCGGCGCCGGGCGCGGCGATGGAACCGGTCTCCCGGACCCCGCCGCTGACGTCGATGGCGGTATCATCATAGAGCACCGTGGCCAGGTTGTTCTCCACCGCGGTGTTGGAGTTATACAGGGAGACGGTGGCCTTGGTTTCCGTCAGCGTGCAGATGCCGCTGCTGTCGCCCTTGAGATTGGACAGCGACACCGTGAAGTCCACCAAGTCCTCCGTGGCGATCTTGTCGTTGATCAGCTCCACGGAGATCGTCATCTCCTGAACGCCGGCATAAAACGCCAGCGTTCCCTCCGCCGCGATATAATCCCTGCCCGCCTTGGCGGTGCCGTCGGCGGTGGCGTAGTCCACGCTCAGCACGTTCTGGGTGCCGCCGGTCCGGCGCACGGTGATCTCCGCCTTGCCGTCGGACTTGTCCGCGGTCACTTCCGTCACAACAAAGCCGATCTCGGAGGGCTCAGGCTCCTCGTCGTCGATGGCGTGGATGGTCAGGGTGCTGGCAGCGTCCAGGATCTCGCCGCCCTCGTGGTCCAGCATCTGCAGGGTGGCAAACTCGTCCGCTTCCGCATCATCATCGTCCTCGATGGAGACGTGCAGCTCCTTCACCCACTCGCCCTCGGCGAAGGTCATGACGAAGACATAGCCGCTGTAGGGGTCCGTCGACTCCATGGCCAGAGGCAGGTAGGAAGGCTCTTCCCAGAGGATCTCATCCGTGGCCGCGGTGTTGTGGACCAGAGACATCGTCTCCGTAATGGTTTCGGATTCCGGCTCAGGAGTCACTTCAGGCTCCGGGTCGGGAGTCACTTCAGGCTCCGGGTCGGGAGTCACTTCAGGCTCCGGATCGGGAGTCACTTCGGGCTCCGGATCGGGAGTCACTTCGGGCTCCGGGTTGGGGGTCACTTCGGGCTCCGGATCGGGGGTCACTTCGGGCTCCGGAGGGGGGGTCACTTCGGGCTCCGGATCGGGGGTCACTTCAGGCTCCGGATCGGGAGTCACTTCCGGCTCCGGATCGGGGGTCACTTCAGGCTCCGGATCGGGGGTCACTTCCGGCTCCGGATCGGGAGTCACTTCCGGCTCCGGATCGGGGGTCACTTCAGGCTCCTCTTCCACCACTTCATACAGAGGTTCCGAGGTATACGCTCTGCCGCCCTCCATATAGACGCAGCGGAAGTTCCAGTTCGCCAGGTCCGCCGCCGCCACCGTCAGGGTCTGCTCCGTCGCGCCCTCAATGTAGTGCCATTCGCCGCCGTCCAGGACATACCACTGCCAGTATACCGCGTCGCAGCCGGTAAGCGTCAGCGTAACGTCGCCGTTGGCATCAGGCTCGCTGACAACGATGCGGACCGGCTCGTCCGGCACGACCGGATCGGGCGCCTTGCCCACCGGCTGGCTGGCCGCGATGGGCTGGTCCTTCTCCACGTTGATCAAAATATCATCGCTGCTGATTGCATGAATGTAATTGGGGGACATGTCTTCATTGGCATAAATGACCGGCGCGTATTTGAGCATCACACTCGCCCGGCCGGTGGTACCGCCCAGACGATAGATCTTGATGATGCCCTCTTTGCCGCCTTCGGTCAACTCAACGTTGGCATTGTCGAAGGCAAACGCGCCATAGGGGTATAGCGTTTCCCAGTCCGCGTCTGGGGTGATGGTCTGTCCATCTGCCGTCTGGATGGACAGGTCGTCATCGCGGTCAACCAGATAAGCATATGCCTGCGTCGGCAGCAAGCCGATGGTCAGGCAGATGCTCAGCAGTAAGCTGATCGCTTTTTGAAACCGTTTTCCGTTCACAAGAACTTCCTCCTTCGGTTCACACATTTGCTGTCAGTTTCGTTCTTTTTCTTCAAAGTCCGCTGGCGAATTGATTGACCTCATACTCCGACATCTCGTAGGAAAAGCCCATGTCATCGATCCAGCGGATGGTCTGTCCATCCGTGGCCACAGACTTCCAGACTGCTTCATCCCGCAGCGCGCCAAAGCGTGGGCTTTGCAATCTGGGACGCATATTCAGCAGCGTGGCGCTGCCGTTACGCCATTCCACCCGCAGAATATAGCCCCTGTGTGCCGCCACTGACTTGATGGGAGGCCCCGTCATCGGTCGTCACCCTCCTTTCCGTAAAAAAAACGCCGCTGTATCACTTAGTATACAGTGGCGTTTTTTAATTCGGTAGGGTAATGATTACCCCAATTTGCCATTTTAATTGGATGATATTACAAGCGATTTATAAGATCAGCCAGCGCCTGGCGTTTGTTCCGTCCATCGCCGCCCAGCCCCAGCTTCTCGTAGACGGCGTTCAGACGGTTGTTGACGGACTTCACGGAAACGTTCAGGATCCCGGCGATCTCCCGGCTGCTCTTGCGCTGAGCCGCCAGGCAGGCGATCTCCAGCTCCCGCTCCGTCAGACCGCACTGCTCCAAAAGGTCCCCTTCCCGCCGGATGGCCTCCCGTCCGGCGCGGAACCGGGCAGAGAGCGTATGCAGACGCTCCCGGGCTTCCCCCTTTGCCAGCTCGTTCAGCAGCCGGTCCAGGCAGGGATCGCTCTCGGCGAAGGGCAGCAGGATGCCGTCCGGCTGCGCCAGGGACCATGCCTCCCGCAGGGCCTGCCGCGCGTCCGCTTCCTTTCCGAGATGCATCAGCGCCACGGCGTTTTGCAAATGGGCATAGATGCCGCACAGGGCGAACCGGGCATCGGCGCTGGCCCGGAGCAGCCGGAGCGTCCGGGCCGCAACCTGCGCCCACTGGCTCTGCGCCAGCAGCACGCGGCCCACGATCACCTGAAAGACCGGCTCGATCAGCGGGAACACCTGTGTCATGCTGGCGCCTTCCGCCGTCAGCCACGTGGGAAGCTGCTCTGTCTGCCCCAGCAGGGCGCTGAGCCATCCCCGGCCCAGCTCCACGGTGGTGAGCAAACGGTACTGATGGGCGCGGCGCAGGGTGTCCGCCGCGCGGTCCAGGAGGGAAAAGCCGTTCCGGGGCGGCTGGTCATACAGCGCCAGCCGGGCGGAGAGAAAGGCAGCTGCGGTATAAATGCTGTATTCCCCCGCCTCCAGCACCTGTTCCTCCGCCTGGCGGCAGAGAATGTCGGCGTCGGTCAGGTTCCCCCGCATAAATTCCGTTTCGGCCTGCATGATGGTGGCCGCACCGCTGCCATGCCCGCAGGCAACGCGGCTGTAAATGGGCATACATTCCCGCATTTCGGCGTTCTCCCGGTCAAGGCTGCCGCTCTTGCTGTGATAGAGTATCAGAACAGAAGGTGAGCCCTGGGTCCATGGGTTGCGGTCTGCGGGGATCAGGGCGCGGATCTGCCGGTGATAGGCGCTCATGGCAGAGATGTCGTTGAAGCACAGGAAGGACAGGCGCAGCAGGGCCTCTCCCTCCAGCTGATCCCGCTCCTGCTGGGAAAGGTGGGTGCAAAGCGCCATGCTGCGCTGAAACAGCGCGTGATACCGCTGCATTTCCGGGATGTCCCGGCCGTAAAACAGCAGCAGCATGAATACCAGCAGCGCCTGCGGATGGCGCAGCTGACACTCCTCCGGGCAATTTGCCATCCAGCGGCGCATCAGCGGCAGCCGCTCGGGGCCGAAGCTCAGGCCCCGGTCCTGTCCCACCGTCCGCAGGAGGTCGTCCCAGCTGCCGGCCTTTTCATAGCTCTCCGCGGCAAAGCAGCACTCCCCCAGCTTCTCATACCACTGTCCCAGGCGGATCAGGGTGGCGTTCTGCTCCGTTTCCGGCAGCAGTAAGAACTTCTTCCGGGCGCAGGAGCGCAGCATATTGTGATAGCGATACACACCGTCGGTACAGGTGATAAAGGCATTCTGTTCTGTCAGCTGGCTCAGCAGCGCTGCGGTGTCATCCTCCGGCCACAGGAACTCTGCTTCTTCCATCGTGAAATCATCCGGCACACCCAGCCGCACCAGAAATTCCCGTTGGCGGGCCGTCAGGGGACGAAACAGCACCTCGTCGATCAGCGGATAGATATTGGTGGTGTTTTCCGGCCATTTTCCGGTCTGCGCATAGGCCCGCAGCTTCAGATAGACCATGGAGAACCAGCCCTCGGTACTGTTGGCCAGCATATTCACATCCCGGATGTTCAGCAGCTGGCCGCTCCGGCGCGCATATTCCCGGATGTCCGTTTCACCCAGCCGCAGATCGTCCATATTCAATTCCCACAGGCGGGGGCCCAGTTTCATCTGTGCCGCCCGGTCAAAGATCACGTTGCGGGAGAGCAGAATGATATGGGTCCGCTCCGGCAGGTGGTCGCTCAAAAACAGGATCAGGGATGTAAATGCGGGATTCGGCAGAAAGTGCAGGTCATCAATGATGTAAAAAATATCGTGGGATTTCCCGGCCAGCGCATCGGTCAGCAGTTCCATCATCAACTGCCGCGCCTGGGGGTCTGCGGGGAATCCAAGCGCAGACATATCCTTTTCCAGTTCCGGCCATTCCCGGAGGTTCCGGCAAAAGCCCCGCCAGAAATCCGCCAGGGAGTCCGTGACGATGGTCTGCCGCAGGATCAGCGCATCCGATCTCATCTTTTGGCAATCATCTACCCACCAGCTGATGGCTCTGGTTTTTCCGTATCCAATGGGGGCCACGATGGAAGTGACCGGATATTCGGAAATTTTGGACAGCTTAAAAGCCAGCGTGCTGGAGATATACGTTGTATTCAGCTTAACAGGCATTGCGAGTCACCTCGCTCATTACATACTTGTCATTATTATACCGGGAAATGCCTTGAATTGCAAGAGATCGAAAACCATACGCAGGAAAGCAGTTGTAGGATTACAATACATGTTGGACAAGTAAATAAAAAGGATGAAGGATAGGGCCTTATCGGTTAAAGTTGAGTTACCACACCACAACTTAACGAAAGGGGGCCATATCCTTCATGAGCAAGAGTATAACACAGGACATG
>NZ_JAXEBZ010000068.1:0-15007 GCF_034093755.1 Dysosmobacter sp. | reverse complement strand
TACGTCAAACCTCCTCATTTGGGATGGCCTTAGTATGGACACTCGGCAGCGGGATTATTCTCCGGTCTGTTCAGATTCCTGTTTTTCCTCCTCCGCACCGCTCAGCACCCGGGGAATAAAGCGCCGGGCAAAGCGGCCCTTGCCTCTCCCCTTTACGTAGAAATATCCGATGAAGGAAAACACCACCGCGCCCACGAAGTTGACCACCAGGTCCTTCATGGTGTCCAGAATGCCCACGTCCAGATAGCCTCCCACGCCCAGGGGGATCTGCTCTCCGTTTGCCACCACGATCACGTCGGTGATCCCTTTGATGGCCACGGGCGTATTACCCCCGGTGGGGTCCAGCATGACGGAGGAGATGCTGCTGAGCACCGTGTCCTTCTGCATGTCCAGCAGGAACAGCTGGTCCATGGCGCACTCGAAAAATTCCCACAGCACACCGATGGTCATGGAGAAACAGAAGGCCACCAGCGCCAGGAAGAAGGGGGACAGGTCGAAGGTCAGCTTTTCGCTGTCGTTCAGCAGCACCACCAGGGAGAAGCCCACCGCCGCCGCCAGGAAGCCGTTGAGGGTGTGGAGCATGGTGTCCCAGTTGGGGACCTTCACATAGAAGGCGTTGACCTCCCCCAGCACCTCGGCGGCGAAGATGAAGCAGAGAATGGTGATTTCCAGCGCCGGCGGCAGCTCAATGCGCAGCTTCACCTGCAGCCAGCTGGGAATGTAGAACAGCAGAATGGTCAGCACACAGAAGAACATGCCCTCATAGTTGCGGAGCATGGCCTGGCGCACCAGAGCCACAATCACCAGAACGCGCAGCAGGTAGAACACAATGAAGGAGCTTCTGTGCTCCCGCAGCTCCCGGTGCATGGCCTCCTTGAAGGCCAGCTTTTCCCGCTTCTGATGCTGTTTCCGGTCTTGCTTCCGGTTGTTCATGAAAGCCTCCTTTTACAAACGGCACCCGCTTTGCAGGTGCTCCAGCAGCTCTGCCATATCCCGGCAGATGACGGTGGGGGGTGTGGCGCTGACGGCGGCGTCGGCGGCGGTGGCCTCCCCGGTGAGCACCAGGGCGGTGTCCACCCCGGCGTTGACGCCGCAGGCGATGTCGGTGTACAGCCGGTCACCCACCATCAGGGTCTGGGCGGGGGCGTACCCTGTCTGCTCCAGAGCCAGCCGGATCATGGTAGGCTCCGGCTTGCCAATGAACTCCGGCGTCCGGCCGGCAGCGTGAGCAATCAGCTGGCAGATGGCGCCGCAGTCGGGAATGAAGCCAAACAGGGTGGGGCAGGCCAGGTCCGGATTGGTAGCCAGAAAGTCTGCCCCCCGGGAGAGCAGCCGGCAGGCGTTTTCTACCTTTTCGTAGGTCAGCTCCGTGTCGAAGGCCGTCAGCACTGCCGTCACATCGTCATCCGGCCCCTCCCGCAGGTCGAAGCCCGCCTCCCGCAGCTGACGGCGGAAGGACTCCGTGCCTACGGCGTAGTATACGTCGGCGGGAGAGCGGCGGGTGCGCAGGTAGTGAACGGTGGCCTCCACGGCGGTGAGAAAGTCCTTCCGCTCCGCGGGAACGCCCAGTCGGTGCATTTTCTCCAGTCCGGCGTCCACACCCCGGGAGGAGTTGTTGGTGAGGAAGCGGTACTGCCCGCCGGTCTCCCGGACCCACGCCAGAAACGCCGCTGCGCCCGGCAGCAGCTCCTCCTCCAGATAGATGGTGCCGTCCAGATCCAGCAGGAACAGCCGTTTTTCACTCCAGTTCAACACAAAACGCCCCCGTTTATCAATTTACCATGCATTGTAGCACAAAACCGCCCCGCTGTCCACAGGACGGCGGGGCGGTTCCGATTCACTTGAAATATTGGCGGCCAAGGCTCCGGCGGTTTGCCGGTTACAGGCCGATGGAGCCGCCGGTGGAATGGCTGCGGATGCGGATGCAGGCCAGGGTGTAGGACACCTGCAGGCAGCCCCACACCAGCAGCACCATCGCAGAGGGCATCAACCCCAGGCGGAACACAAAGTTCAGCAGAATCATGGCCAGCCACAGGAAGGGGCAGACGCTGTTGGTGACTATAAAGGCCTGATAGGCGGCTTCGCCGATCTCCCGCCGCTCCGCCTCGTCGCAGCTGTCCAGCCACTTTTTCCGGAAGTGCAGGTCATAGACGCTGCCCTGCTTTTCCGGATTCATCTGCCGGACCAGATCGATGACCCGCTGCTGGAACACAACCACCAGAAAAATGGAGGGAATGAAGGCCAGCACAATCCAGATGGGCGCCAGATCCCCGCTGTGGAAAATTCCTGCCGTTGCGGCAGACAGAAAGAAGAAGTCCAGCAGCAGCGTCACTGTGATCAGCAGCAGGGTCCAGTTCAGCCGCCGGTCCAGGGCGTCCATCAGGGCGTCATCCTCTCCGTCCCAGCCGGCGAAATCCCGTTTGGCAGAGCGGTACAGCCGGAAGCCGGTGCCCAGCAGTACCAGGGTGCAGACCGGGATGCCCCAGGGGGATACCAGCCGCAGCGCCGCCGTAACCCCCTCGGCAAAGGCGGCGGACAGGCCGGAGTGGCCGTACCAGCCGGAGAGAAAGCCCAGCACACCGCCCAGGATGGCAGAGCAGAAAATCACCAGAAGGTACCTGGGCAGCGCCTTCCGGTTGTCCTGTTTCACAGAATCACTCATGGGTTTTGTCCTCCTCATAATAAATAAAAATGTCCTCCACCCGGCATCGGCAGATGCGGGCCAGCTTCAGCGCCAGAGTGACGGAAGGGGAGTAGTCTCCCCGTTCGATCTGGCTGATGGTCTGCCGGGAGACGCCGGCCAGCGCGCCCATCTGCTGCTGGTTGACGCCCAGTTGGGCCCGGTATTCCTTCAGCCGGTTGGTAAGCGGCATGTCAGAACCTCCTTTTGACAACTTTTCTTGTCAAATACAGGATAGCATTGACAAGGAAACTTGTCAACAACAATTTGAAAAAGCCGCCGGAAAATTTTCCGGCGGCTTTTGTCCCC
This sequence comes from Dysosmobacter sp., assembly GCF_034093755.1. Taxonomy (GTDB): domain Bacteria; phylum Bacillota; class Clostridia; order Oscillospirales; family Oscillospiraceae; genus Oscillibacter. The sequence goes on along the minus strand of NZ_JAXEBZ010000068.1, from coordinate 12,018 downwards.
GTTTCTCCGAAAGTATTTCAGGTGTTGTCCCGGCTGATGGGCTCCCGCAGCAGCAGGCGGCGGAGGGCCTTGCCGTGGAAGGGGATGAGGGGGTAGAGGTAGCCCCGGCCCGCCAGGGGCCGGGTGGTGGCCAGCAGCACCAGAATGCCCAGCACCCCCAGCACGAAGCCCCACACGTCGAAGGCGGCGGTGACCAGCAGCAGCGCCACCCGCAGCAGCTTGAAGGCGTAGCCCATCTCGTAGCTGGGCTGGGCGAACCCGGCCACCGACACGAAGGCCATGTAGACCAGTACCTCCGGCCCCAGCCACCCGGCCTGCACGGCGAAGTCGCCTAAAATCAGCGCTCCCAGCATGGAGAAGGAGTTGGACAGGGAGTCCGGCGTGTTCAGGGACGCCAGCTTCAGCACGTCAATGAGAAACTCCACCACCAGCAGCTGGGCCAGCAGGGACAGCGACGCCGGCTCCGGGGAGGAGAGAAACTCCAGCCACCGCGGCAGCCGGTTGGGCTCACTGACCATGAGATACCAGGCGGGGGTGATGAACAGGGACAGGAGAAACACCACAATCCGCAGCAGCCGCAGATAGCTGCCCACCAGGGGCGGAAAGTAGTACTCGTTGGCCTCCTGGGTGAAGTCGAAAAAGGTGGTGGGCAGGATCATCACCGAGGGGGAGTTGTCCACAATTACCACAATGTTCCCCTCCAGAATGCTGGCGGCGGCGCTGTCGGGCCGCTCCGTGTAGCGCACCTTTGGGAAGGGGTTGTACCACTGCCTGGGGTAAACGGCCTCCGCCACGCTCTCCTGGCCCATGGTCAACGACCGGGCGGTGATGGCCTCCAGCTTTTTCCGCAGCTCCGAGAGCAGCTGCCGGTCCACCCGGTCCTCCAGATAGCACAGGATGATGTCGGTGTGGGACCGGTCCCCGGCCTTCAGACCCTCCATGGTCAGGTTCGGGTCCCGGATGCGGCGGCGCAGCAGGGCCATGTTGGGCACCGCCGCCTCCACGAAGCCGTCATGGGAGCCCCGGAGCACCTTGCCGTCCGGCGGCTCGCCCACGCCGCGGCCGGGAAACTCCTTGGCGTCGATGAGGGCGCCGCCGGCCAGGCCCTCCGCCAGCAGCAGCGTCTTGCCCGCCAGCACGGAGACGGACAGCTGCTCCGGGTCAAAGCCGACGGTGGTCTCAGAGAAGGTGATATACCGGTCTGCAAAGTCCTGCATTTCCGTCAGCGGGGCCACCGCCTCAGCTGGCAGGGACAGCCAGAAGGCTCCCATCCGCTCCAGAATGGAGTCCTGGCCGTAGCCGTCCACCACCCACAGCCGGGCCTTCCGGCCGCCGATGCGGAAATCCCGGGCCACCATGTCGCAGCTGCGGCCCACCCCCAGCAGCCGGTCCATGCGGGCCACGTTGTCGGCGTATCTCGTTGAGAGCTTTTCCATAGGACACCTCCCCGGTTCTGGAGGGTAGTATGGGCGGTTTTCGGTAAAATATCCCGGCAGGGCGGCGGGAAGAAAAATTGGAAGAGCCTGTGCGGCCGGAAAGACAAAAATCCCCGCCCTCCGGCGGAGGCGCCGGGGGACGGGAACGCTGCTTCGGGAGGGGGGATACGCCTCAGCAGACGGTGCCGCTGTGGGCGCGCATCCACACCTGGGCGTGGCGGATGAACTCCTTTGCCGCCGGAGACGCCCGCTCCATATCGGGCAGCACGATTCCGAAGGTCCGGTAACAGGGCTTGTCCAGCCTCTTGGCGCAAAGCCCGGTGAGATCATGGCCGGCCAGAACCATCTGGGGCAGCAGGCTGATGCCCAGTCCGTTTTCCACCATGGAAATCGCGGTGTTGGCGTCCGCGATGGCGTACTTGATGTTGGGCTTGACCCGGGCAGCCTGAAAGACGGACATGGCCGCGCCCCGGTAGGTCAGGATCATCTCCTCCCGGCCGAAGCGCTCCACCGGAAAGCACTCCGCCCCGGACAGCGGGTGGTCCCGGGGCAGAATGGCCACCATGGGATCGTCCCGCAAGGGGATGCAGTCCATCTTCTCCGGAATCGGCAGCGCGGTGAAGCTCATGTCAATCCGGCCGGCCAGAAGCCAGTCGATGAGAATTTCGCAGTGCTCGCTGTAAATCTCAAATTCAATGTTGGGATGCTGCTGGCGGAAGGTCTTGACCATCTGCGGAATCCAATAGGTTCCGGGAATGGAGAAAGCACCGATTCGCACCTTTCCGGCGGTCAGGCCCCGGAAGCCGGAGGCGATCTGCTGGACCTGACTGTCCAGCCGGCAGATCTCCCTTGCCAGCTCCAGCACCTGTTCGCCGCAGGCGGTCAGCTCCAGCACCTGTTCGCCCCCGGTTGAACAGAGGCACGCCGATTTCACTTTCCAGGGTACTGATGATCCGGCTGGCGCCGGACTGGGTGTAGCCCAGCAGATCCGCCGCCTTTGAAATGCTTTTCAGTTCGGCCACCGTCATGAAGGCCTCGTATTTGCTGATGCTCACAAAGCACCTCCCGGCATGATTTTTTGTCATGCAGCAGTTGATTTTTCACAACTTTACCTTTCCGATTTCCTTAAATTATAATCAATATTGTACAAGAGTCAAGCGTTTCCGGCGGATATCCGGAGTCCGACCGGGCGCGACGAAAGCGGTACAGTTCATGTGATACAGAAGGGAGAAGCCATGATTCAAGCGATTCTGATACTGCTGATTTTTATCGGCGTGGCCTTTTTGATGTTCAAAAACAAACTTCCGACCTTCCTGGCGCTGCTGGTGATGGGCCTTGGCATCGCCGTTGTGGGAGGCGCCCCTCTCATCGGTGAAAACGACATTCTGAATTACGTCATCGGCTCCGGCACGGTCAATATGGCCAGCTCCGTGGCGGCGCTGATCTCCGGCGCCTGGCTGGGGGAGATCCTGATGTCCACCGGCGTCTCCGAGGAGTTCATCTATCAGGCCGCGAAGCTGGCCCGGGGCCGGTCCACGCTTCTGGCCATCATCCTCTCCGGGGCGGTGGTGTTCCTGTTTACCGCCGTCAACGGCCTGGGCGCCGTCATCATGCTGGGCACGCTGGTGCTGCCCATCTGGAAGGCCGCCGGCATTGACGATACCGCCGCCGGCGTCATGATGAACTACTCCAAATCCCTGGGCGGCATGCTGAATCTGGTGCAGTGGAGCGTTTACGCCGGGGCGCTGGGCATCGCGGCGGAGTCCATGAAGCCCTACGGCATCACCGTCCTGATTGTTGGCTCCGTGGGATTGCTGGTGTTCATCTTCCTCAACGTCTATCTGAAAGAGCGCAAAAACCCCACCCGGTTCGACATGTCCGCCCTGGAGGCCGGCCACAAGCCTGTGGGAGCCGGTGTGAAGCTGGGACTGATCACGCCGCTGATTCCCCTGGTGCTGATTCTGGGCTTCAGCTGGCCCATTGTGGCGGCGCTGCTGCTGGCCTGCTTCTACGCGGCCCTGGTCACCTCCGGAAAGCAGCTGATTTCCGTCCTCAACAAAACCGCCGTTGCCGGCTGCAAGTCCGCTGCCCCCTCCATCTGGATTCTCACCTGCATCGGCATTGTCATTCTGGCGGTGAAGACGCCCGGCGTGTCCGCCTGCATGGGCCAGCTGCTGACCAGCATCATGCCCACCTCCCGCCTGGGGTATATCATTCTGTTCTCCGTGCTGGCGCCGCTGAGCCTCTACCGCGGCCCCATGAGCATCTGGGGCATGGGTTCCGGCCTGCTGGCCCTGATCGTCGGGCTGAATGTGCTGCCAGTAGAGGCCGTGCTGGGGGCGTTCATGGCCTGCCATCTCTTTGCCACCGCCGGCGACCCCACATTCTCCCTGCAGATCTGGATTGCGGACAAGTGCCAGATCGAGGCCTTTGACATTACGAAGAAGTCCTTCCTGTACCTCTGGGTTGTTGCCGTCATCTGCATCGTCTATTTCGGATTCTGCTTTGTCTGACGGAGCGCCGGAAATTTACTGAGTAAAATAAAGGAGAACAATCATGGTTGACAAGAAAATCGGTTTTATCGGGGCGGGCACCATGGCCTTCGCCATTATGCGGGGCATGATCAACAAAAACGTGGTGGCTGCGGACAACATCTACATGTACGACATTGCCGCGGAGCGGTTGCAGTCCATCGCGGCGGAATACGGTGTCCACGCGGTGTCCGGCAACAACGAGCTGGCGGACCTGTGCGATATCCTGATTGTGGCGGTGAAGCCCTATGTGGTGGAAAAGGCGCTGGCGGACATGAAGGAGCATCTCCGTCCGGAGCAGATCGTGATGAGCATCGTGGGCGGCTTTTCCACCAAGCGGCTGAAGGCCTGCCTGGAGGGGCGGGCCCGGGCGCTGAAAATCATGCCCAACACCCCCGCCCAGGTCAGCGCCGGCGTGATGCTGATCAGCAATGACAACGACCTGAGCCCGGAGGAGCTGGCCATGGTAAAGGAGCTGCTGTCCTCCAGCGGCCTGGTGGAAACCCTGGACGAGGACAAGCTGTACGCCTTCTCCGCGGTGGGCGGCACGATTCCCGCCTTTGTGGCCATGTATGTGGAGGCGCTGGCCGACGCCGGCGTGCTCAACGGTATGCAGCGGGACATGGCCATCCGGATCGCGGCCCAGTCCGTCATGGGCTCCGCCAAGCTGATTGTGGACACCGGCGTGCATCCGGCGCAGGCCAAGGACATGGTCTGCACCCCCGCCGGCATTACCATTCAGGGTGTTTACGAGCTGGAGAAAATGGGCTTCCGCGGCATCGTGATGCGGGCCTCCACCGCCTCTGCCCAGATGAACAAGGAACTGATGGGAAAATAAGCCGCGAGAAAAGAGGGCCATCACACCGTGATGGCCCTCTTTCGCTGCCTTTTGTTCAGGACAGGAAGCCCTTAAGGATGCAGTCCTCCGCCTCCTCCTCAGTGAGGCCCAGTGTCTCCAGCTTCAGCAGCTGGTCGCCGGCGATCTTGCCGATGGCGGCCTCGTGGATCAGCTGCGCCTCGGTGCAGTTGGCGGCAATCTCCGGCACCGACTGGATGCGGGCGCTGCCCATGATGATGGAGTCGCACTGCACGTGGCCGAAGCATCTGGCGTTGCCCACCACGCAGGGGCGGAACACCTGGGCGGAGTTGTCCTGGGCCACGGACCGGGAGATGACCCGGCCCTTGGAGTCCTCGCCGTTGAGCTCAATGATCATGTCGGAGTCGGCGGTCTGGTCCCCGTGGGTCAGCAGCCGCTCCGTCACCACCGCCTCGGCTCCCTTGCCGCAGACGAACCTGGTGATCCGCTTGGTGGAGTCAATGCCGCCGATCTGCACGGTGTCCATCTGCATGGAGGCGCCCTCCTCCAGATAGACCACGGTCTGGGGGTTCATGATGCGCCCGCCGGTGCCGTCGCCCTCGCCGTAGTGCTTCTCGGAGTAGCGGACGTGGGAGTTTTTGCCGATATAGAAGGTGTGAACGCCGTCGTGGCGGGAGTCCTGGCTGCCGCAGTTGTGAATACCGCAGCCGGCCACGATGTTCACGTCGCAGTTCTCGCCGATATAGAAGTCGTTGTACACCAGCTCCTCAATGCCGGGCTTGGTGATGATGACGGGAATGTGGCAGGTTTCGCCCTTCGTCCCGTCCTTCACCCGGATGTCAATGCCCTGCTTGTCCGTCTTGCCGGTGATCTCAATGTGCTCGGTGCTCTGGCGGCCGTCACAGCCGCAGTCCTTGCGGATGTTGAAGGCGCCCACGGGCTTGCCCACCAGGTCTGCGATTTTTTCCAGCAGCTCCCGGTCAATCTCGTTGTCCATCATCAGGCGTTCCCTCCTCTCGTCAGTACCGGGCAGCCGCCCAGCGTGTCCGTCAGAATCTTGGGCAGGATGTCTTCCGCGGTGCCCCGGTGCTGGATGGCGCCGCCGCCCACCACAATCACCTCGTCCGCCAGGGAGATGATCCGCTCCTGGTGGGAGATGATGATCATGGTGGCGGAGCCGGCAGCGTGGAGCTGCTCAAAGGTCTCGGTGAGCCGGGCGAAGCTCCACAGGTCGATGCCCGCCTCCGGCTCGTCGAAGATCATCAGCCGGGCGTTCCGGGCCAGGATGGTGGCGATCTCGATGCGCTTCACCTCGCCGCCGGAGAGGGACGCGTCCACCTCCCGCTCCAGATAGTCATTGGCGCACAGCCCCACCTTGGTCAGGTACTGGCAGCACCGGTCCTTGGACAGATGGCCGTCGCCGGAGGCGATGGTCAGCAGCTTGCGGACGGTGATGCCCTTGAACCGCGGGGGCTGCTGAAAGCCATAGCTGATGCCGCGGCGGGCCCGCTCGGTGATGCTCAGGTGGGTGATGTCCTCTCCGTTCCACAGGATCTGGCCGCCGGTGGGCTGCACCAGACCCATGATGATTTTGGCCAGGGTGGTTTTGCCGCCGCCGTTGGGGCCGGTGAACACCAGCAGGCGGTGGTCCGGAACGGTGAGGGAGATGTCATTGAGAATGTCCAGCGCGCCGCCGGACTCCTCCTGCACGGAATAGCAGATGTGCTTCAGTTCCAGCATGAAAACATTTATCCTCCTTCAAGGTAGTACAATAGCCCTCTCAATATAGCAGAGAATGACAGAAAATGCAATACGCGGTCACAGCACCATCAGCAGTGTTCCGGCGGTGATGAGGGCGCAGCCCGCCAGGGATTTGGCGGTGAACTGCTCATGGAGGAACACAAAGGCCAGAACGAGGGTAATGACCACGCTGAGCTTGTCGATGGGTACCACCCTGGAGGCGTCGCCCATCTGCAGCGCCCGGTAGTAGCACAGCCAGGAGGCGCCGGTAGCCAGGCCGGACAGAATCAGAAACAGCCAGCTCTTCCGGCTGATGTCCGGCAGGCCGCTCTGGGCGTGGGTCAGGAACACCATGCCCCAGGACATGAACACCACCACAACGGTGCGGATGGCGGTGGCCAGGTTGGAATTGACACCCTCAATGCCCACCTTGGCCAGAATGGAGGTAAGTGCCGCGAACACGGCGGACAGCAGCGCGAAAATCAGCCACATAACAGGACCCTCCCGCAAAATTTGCCCCGTTTCGGGGCTCTGCCCCCATTATAGCGCGTATCCGCCGTTTTTCAACTGTCCCGCCGCTGTTTGCCGGCTTCAGTTTGCCCCGGAACCGGGAAAGACAGTCACCTTGCCGCCGCCGGGGCATAGACTGGTGGCAAAGGAGGCGGTTGCCATGGAAAACGAGCGGCGGGAGACCGCGCCGTACGATTACCGGAAACACGACAAGGTGTGGCAGCGGGTGGCCCCCAGCCTCAGCCCCTATCCCGGCGACGGGCCGCTGACGCCGCCGCCGGAGGAGCAGACGCTGCCCCAGCCCGTGCCCCAGGCCATGGTCCGGCGGGAGGAGGCCCAGCTGCCGGGGGCGGAGCCCAACCCCTGCTGCATGGGCACCCAGGCCCGGGATGACCTGGCGGTGCTGGAGGGCTTTGTGGAGGAGGAGCTGTGCCAGCGGCGGAACCTGCTGTTTCTGTCCCGGCAGGCCCCCGCTGCCGCCCGCCAGCCCCTGCGGGAGGCGGCCCGGCAGGGGGAGGACCGGGCGCGGCGGCTGATGACGGTGTATTACCTCATCACCGGAGCGTGCTTCCGGCCCGCCGTCAGCTGCGGCCCCCTGGCCCGGGGCAGCTACTGCGCCGTCCTGCGGCAGCGGTATCACGAGGCCGCCTGCCAGTGGATGAACTACATCCGGGCGGCGGAGGGCACCGCGGACCCCTGCCTGCAGAAGGTGTTCCGGGAGATGGCGGAGGAGCAGGAGCGGCTGTCCCGGATGCTGACGGAGCTGCTGGGCCGGGCGCTGAACGGGGCTTGCGGACCGGGGGGAACGGGTGTATAATCTCCCCAAAGATCTGCCCCGCCGGGCATTTACAAAGGAGAATCACCATGAAAGACTGCATTTCCAGAGAGGCGGCCCTGGCGCTGCTGAAACAGTATAATTCCGAGCCCTTCCACCTGCTCCACGCCCTGACGGTGGAGGGTGTCATGGGCTGGTACGCCGACACCCTGGGCTATGGGGAGGACCGGGCCTTCTGGGCCACGGTGGGTCTGCTCCATGACATCGACTTTGAGAAGTGGCCGGAGGAGCACTGTCAGAAGGCCCCGGAGCTGCTGCGGGATGGCGGCTGCGGCGAGGAGCTGATCCACGCCGTCTGCTCCCACGGCTACGGCCTGTGCTGCGACGTGGAGCCGATCCACGAGATGGAGAAGGTGCTCTTCGCCGCCGACGAGCTGACGGGCCTCATCGGCGCGGCGGCGAAAATGCGCCCCAGCAAGAGCGTGTGCGACATGGAGGTGTCCTCCCTGAAAAAGAAGTTCAAGGACAAGAAGTTCGCCGCCGGCTGCTCCCGGGACGTGATCAGAACCGGCGCGGAGCGGCTGGGCTGGACCCTGGAGGAGCTGATGGAAAAGACCATTCTGGCCATGCGGGCCTGCGAGGACGCTGTCAACGCGGAGATGGAGACGCTGCAGGGATGACAATAAAAAATGAGACAGCCGGAGGGCTGTCTCATTTTTTTGCCTTTGAGAAGAACCGCGGTCAGCTCTGGCGGGAGAGCCGGGCCTCCTTGGCGGCATGGCGCTTTTCCATGGCGTTGACGCAGACGGTGCCGGCCAGGTCGCCCAGGCAGTTGCCGGTGGTGGTGGCCATGTCGAAGAGGCGGTAGAAGCCGGCCATGATGCCCACGATTTCCACAGGGAGGCCGAAGGTGGAGACGATGGTGGTGATCTTCACGATGCCGCCTCCGGGGATGCCGCTGCCGGCGGAGGAGAGCAGGGTGGCCACGATGATGATGCGCAGCAGGGTGCCGAAATCAAAGGTGATTCCGTTCATCTGGGCGATGAACAGCAGGGTGGTGGTAAAGCCGATGGCCATGCCGTCGCAGTTCATGCTGGCGCCCAGAGGGATGGTGAAGCCGGCGATCTCGTCGGGAACGTCAAAATTCTCCTTGGCGGTTTTCAGGCCAATGGGGATATTGGCGGTGGAGGAGCAGGTGGCCAGCGTGAAGGTCCAGACGGGAACGGCCTTCTTCAGGAAGGTGAAGGGATTCATGCGGGCGAAGAGGATCAGCGCGCCGCCGTACACCAGGAGGACCTGCAGGATGATGGTGATCCAGTGGGTGGCCACCAGGCCGGCCATGGAGGTGAAAATGGCGAAGCCGTAAGTACCGAAGCTGTCCGCCATCAGGAAGAGCACGCCCACGGGGGAGAGCTTGATGACGATGCCCAGGTATTCGGCGATCAGGCTGTTCATGGCGGAGAACCAGCCGATGACGGTCTTTTTGTGCTCCTGATTCTTCATCCGCAGAATGGCGATGCCGAACATGATGGCCATCATCATGGTGGGCAGGACCTCCGCGTTAACGAAGGTGGAGAACATGTTGGAGGAGAACATGCTGGTGAAGAAGGTGGAGATGCTCATTTCCGTGGTGGTCACATCAGAGGTGGCAAGGCCCTCGATGGTGGCCAGGGTGCCGGGCTTGATGATGGAGGAGGTGCACAGGGCGAGGATGATGGCCAGGACGGTGGTGGCGGCGTAGTAGGCGATGGTGCGGACCGCGGTGCGTCCGAACCTCTTCAGATCCTCCTGAGCGCCGATAGCCGTCACCAGGATGCAGAGGATCAGGGGGATCTGAATCATCTTGATGCAGTTGAGCCAGATGGTGCCGATGAATTTGAACTGGCTCATGCTCTTTCCGAAAATCAGACCCAGGGCGATGCCGATGATCATGGCAATGAAGGTCAGCAGGGCGGTGGAGGGTTTCTTATTCTTGTTCACGGTGGGGTTCCCCTTTCTCAGTCGAACGTTTGATCCAGTGCTTTCATAATATCGATGGCCTGATAAAGCTGCTGATCGGTAATGTCCCGGTAGAAGACCATGCGGGCGTGGGTGTCCGTGGACTTGCTCAGCCAGAGGCCCAGCGCCTTTGCCCGCTCAATGAAGTCCTCCACGGAGATGCCGAGGCCCTCGATGTCGATGATCAGGATGTTGGTCTGGGCGCTGCCGATGCGGAAGTGGCGCAGGCCCGCCAGAGCGTCATGGGCGATCCCGGCCCGCCGGTGATCCTCCGCCAGATCGGGAATGTTGTGCCGGAGGGCGTAAAGCCCCATGGCCGCCACAACGCCGGCCTGGCGCATGTTGCCGCCCAGCAGCTTCCGGGTGGCGGAGGCCTCCAGGCAGAAGTCCCTGGTTCCGCACAGCAGGGAGCCGATGGGGGCGCCCAGCCCCTTGGAGATGCAGAACATCACGGTGTCGGCGAAGCGGCAGAGCTCCTTTGCCTCCACGCCCAGGGCCGTGGCGGCGTTGAACAGCCGGGCGCCGTCCATGTGGATGGGAATGCCGGATTCGTCGGCCAGGGCCCGCAGCTCCGCCATGACGCTGACGGGGATGCAGGTGCCGCCGGCTCCGTTGTGGGTGTTTTCGATGCACAGCAGCTTCGGCCGCTGTGTTTTCAGAATGGCGGCGATCTCTGCCGTGTCGGGATAGCCGTCTTTGGTCAGATGGTAGAAAATGGGCCGGATCTGACCGAAACGCGGGTCACAGGTGGCCTTTTCCGTCCGGTAGATGTGCTGTCCGGCGTCCATCAGGACGACGTCGCCGGGACGGCACCGGGTCAGCAGCGCCACATGGTTTCCCATGGTTCCGGAGGGCAGAAAGACGGCCCGCTCCTTCCCGGTCAGGGCGGCGGCGTAATCCTCCAGCTCGTTGACGCAGGGATCGTCGCCCCGTCCGTCGGCATTGAGGCGGCCGGAATCGCCGAAGGACTTGTCCAGAATGCAGGAGAGCATTTCCCGGCCGGGAAGCGTCAGAGTATCGCTTCTGAGGTCGATCATAGGGTGTATCAGTTCCTCCTTTGTTGTCAATATGGCCATAAAACAGGAATCCGCGGTTTTTTGTGAGATCATTAAACGATATTCTTGACAAATAGTCAAATATTGATATAAATATATTTGAATAGATAAATGACTATGTTGGTGATGGAATGTTTCACAACCGGGACTATATTTTTGCCGTATACAAAAACCGCAGCTTTGGAAAAGCCGCGGAGGAGCTGCACATCTCCCAGCCGTCTCTCAGCGCGGCGGTGGCCAAGGAGGAGAAGCTGCTGGGGATGCAGATTTTCAACCGGAAGACCTCCCCCATCTCCCTGACCCCCTTCGGCCAGGAGTATATCCGGGCGGTGGAGAACATTCATGAGATGGAGGAGCACCTGCAGACGCTCTCCTATGAGGACCACGCCCTCCAGAGCGGCAGCATTTCCATCGCTGCCAGCAATCTGGGCATTCCCCATGTGATTCCCAGAGTCATCGCGGAGTTCAAAAAGACGTATCCCCTGGTGGACATCCGGATCATTGAGACCAGCACCTCCGGGGCAAAGCAGATGCTGGACAGCGGGGAGCTGGATCTGTTTGTGACGAACCGGCCCCTGGACCCGGAAAAGTATACCAGGATTGTCTGCGACCGGGAGTGCCTGATCTGGGTGGTGCCCCGGGAGTTCGGGGTGAACCGGGAGCTAAAGGACTTCAGGCTGCGGCCTGAAGAGCTGGGGGACGCTATCTTTTCCATCCCGGAGGAACGGGCGGTTCCCGCCAAGGTCTTTGAGGATGTGCCCTTCATCCTGCTCCATGACACCAACTATCTGCGCCTGTGCGTCAATATTATCTTTCAGGAGAGCGGCGTTGTGCCCAAGGTTGTGATGGAGTTTGAACACTCGGCCAGTTCCTACAATTTCGCCTCCTTCGGCATCGGGGCCACGGTGTTCAGCAACCGCCTTGTGGAGGACCGGGTGGATATCCAGAACCTGTACTTCTATAAAATCCGGAGCCGCTACAGCTGCCGGGACACCTTTCTGTGCTACAGAAAGGGACGGTATGTGACAGCGGCGATGCAGAAGGCGATTGAGCTGATTGTCACCCGGATGCGGGAGGGCACGGGGGGCGCGTGACCCGGGCGGGCAGACCCGATCAGAACAAAAACCCTCCCGGACCGACAGGTCCGGGAGGGTTT
>NZ_JAXEBZ010000067.1:0-38597 GCF_034093755.1 Dysosmobacter sp. | reverse complement strand
TTCACTGCGCCCGGGGGCGCCCCGGGGGGGGCCCCCCGCTCCACCCAAGGAGAATGACTATGAAGAAGATCATTGATTTTTTTGACAAGACTCCCGTGACCAAGCTGCTTTCCAGCCTTCTGATCATGGCCATGGCTGTGATTATGACGATGAACGTTATCTTGCGGTATTGTTTCCACTTTTCTTTCAACTGGGGCGACGAGATCCTGCGCTATATGTGCGTCTACATGGCGTTTCTGGGTACTGCCGCCGCGTTCCACACCCCCGGCGTCCACGTTGCGGTGACACTGTTCGTGGAAAAACTTCTGCCGGAAAAGTTCCGGAAATACGCCCGCTTGTTCTCCGATATTCTGACCATTGCGTTCCTGATTGTTCTGACCTATTTCGGCTTCATCCTGTGCGGCCGGATCATGAGCAGCGGCCAGAAGTCCGCGGCCCTGCGGGTTCCCATGTGGCTGATTTACGGTATCGTGCCTGTCAGCGCCATTCTGTCCATCGTGCAGATGCTGCTGCAGATCTTCAAGCACAAGACCTATACCAAGGAACGCGAGTGATGTCCTGCTTGCGCACATGAAACGCTACGAGGTGAAATTATGATAGCAGCATTGTTTATTGGACTGGTCGCGTGTATCGTGATCGGCACCCCCATTGCAGTCAGTATCGGCATTGCGTCGGTGGTCTCCATGCTTCAGGGCGGACAGAGCGCCCAGCTCTTCCTGGTGGCCCAGCGCATGGTCACCGCGCTGGACTCCACGGTCCTTCTGGGCATCCCCCCGTTCGTGCTGGCCGGCGCCATCATGGGCAAGGGCGGCATCTCCAAGCAGATCATCAACCTCTGCTATGAGCTGCTGGGCTGGATTCCCGGCTCCCTGGGCGTGGTGGCTACCGTGGCCTGCATGTTCTTCGCCGCCATTTCCGGTTCCGCCCCCGCCACGGTGGCGGCCATCGGCGGCATTATGATCCCCTCCATGATTGACGACGGCTATCCCGCCGGCTACTCCGCGGCCCTGCTGGCCTCCGCCGGCATCATCGGCTGCATTATCCCCCCCAGCATCCCCTTCGTGAACTACGGCCTGATCACCGGCGAGTCCGTCAGTGAGCTGTTCGCCGGCGGTGCCGTTCCCGGCATCCTGATGGGCGTGGCCCTGTGCATCTACAACGTGTTCATGGCCAAGCGCCATGGCTGGGGCAGCCGCACCAAGGGCGTGAACCTGGGCCGCTGCTGGAAGGCCTTCCGCGAGGCGTTCTGGGCCATTCTGATGCCCGTCATCATTCTGGGCGGCATCTACGGCGGTCTGTTCACTCCCACCGAGGCTGCCGCCGTGGCCTGCGTGTATGGCTTCATCGCCGCCTTCTTCATCTATCGCGGCGTCAAGCTCACCGACATGCTGGACATCGGCTTCGACGCCGTCAAGACCTCCGCCATGATCCTGTTCATCTGCGCCACCGCCAACGCCTTCAGCTTCATCGTCACCAAGCAGCAGGTGCCCGCCAAGCTTGCCAGCTTCGTGATGGGCATCACCGACAACTGGGTGGTTGTGCTGCTGCTGATCAACGTGATCCTGCTGATCAACGGCTGCTTCATGGAGACTACCGCCTCCACCTACATCTACACCCCGATTCTGTATCCCCTGATTGTGGCCTTCGGCTATGACCCGGTGCAGTTCGGCGTGGTCATGGTCATGAACCTGACCATGGGCCTCATTACGCCGCCTCTGGGCATCAACCTGTTTGTTTCCACCGGTATTGATAAGCGAATCAAGCTGGCAGATCAGATCAAGGCAGTCTGGCCAATGTTCTTCGTATTGGTGGCAGTGCTGCTGCTGGTCACCTATTGCCCGCCAGTGTCCATGACATTGGTGAATCTGGTCCGCGGGTAACCACCAAACCATCGCGCCCCGTCTCTCTGCCCGGCCGGGCGGAGAGACCGGGGTGTCCCGGAACGCTCACATTAATATAAAGGAGTTGAATTTTCCCCATGAAGGATTTTAGCTTTACCATTCCGCAGGATGTGGTTTTCGGAAAGGGAAGCCTGAAGCGGCTGCCTGAGATGCTGGCCAAGGCCAACTGCAAGAACGTGTTCCTGGTGTCTGACCCCGGCCTGAAGAACGTGGGCCTGGTGGATAAGGTGACCAAGATCATCACCGACGCCGGCCTGGGCTGCACGGAGTTCCTGGACCTCCAGCCCAACCCCACCGTGAAGAACTGCCATGACGCCACCGACGCCTACAAGGCCAGCGGCGCCGAGAGCATCATCGCCCTGGGCGGCGGCGGCCCCATGGACGTGGCCAAGGCGGTAGCCCTGCTGGTCACCTACGGCGGCACCGTGATCGACTATGTGGGTCTGGAGAAGGTCCCCGGCCCGGTGGTTCCCATGATCGCCATCCCCACCACCGCCGGTACCGGCAGTGAGGTGACCGCCTCCTCCGTCATCACCGATTCCGAGACCAACTTCAAGATGTCCGTCATCAGCCACTACCTGATCCCCGGCTACGCCCTGCTGGATCCGGAGCTGATCATGACCCTGCCTGCCGGCATCGCCGCCGCCTGCGGCGTGGACGCCTTTGTCCATGCGCTGGAGGCCTACCTCTCCAAGATGGGCAACCCCTTCACCGACGCCATGGCCGAGAAGGCGATGGAGCTGATCGGCGGCAACCTGCGCCAGTTCGTGGCCTCCCGGGACAACGAGGAAGCCGCCTGCAACATGATGGTGGGCTCCACCCTGGCCGGCGTGGCCTTCGCCTCCGCTCTGCTGGGCAACGTCCATGCCATGAGCCACCCCGTCAGCGGCTTCTTCGGCGTGCCTCACGGCGTGGCCAACGCGGTGCTGCTGCCCAACATTGTGGAGTACAACGCCCTGGCGGACAACGGCCGCTACCGCAAGATCTACAACTACATCACCAACGGCAAGAAGGCGGACGACAGCTTCCGTCCCGAGATGCTGGTGGACGAGCTGCGCAAGCTGAATGCCGACCTGGGCATCCCCGCCACGCTGTCCGAAGTGGGCGTCACCGAGGACAAGATTCCCGCCATGGTGGTGGACGCCATGAAGAGCGGCAACATCCTCCGCAATCCCCGCCAGAGCACCAGCAAGGATATTGAACGCCTGTACCGCAAGACCCTGTGAGGGTCTGCGGCGGCAGGCACGCGGTTCAACCGCAGAATAAATCAGATTACCTGATGATTAAAGGAGTAATGAGTTATGACCGACGCTGAAAAAGCATATCTGGATACCCTGGTAGCCAACGCCCGGGCGGCCCAGGCCGAGTTCGAGACCTATCCCCAGGAGAAAGTGGACGCCGCCTGCCGCGCGGTGTGCAAGGCCGTGTATGACAACGCCGAGATGCTGGCCCACATGGCTGTGGACGAGACCCGCATGGGCCGCTATGACAGCAAGATCGCCAAGTGCCGCAACAAGTCCAAGACCGTGTGGCTGGGCATGAAGGGCAAGAAGAGCCGCGGCATTATTGAGTGGGATGAAGAGACCCAGATCGCCAAGGTGGCCAAGCCCATCGGCGTCATCGGCTCCGTGGCTCCCACCACCAACCCCGTCATCACCCTGATGCACAACTCCGCCTGCGCCATGAAGGCCGGCAACGCCCTGATCATCTGCCCCCATCCCCGTGCCAAGGGCGTGGGCGTCAAGACCGTGGAGCTGATGAACGCCGCGCTGGATGAGCTGGGTATGCCCAAGAACCTGATCCAGATCATCCCCGAGCCCTCCATGGGCCTGTCCGCCGGATTGATGAGCGCCGTGGATCTGTGCATCTGCACCGGCGGCCCTGGCATGGTGAAGGCCGCCTACTCCAGCGGCCGTCCCGCCATCGGTGTGGGCCAGGGCAACGTGCAGGTCATGGTGGACCGTGACGTGGACCTGAAGGAAGTCGTGGAGATGGTCATCACCGGCCGTACCTTCGACAACGGCGTGCTGTGCACCTGCGAGCAGAACATGATCGTGCCCCGTGAGAAGCGGGCCGAGGTCATTGAGTACGCCAAGGAGGCCGGCGCCTTCGTCATCGATGACGAGGCGGACGCCGAGGCCCTGCGGGAGGCCATGTTCCCCGGCGGCGTGCTGAACAAGAACGTGGTGGGCGCTTCCCCCGCCGCCATCGGCAAGATGGCCGGTCTGGACGTGCCCGAGGACGCCCGTGTGCTGCTGTGCCGCACCAAGGGCATCGCCTATGACGATGTGCTGGCCAAGGAGAAGCTGTGCCCCGTTCTGGCCCTGTTTGAGTATGACAAGTGGGAGGATGCCGTGGAGATTGCCCGGGCCAACCTGAACATGGAGGGTGCCGGCCACAGCTGCGTCATCCACTCCAACACCAAGGAGCACATCGAGTACGTTCCCACCCGGGTGAACGTGTCCCGCTACGGTGTCAACCAGGTGGGCGGCACCGCTCTGGGCGGCGCCATGGACAACGGCCTGAATCCCACCACCACCCTGGGCTGCGGCACCTGGGGCGGCAACAGCATCAGCGAGAACATCTACTATCACAACCTGATGAACGTGTCCCGCATCTCCTACCGCATCAAGGGCAAGAAGCTGCCCACCGACGAGGAGATCTGGGCCTGATCCACTGCTTTTTCTGAGTCTTTCCTCTTACCTCTTATGAATCACCCCAGCACGGCGTGCCGGACCGGAATGACCGGTCCGGCATTGCCATTTCGGGAGAAATGCGGTATTGTGAATGTGTAAAGAAGGAGGGAGCCTATGCGTTTGAAAGAACCCGTTGCCGTTGGCGGACTGCGGCTGGACAACCGCCTGGTCCTGCCGCCCATGGCCACGAAAAAATCCACGCCGGAGGGCCTGGTGACAGAGGACCTGAAGGAATACTACCGCCAGCGGGCCGAGGGCGGCTGCCTGGGGCTGGTGATCACGGAGCACAGCTTCGTCACTCAGCAGGGCAAAGCCAGCCCCCAGCAGATGTCCATGGCGGATGACCGGGCAGTGCCGGGCCTGAGAGAGCTGACGGACCTGCTCCACGAAAACGGCTGCAGGGTCTTTGCCCAGATCAGCCACGCCGGCGGCATGGCCCAGCCGGAGTGCACCGGCATGGAGGCGGTAGCCGCCAGCGCGGTCCAGAATCCCGGCGCGCCGGTTCAGGGGATCATCCCCCGGCCGCTGACTGTGCCGGAGATCCAGGATGTGGTGGAGCGGTTTGTGGAGGCGGCCTGCCGGGTCAAAGCGGCGGGCTTCGACGGGGTGGAGGTTCACTCCGCCCACGCATATCTGCTCAATGAGTTCTATTCCCCCCTCACCAACCGCCGCACGGACGAATACGGCGGCAGCCTGGAAAACCGGCTGCGGATTCACCGGGAGATCATCCGGGGTATCCGGGAGCGGCTGGGGGAGGACTATCCCATTGCCGTCCGCCTGGGAGGCTGCGACTATATGGCCGGCGGCAACACGCCGGAAGATGCGGCTGCGGCCTGCCGGATTCTGGAGGCGGAGGGCGTGGCGCTGCTGGACATTTCCGGCGGTATGTGCCGTTATATCCGCAAGGACTGCACGGATGCCGGCTACTTCGCGGATACCTCCGCGGCGGTGAAGCGGTCCGTGAAAACGCCGGTGCTGCTGACCGGCGGCATCACTGCGGCGGCGCAGGCGGAGGAGCTGCTGCAGCGGGGCGCCGCGGACCTGATTGGCGTGGGCCGGGCGCTGCTGCAGAACGCCGCCTGGGCCAGAGAGGCCATGAATATCTGAATCGCCCAAGGGCAGCGAAAAGCCGCCGTGCGCATAGCGCACGGCGGTTGAAACTTTCGAAAAAGCGGCTAAGCCACTTTTTCGAGGAAGGCTGCGGCTCGCTGCGCGCAATCGCTGTCCGCTTTCATCGGACAGCTCGCAC
This sequence comes from Dysosmobacter sp., assembly GCF_034093755.1. Lineage (GTDB taxonomy): Bacteria > Bacillota > Clostridia > Oscillospirales > Oscillospiraceae > Oscillibacter. Next base: position 32,751 of record NZ_JAXEBZ010000067.1, on the reverse strand, counting down.
ACTTGCGGGTCGAGAAGTGTTTTTTCCAACGTACACGCCGCCGGAAAAAACAGATTTCATTTTTTCGCACCTGCGGGTGCGAACTCTGCGAGGCTTTTTGATAAGGTAAGCCGCCGTGCGCTATGCGCACGGCGGCGTTTGAGGACTTTCGGGGATTGGCGGGGTGTCAGCAGGTGGCGCCGCCCACCAGATGCAGCTTGGCATCCAGAATCTCCTGCTTGCGGGCCAGGATGTCATCGGAGAGGATCTCCTTCTCCACGTACTCAAAGCCCAGACGGTCGATGGTGTCGGCAAAGCGCTCACCGGTCTTGCCCTGCTCGCGGAAGAAGAGGATGGCCTTCTCCACGGTGTTCAGCAGCTCTTCCTCAGTGGTGAAGATCTTGCTCAGGGGACGGCCGTGGGCAACCTTCTTGCCCCAGCGGCCGCCGATGTAAACGCGGAAGCCGGGCTTGCTCTCTTCAATCACGTCGAAGGGGCACTTGCCCACGCAGCGGCCGCAGTTGTTGCACTTGTCCTCGTGGAAGGCGATGACGCCGTCCTCCAGGGTCAGACCGCCCATGGGGCAGTTCTCCACCACCTGGCACTTCTTGCAGCTGTTGCACATGTCCTCGTCCACCACGGGAACCAGCTGGCCCACGATGCCCAGATCGTTCAGGTCGGGCTTCACGCAGTTGTTGGGGCAGCCGCCGGTGGCGATCTTGAACTTGTGGGGCAGCTTCACGGTATGGTAGCCCAGATAGAACCGCTCGTGAATCTTCTCGCTGAGGTCGAAGGCGTCATACAGGCCGTACTGGCAGGTGGTGGCCTTGCAGGACACCACGGGACGGACCAGAGAGCCGGTGCCGCCGGTGATGAGGCCGGCAGTGCCGATGAACTCCTGGAAGGCGGGGATGTCGTTGAAGTGGACGCCACGGACCTCCACGGTCAAACGGGTGGTGAACTCCACCTCGCCGTTGCCGAACTTCTCGGCGGCCTGGGCGATGACCTCCGCCTGCTTGGCGGTGATCTTGCCGTTGACGGTGATGATGCGGGCGTTGAAGCAGTCGGTGCCCTTGTTGTTCAGGAAGCCCTGTGCCTTGACTCTTTTGATCTCATCCGCGCTGATGGTGCATGCCATAGTGATCTCTCCTTTTCGATTTCTCTTTTGAGGGGGTTAATTTTCCAGAATGCCGGGGTTGAACATGTGGCCGCCCTCCAGCACCCGGGTGTTCTTGTAGCCGTAGAATTTCAGGCGGTTCTGGGCCAGATAGGTCCGCTTGCCGGTGTTGCACACCAGCAGCAGCTTCTCCTCCGGATCGAAGCCGTCCACCACGCCGTTGATTTTGGTGATGTCCAGATAGGGGGCGGAGGTAACGGTGGGCTGGATGGAGCAGTCCACCACCCGGTAGCCCTCGGCGGCGCCGGCGGCGTACTCGGCGGGGGTGAAGGTCTCCAGCTCGCCGGACAGCTTGTTCAGCAGGGCGTTCACCGCCACGGCGAAGGGATGGATGGCGGTGGAGAAGGGAGGCGTGTAGGCGAAGTCGCAGTTCTGCAGGTCCTCCAGCTTCGCGCCCAGGGAGATGGCGGTGACGGCGATGTCGGCCATCTTGTCCACCGCGCCCTTGCCCACGGTCTGCAGGCCCAGCAGCTGGTGGGTGTTCTTGTCGCAGATCAGCTTGATGAAGATCTTGCCGGAGCCGGGATAGTAGTGGGCCTTGTCATCGGCGCCGGCCACGATGCTCTCCACCTCATAGCCCGCCTCCCGGGCTGCCTTCTCGGTAAGACCCACCCGGGCCATGTTGGTGCCGGGCAGCTTGGCGATGCCGGTGCCCAGCACGCCGGGATAGGGCACCACGTGCTCGTCGCCGGCGATGTGCATGGCCGCCAGGCGGCCGCAGATGTTGGCGGTGGAGCCCATGGCGGACCACTGCCGCTTGCCGGTGGTGCGGTTGGTCACCAGGGCGCAGTCGCCGGCGGCGTAGATGTCCGGATCGTTGGTGCGCAGGTACTCATCCACCACCAGCGTGCCCTTGAACATCTCCAGACCGGTGTCCGCCAGCCACTCCGTGTTGGGCCGGAAGCCCATGGCCAGCACCACGGCGTCAGCCTTCATGGGCCGCTTGCTGGTGAGCACCTTCTCCACCTTGCCGTTGCTGCCGGTGAGTCCCTCCAGGGCCACGCCGGTGAAGGGCATGACGCCCTGGTCGGCCATGGCGTTTTCCAGATACTCGGAGAACTCGCTGTCCAGCATTTCAGAGAGGATGTGGGGGGCAAAGTCGATGACAGAGGTCCGGACGCCCCGGTCTGTCAGGTTTTCGGCCACTTCCAGGCCGATGAGGCCGCCGCCCACCACCACGGCCCGCTTCACCTCGCCGGCGTCCACCAGCTTCCGCAGGCCGTCGGCGTCGTCGGGGGTGCGCATGACGAACACGTTCTCCAGGTCCAGGCCCTCCACAGGGGGGAGGAAGGGATGGGCGCCGGTGGAGATCACCAGCTTGTCATAGCTTTCGGTGAATTCCTCGCCGGTGGCCAGGACCTTCGCAGTGACGGTTTTGGCCGCCCGGTCCAGCGCGGTGACCTGCACGCCGGTCTGCACGTCGGCGCCGGTGAGAGCCATGAACTTCTCCGGGGTGTTGACCACCAGCTCGTCCCGGGTCTCGATGACATTGCCCACGTAGTAGGGCAGGCCGCAGCCGGCGTAGGAGATGTCCGCTCCCATGGTCAGGATGCGGACCTCGGCGTCCCGGTGCTCACGCTTGAGCTTGGCGGCTACCTTGGTGCCGGCCGCCACGCCGCCCACAATCAATACTTTCATTTGCAGGATCCTTTCTGTTATTTCGGTAGACCTTTGCAGTTCGACTCTATTTTACAACAAAGCAGCGTGTTGCGCAAGAGAATCACGGGGGAAACGCCCCCAAAGAGCAAATCTCTGGGGGCGTCTGCACTGGACGTTATTTGACCAGGCCGGCGAACTGCTTGTTCTTCTGCTCGTGATAGGTGTTCCAGGCCTCGGTTTTCCGGGCCTGCTCCAGAATGGCGGCTTCCTCTTCGCTGAGGGAGAGGTCGCCGGATACGAGCTGTGCGGCGTTGGTCAGGTTTTTGACCTTGTTGGTGCCGTAGACAATCAGATCCGCGCCGTTGTTCTGGTAGCACCACTTCAGGGCGGCGTTGGCCAGAACGGATACGTCGGTAAGCCCCATTTCCGGTGCGATGGCCCGGAACAGCTGCCCCTTCATGTAGGCCTCCCGGGTCACAATGCCCATGCCCGTTTCCCGGGCGGCGGGGATGGCCTTGTCCAGGGCGTGATGGTCGGCGAAGTTGTAGTTGACATACATGACGTCAAACACACCGGAGTGAATGAGACGGAGGTATGTCTCCTCGCCGGAGAAGGTGTCTGCGCAGGCAAAGCGGATCAGACCCTCCTGCTTCAGCCGGCGGACGTTGTCCGCCAGCTTGTCCATGTACTCGGGATCGTGATGGAAAGCGGTCTGCAGCGGGGCCAGGTTCAGGAAGTCCAGGCACTCCATCCGCAGCATTTTGTTGATGCGCACAACCTCTTCCTTCAGGGTTTCATACTGCGCCATCTTGGCGTTGAAGGGGTCGTAGTCATACAGCATGCCCTCGGGGCGGGTCTGCACGTAAATCTCGAAGGGGAGGGTCACGTCCTTCATCAGCTCGGCAAAGGCGAACTTCTCAGAGTCCTGGGTCAGGTCAAAGTAGTTGATGCCCAGCTCCAGGGCTGCCAGCAGAACCTGCTTCCGGTTCTCGTTGACGAATCCGTCAAAGATGTAGCCGGGAGTGGCTGCCAGCTGGCGGTCCTCGTTGAAGCCCCGGGATTTGCCGTTGGCCATATACTCATGGCCCCCCAGGGCCAGGACGGAGGCTTTTACCCCCGTCCGGCCCAGTTCACGGTAGATCATAGGCGCTCCTTACTTGCTGAACAGGTCGACCAGCTCCTGGCCAAACTTGGCGGCGAAATCATCCCACACGGGAGCCACGGCGGCCTGGAAGTCAGCGGCGTTGACCTCGCTGATGGTGGCGCCGTTGTCCTTCAGGGTGGTCAGGGCGTTCTGCTCGGCAACCACCATCTGCTCACGCTCGAAGGCGATCATCTTCTCGGTGGCGGCCTCAATGGCGGCCTGATAATCGGCGGGCATGGACTCCCACTTGGCCTTGTTCATGACGAACATGTTGGCGGTGAAGGTGTGGTTGGTCAGGGAGATGTAGGGAGCCACCTCGTAGAAGCGCTGGGCAGCGATCTGCGCCAGACCGGACTCACCGGCGTCCACAACGCCCTGCTGAATGGAGACGTACAGATCGCCCCAGGGCAGGAAGGAGGGGATGGCGCCCAGAGAGTTCATCATGCCGAAGTAAACCTCGGAGTCCTGCACGCGGACGGCCAGACCCTGGAAGTCAGCGGGAGTCTCCAGAGGACGCTTGGAGTTGAACATGCAGCGGTAGCCGCCGTCCAGGTAGCCCAGCAGGTGGACGTTGTTGTCCTCCAGACCGGCACCCAGGCGGGCGCCGGCGTCGCCGTCCAGTCTGGCGTAGGCGTCATCACGGGTGGGGAACAGGAAGGGCAGGTCCAGGACGTTGATCTCATCGTTGAACACGGAGAACTGGGCGGAACTGGAGATGTTCAGCTCCACGGCGCCCATGGACACGGACTGGATGATCTCCTTGGAGTCGCCCAGCTGGTTGTTGGGATAGATATCCACGGTGACGTTGCCGTTGGTCAGGGCTTCCACTTCCTGCTTGAACACCTCAGAGGCCTTGTGGAACACGTGGGTGTCAGGGTTGGGATGGGCCAGCTTCAGGGTGAACTTTTCCGTGGAGCCGGTGGGGGCGGCGGGAGCGGAGGAAGCGGCGGAAGAGGCAGCGCTGGCAGCAGGGGCCGCGGGAGCGGAGGAACCGGAAGAGGAGCCGGAGCCGCAGGCCACCAGGGACAGGGACATTGCAACAACGAGGATGCTTGCGAAAACTTTCTTCATCATTTCAGTGTTCTCCTTCACATAATCTTTTCGTGGTTATGGAACGCTCAGACAGAAACAATGCCGGGAAGTGCGGTGATAATCGCGGGACAGAAGATAAACAGGACGCACAGCAGGGTATACAGGATGATAAAGGGAATGACCGCTTTGATGACCGCCTCGATTTTCAGCTTGGAAATGCCGGAAATCACAAACAGGTCTGTGCCCACCGGGGGAGTGATCAGGCCGATGCCCAGGGAGAAGACCGTGAACACGCCGAAGAACACCAGGTCGATGTTCAGCGCGCGCACCACCGGCAGCAGGATGGGAACCACCAGCACGATGGCGGGGGAGGTTCCGATGAAGCAGCCGATGATCAGGTACAGCACCAGGATCAGCAGCAGGATCACGTGGGAGTTGTTGGAGATGGACATCATGAACGTGGTCATGGCCTGGGGAATCTGCAGCACGGTCAGCAGCCAGCCCAGCAGGCCGGAGGTGGCCATGATCAGCAGGATCGTGGCAGTGTCATACACGGCGTCCACCACGGCGTGCTTGAAGGACTTCCAGGAGATTTCCCGGTAGATGAAGGACACGAACAGGCCGTACAGCACGGAGATGGCGGAGGCCTCGGTGGCCGTGCAGATGCCGCCGTAGATGCTGCCCAGAATCACCAGGGGGAAGGTCAGGGCCCAGAAGGCGTCCTTGAAGGTGGCCCACAGGCTGATCTTCTCCACATCGTCCTTGGAGGTCTTGTAGTGCTTCTTCTTGGCGAAGAAGTAGGCGTAGATCATAATGACCAGGCCGCCCAGAATGCCGGGAACCACGCCGCCGGTGAACATCTTGGTGACGGAGACCTCCGCCACCTGGGCGTAGACGATCATGGCGATGCTGGGGGGGATGATCATGCCCAGGATGCCGCCGGTGGCGATCACCGCCGCGGAGAAGGCGCGGTCATAGCCGTGGGCCTCCATCTCGGGGATCATGGCCTTGCCGATGGAGGCGCAGGTGGCGGCGGAGGAGCCGGACAGGGCCGCGAAGAACATGCAGGCCAGGGTGGCCGCGTGGGCCAGGCCGCCGGCGATTTTGCCGACGATGGCGTAGAAGAAGTCCACCAGCCGCTTGGCGATGCCGCCCACCACCATGATGTTGCCGGACAGTACGAAAAAGGGGATTGCCAGCAGCGACTGTTTTGCAATGGCCGCGTATGTACTGGAGGCGATGAGGGTCATGGGAATGCCGTTGATGCCGTTCATGGACAGCAGAGTGGCCACGGCGGAGAGGAGCAGGGAGTAAGCAATGGGCACCTTCAGGAACATCAGCACGAAGAAGGTGATGATCAGAATGAGGGCAGGATTCACTTCGTCTCCTCCTTTCCGGCGGGAAGCTTTTTCACCAGGGCGCCCACGGCCAGCAGAGTCATGAGAATGCCGCCCACGGGCAGCGCCGCGGTGGGCCAGCCCAGAGAAATCACCAAGCCGCTGGACTTGCTGCCCACGTTCTGCAGGAAGAAGCTGTAGCCGGTTTTGGTGATCAGAACGGAAGAAACCAGTACCGCCAGAATGGCGAAGTAGTCCACCACCACCTGCAGGGGCTTGGGGAACTGCGCCGCGATGAGGGTGACAGCGGTGTGCTTTCCCTTGTAAACCGCGGCGGCGGAGCCCAGCAGGACGATCCAGACGAACAGAAACAGGGACAGATCCTGGGTCCACATGCTGGATTTTTTCAGAATATAGCGGCTGACGACCTGCCAGCAGGTACTGAGGGACATGGCCAGGAACATGATGCCGGCCACCCACTCAATGCCCTTGACAATCAGATCGCAGAGTTTGAGATAAGCTCTCATGGCAGTCTCCTATTCAGCGTTTGGCTTCCGCAGCGCGGAAACTCTGAAGGGATGAGGGATTACACCAGGCCTCTGACAACGCGGGCCAGGGTGTCGCCCCGCAGGCCGCAGCGCAGGCCTTCCAGAGCGATGACCTCGTTGACGCGGACGTTGGCCAGGTTGACGTTGCTGCCGAAGTAGTTGATGAAGAACTCCTGGCCGTCCTTGGTGGGAGCTTCCCAGGTCAGGCGGGTCTGGTCGATGCCGGCGGCCATCATGGCCTCCACGTCGTCAGCCTTCACCTTGCCGTTCTTGTCGAACACGCCCACGCCCTTGGCGGAGCCGCGGGACTCCACGGTGCAGGTGGACACGCCCAGGGACAGGTCGCGCTTGATCTGACGGATGGTCTCCTTCATCTCCAGCTGCTCGTCCTCCATCTTCTTGCCCACCTCGGTGCAGCACTCAAAGCCCATGTTCATGACCATGTCGATCATGCGGCAGCGGTCGTCATCGCTGATGTGGATGGTGCCGTCGGAGATCTCGATGGCGGTGAAGCCCAGCTTCTTGGCCTGCTCCAGGAACTCGGCATACTTGCCCTGCATCCAGGCGATCTCGCCGATGGTGCCGCCGGTGTTCACCACGATGTTGGCGTTGTGATAGGCAGCCAGCTTGGCCTTCAGATAGTCCTCACTGTAAATGACGCCGGTACCGAAGGCGATCTTCACGCGGTCGATATAGGGGGCGCAGTTAGAGATCACGTGCTCCACCTCGGTCAGGCTCAGGCCCAGGTCAGAGCAGACGGTCTTGCCGTAGGTGCGGGGCTTTTCCATGATACGGCCGGTCATGGGGTGAGTGAGGATACCCTCGAATGCCATCTTGCCAATTGCGTTCTGCATAACAAAATTACCTCTTTCTATGATTTTTTCTATCAAACAAATAACCAGTGCTGATTATTTATTTCGGAAGGATGGGGGATTACAGACGGATGACGGGCTGGCTCTCCTGCAGGATGCCGATGCGGACGGCCTCCTGGTGCGCCAGGTCCAGACAGTCGGCGCGGGACAGGTTCTCCGGGCAGTAGATGGGAGACACGCCCCAGTAGTGGGCCAGGAAGTTGGCCAGATTGGTGTTCTGCACGGCGGCGATGACGGGGGCGGTGTAGTGCATCTTGGCGACGCGGGCCACCTGCTCCAGGTTTTCAGCCATCATGATGATGGGAGTGTCGCCGTTGGAGACCTCGAAGTTGGGCCGGACGCTGCGGAAGAAGCCGGCGGCGGGCTTTCCGGTGCAGTTGGCCAGCATGGCAGATTCCGTGCGGGCGATGATATTGCTGAGCACCTTCACGCAGCCCACCGGGTCATGGCCCACGGCGGTCTCGTCGGAGAAGGAGATGGCGTCGATGCCGTCCAGCACCAGGGCGGAGACGTCGCACACTTCAGCCCGGGTGGGCCAGGAGGTTTTCATCAGGCTCTTGAGAATGCCGGAGCCGGTGAACACGAACTTGCCGGCCAGATTGGCCCGGCGGATGATCTCCTTGTCGATGAGGTGCAGCTCCTCAATGGGCCGCTCCACCGCCAGGTCGCCCCGGGCGGCGCTGACGCCGTCGCAGTTGGCCAGGATGGCGTCCAGGTTCTCCAGGGCGTTGCGCTGCTCGATCTTGGCCAGAATGGGAATCTTCACGTTGTGGGCTTCCATAATGGCCTTCAGCCGGTCCAGATCGTCGGCGGTCTGGACGAAGGACATGGACACGCAGTCCACGTTCTGGGCGATGCCGAATTCAAAGTCCCGGATGTCCTTCTCCGTGAGACCCTTGAAGCGGATCAGGGTGCCGGGGGCGCAGGCGCCCTTCCGGGGCTTGATGGAGCCGGGGATGGTGACTCTGCAGCGGATTTCGTCGGGATTCAGCTTCTCCTCCACCACCAGCTGCAGGTCATTGTCGCCGATGATGATCTCGCTGCCGGCCTCCATGGCCTCGATGAACTCCGGCTGGGCGATGGTGGCCCGTCTGGCGTCGCCCACGATCTCCTCCCGGGTAAACACGATCTCGTGGCCCAGGGGCAGGGCGTAGGAGTCCTCCTCCAGCTCGCCGATGCGGATCTTCGGACCCTGCAGGTCCTGGCGGATGGCCACAGGCCGGTTCAGCCGGCGGGAGATCTGACGGATGTTGCGGATGATCTCCTCTGCCTGGTCATAGGTAGCGTGGGAGAAGTTGATGCGGCAGCTGCTGATGCCCGCCAGAATCAGCTCCTCGATGATTTTGGGGTCAGAGGAAGCGGGGCCGATGGTGCCCATAATCTTGGTGTGATTCATGATGTCCTCCTGCAGGAAATCAGTCGTTCCAGATCCAGGCGTTGTTGACGCCGGCGAACAGGGACTTGCTCTCCACCACGTGGGCGGTGTTCAGCATGTCATCCACAATCTTCAGGCGGTTTCTGGCCCGATCGATGTTGTCGAAGGAGGGCACGGGCAGGCAGCCGAAGAACAGGCGGGGACGGCTGATCAGCTCCGCGGCGTTGAGGTACAGCTGGAAGCGGGTGTCGGCCTTGTTCAGCTCGGTAACCACGGGGGTGTCCCGGTGGCCCTCGATTTTCACAAACACCAGGCTCACGTCGGGGTTGGTGACCACGCTGGTGTCGGGCAGCAGGGGAGTCATGTCCAGGGAGACCTTGGCGTTCCAGGGGTCCTTGCCCTCGGGAATGGTGTTCATGATCTCCTTGCCCCAGATCTTTTCATACTCGGTGTAGTTGTACAGCAGGTTGCCGGCCCGGACGTTGTCGAACACGGAACCGGTGTAGAAGGAGACGTCATTGCCCACGGTGCGGAAGTGGGTGTACTCCGTGGTCATCAGCCGGTAGCCCCGGCGGAGGGTGGACTCCAGCATCAGAATGGTCTTGCCGGCGCCGGGGCCGCCCACGAACACCATCATGTGGTTCTTCTCGGGGTTGTAGACGCTGGTGGCGTGGAGGCAGGAGAAGCCCTGCTTCTCCAGGGTGCCGGGCATCAGCCGGGTGAGCAGGCCGCCGGTGCTGTAAATGGTGTAGCGGCGGTCCGGGGCGGTTTTGTCCCGCTCCAGAACGGGACCGGCCAGGAAGTACTCGTCGCCCTCGAAGAAGAACTCCAGGTCCTCCATGGAGGAGTCCTGATAGACGTACAGGGCGGCGTTGAAGGGGGCGTCATCGGGCTGCACAATGGTCTCGCCCCAGCCATTGGACAGGCGGTAGGTCTTGGGCTCCCGGTGGTGCAGTTCGTGGTTTACATAATCGTCGGTGAATACCAGCTCCTCCAGGTTGGAGCAGGCTTTCACGTTGACCTGGGATACGCGGCGGATCTGGGAAAAGGTGCAGTTTTCGTAGAAGAATTCCTTGGTGTATTTCATGATGTCTCCCTCCAGCAGCAACGAAGTAATAAAATTATACTCTGCATTCTATAGAATTTTGAGGAACAGAAACTCCGCGGAACATGGCTTTTCAGGGGTATGCGGCTGCACACTCGCCTGACTTTTCCGCGGTGATTCCTGTGCCGGCATCCGGACGGGAGCGGAATTCCTTTAAACCTATTTATCACATAGGTTTAAGCGGATTATAATCTTGCGCTCCCGGAATGTCAAGATGGTTATGGAAAAATGCGTATGGGTTATTTATTTTTTCGGGGTATTCACCGGCCAGCGGACGCCCTGCCCGTGGAAGAACCGGTCCAGCTCCTCCGCCGCATAGACCGCGGAGCGGATCAGGGCCTCGTCGGTGCTGCCGCCGCAGTGAGGGGTGACCACCGCGTTGTCCAGGTGCAGCAGGGGGTCCTCCGGAGACAGCGGCTCGGAGGCCAGCACATCCAGATACGCGCCGGCGATGGCGTGGGACCGCAGGGCCTCTGCCAGAGCGGCCTCGTCCGTCAGCTTGCCCCGGGCGGTGTTGATGAAGTAGGCGGTGGGCTTCATCATGCCGAACTCCCGGGCGCCGATGATGCCCACGTTTTCCGGCCGCAGGGGAATGTGGACGGACACAAAGTCCGCAGTCTGAAACACCTCGTCCCATTCGGCCAGGCGGACGTACTCGGGAATGGGCTTCCCCTCCATGTGGCCCTTGTAAACAATGATGTTCATGTTGAAGCCCATGTGGGCCATCCGGGCCACATGGCTGCCGATATGGCCGAAGCCGATGAGTCCCAGGGTTTTGCCGGACAGCTCCGTGCCCTGGCAATGGTTCTTGTAGAAAAAGTCTCCCCGCTTTGCGGCGGCGTTGAGAGGCAGAATCTTCCTGGCCACGGCGGACATTCCGCAGATGGCGATTTCCGCCACGGACAGGCCGTTGGACGTGGGCGTGTTCACCACCTGGATTCCCAGCTCCGTGGCGGCGGCCACGTCGATGATGTCCAGTCCCACGCCGTGCCGGGCCACAATCTGCAGCTTCGGCTCCGCCTCCAGCACCCGGCGGGTGGCGTGAGCGGTGCGCAGCAACATGCCGTCGCAGCCCCGGATTTCCTGCACCATGGTATCCTCGTCCAGGGCGGTGCCGACGCGGTATTCAAAGCCGTGCTCTGTCAGGTAGTCTCTGCCTTCCTTTGCGATCTGCCGGGGAATGTAAATGAGAGGTTTGTTCATGGGGAGTACCACCGATCCTTAAAAAGTTGGAGAAGAAATTATAGTCTATAGAATATACAGAGAAATTTAAACATCAACTCTCCGGAAGCAGTGCTGGGAAGTTGATGGTTCGCAGTCAAGCTTTAAAACAAAGGGGAATCGGTCCGCCTGGAGACACAGGTCAAAGTCCTGCTCCGGCGCCCAGTCCGCCTGGGGGTCGAAAAATTTTTCCGCGCTGGGATAATGGCGCAGGTGGGCGCGGATCTCTTCCATGGTGGGGGCTTCGGTGCCCTGCAGATGAGCGGTGAGGTACCGGGCGAACAGGGTGTCCTCGTCGCTGTGGACCTGCCCCCGGGTTCCCATGGCCACCAGGGACACTTCCTCCGGCCGGCGCATCCGGATGTACCGGAGAATGGCTCCCGCCATGGGGAAGCTGCCGCCGAGAATCTCATCGGCGCCTGCGGCGTTTACCACGCCCTGGGTGCCCGCGCCGGTGGTCTGAATCACGGTTTTTCCGGTAAAGTCCACCGGCAGCACCTCCGCGGGGGAATTTCCGTAGTCAAACCCGGGGCATTTCTTCCCGCCCCGCTCACCGATGAGGACGGCTTCGGGGAAACGGGCTTTCAGGTCATAGGCCTGCTGAATGTCGCCCACGGGAATGATTTCCCTGGCGCCGTTGCCCATCACATAGGAGGCCACGGAAAAGGCCCGGAACACGTCGATGATGACCGTGAGACCTCTGGCCCGGCGGGCGCCTTCCAGCAATTCCAGCGTGCGGATGATCATAGGCGGACTCCTGCGTCGATCCGGATGGACAAAATCCCCGGAGAATGGAACGGATTCCCTTGATTGTTCATTATTATAAACTTTTTCCGCGGGATTTCAACCAGTGGAATGCGAAAAATATAGTCTATAATTTTAGTAATATTACACAAATCAAACGTTGAACTTTGTGCGATCGTAGTAAGAACAGACATCGTCATGCACCCGGCGGATATGCCGGCTCATGGCCTGGCAGGCGGCCTCGCTGTCCCCGTCCTCAATGGCCGTCAGAATCTGGCCGTGCTCCACCACCGGGGGAAACACGCCGCAGGGAGAGAAGGTGCGCCGGGTTTCCACCATGGAGGAGGAACGCAGCAGGGCGCACTGCTCCGACAGTCCGTCCAGCAAATTGGAGAGGATGCGGTTGTCCGCCCGGCTGAGGATATAGTCATGGAACTTCCGGTTGACCACATAGGTCTCCAGAAAATCGGATTTCCGGTATACCCGCTCGTATTCCACCTGGATGTCCTTCAGATTCTGAATGTCCTCAGCCGTGATGTTGGGCAGTGCCTGCCGCAGGGCGGAGAGCTCCAGCTCTTCCCGGATGGACAGAAGGTCATGGATGTCCTTCCGGGAGAAGCTGACCACCTCCGAGTAGTGGAAGGCGTTGGTGACAATCAGGTTGTCCCGCCGCAGCATGTTCAGCGCTTCACGGAGGGGGGTGGTGCTGCATCCCAGCCGGGCGGCCAGCTCCACCTCGTTGATACGGGCGCCCATTTTCAGTTCCGGGGTTTGCTGCAGAATAATCTCTTCTTTCAGCGTGCGGTATACCTGCTCGGTCAGCGTCTTCCGCAGGACGCCGCCGGTGGTGGTGTTGGACCTCATCATGGAACATTCTCCTTATTTAATATGAGGGTATCGCCAAATCGTATAAATCAGCCACATTGCGGAGGGAAAAAATACAGTAATATTATATAAAACTATAGACTATAATTCCGGAATAGGCAACCATAAAAAATAGACAAAAATGGGGAATCCGGGTGTGAAGAATCACTAAAAAGCTACAAAAAACGCGTATTTTGGGCCGGCTGGGCGGTTTTTCGCTTTTGCCGGATGCCGCCTCCCCGGGGAAGCGGAGGGAAGAACGGCCTCCCAACTAATCATTATTGAACAGAAAATGGAAAAAAGCAATAGAATTTCAATATTTTGCTTGTTTTTCCCTAATTTAACTGCGAAAAACAGGAAAAACGCACCGGGGAAAAGTGTTATTTCCTGTAACCGAATGTTTACAGTTTGTTGTTGATTGGAAGGGACGGCGGGAAGATAATTGGGAAAACGAATCGGGGAAGGAGACACCTGCATGAAAAAGAGAAACACCCTGCTGACGGTGCTGGCGCTGTGCCTGGCCCTGACGGCCTGCGGCAGCCGGACGGCCCCCGCCGCCGAAAGCTCCGCGGTGGCTCCGGCGCCTGCCGCTTCCGCTCCGGCAGACAATGCATTGCCGGACAGCAGCGCACCGGCGGAAAGCGTTTTTCCGGACAGCGGCGTCCGGCCGGACATGCCGGAGGAGGACCGCCTGGTGATGGCCGGCGCCTACGCCGATATGCTGGAGACGCTGCTGCAGACCAACACGCTGCCCGACGGCCGGGAGCTGGCGGGGGACATGGGCGAGCAGTGCTTTGCCCTGTACGACGTGGACGGTGACGGAGCGGAGGAGCTGATCTTCTCTAACGGCAACGCCCCCTGCATGGCCGACATGGCGGCCTTTGTGTACGGCTATGACGCGGACACGGAATCGCTGCGGCTGGAACTGGAGTGCTTCCCCGCCATGGACTTCTATGACAACGGAGCGGTGAAGGTGCTGTGGTCCCACAACCAGGGCCTGGCGGGAGACAGCCTGTGGCCCTACGATCTGCTGCAATATGACGCGGAGACGGACAGCTATCGTTGGAGCGCCATGGTGGACGCCTGGGACCGGACCCTCCGGGACACCAATGAGGCGGGGGAGCCTTTCCCTGCGGAGGTTGACGTCAGCGGCACCGGCGTGGTGTACTTCATCATGACCGGGAAGGAATACGATACCTCCCATCCGGTGGACGTGACAGAGTACGAGGCCTGGGAGCAGTCGGTTCTGGGCGGCGCAGAGAAGCTGGACGTGATCTACCGGGAGATGACGGAGGACAATATCGCCCGGCTGCGCTCCGGGGAACTGTGCTGAAACCGGAGGGCGGACCATGAAGAGAAGCGCGCTGGCGGCCATTCTGACACTGGCGGTGCTGGCGGCCATGGTCCTCCGGCTTTACGGCAGCGCCTATCCCATTGCGCCGGACGGCAGCAATCTGGAGTCTTACGCGGCGGACTATCTGGCCCGGGGAGCATCCGACCCGGGGCCGCTGAAGCTGTACGAGTCCATCGACCTGGGGGACCGGCGATGGACCCTGATGGAGTGGGGAGAGGACCTGGGTGCGCTGCGGCTGGAAAAGGGCCTGAACGGGCGTTTCCGGCTGACCGGCGCCAGCTACGGCTCTGCCAATTTTCAGGAGTGGGTGGTGGAAGCCGGCGGCGGGAAGTACTTCCTTCTGGGCGGCCGGAACGCCTGTTTCAACATCGGGCAGGTGACGGTGACCCTCAGCGGCCGGGAGTATCACATGGACATTCCGGAGGGGGATCGGTTCTTCACGGCGGTGGAGGTGGACAGCCGGACGGAGGAAAACCGGGCCGGGCCGGAGTCACTGCGGTTCTATGACCGGGCGGGAAATGAACTGACGGAGCAGATCCGGTGGAACTGAAAAAACAGACGGAGAAGCAAGTGCTTCTCCGTCTGTTTTTTCACATCAGCGGCGCCACGGACTTCAGCAGCCGGCCCATCAACCGCAGGGTCCACTTCTCCTGCCGGACGGTCTCCGGCGTGACGGCGCGGCACTTGGCCAGCGTGGCCTGAAAGTCCTCCTCAATGGAGGGAATGCAGGATGTGCCGCAGAGGTAGGCGGCGCACTCGAAATGGTGGTACAGGCTGCGGTAGTCCAGGTTGATGGTGCCTACCACCGCCTTGGTGCCGTCGCTGACGAACACCTTGGCGTGGACGAAGCCGGGGGTGTACTCGTAGATCTTCACGCCGGAGCGCAGCAGGGAGGCGTAGTGATTTTTCGCCAGGGCATAGGGGGCCTTTTTGTCCGGAATGCCGGGGAGAATCAGCTTCACGTCCACGCCCCGCTCCGCGGCGAATTTCAGGGCCGTCTCCAGCTCCCCGTCCAGAATCAGGTAGGGGGACATGATATGGACGTAGTCTCTGGCCCGGTTGAGAATGTCCATGTACACCATCTCGCCCACCTTTTCGCTGTCCAGAGGACAGTCGCCGAAGGGCAGCACGTAGCCCGCCGCCTCCGGGCAGGGATGGCAGGGGGCGTTGAGGTACGGCTCAAACACGGGGGATTTTTCCTCCATGCTCCACATCTGCAGGAACATCAGGGTGAAGCTGGGAACGGCCTTGCCCCGCAGCATGATGGCGGTGTCCTTCCAGTGGCCGAACTTTTCCTTTTGGTTGATGTACTCGTCCGCCAGGTTCACCCCGCCGGTGAAGGCCGTATGGCCGTCGATCACCAGAATTTTCCGGTGATCCCGGTAGTTGTAGTGGGTGGAGATGAAGGGCAGCAGGGGGGCGTACATCTTGCAGCGGATGCCCAGCTTTTCCAGCCGCTGGGGATAGTCGTGGGGCAGGGTGGTGAATTCGCAGGTGCCGTCGTACATCACCCGCACGTCCACTCCCTCCCGGGCCTTCCGGGCCAGAATCTCCAGAATGCGGCCCCACATGACCCCCTCGTCCACAATGAAGTACTCCAGGAAGATGAAGTCCTTCGCCTGCTCCAGCCGCTCCAGCATGGCGGCGAACTTGGCTTCGCCGGAGGGGAAGTAGGTGACGTCCGTCTGGTCATACACCGGGAAGCAGCCGGTGCGGCCGATGTAGGCGGCCAGGGCCAGAGTCTCCGGCGATTCGCTCCGCAGCCGCTCCGCCACGGCCCGGTCCTGGGGGATGGCGTCCCGGGTCTGGCCGATCAGCTCGCGCAGCCGCTGCTTGACGGCCCGGTGTCCCACATCCGTATGGGCGTACAGGTAAAACAGGCAGCCGAACACCGGCGCCAGAGTGATGAGGATGAGCCAGGTGATCTTGGCGGTGGGGTCGGCGCCGCTGTTCAGCAGGTGCACCACCATGATCACCCCCAGCACCACCACGCCGCCGAACAGGTGGGGCAGAAAGGCGCTGAACCACCGGAACACCGCCACCATGACCATCAGCTGCAGCACCAGCAGCAGCAAAATCAGGCCCAGACGGCTGAACACCGCGTGGATGATGCCTCGTTTGCCCTTTTCAATCAACCGGATTCCGGTTCCTTCACTTCCCATGAACGGCTCCTTTCCCTGCAATGGCTCCGCGGACGGAGAATCTGTTTCTTTAAAATTATATGATAGCATTCCGGACGGAGGATTACAACCCCCGGAGAGCGGCCCGGACCGCCGGCGCATATACTGGCCTGCGGCCAGACGATGGGTCTGGCCATGACACCACAGGGGAGGAATGTCTGTCATGGACAGAACGCAGGCATATATCACAGATTCTCTGGAGCTGCACCTGTTTTTTGCCCGGATCATGAAGGAGCACGCCTTCTTCCTGACGGTGGGCCTGCTGCCGCCGGCGCGGGAGCTTGCCCGGGAGGGCGAGACGCTGATGCGGCGGCTGGAGGGGGTGCTGTCCCGGGCCATTGCCCTCAGCGGCTGCGCCGTCCGCTGCCGGGTGCTGGACTCCGGCGAGGCGGTGACGGAGTTCACCGATCTTGCTGAGTGCCAGACCGGAAAATTCACCGGACTGATGCCGGACCGGTCGCTGACGGCCCGGACCCTGGCCCTGCGGGGCCGGGAGGAGGAGACTCCGCCGGCGCCGGTCCGGCAGGTGCGCCAGCTGAACCGGGAGGCGCTGGCGCTGGTGGAACAGCTGATCCGCTACAAGCTGCGGCTGCTGGACCTGGTGAACGGCTGCGCCGTTTTTACCGCCAATTATCCGCTGCTGATCCAGCATATTCTGCGGGAGGCCCGCCTCTACCGCTCCCATCTGCTGCGGCTGGAGGGCATGGGGTGCGGCAGCGCTCGGGAGCTGCGGGACAGTGAGCTGTTCTGGGACCGCATCATGATGGAGCACGCGCTGTTTATCCGGGGATTGCTGGACCCCACGGAGGAGGACCTGATCGCCGCCGCCAACCGGTTCGCCGGGGACTACCGGCGTCTGCTGGACACCGCCGCCGACCGGATTGTCCCCAGCCGGGAAACCGCGGACCTGACACAGCGGTTCCGGGACTTCAAGCGCTCCGGCGTGGAGGGCATCGAGGGCTGCAGAATCCGCTCGCTGATCCTGCCTCTGCTGGCGGACCATGTTCTGCGGGAGGCCAATCACTATCTCCGCCTGCTGGGGGAGTGAGACGGGAAGAGGACCCGGGTCCTCTTCCCGCCCGGCATAGGACAGGCCGGCGGGGGGCATACTACCGGAAACGAGGGGGCGAGGGGATGACACAATCCATCTGGGAGGCGTCCTGCCGGCTGCCGGAGTTTCCGCAGCTGCGGGAGGACATCCGCACCGACGTGCTGGTCATCGGCGGCGGCATCGCCGGCATTCTCTGCGCGTATCAGCTGACCCGGGCGGGGGCGGACTGCGTGCTGGCGGAGGCGGACCGGCTCTGCGGCGGCGTTACGGGAAAGACCACCGCCAAAATCACCGTCCAGCACGGGCTGTTTGCCGCCGATCTTCTCAGCCGGTTCGGCGAGGAGAAGGCGCGGCTGTATCTGGCGGCCAACCGGGCGGCGCTGGCGGAGTACCGGCGGCTGTGCCGCACCGTGGACTGCGGCTTAGCCGCGGAGGACTCCTGCGTCTACACCCTCCACCGGGAGGATCAGATCAGGCGGGAGCTGACGGCCCTGCGGCAGCTGGGGGCGGAGGCGGAGTACGTCCGGGGCCTGCCCCTGCCCTTCACCACGGCGGGGGCCGTCCGGCTCCGGGATCAGGCCCGGTTCCACCCGCTGCGGTTTCTGGGGGCGCTGGCCCGGGACCTGCGGGTCTATGAGCACACCCCGGTGCGGCGCCTGGAGGGCACCGCGGCGGTGACGGACCGCGGACGCATTTCCGCCCGGAAGATCATCGCGGCCACCCACTTCCCGTTCCTCAACAAACACGGCAGCTATTTCCTGAAGCTTTATCAGAGCCGCTCCTACGTGCTGGCCCTGAAGGGCGCGGCGCGGCTGGACGCCATGTACGTGGACGGCTCCGGCACCGGATTGTCCTTCCGGAACGAGGGGGATGTGCTGCTGCTGGGCGGCGGCGCCCACCGCACCGGGAAGCCGGGCGGCGGCTGGCAGGTGCTGGAGGAGGCGGCCCGGAAGTACTACCCCGACGCGAAGGAGGTGGGCCGCTGGGCCGCCCAGGACTGCATGAGCCTGGACGGCGTACCCTATATCGGCCGTTACTCCCGGAACACGCCGGACCTGTTCGTGGCCACCGGCTTCCATAAATGGGGCATGACCTCCGCCATGGCGGCGGCCATGGTACTGCGGGACCTGGTGCAGGGGCGGGAGAACCCGTACGCGGCGGTGTTTTCCCCCTCCCGGACCATGCTGCGGCCCCAGCTGGCGGTGAACGGCGCCGGTGCCGCGGCCAGCCTGCTGACACCCACCCGGCCCCGCTGCCCCCACATGGGCTGCGCCCTGAAGTGGAATCCCCGGGAGCAGACCTGGGACTGCCCCTGCCACGGCTCCCGGTTCACCCGGACGGGAGAGCTGCTGGACGGTCCCGCCATGGGGGACCTGCCCCGCCGGCCGTGACCGGCGCCGGCGGAGCGGTTCCGGGCCGGCTGTTTTTCGGGAAAAGACAGCTGTCACTGCAGCGCGGTGAAGAAAAAGAGGGGGCCGAACCGGGAAAATCCGGGATTTGATGCGCATTTTCCCCGAAAAAGCGGGAAAACCGGGTTGTAAAACCGGCCCGGCGTGTGGTATACTCACCTTGCTGCGGAAGCTCCGCGGTAATCCAATTTTTTAGGAGTGTTCTATATGAGCCGAATGGTCGGCACGACTTCAAGAGGTATCCGCGCTCCCATCATCCGGGCCAACGACGATCTGGTGCAGATCGTGACGGAATCCGTTCTGGAGGCCTCCCGGCAGGAGGGCTTCCCCATCCGGGACCGGGATGTGGTGGCCATGACAGAGGCCATCGTGGCCCGGGCCCAGGGCAACTACGCCACGGTGGATGACATTGCGGAGGACGTCCGCGCCAAGCTGGGCGGCGGAACCATCGGCGTCATTTTCCCCATCCTCAGCCGCAACCGCTTCGCCATCTGTCTGCGGGGCATCGCCAAGGGCGCCAGAAAGGTGGTGCTGATGCTGTCCTATCCCTCCGACGAGGTGGGCAACCATCTCATTGACCTGGACGTGCTGGACGAGAAGGGCGTGGACCCCTACAGGGATGTTCTGACCCTGGAGCAGTACCGGGAGCTGTTCGGCTATACCGTCCATCCCTTCACCGGCGTGGACTATGTGGCCTACTATGAGCAGCTGATCCGGGAGAGCGGCGCCGAGGCGGAAATCCTCTTCGCCAACGATCCCCGGGCCATTCTGGACCGCACGAAGGACGTGCTGTGCTGCGACATCCACACCCGCAGGCGCACCAAGCGGCTCCTGAAAGCCGCCGGCGGTGAGCGGGTTTACGGGCTGGACGAAATCCTCAACGCCCCCGTCAACGGCAGCGGCTGCAACGAGCAGTACGGCCTGCTGGGCAGCAACAAGGCCACCGAGGACAAGGTGAAGCTGTTCCCCCGGGACTGCCAGCCGCTGGTGGAGGCCATCCAGGCCCGGCTGCTGGAGGAGACCGGCAGGCACGTGGAGGTCATGGTCTACGGTGACGGCGCCTTCAAGGACCCGGTGGGCAAGATCTGGGAGCTGGCGGACCCGGTGGTGTCCCCCGCCTATACCGCCGGTCTGGAGGGCACCCCCAATGAGCTGAAGCTGAAGTATCTGGCGGACAATGACTTCGCCAACCTGTCCGGCGAGGCCCTGCGGGACGCCATCCGCGGGGAGATCCGGAAGAAGGATGACAATCTGGTGGGCAAGATGGTGTCCGAGGGCACCACGCCCCGGCGTCTGACGGACCTCATCGGCTCCCTGTGCGACCTGACCTCCGGCAGCGGCGACAAGGGTACCCCCATCGTCTATATCCAAGGCTATTTCGACAACTACACCATGGACTGAGCATCACGGCCCGTCTCCCCATTGCCGGAGACGGGCCGCTTTCTGCCTTGATGGCTTGACAATTGTCCGTAATCGGACTATAATCGGCGGAGCAGTCCGGAACCGGACAAAAGGAGGACCTATGGAAGAGACCATTCGCCGTCAGATGACGGAGTACAACCGGCTGTTCAAGGAGGAGGACGGGCTGTACCGGGAGGTGTCCCGGCGGCTGGACCTGCCGGAGACGGAGCTGTGGATTCTGTACCTGCTGCGGCTGGAGGGCAGCTGCACCCAGCGTGAGCTGCGGGAGCGGATGGTGCAGGCCCGGCAGTCCGTCAACACTGCACTGAAGGCCATGGAGCGCAGGGGCGTCATCGCCATGACCCCGGCGGAGGGGGACCGGCGCAGCCGGACCATCCGCCTGACGGAGCGGGGGGAGGCCCTGGCGGCAGAGGCGGCGGACTCCATTCTGGCGGCGGAGGCGGCAGCCATGGCGTCGCTGTCGGAGCGGGAGCGGGAGACGCTGCTGCGCCTTTGGGAGAAATACGTGGCGGCGCTGGCGAAGGGCCTGGGACACCGGGAAAGCGGGGAGCAGGCGTGACCATTCAGCTTTCGGATCACTTTACCTACGGCCGGCTGCTGCGGTTCACCCTGCCGTCCATCGTCATGATGATCTTCACCTCCGTCTACACGGTGGTGGACGGTATTTTCGTGTCCAACTTTGTGGGCAAAACCTCCTTCGCGGCCCTGAATCTCATCTGGCCGGTGATTCAGCTGATGGGGGCCATGGGCTTTCTGCTGGGCACCGGCGGCAGCGCGCTGGTGGCCCGTCTGCTGGGGGAGGGCAAGCGGGAGCGGGCCAACCGGGTGTTCTCCCTGCTGGTGTATACCGCCCTTGTCTGCGGCGCCGCCCTGGCCGCTGTGGGCGTCCTATTGCTGCGGCCCATCGCCGTGGCCCTGGGGGCGGAGGGAGAGATGGTGAAGCTGTGCGTGCTGTACGGCCGGTGCCTGCTGCCCTTCACGCCGCTGTTCATGCTGCAGGTGCTGTTCCAGAGCTTCCTGGTGGTGGCGGAGCGGCCCAAGCTGGGGCTGACGGTGACGGTGGCGGCAGGCGCTGCCAACATGGTGCTGGACGCCCTGTTTGTGGCGGGCTTCCGGTGGGGACTGGCGGGCGCCGCCCTGGCCACGGGGCTGAGTCAGGCGGTGGGCGGTCTGGTGCCGCTGGTGTATTTCTGCACCGGGAAGAACGGGGTGCTGCGGCTGGGCCGGACGGTTTTTGACGGAAAGGCCCTGGGAAAGACCTGCTCCAACGGCGCCTCGGAGATGATGAGCAACCTGTCCATGTCGGTGGTAAGCATCCTGTATAACTTCCAGCTGCTGCATCTGGCGGGAGAGGACGGCGTGGCGGCCTACGGCGTGGTGATGTACCTGAACTTCATTTTCACCGCTGTGTTTCTGGGCTTTTCCGTGGGCAGCGCGCCTGTCATCAGCTATCACTACGGCGCGGGGAATCCCGGGGAGCTGCGCAGCCTGTTCCGCAAGAGCCGGACGGTGACCGCGGTCAGCGGCGTGGTGATGGCCGCGGCGGCGTGGAAGCTGGCGGGGGTTCTGTCCGGCATCTTCGTGGGCTACGACCCGGCGCTGATGGCCATGACGGAGCGGGGCGTGCGGATCTATGCCTTCAGCTTTCTGCCGGCGGGGCTCAACATCTTCGGCTCCGCCTTCTTCACGGCCCTGAACAACGGCGCGGTGTCCGCCGCCATCTCCTTTCTGCGGACGCTGCTGTTTCAGGTGGCGGCGGTGCTGGTGCTGCCGCTGCTTTGGGGGCTGGACGGCGTCTGGCTGGCCGTGGTGGCGGCGGAGGGACTGTCCCTGTGCGTCACGGCGGCATTTCTCGTGGGAATGCGGCCCCGATACCACTATTGAAAAAAGGACCGGCTGGGTGTTCCAGCCGGTTCTTTTCACAGCTCCGTATACTTGGCGGACCGGCCCCTGGCCTTGTCCACCGGGTACTTCGCCTCGTTTTTGTCCACTTTTTCGTTCATGATTTCGTCCAGGTCCAGCCCGCACACGTCCGCCAGCAGAATGCAGTAGCTCAGCACGTCCGCCAGCTCCTCCCGGAGCCGGGGCAGCTTGTCGGCGCACTCCAGGTCCGTGCCGCTCCACTGGAACAGCTCCAGCACCTCCGCCGCCTCCAGACTCATGGAGATGGCCAGATCCTTGGGGGTGTGGAACTGCCGCCAGTCCCGGTCGTCCCGGAACCGCAGTACCCGCTGAATGGTCTCGTCCCGCAGCATGACAACGCCCCCTCTCAGGCCCGGATGGCCCAGCGCAGCTTGGTGGACCGGGCCCGGGGATTGCGGAAGCACTCCTGGGCGGAGGGCCGGATCACATCCTCGCACACCTCGCTGTACACGCCCTCCCGGCGGTACTGGCGGAAGGCCTGCTTCACCAGCCGGTCCTCCCCGGAGTGGAAGGTCAGGATCGCCGCCCGGCCGCCGGATTTCAGCACCGCGGGCAGCTTCTCCAGAAACTCGTACAGCACCTCGAACTCGCTGTTCACATCGATGCGCAGCGCCTGAAAGGTCCGCTGACAGGATTTTTTCACGGCCTCCTTCCGCTCTCCGGCGGGGAGGAAGGACAGGGCGTTTTCAATGACGGCGTACAGCTGCCGGGTGGTGTCGATGGTGCCGCCCCGCCGGTAGGTTTTGACAATGGCCCGGGCGATGCGCTCCGCGTGGGGCTCGTCGGCGTTTTCCACCAGCATGGCCTCCAGCTCGTCCTCCTCCAGCTGCCGCAGACGCTCCGCGGCGGTGACGCCGGCGGTGGGGTCCAGCCGCAGGTCCAGAGGGCCGTCCTGCTTGAAGGTGAAGCCCCGCCGGGGATTGTCGATCTGCATGGAGGAGACCCCCAGGTCCGCCAGCACAAAGTCGAACTTCACCCCCGGCGCCACCTCATCCAGCCGGGCGAAGTTCATCCGCCGGACGGTGAGGATGTCCGGCCCGTAGCCCGCTTCCTCCAGCCGCTTCCGGGTCTTTTCCGACTCAATGGGGTCCACGTCGGTGGCGTACAGGTGCCCCGTCCCCTCCAGCCGCTCCAGCATCCTCCGGGTGTGGCCGCCGTAGCCCAGGGTGGCGTCCAGCCCGGTCTGGCCTGGCTGAATCTGCAGAAAGTCCAGAATTTCGTCTGCCATGATGGGGATGTGCATCCCGGCGGGGGTGTGGCCGCTCTCCAGAATTTTCTCCACGTCGGCCCGGTACTTTTCCGGCTGCAGCTCCTTGTATTTTTCCTCAAAACGCCGGGGATGGGTGCCCTTGTAGCGCACCCGGCGCTTGTGCTCCTGCTCCATGGGGTTTGCTCCTTTCGCGGTGGTGGGATGAAAAGGACCCCGTCCGGCAGGCGGGGTCCCTTGCGCTTACAGCAGACGGACGCCGGCGGCCTCGCAGGCATCCAGAGTGGCCTGATCCCACAGGCTGGCCTGCACCTCGCCGATGTGGCAGGCGCCCAGCAGCAGCATGCACAGACGGGACTGGCCGATGCCGCCGCCCATGGTCAGGGGCAGCTCATCATTCAGCAGCATCTTGTGGAAGGGGAGATTCCGGCGGTCATCGCAGCCCGCCAGGGTCAGCTGCCGGTCCAGGGACTCCGCGTCCACCCGGATGCCCATGGAGGAAATCTCAAACTGCCGCTCCAGCACCGGGTTCCACATGAGAATGTCGCCGTTGAGCTCCCAGTCATCGTAGTCGGGGGCGCGGCCGTCGTGGCGGATACCGGAGCGGAGGGTCTTGCCGATCTGCATCAGAAACACGGTGGGGTGCTCCTTGCAGATGGCGTACTCCCGCTCATTGGGGGTCAGGTCGGGGTAGCGGTCCTCCAGCTCCTGGGTGGTGAGGAAGTACACCTCCCGCTCCGGCCGGACATGGAGGCAGGGGAAGGCCACGTTCAGGGCGTCCGCCGTCTCGCACACGGCCCCCACGATGGCCCGGACGGAGGACTTCAGATAGTTCACGTTCCGGTCCTCCCGGGAGATGACCTTCTCCCAGTCCCACTGGTCCACGTAGATGGAGTGGAGGTTGTCCACCTCCTCGTCCCGGCGGATGGCGTTCATGTCGGTGTAGAGGCCCTTGCCCTCGTGGAAGCCGTAGCGCTTCAGGGCCAGGCGCTTCCACTTGGCCAGGGAATGGACCACCTCGCCGTTGACGCCCACGTCGGGGATGTCAAAGCTGACGGGCCGCTCCACGCCGTTGAGGTTGTCGTTCAGGCCGGAGTCCCCCGCCACAAACAGCGGGGCGGAGACGCGGCGCAGGTTCAGGGCGTTGCAGAGGTTGGTCTGAAAGGAGTCCTTGATGAAGGCGAGGGCCCGCTGCAGCTCGTAGTTGCTCAGGGGCATCTGATACCCGGAGGGGATGGTGACTTTGCTCATGGGAAGATCCTTCCTTTATTATAAATGTGTGGGGTTCGGAATCAGAGGAACAGGCTCATGATGCGGGGGGTGACGTGGACCTCCATCAGCGCGGCGGCGCAGAGAATGGGGAAGGCCAGCAGCAGGTAGATGCCGCCGATCTGGGAGACGGTCTGCAGCAGAGGCGGGCCGGACTTGTCCCCCCGGCACCGGCGGGTGATCTCGCCGCACAGGTACATTCCGGCGGCGCAGCACAGCACCATGGCCGGCAGCAGAAACACGCCGTGGGGCAGGATGGCGGCCATGTACAGCGCCATGGAGTGGCCGTGGGCCGGATACCAGGCGGCCATGGCGCCGATCATCAGGGCGTTGCTGCCCAGGGACAGGGCGGGAAAATAGGCGAAGGGGACGGCGCCGCACAGAATGGACATTCCGCAGGCGGTGAGGCCGGCGTTCAGGGCGTCCGTCGCGGCATAGGCGGCGGTGTCCTCCGGCTGCACCATCAGCTGCTCCAGCAGCGCATCCCGCACCTCCGGAAAGGCCAGGCCCAGCACAAAGCCCAGGGGAATCAGCACGGCGAAGGCCGCGGCGCAGCGCCGCAGCTCATACAGGAAGCCGGGGGTGCGGATAAACTGCACCAGCGCCTCCTCCTGGGAGTCGAACCACTTCACCGCAGCTTCTCCAGACCCAGACGCAGGCGGCGCAGCGTCTCCTCCCGGCCCAGGATGGTGCAGATTTCCACAGCGCCGCCGGGGGTGACCAGCTTGCCGGCGGCGGCGATGCGTACCGGCCACATCAGCGTGGCGTTCTTCACCCCCAGCTCCGCGGCCAGGCCGATGAGGGAGTCATGGACGGCGTCCATGGTCCACTCCGGCAGGGCCTCCAGCACGGGAATCACCTTCTCCAGCATCTCCCGGGAGACGTCGGAGTTGGTCTTGGACTTCTTGTTGGTGAAGCACTCCGCGTCATACTCCGGCAGCGCGTCGAAGAAGTCCACCTTCTCGGGGATATCGGTGAGCTTTTCGCACCGGGCCTGCAGCAGCGCGCTGACGGCGGCGGCGTCGATGGCGGGGTTCTTCACGGCCTGGCGGATATAGGGCTCGGCCACCCGGGCGAAGGCCTCGGGAGTCATGGCCCGGAGGTAGGTGGCGTTGAAGTAGTCCAGCTTGGCGATGTCGAAAATAGCGGGGGACTTGGAGATGCCGGCGATGTCGAAGGCGTCCACCAGCTCCTCCAGGGAGAAGATCTCCTGCTCGCTGCGCTCCCCCTTGGGGGCCCAGCCCAGCAGGGCCACGTAGTTCAGCACGGCGGAGGTCAGATAGCCCTGGGCGATCAGGTCCTCGTAGGAGGGGTCGCCATGGCGCTTGCTCATCTTGTTGTGGGCGTCCCGCATGACGGGGGAGCAGTGGACGTAGGTGGGAATCTCCCAGCCGAAGGCCTCGTACAGCAGGTTGTACTTGGGGGCGGAGGACAGGTACTCGCTGCCCCGCACCACATGGGTGATGCCCATCAGGTGGTCATCCACCACGTTGGCGAAGTTGTAGGTGGGCAGGCCGTCCCGCTTCAGCAGCACCTGATCGTCCAGGGTCTTGTTCTCCACGGTGATGTCGCCGAAGGACACGTCGTGGAAGGTGGTTGTGCCCTCCTGGGGGATGCGCTGGCGGATGACGTAGGGCTTGCCGGCGGCCAGGTTGGCGGCTACCTCCTCCGCACTCAGGTCCCGGCAGGGATCGGCGGCCCGGTCAAAGTCCCCGCTGTCCTCCTCGGACTCGGACTTCTCGCAGAAGCAGTAGTAGGCGGCGCCCTTTTCCACCAGCAGCTCGGCGTACTTGCCGTACAGGCTCCGGCGCTCCGACTGAATATAGGGGCCCACGGGGCCGCCTACGTCGGGGCCCTCGTCATGGTTCAGGCCGCACTCGGCCATGGTACGGTAAATGACGTCGGTGGCGCCCTCCACCAGCCGGCCCTGGTCGGTGTCCTCAATGCGGAGGATGAAGGTGCCCTGGTTGTGGCGGGCGATGAGCCAGGTGTACAGCGCGGTGCGCAGGTTGCCCACGTGCATGTAGCCCGTGGGGGAGGGGGCGAAGCGGGTACGGACCGTTCCCCTGGGGATGCGGGCCTCCATCTCCTCAAAAAAAGCGTGATCGATTGCCATATGAATACCTCCGTGGAAGTGTTTGCACACATAATATAACAGTTTCCATTATCACCTTTCGCCGCCGGGTTGTCAAGGATTGTCTGACCGGGCGGGGGAAAAAGGAAGCGGAAGCGGGGCGTGTTTTTCCACGTTGCACTTTTCATGCCGTTGTGATACACTGTAAAAGTCAAACTGTGTCACTGCGCCCTGCGGCGCTTTCAGACTATGAATACGAGGTGTTCCACAATGGAAAATGAAGTGCAGAAGAAGCGGATTCTCAGCGGCATCCAGCCCTCCGGCGACCTGACCCTGGGCTCCTATCTGGGAGCCATCAAGAACTGGGCGGCGCTGGCCGACGAGTACGACTGCTATTATATGCTGGCGGATATGCACACCATCACCGTGCGCCAGGTGCCGGCGGACCTGCGCCGCCGCACCCTGACCCAGCTGGCGGCCTACATCGCCTGCGGCCTGGACCCGGAGAAGAACGTGCTGTTCGTCCAGTCCCACGTTCCCGCCCACGCCCAGCTGGGCTGGGTGCTGGACTGCTACACCATGTTCGGCGAGCTGAGCCGCATGACCCAGTTCAAGGACAAGTCCGCCAAGAATGCCGACAACATCAATGCGGGATTGTTCACCTACCCGTCCCTGATGGCCGCCGACATCCTGCTCTACCAGGCGGACCTGGTGCCGGTGGGCGGCGATCAGAAGCAGCACGTGGAGATCTGCCGGGACATCGCCAACCGCTTCAACGGCATCTACGGCGACGTGTTCAAGATTCCCGAGCCCTATATCCCCAAGATGGGCGCCCGGGTCATGAGCCTCACCTCCCCGGAGAACAAGATGTCCAAGTCCGACAAGGACCCCAACGGCTGCGTCTATATTCTGGAGCGGCCGGAGGACATTCTGCGGAAGTTCAGAAAGGCCGTCACCGACTCCGAGGCCTGTGTCCGGTATGACCCGGAGAACAAGCCCGGCGTGTCCAACCTGATGCAGATCTACGCCGTCACCACCGGCCGCTCCTTCGACGCCATCGAGCAGGAGTTCGCCGGCCATGGCTACGGTGACTTCAAGGCCGCCGTGGGCGAGTCCGTGGTGGAGATGCTGCGTCCCATCCGGGAGGAGACGGAGCGGATGCTCTCCGACAAGGCCTATCTCCAGGGAGTGTACCGCGCCGGCGCGGAGAAGGCGGCCCGGGTGGCCAACCGCACCCTGGGCAAGGTCTACAAGAAGGTCGGCTTTATCGACCGGTAACGCGGGAGGTCGCAATGTATTTTGAAAATCAGCTGATCGTCGACGTGCTGCTGGCGCTGCTGGCGGCGCTGGTGGTCAGTTTCCTGATGACGCCGGTGGTGAAAACCTTCGCCTACAAGGTGGGCGCCATCGACGTGCCCAAGGATGACCGCCGGATGCACAAGGTCCCCATTCCCCGGCTGGGAGGCCTGGCCATTTTCATCGGCTTCATGGTCAGCATTCTGCTGTTCGCGGATGTGCGCCACTCCCCCCAGCTGCAGGGTATTCTGCTGGGGGCGGTGATCATTGTGGTGCTGGGCGTGGTGGATGACATCATGGCCCTGCCCGCCATGCTGAAGTTCGTGGTGCAGATCGCGGCGGCCCTGATCCCCATCTTCCACGGCGTGGTGATTCAGGCCATTTCCAACCCCAACCTGCTGTCCGACAGCGCCTACTGGGTGCTGGGCAAGCTGTCCATCCCCATTACGGTGCTGTGGATCGTGGGCATCACCAACTCCGTCAACCTCATTGACGGCCTGGACGGCCTTGCCAACGGCGTGTCCGCCATCTCCGCCACCACCATGCTGGTGATTGCCATCCTGGTGTCGGAGAGCCAGGTGGCGGTGGTGATGGCGGCGCTGGTGGGCGCCTGCGTGGGCTTCATGCCCTACAACATGAACCCCGCCAAGATGTTCATGGGCGACACGGGCGCCACCTTCCTGGGCTTCATCCTGGCTACCATGTCCATCCAGGGCCTGTTCAAGTTCTACGCCGTCATCTCCTTCGCGGTGCCGTTCCTCATTCTGGGCCTGCCCCTGTTTGACACGGCCTTCGCCTTTATCCGCCGCATTGCCCACGGCCAGAGCCCCATGCACGCCGACCGGGGCCACATCCACCACCGGCTCATTGACATGGGCCTCAACCAGAAGCAGGCGGTGGCCACGCTGTACGTCATCTCCGCCATTCTGGGCCTGTCCGCCGTGGTGCTGACCACCAGCAGCGAGCTGAAGGCCATGGTGTTTTTCCTGACGCTGTGCGTGGTGGCGGCGGTGGCCGCCCGGGTGGCCTTCCCCAGGGAGTTCCAGGAGGACCACAAGCCGGAAAAGAAGGAACCCTACAAGAAGGACGGATTTGAATAACATGGAAAAGCTGCGTATCCTGAGCGTTTTCGGCACCCGGCCGGAAGCCATCAAAATGTGTCCCCTGGTGAAGGAACTGGCCTCCCGCCCGGAGATTGAGAGCCTGTGCTGCGTCACCGCCCAGCACCGCCAGATGCTGGACAGCGTGCTGGAGGTCTTTCGCCTGAAGCCCGACTGGGACCTGGACATCATGACGCCCCGCCAGACCCTGTCCACCATCACCAGCAAGTGCCTCACCGGCATGGACGAGGCCATCGAGGCGCTGAAGCCGGACATGATCCTGGTCCACGGCGATACCTCCACCACCTTTGCCGGCGCCCTGTCCGCCTTTTATCACCAGGTGCCGGTGGGCCACGTGGAGGCGGGACTGCGGACCTATGACAAATACTCCCCCTTCCCGGAGGAGATGAACCGGAAGATGGTGTCCGCCATCGCGGACCTGTATTTCTGCCCCACGGTGAACAACCGCGCCAACCTTCTGAAAGAGGGCATCACCGACGGGCTGTTCGTCACCGGCAACACCGTCATCGACGCTTTGAAAACCACCGTCCGGGAGGACTACGTGTTCTCCACGGAGGAACTGAACCGCCTGCCCTACGGGGAGAAGAAGATCCTCCTGGTCACCTGCCACCGGCGGGAGAACTACGGCGAGCCCATGAAGAATATCATGCTGGCCCTGCGGCAGATCGCCGAGGAGCACGAGGACGTGGAGCTGGTGTACCCGGTCCACCTGAGCCCCGTGGTCCGGGAGGCGGTAGACAAGTACCTGCGGGGCGCGCCCCGGGTCCATCTCATTGACCCGCTGCCTGCCGACGAGATGCACAACCTGATGGCCCGGTGCTATCTGGTGCTGACCGACTCCGGCGGACTGCAGGAGGAGGCCCCCGCCCTGGGCAAGCCGGTGCTGGTGCTGCGCCGGGAGACGGAGCGGCCGGAGGCCGTGGCCGCCGGTACGGTGAAGCTGGCAGGCGTGGTGCAGGACGACATCGTCACCATGGCCGGCCGCCTGATCTGCGACAGGGGGGCCTATGAGAAGATGGCCCACGCCGTGAACCCCTACGGCGACGGCCGCGCCTGTGAGCGCATTGCCGACGCCATTTTGTGGCATTTCGGCCGGAAGGAACTGCCGCCGGAGGACTATACCGGCGCGTAACGGAGGAAAGGGAGGTCCCGTATGGGGAAGCGGAAATTCAATGCCGTGGCCGTGGGCATCCTGGCGCTGATTGTGGTGCTGGTGGTGCTGATGATGGTCAACAATCTCCGCCGGACCTCCCACATCACCCTGCCGCAGCTGAATTCCGGCGCCCTGGCGGACAGCAGCGCCCGGCCGGTGGAGGACAGTGTCATCCGGGTGGAGGTGACGCCGGAGACGGTGGCCTACGCTGTGGAAACCCTGTCCCGGCCGGAGGAATACCGGCGGGTGCTGACCACGGAGCGGTTCTGGAGCGGCGGCAGCGGCATCGCCTCCGTCACGGTGACGGTGGGCGGCGGCTGGAGCCGGGCCGACACGGCCGACGCCTCCGGGCGGGTGCGCCACACCGTCACCGACGGCACTGTCACCTACGTCTGGTACGATGAGGAGAAGGCGTACTACACCGGCCCCGCGGGGGACGTCTCCCCGGATCAGGAGCAGGGCATCCCCACCTATGAGGACATTCTGTCCCTCCGGCCCGGCGACATTCTGACGGCGGATTACCGGGAGTGGAACGGCGCCGACTGCATCTATGTGGAGACGGCGGAGGACCGGCAGGGCCGCAGCCTGCGGTACTGGGTCAGCGTCAGCGACGGGCTGCTGGCGGGGGCGGAGCAGCTGGAGGACGGCGTCACCGTCTGGCGCACCACCGCCCAGAGCGTCACGGACCCCCGGCCCGGCCCGGAGGATTTCACCCTGCCGGACGGCACGGTGCTCTGGACGGAGCAGCCAAAGGGATAACCGAAAAAACCGGAGAAGCAGCGCTTCTCCGGTTTTTTATCGGAATTTAAGAAATTTCCGCCTGTTTTCCCAAGAAAAGAAGGGGTAGGATGAAAGTGGGGTCAGAGTTCCCCGTTGAATACGTACCGGTCCAGACGGCGGAAGGCCTCCTGCACCCGGGACAGGGGCAGGGCCAGGTTCATGCGGATGTGGCAGGGCCCGTGGAAGGGGCGGCCGTCCTGCCAGGCGACGCCCACGTCCCATCCCGCCTGCAGCAGCTGGCCGATGGTTTTACCGTGGGCGGCGCACCATCCGGAGCAGTCCAGAAACAGCATGTAGGTCCCCTGGGGCCGGGCCGCCTCTACCCCCGGGAAGCGGTCCCGGATATAGCCGCAGGCGTAGTCCACGTTCTCCGTCAGCACCTGGCACAGTTCATCCACCCACACATGCCCTTCCGGACGGTAGGCGCCTATCAGGGCGTGCATGGACAGCACGTTCATCTCGTTGTAGTGGGAGAGGGAGGACTCTCTGCCCACCCGGTCCCGGAGCCGCCGGTTGTAGATGATGTGGTAGCTGCCCACCAGGCCCGCCAGATTGAAGGTTTTGGAGGGGGCGTACAGGGCTACGGTGCGGTTCCGGGCGTCATCGCTGACGCTCTGGGTGGGGGTGTGGTGGTGACCGGCCAGAATGATGTCGGACCAGATCTCGTCGGAGACAACGGACACGTCATACTTCCGGAACAGCTCCATGGCGGACTCAATCTCGCCCCGCTCCCACACCCGGCCGCAGGGGTTGTGGGGGGAGCAGAACACGGCGGCGTGGATGTGCTTCTCCGTGATCTGCCGCTCCATGTCCGCCAGGTCCATCCGCCAGACGCCGTCTTCGTCCCGCACCAGCGGCGAGAGGACAATGCGGTAGCCGTTGCTGCGCAGGCTGTTGGTGAAGCCAATATAGGTGGGGGAGTGGAGCAGCACCGCGTCGCCCCGGGAGCAGAACACCCCCAGCGCGCTGAGCAGGCCGCCGATGACGCCGTTTTCATAGCCGATGTGCTGCCGCTCCAGCCCTGTCACGCCGTTGCGGCTCTCCTGCCAGCGGATGATGGCGTCATGGTACTCGTCCCGGGGGGTGAAGTAGCCGAAGGCGGGGTGCCGCACCCGCTGAATGATGGCCTCCTGAATGGTGGGCAGGGTGGGGAAGTTCATGTCCGCCACCCACATGGGGATCACGTCAAAGCCGGGCCTGGGGGCGTTGGGAGCGATGCCGAGCCGGCCGGTGCCCAGGCCGTCCACCGCCAGGGCGTCCTGGCCCCGCCGCTCCAGGTGGGAGGTAAAGTCGTAGGTCATGGTTTTATCTCCTGCTGCCGGAGGGTTCCGGCGTGATGTGCCTTCATCATACCAGATCTCCCGGCATTTGCCATGTAGGATTACAATACATGTTGGACAAGTAAATAAAAAGGATGAAGGATAGGGCCTTATCGGTTAAAGTTGAGTTACCACACCACAACTTGACGAAAGGGGGCCATATCCTTCATGAGCAAGAGTATAACACAGGACATGG
>NZ_JAXEBZ010000066.1:0-3522 GCF_034093755.1 Dysosmobacter sp. | reverse complement strand
ACAAGGCTCCCTCTGATGAGGGAGCTGTCGCGAAGCGACTGAGGGAGAGAAAATGTTCCGTCTTTTCCCATATTTACCAGAAATGCGAAAGCTTTCAGGCTTTCTCTCCCCCAGTCAGCTTCGCTGACAGCCCCCTCGTCAGAGGGGGCCTTGGAGACGCTAAACGATCATTTACGCAATAGTCATTGTCCCTGTGAAATTCTCAATCTGCGAAGCAGCGTGTTCATTTTCATTTTCAATTTCTGACCGAGGTGATCCTATGCAGACTTTACTCTTATCCGCCCGGGAGCCGGGAACGCCTGCTCTTGCCGCGGAATTGATCAAGCGCGGAGAGCTGGTGGCCATTCCCACGGAGACGGTTTACGGTCTCGGTGCCAATGGTCTGGATGAAGCCGCCGTGGCTAAGATTTTTGAAGCCAAGGGCCGTCCCCAGGACAACCCTCTGATCCTGCACATCTGCGGCCCGGAGCAGATCGAGCTGTTCTGCCACCATATTCCGCAAAAAGCCTACGACCTGGCCCGAACTTACTGGCCCGGCCCTCTGACCATGGTGCTGCCAGCCCGGGACAGCGTCCCCCGGCGCACCACCGCCGGTCTGGATACGGTGGCCGTCCGCTGTCCGGACAACGCCGTGACCCGGGAGATCATCCGCCTGTCCGGGGTACCCATTGCCGCTCCCTCCGCCAACCTGTCCGGGAAGCCCTCCACCACCACGGCAGAGCATGTGCTCCACGATCACGACGGACGGATCGCCGCCGTGGTGGACGGAGGCCCCTGCCGGGTGGGTGTGGAATCCACCATTGTGGACCTGACCGAGGACCGGCCCCGGCTGCTGCGCCCCGGCGGCATCACGCCGGAGCAGCTGGTTGCCGTTCTGGGGGACCTGGTAGTGGACAAGGCCGTCACCGCCCAGATCGACAAGGATGCCGTGGTCAAGGCTCCCGGCATGAAATACCGCCACTACGCCCCCGCCGAGCCGGTGGTCATCGTCTCCGGCAGCCGGGAGAAGGCCGCCGCATACATTCACCGCCACTTTGTCCCCGGAGACCGGGTACTGTGCTTCCAGGAGGAGCTGCCCCTGTACGAAGGCTGTTCCCCCCTGGCCTACGGACGGGAGGCGGACGTGAACACCCTGTCCGCCGGACTTTTCGCCGCCCTGCGGGAGCTGGATGATCCCAGCATCCACCAGGTCTACGCCCGGTGCCCCGTGGGTGGCGGCGTGGCCTACGCCGTTCAGAACCGGCTGAAAAAGGCCGCCGCCTTCCACATCGTGGACGCGGAGGCAGAAGTATGATCCTGGGCATCACCGGCGGAAGCGGCTGCGGAAAGACCACCCTTCTGAAGCTCATCGGCCAGCAGGGCGGACTGATTCTGGACTGCGACGCCATCTACCATGAGCTGCTGGCCACCGACAGGGAGCTGCTGGCTGCCATTGAAGGCCGGTTTCCCGGTGTGGTCGCCGGCGGCGTGCTGCAGCGCAAAAAGCTGGGCGCGCTGGTCTTTTCCGACGGACAGGCGCTGGAGGATCTGAACCGGATCACCCACGGCGCCGTAAAGCGGGAGGTCCTGCGCCGGCTAGAAGCGGGGCCGAAGCTTGCGGCCATTGATGCCATCGCCCTGTTCGAGGGAGGGCTGGCAGAGCTTTGCGATCTGACCGTAGCCGTCACCGCCCCCACGGAAGACCGGGTCCGGCGGCTCATGGCCCGGGACGGCATCACCGAGGAATACGCCCGCAGCCGCATTGCCGCCCAGCACAGTCAGGACTGGTTCCGGCAGCGCTGCGGGGCCGTGCTGGAAAACGACGGCACGGAAGCCCGGTTCCGGGACAAATGTCTTGCTTTTCTGCGGCAATCCGGTATAATAGAGTCATAAACCGGGCGGGGGACCTCTCCCGCCCTTCCTGTGCCATTTTCAACTGTAAAGGAGAGAAAGATCATGACGACAGATGAACTGCGTGAATCCCTGCTGATGAAGCCCACGAACGGCTACACCAGCCTGACAGCGGAGCAGCGCACCGAAATGGAAGGCTACAGCAAGCGCTACATGGCCTTCATGGACGCCTGCAAGACAGAGCGGGAAGCCACCGCCTGGGCCGTCCGGGAGGCGGAAAAGCTGGGCTTCAAGCCCTTTGTCTCCGGCATGGAGGTCAAGCCCGGCGACAAGATCTACTACAACAACCGGGATAAGTCCATCGCTCTGGCGGTCATCGGCACCGAGCCCCTGAGCAAGGGCGCCAATATCTGCGCTGCCCACGTGGATTCCCCCCGGCTGGACATCAAGCCCAATCCCCTGTACGAGGATGCCGAGATCGCCTACTTCAAGACCCACTACTACGGCGGCATCAAGAAATACCAGTGGACCACCGTGCCCCTGGCGCTTCACGGCGTGGTCTACCGCAAGGACGGCACCGTGGTCACCATCACCATCGGCGAGGACGACAGCGACCCTGTGCTGATGGTCTCCGATCTGCTGATCCACCTGGCCGCCGACCAGATGCGCAAGACCGCCGCCGAGGTCATCGCCGGTGAGCAGCTGAACGTGATCCTGGGCACCGAGCCCATCGAGGGCGAGGGCGCGGATCTGGTGAAGCTGAACATCATGAAGCTGCTGAACGAGAAATACGGCCTTGTGGAGGCCGACTTCCAGTCCGCCGAGCTGACCGTGGTCCCCGCGGGCCGCTGCCGGGAGGTGGGCCTGGACCGGAGCCTCATCAGCTCCTACGGCCACGACGACCGGGTCTGCGCCTACGCGGAGCTGGAGGCCCTGTTCACCATTTCTCAGCCTGCCAAAACCGCCGTGTGCATCCTGGCGGACAAGGAGGAGATCGGCTCCGTGGGCATCTCCGGCATGCAGAGCCACTACTTTGAGCATTTCATGGGCGGTCTGTGCGATGCCCAGGGGGTGAAGCTGGAGGACTGCTTCGCCGCTTCCTTCTGCCTGTCCGCCGACGTATCCAACGCCTTTGACCCCAACTTCCCCGAGACCTGCGACCGCCGGAACAACTCCCAGCTGAATTACGGCATCTCCATCTGCAAGTACACCGGCTCCCGGGGCAAGGGCGGCGCCTCCGACGCCTCCGCCGAGGCCATGGGGCACGTCCGCACCACGCTGAACAACGCTAGGGTCCTGTGGCAGATCGCCACCCTGGGCAAGGTGGATCAGGGCGGCGGCGGCACCGTGGCCGCATACATGGCAGACCGGAACATCGTCACCGTAGACGCCGGTGTGCCCGTGCTGAGTATGCACGCCCCCCTGGAGCTGGTCTCCAAGCTGGACTGCTACGAAACCATGCTGGCATGTAAGGCTATTTACCTGGCGTAAGCACAGGGCAGGGATAACGAACAGAAAAGTGCCGGGGCATCGGAAGACCAGCCCCGGCACTTCATCGTTCTGATATCCCGTATCGCAGCATTCAGCCGCAGGAGCGTACATCGGATAAATGATCGTTTATCT
Source organism: Dysosmobacter sp. (assembly GCF_034093755.1). Taxonomy (GTDB): domain Bacteria; phylum Bacillota; class Clostridia; order Oscillospirales; family Oscillospiraceae; genus Oscillibacter. The sequence goes on along the minus strand of NZ_JAXEBZ010000066.1, from coordinate 69 downwards.
TATGACGGCAGTTTGCTGGTTCCACTGGCGCGGTAGCGCCCAAGCCTTCTCCTTGAGGAGAAGGTGCCC
>NZ_JAXEBZ010000065.1:0-14177 GCF_034093755.1 Dysosmobacter sp. | reverse complement strand
AGTCCCCTTCAGAACCGGCTCGGTCACATCCTGCATATACTCCAGAAAATCCACATAGAGCGAACCAGGATTGGGGAGTTCATCCTTCATTCCGTTTGCCCAGAAACCATCTCTAAGGTAGTCGTGCTCCACGGTGCTGTGTGATTGGATTGCACTAAAACCGCAATGGTGGTTTGTAATAAGCAGTCCCTTGTTGGAGATAAGCTCTCCCGTACAGCCACCATTAAAATGCACTATGGCATCCTTTATTGAGGCACCATTTATGTTGTAAATATCCTCTGCGGACAACTTGCAACCTGCCGCCTGCATATCTGCAATCTTCTTGGCAATCTGCGAAGGCAGCCACATTCCCTCATCCGCCAGTGCCGGAGCATCTCCGGCAGGCGGGGGTTCCGGTTTCAGGCGGGTTCCTCCGACACGGAGAGGAAGGGGGCGGGGCTTTTGCGGTACGTGGCCAGGCTGACGGCCACCAGCGCGACGGCGCAGGCGGCGGTGCCGGGGACGGCGGCACCCAGGCCGAAGGGCTGGCCCAGCAGCTTCCAGCCGATGCACACCACGAAGCCGCTGACCATGGCGGCGATGATGCCCTGCTTCGTAGCCTTCTTCCAGAACAGGGCGGCAAAGGCGGGCAGGCCCGCCGCCGCGGCGTAGAAGCACCAGGCGAACATGAGAATGTTGTAGGCGTTTTTGATGTACAGGGCGATCACCAAGGCGCCGATGGGCAGAATGACGGCAAAGATCCGGGACAGCAGCAGCTCCTTTTTCTCGCTCATTTTCGGGTCCAGGGTTTTGCCGATGTCGCTGACGCAGGTCTGAACCGACACCAGCAGGTAGCTGTCCGCCGTGGACATGATGACGGACAGCAACCCCGCCAGGGCCACACCCGTCAGTCCGATGGGCAGCACCCTGATGGCCAGGGCCGGCACCACCGCGTCGGTGGAGCCGTACCGGGCCAGCACGTCATCGCCGATGATCTGGTGGGCGATGACGCCCATGAAATACACCAGCAGAATGGTGACGCCGTAGACTGCCGTGCCCAGGAACATGCCCTTTTTGGCGGCCTTCCGGTCCCTGGCGGCAAAGGCCCGCTGCCACATCTCCGCGCCGGCCATGGTGAACACCAGGTAGGTGACGATGTCCCCCAGAATGCTGCCGTTGATGTAGGGGGTGGACAGGGCGGGGTCCAGGTTGGCGGCGAAATTGCCGAAGCCGCCCACCGCCAGCAAGGAGGCCGCCGGGATCAGGATGTAGACAAACAGAATCAGAATGTAGAACTGCAGCACGTCGGTGTAAACCACGCCGTAGAGGCCGGAGGTGGCGGTGTAAAGCATAAACACCACACAGGCGATCAGGGCGCCCACCTCGTAGGAGAGGCCGATCTCCCCGCCCAGCATGTTGACAATGGTGGCGGTGGCCGTCACCTGAGAGGCCACCGTGCCCATCATGGTGAAGGCGATCATCAGGGACAGCAGAAGCTTGGCCGTCCTGCCGAAGCGCAGCTCAAACAGCTCCGGAATGGAGGTGGTGCCGTATTTCATGCCCACGTCGGAAATGCGGCCGGAGATGCCGGAGAAGATGAACATCCCCAGCAGGTAGGGCACGGCGGTGAGAATGGCCTTGAAGCCGCTGGAATAGGCCACGCCCGCCCGGCCCATGAGGCCGCTGCCGCCGATGATGGTGGCGCAGACGGTGGCCATCAGAACCAGCGGGCCGAAGGACCGGCCGGCCACATAGTAGTCGCCGCTGTTCTTCACCCGCCGGATGGAATAAATGCCGACGGAAACCATCACCAGCAGATAGACGGCGATGATTCCCAGGTCCAATGCGCTGATCTCGGAATGGTTCATGAATCGCTCCTTTCTGGTTTGCCGCTGCCGCGGCGTGTTGAGTGGGACTATTTTGACTCCCGCAGGCTCTGCCATCCCATCACCGCCAGCTCCAGCCCCAGGAGCGGCACGTGATGCCGGACGGCCGACCACGGGTCAATCAACAGCAGAAAGCCCAGCGCCAGCTCTACAGCCGCCTGGATGCCCAGGGCGGCGCAGGGTTCCTTGTGAGATAGGCGGTACAGGGCACCGTTCAGGGCCTCGGAGCCTTTCATCAGGCCCAGCACGCCCCAGATACTGCCGATGAGGGTGTCCGCGCCGGCGTGGTGGAACAGGATGACCAGCCCCAGCAGCAGATACACGATGCCGTTGGCGGTGAGCTTCGTCTCCTTCCACCGGTATTCCCGGGTCCAGAAGCCGCAGACCATGCGGTTGACGCCCGCCAGCACCATACCGCCTCCCAGCAGGAAGGGCAGGGCCCGGTAGACCTGTTGGGCCAGCAGCACGCAGCACACCCCCAGCACCATCTGCGCCGCCGCGAAGATGCGGCCTGCCGCCGTGTTGGCGGTGCGGTGATGGTGGTGAGGCCCGTAGGCCCGGACCGCCGGCGCGCTGCGAATGATCTCCTGAACGACTTCCTTGTCGGGCATGACAAAATTCCTCCTTATAACTAACAAAGTTAGTTAATTCGGGAAAGAAAAACTACGGCGTCAGCCATAGTTTTTCTTTCCGCTGTTCAGATAGTTGCTGTAGATCTTTTCCTGAATCCGGATATACTCCCGGGCGTCATCCGGACCCAGACCCTCCAGCATCCGCTCCACATTGGCCAGCACGTCGCTGCGGCAGCGCTGGATGGCGTCCAGCCCGTCAGGCGTCAGCCGCACCAGCACCTGCCGGGAATCCTCCGGATCGGTTTCCCGGACCACCAGGTGCTTTTCCTCCATGTGGTTGAGGAGGCTGGCGATCCGCGCCGTGCTGACGGACAGCTTTTCGCTGAGTTCCTTGGGGTGGATGCCCCCGTCGTGATTGTACAGATAATTCAGCACAAACAGCCCGCCCCGCAGGATGCCGGACAGCTTCTGGGATGCCGGAACCTGAAGCAGGTTCATCCGGATGCGGAGCAGCTCGCTGGCCAGAGACTGATAATACATGTGATCGCCTCGATAACTAACTATGTTAGCTATTATAGCGCCGGAAGGGGAAGCTGTCAAGGGGCATTCCGCTGCCGGCAAAAAAAGACTGCGCCGCCGGCGCAGTCTTTTCGCTCAGTTCTCAGCCTTCTTCTCGGCTTTTTCCTTCATGCCCTGCTGGGTCACCATGATGCGCAGGTGGGAGCCTTCGCCGCACTTGCCCTTCTCGTCGTTGACCTCAATGTCAAACCACATCTTCCGCCGCTCAATGGACCGCAGGCGGGCGGTGGCGGTGACCTTCATGCCCACGGGGGTGGGGGCCAGGTGGCGGCAGTGAATCTCCGCGCCCACGGTGGTCTGGTCCTCCGCCAGATAGGCCTTGGCCAGCTCCAGGGCTGTGGCCTCCATCAGGGCCACCATGTTGGGGGTGGACAGAATCCTGGAGCCGGCGGAGCCGATGCGCTTGGCGGTCATCTCGTCGGTGACTTCCCAGGTCAGGCTGTACTCGGTGGGTTTTTCCATAAGACTGCTCCTTTCAGGTGGAATCTTTCTGCCGCTATTGTATCACATTGAGGGCAAAGCGCAACGGCCTTTTGCAAAACCGGCGGCAAAAGGACTGGAAGCAGCGGGCGTTCTGTGGTAGAATCTGAAAAAATACGTGATTTTCGGGGAATTTTTGTTTTCGGGGAGGCGGTCTGATGAAAACGATTCTGTGCTACGGCGATTCCAACACCTGGGGCTATGACGCGGAGACGGCGCTGCGGTTTCCGCCGGAGGTCCGCTGGACCGGGCGGCTGCAGGCCCTGCTGGGGCCGGAATACCGGGTGGAGGAGTGCGGCCTCAACGGCCGGACCACCGCCTATGACGACGGCTTTGACGGCTGGAGCTGCGGCAGCCGGTACCTGCCGGTGGCCCTGAAAACCCATGACCCTCTGGACCTGGTGGTGCTGATGCTGGGCACCAACGATCTGAAGGACCGGCTGGGGCTGGCGCCGGACGAGGTGGCCCGGGGCATGGAAAAGCTGGTGCAGACGGTCCGCAGCCCCGGACTGTGGGGCCTGCGTTCGGCGCCCCGGGTACTGGTGGTGGCGCCCATGCTGCTCAACGGGGAGACGCTGGCCGCTGTGTCGCCCTTCGGGGAGTCCTTCACGCCCCGGTCCGTGGAGCGGTCCCGCCGCCTGGGCGGGGCGTACCGGGAACTGTGCCGCCGCCTGGACTGTCCCTTCGCGGACGCCGGGGCGCTGGGGGCCGTGACCTCCCGGGACGGCGTCCACATGGCGCCGCCGGATCACCGCCGCCTGGCGGAGCTGCTGGCGCCGGTGATCTCCGGGCTGGTGTGACGGGGGAAACCGGAGGCCGCCCCCGGCGGCGTTTCGCGGGATTTGTGATTTTTTTGGCAGAACGGGAAAAGAGGATTGCGCTTTCCGGAAACGGTGTGCTATAATGACAAAAAACGCAACGCAAACCAGCCTCTTCCGGCGCCGATGCCGGAGCCAATGAGGGAACGGCTGGTGAGAGAAACCCTGCAGAACGCAAAGCCGCGGCCCGTGCCGCGGCTTTTTTCGGGAGAGGAGAACAGCCATGTACAAATACATTCTGCTGGACCTGGACGGCACGCTGACGGATTCCAAGGAGGGAATCTTCAACTGCCTGCGCTACGCCTTTGAAAAGATGAACCGGCCCGTGCCGCCGGAGTCTATGCTGCTCCGCTTCATCGGCCCGCCGCTGCAGGATTCCTTCATGGAGTTCTGCGGCTTCAGCCGGGAGGAGGCGGAGCGGGGCGTGGAGCTGTTCCGGGAGCGGTACGCCCCCATCGGAAAGTTCGAGAACGCCGCCGCGCCGGGGATGCCGGAGCTGTGCCGGCGGCTGAAGGAGCGGGGCTACGTGCTGGCCCTGGCCTCCTCCAAGCCGGAGCCTATGTGCATTCCCATCTGTGAGCGGTTCGGCTATACCCCGTCGCTGGATGTCATTGCCGGCAGCCCGCCCACAGGGGAGGACTGGGGCAAGGCCGACGTGATCCGGGAGGCCCTCCGCCGCCTGGGCCTGGGGGAGGCCGACAAGCCTCAGGTGCTGATGGTGGGCGACCGGAAGTTCGACGTGCTGGGAGCCAGGGAGTGCGGCGTGGACTGCGCGGGGGTGGAGTTCTTCGGCTATGCCGCCCCCGGCGAGCTGCGGGATCACGGCGCCGTGGCGGTGGTACAGACCGCGGAGGAGCTGGAGCAGTTTATTCTGACTCATTAACAAACAGGTCCCGGCGCGTCAGCGCCGGGACCTGTTTTCGGAAACTATGAAATTGCTCAGTCCGCGTCCTCCGCGCTGGCGGCCCGGACCATTTCGGTGACCTCCGCCACGGTCCAGCCCTCGCCGGAGAGATCGGCGGTCAGCGCCGGGGCGATGGGCACCGCCAGATACATGCTGTTGCCGTAGGCGTAGGCGCCGGAGGTGACGCCGATGACCTGGCCGTACACGTTCAGCAGCGCGCCGCCGCTGGAACCCCGGGAGATGTCGGCGGTGTTCATGATGCAGGGGAGCTGATAGCGGGCAACGGGGCGGCTGGGGTCGCTGATGATGCCCGCGGAGACGGACAGACCCAGCCCCAGGGGGCTGCCGATGGAGTAGGCCACGTCGCCGGCCCGCACGTCCGGGTTCTCCGCCGGCGTCAGGCAGGCGAAGGCGGAGGTGGTGCGGCCCTCCGTGGAGGTCCGGGACACCCGGATCACCGCCAGGTCAATGGCCTGGTCATAGTACAGCACCCGGTCGATGGGGTAGACCTCGCCGGTGGCCAGGGTGACGGTGGCGTAAATGGCGTCCTCCAGGGAGTGGTAGTTGGTGACGGCCAGACCGTCGGAGGAGATGAAGAAGCCGCTGGCGTCGGCGGAGGGAGACTGGGCGTCAATCTCAATGGGCTTGCGGTACAGGGCGATCTGGAACACGGCGGCGGTGTAGCGGTCGGCGATCTGCCGGGCGGACAGCTCCGGCGTCAGCAGGCCCAGGGCGTTGGCGGCGGCCCGGGAGACGGCGCCCTTGCGCACCAGCCGCTCCGCCACCGTCTCACTGCCGTCCTTGTAGGAGAAGAACAGGGCGTCCCGGGCGGACTCGTACAGCTGCCCCATGGTGAGGGCGCCTTCATAGCGCTGGGGCGTCAGGCCAATGCGCTGGGCGAACACCGCCGCGCCGGACACGTCGAAGTCGCCGTTTTTGTCGCTGTAGCCCAGCATCCGCAGCAGGAAGGAGAACCAGGCGTTGGCGGTGACGGGGCGGTCCGGGGAGAAGGTCAGCACCGTGGTGCCGGAGGTCCAGTTCTGATGGGACGCGTAGTTGACGGCGGTCTGGAGGGAAGCGGGCACATCCCGGAACCCGGAGATCCAGTTGTCGGCGGCGGCCTCGGCCCGGCAGCCGGACAGGGCCACCAGCAGCGTCACGGCGTCGCCGCGGGTGGCGGCCGCGGAGAGGGAGCCGGCTTCCCCGGGCAGCAGGCCCAGGGTGTACAGGGTGTCCGACGCCCGGGTGGCTTCGCCGGAGAGGGCGGCCGCGGCGGGGACGGCGGCTGCCAGCAGGCAGACCGCGCAGAAAAACGCAAGGAATCGGGACTTCATGATGTACCTCCAATAAAAACACGTCTGTCCGTCAGACGGACAACAGGGACGAAAGGTGACGGAAAACCGGAGATCGGTTTTCCCATTGTACCACCGGGGCGGCGGTTTTACAAGGGCGGAAAAGCGCCCCACTGGACAGCGGGGAGCCGGTCTGGTAAAATAGGGGGCAGAACCAACAAAGGAAGGCAGATATGGCAGAGAGAATCGGAGAGAACCTGTACCGGCTGGACATCCCCCTGGTGGGCAGTCCGCTGAAAAACCTGAACAGCTACCTGATTACCGGACCGCGGAATTTGCTGATCGACACCGGCTTCCGGGAGGAGCCCTGCCGGGAGGCCATGACGCGGCAGCTGGAGGAGCTCGGCGCGGACCTGGCCCGCACGGACATCTTCCTGACGCACCTCCACAGCGACCACACCGGCCTTTCCACGGAGCTGCACCGACCGGGGTGCGAGATATTCCTGTCGCAGGGGGACGGGGAAGAGCTGCTGTGCCGGGGCACCGACGAGTTCTGGCGGCTGCGGAACGAAAACTACATCCGGGACGGCTTTTCCCGGGCGGAGATGGATGAGCTGTGGGGCAGCAACCCTGCCAAGGAACTGGCGCCCCACCTGTTCCGGGACTATACCCCGGTAGGGGAGGGGGACGTGCTGGAGTACGGCGGCTACCGGCTGCGGTGCGTGTCCACCCCCGGCCACACGCCGGACCACATGTGCCTGTATGACGGGGAGCGGCGGGTATTCTTCTCCGGGGACCACGTGCTGTTTCACATCAGCCCCAACATCTGCCGCTGGGAGTCCATGCCCGACGCCCTGGGCAGCTATCTGCGGAGCCTGGAAAAGGTGAAGGACTATCCGGTGGAATTGCTTCTGCCGGCCCACCGGGCGGAGACGGGAAGCCTGAAGGAACGGGCGGAGGAGCTGCTTGCCCATCACCGCCGCCGGCTGGAGGACACCGTAGCCGCGGTGGAGAGCTGCCCCGGCATGACGGCCTACGGGATCGCCGGGGCCATGCGCTGGCAGATCCGCTGCCGCGGGTGGGCGGACTTCCCCCTGACCCAGAAATTTTTCGCCGTGGGTGAGGCCCTGAGCCATCTGGACCATCTGCTGCTCCGGGGGCGGCTGCGCCGGGAGGAGCGGGACGGAACAATCCGATGGTATCCCAATGATAAAGGAGCGACCTGAAATGGAACTGAAAGAGATTCTGAAAACCGTGGACCACACCCTGCTGAGCCAGACGGCCACCTGGGAGGAGATCAGGGCCGTCTGCGACGACGGCATCCGCTACGGCTGCGCCAGCGTGTGCATCCCCGCCGCCCGGGTGAAGGAGGCGGCGGAGTATGTCCGGGGCCGCATCCCCGTCTGCACCGTCATCGGCTTTCCCAACGGCTACTCCACCACCGCTGCCAAGTGCTTCGAGGCGGAGGACGCCGTCCGGAACGGCGCGGCGGAGATTGACATGGTGATCCATGTGGGCTGGGCCAAGGAGGGCCGCTGGGACGATATCCTGGCGGAAATCCGGGCGGTGAAGGCCGCCTGCCAGGGCCGCTTGCTGAAGGTGATCATTGAGACCTGCCTGCTGACGGAAGCGGAGAAGATCCGCCTGTGCGGCGTGGTGACGGAGTCCGGCGCCGACTATATCAAGACCTCCACCGGCTTCGGCGGCGGAGGCGCCACCCGGGAGGACGTGGCCCTCATGGCGGCCCACGTGGGGCCTAACGTGAAGATCAAGGCCGCTGGCGGCATCGCCGACCTGAAGGACGCGGAGGACTTCCTGCGTCTGGGGGCCTCCCGGCTGGGCACCAGCCGCATTGTCAGGGCCGTGAAGGCCATGGAACCGCAAACCAACGGGGAACCCGTGAAAAAATAAGGAGGAAAACGCTATGCCTACTGCCCACAATACCGCTCAACCCGGTGAATTCGCCAAAACCGTCCTGATGCCCGGCGACCCCCTGCGGGCCAAATTCATTGCCGAGACCTTCCTCACCGACGCGAAGTTAGTGAACAACGTCCGGGGCATCCAGGGCTATACCGGCACCTACAAGGGCGTGCCGGTGTCCGTCATGGCCTCCGGCATGGGAATGCCCAGCATGGGCATCTACTCCTACGAACTGTTTCAGTTCTACGATGTGGACAACATCATCCGCATCGGCTCCGCCGGTGCCATGACCGCCGATCTGAAGCTGCGGAGCATCGTGGCGGCGCAGGCCGCCTGCACCGACTCCAACTTTGCCCACCAGTACCAGCTGCCCGGCGCCTTCGCCCCCATCGCCAGCTACGAGCTGCTGGAGACCGCCGTGGCCATCGCCCGGGAGATGGGCGTCACCATGCCGGTGGGCAACGTGCTGTCCTCCGACGTGTTCTATGACGCCTCCGGCGAGAATGCCAAATGGTGCAAGATGGGAGTCCTGTGCGCCGAAATGGAGGCCGCCGCCCTGTACTGCAACGCCGCTGCCACCGGCAAGCGCGCCCTGGCGCTGCTGACCATTTCCGATAACATTGTCACCGGCGAGGACCTGTCCCCCGAGGACCGCCAGACCACCTTCACCCAGATGATGGAGATTGCCCTGAACGTGGCGGTGAAGATGGCGGAAAAAGAGAAGAACTGACTCTCCGCACTCTCCGGACTGCCGGAGACGCGAGGTGATAGAGTGAAAGAGGGGCGGGAGCCCCTCTTTCGCGTGCAATCAAACCCGCCGCAGCGGCCGTTTCCCGGAGGGAAACGGGAGGCCAGGCGCCGGAGGCGGCTGGCGAGATCGCCCTGAACGTGGCGGTGAAGATGGCGGAAAAAGAGAAGAACTGACTCTCCGCACTCTCCGGACTGCCGGAGACGCGGGGTGATCGTGTGAAAGAGGGGCGGGAGTCCCTCTTTCGCGTGCAATCAGACCCGCCGCAGCGGCCGTTTCCCGAAGGGAAACGGGAGGCCAGGCGCCGGAGGCGGCTGGCGAGATTGCCCTGAACGTGGCGGTGAAGATGGCGGAAAAGGCGTAATACCGGCCTGCCGCGGCCCAACCGCAAAAACCGGGCGGAAGAACTTCTTCCGCCCGGTTTTTCCGCAGATGGCTCAGTGCTCCCCGCAGCCATGCTCTCCGCAGCCGCCCGCATGGTGCCGGTGGTCGTGGTGGCCGCAGTGCACGTCGGGGTCAAAGATCAGCTTCCCCTCCAGCAGCGCCGCCACGGCGCTGTCCGCGTCGCCGGATGCGCCGCCGTAAAGCCGGATGCCTGCCGCCGCCAGAGCCGCCTGGGCACCGCCGCCGATGCCGCCGCAGATCAGGGCGTCCGCCTGCAGGGCGCTCAGCACCCCCGCCAGGGCGCCGTGGCCGCTGCCGTTGGTGTCCACCACCCGGCTGGAGACGACCTTCCCGCCGTCCACGTCATAGATCTTGAACTGCTCCGTGCGGCCGAAATGCTGGAAAATCCGGCCGTTTTCGTAAGTGACTGCGATTCTCATGATGCGCGCTCCTTTTTGACTGGCATATTGTGGATCACAGGCCCGCCGGCAGCAGGCGCTGTCTCTCCGGCCCTGGCATCCAACTTCTCCCGTCCGCTCCGGACTGCCCTTACTATAAAGGGGTTTCCGGCGTATGTCAATCAGGCGGCCGGTGGGCAGAGTGCCGGAAAAGACAGAAAAACGTTACAGATTCTTCACCATTGCCCGCCTTGCCAAGGCAAATGGGGCAGTATATAATAAGCATAACGCTCATGACTTGAACGGAGAGCCTGTTCCATGAAAAAATGGTGTATTTTCCTGCTGGCGCTGGCGTCGCTGGCGGGTCTGACCGCCTGCGGCGGACAGCCTGCCGCCGACAGCTCCCAGGTGATTGAATTTGAAGCCCAGACCTGGCGCCTGTCCTGCTCCGGCGGCGCGGATTCCCCGGAGGGGCAGGCCGCCGCCCGCTTTGCCGCCGCGGTGTCCGACGCCACCAACGGGGCCGTCACCGTGGAGGTGCTGACCAACCACCAGACCGCCGGCGGCGACGGCGCCGCCGCCCTGGAGGCGGTGCGGGAGGGGGAGCTGGACCTGGCCATCGTCTCCAGCCAGGAGGCCCGGACGCTGGACCGGCGTCTGGAGGCGGTGTCGCTGCCCTTCCTGTTCTCCTCGGCCCAGGAGGCGGAGGCGGCGCTGGACGGCGCCGCCGGAGACGCCCTCCGGGACGTACTGGCGGAGCACCGGCTGCGGTGCCTGGGCATGGGGGAGGAGGGCTTCCGCTGCCCCACCAACAGCCTGCACGTGGTGACGTCTCCCGCGGACCTGCGGGGCCTGAAAATCCGGGTGGCGGATTCGCCGCTGGTGGAGGAGGCCTACCGTCTGTGGGGGGCGGACTGTCTCACCGCCGCCTGGCCCATGGTGTTCACCGCCCTCCGCACCGGCACCATGGACGGCCAGGAGGAGCCGCTGATGACGGCGGACGCCGCCGCGGTGCAGGAGGTGCAGAAGTATCTGACCCGCTGGACCGGCATTTACGGCTGCTACTACTTCTGCATGAACCAGGAGCTGTATGAGTCCCTGTCCCCGGCGCTGCGGGACATCGCCGACCAGTGCGGCGGGGACGCCATGGCGGAGCAGCGGCAGCTGCACCGCCAGCGGGAGACGGAGATTCTGAGCGGCTGGTCCCGGGCCGGTGTGCTGGTGACGGAACTGACGGCGGAGGCCGCGGCGGAGTTCCGGACGCTGGCTCAGCCCTGCTATGACCGGTTCGCCGAAGAGGTTTCGGCGGAACTGGTGGAGCTGCTGACCGGACAGCCGCAGTAAATACACCCAACAGCACAGCCGCTCGGGGCGGAGGGGAGACCTCCGGCCCCGGGCGGCTGGTTGCTTACAGATGGGGAAGGTTCCTGCGGTAGTCCCGCAGATCGTCCTCCTGCTCCCCTGACAGAATCCGGTCCAGCGCGGCCAGCAGGCGGTCCCGGTCTTCCGGCAGCTTTCCGTGGAACTGGAACTCGTTGGAGGCTCCCATGGCCGCAAAATAAGTTGAAATCCGGAGGTTTTCCACCAGGGTCCGCAGCTCCCGGTACTTTTCCAGCTCGCCTTCCTCCTGCCAGGCGCCGCGCCGGATTTCCTGATACAGCCCGGAATCCGGGTAGATGGTCAGCATGTTGGGTCCCACCAGGAAGGGGTGCAGCTGGTTGAAAATCTCCGCGGTGGCCTTTGCGCCGGCGTCTCCCTTTCCCTTGCCGGAAATGCCCGTCAGGTAGAAGAAGCCGTACTCGATGCCGGCGGCCTCCAGCCGCCTGCACTGGGTCAGAATGTCCCGGGCGGTGTAGCCCTTGTTCATAAAGGACAGGGCATCGTTATCCCCGGTTTCAGCGCCGATGGTCAGCCCGTTGTAGCCCGCCTGGCGGAGCTGTGCCAGGTCCTCGTCCGTCTTGTTGACGGAATCGGTGACCCGGGCAAAGCAGCCGATGGATTCCACCGATGGGAGGTATCGGTGAATCCGCTCCGCGATGGCCAGCAGCTTTTCTGTCTGCAGGACAAAGGGGTTCGCCCCGGTGAGAAATACCCGCCGGACAGGCTCCGGCTGCGGCAGCTGCCGCAGCCGGGCGGTCATCCGGGCAATGGGGTCTGTGCACAGGAGCTGCGCCTCCAGCAGGTCGCTTTCGATGTCCTCCAGAGGGAACATCCGGAACCGGAAGGGCAGATCCCTGTACAGCGTGCAGAATTTGCAGTTGTGGTGGGTGCAGCCGGCGGTGACCTCCAGCAGCAGGGAATCCGCCTCGTAGGGCGGACGCCAGATGGTGCCAGTGTAATGCATGATGGACTCCTTGTGTCTGTGAAATTTGCGCAGGCGGCGGGACAGGCCTGCGCAGGAGCGTCCCGCTGCCACCATAGTAACACGGCGCGCTGAAAAGAAAAGTACGGTACTTTTTTGCAGTACCTGCAAAACCGGGGGAAAGCTGCTATAATGGCCCCGGAGGGGGTGGAACGCATGCGAAAATCGGAGGAGGCGGCCAGCCGCTGCAGAACAATCTCCACGGTGCAGAAGCTGCTGGGCGGGAAGTACAAGATCGAGCTGCTCTGGTACATCGGCAAGTGTGACGTCCGGCGCTTCGGGCAGCTGCGCCGCCGGATCGGGGAGATTACGGAGAGCTCCCTGACCAAGCAGCTCCGGGAGCTGGAGGCGGACGGCTTTCTGGCGCGGCATGACTTCGGCGAGGTGCCGCCCAGGGTGGAATACACCCTGACGGAGCTGGGGGAGAGCTTCCTGTCCGTCCTGGACTGCATGAAAGCCTGGGGCGATGAGAATCTGCCGGAGCAGAAGGCGGAATAAACAGCACCCGCCCCGTTTCACGGGGCGGGTGCTGTTTGTATTCAGATCAGCAGGGCCGCTCAGTTCATCTGGCGGCGGCGGCTCAGGTTCATGGTGCCGTCCTGCATGGCGTTCAGGGAGTCCAGACTCTTGCCGGTGCCCAGGGCCACGCAGGAGATGGCGTCCTCGGCGATCATGGTGTGGATGCCGGTACGGGCGGTGACCAGCTTGTCGAAGCCGTCCACCAGGCTGCCGCCGCCGGTCATGACGATGCCGTTGGTGGAGATGTCCGCCACCAGCTCCGGGGGCGTGCGCTCCAGCACGGAGTGGATGGCCTCCACAATGCGCTCCACCGGCTCCTCGAAGGCGTCCATCATCTCCGTGGAGCTGACCGTCACCACCCGGGGCAGGCCCGTCAGCAGGCAGCGGCCCTTCACGTCCATGGTGGCTTCCTCGTCCTTGGGGAACACGCAGCCGATCTTGATCTTCATATCCTCGGCGGTGCGCTCGCCGATCAGCAGGTTGTGCTTCCGGCGCATATACTTGACAATGGACTCGTTCAGCTGGTCGCCGGCGATCTTGATGGAGGCGCTCTCCACCACGCCGGACAGGGAGATGACGGCAATGTCCGCCGTGCCGCCGCCGATGTCCACCACCATGTGGCCGTCGGGCTTGGTGATGTCGATGCCGGCGCCGATGGCCGCCGCCACCGGCTCTTCGATCAGAAACACCTTCCGGGCGCCGGCCTGAATGCCCGCGTCAATCACGGCGCGCTCCTCCACCTCCGTGATGCCGGAGGGAATGCAGATGATCACCCGGGGCTTGAAGAACTGGAAGCCCGCCACCTTGTGAATGAACTCCTTCAGCATCCGCTCCGTCATGTCATAGTCGGAGATGACGCCCTCCCGCAGAGGCCGGATGGCAACAATGTTGCCCGGGGTGCGGCCCAGCATGGCCTGCGCCTCCGCGCCCACCTTCAGCAGCTTGCCGGTGTTCTTGTCCATGGCCACCACCGACGGCTCGTTGAGCACAATGCCCTTGCCCTTCACGTAAACCAGAACCGAAGCGGTTCCCAGATCAATGCCAATATCCTTTGCCAAGGCCATAATTCCACCTCATTAACAGTCTGTTGTTTCTATGGTCAGTTGACATAATGCCAACCATAATCGTACAGGTTAATTATACTGTTGTATGGCGGCTTTTGCAAGAACATTCTCTGTGGTTTGGGGCATTTTATGTGTAGGATTACAATACATGTTGGACAAGTAAATAAAAAGGATGAAGGATAGGGCCTTATCGGTTAAAGTTGAGTTACCACACCACAACTTAACGAAAGGGGGCCATATCCTTCATGAGCAAGAGTATAACACAGGACATG
>NZ_JAXEBZ010000064.1:0-15278 GCF_034093755.1 Dysosmobacter sp. | reverse complement strand
TGGGGTCATGGGCAGGGGTCATCTTCACCGCGCCTGTGCCGAAGCCGATCTCGCAGTATTCGTCGCCCACGATGGGTATCTCGCGGTTCATAATGGGCAGGATGCAGGTCTTGCCGATGAGGTGCTTGAACTTCTCGTCCTCCGGGTTGACGGCCACGCCGGTGTCGCCCATCATGGTCTCGGGGCGGGTGGTGGCGATGACGATGTCGCCGCTGCCATCGGCCAGGGGGTAGCGGATATACCACAGGTGGCCGGGCTTATCCACATACTCCACCTCGGCGTCGGAGAGGGCGGTCAGGCAGTGAGGGCACCAGTTGATGATGCGGCTGCCCTTGTAGATGAGGCCCTTGTCATACAGCTCGCAGAAGGTCTCCCGGACGGCCTTGGAGCAGCCCTCGTCCATGGTGAAGCGGGCGCGGCTCCAGTCGCAGGAGACGCCCATCTTCTTCTGCTGCTCCACGATGCGGTTGCCGTACTCCTCCTTCCACTTCCAGACCCGCTGGAGGAACTTCTCGCGGCCCAGGTCATAGCGGGTTTTTCCCTCCTTGACCCGCAGCTCCTCCTCCACCTTGATCTGGGTGGCGATGCCGGCGTGGTCCGTGCCGGGCAGCCACAGGGCGGAGTAGCCCTGCATCCGCTTGAAGCGGGTCAGGATGTCCTGCAGGGTGCAGTCCAGGGCGTGGCCCATGTGGAGCTGGCCCGTGACGTTGGGGGGCGGCATGACGATGGAGAAGGGCTTCTTCTCGGGGGCCGGATCGCCGTTGAAGCAGTTGCCGTCCATCCACATCTGATAGATGCGGGACTCCACCTGCTGCGGCTCATACACCTTGGGCAGTTCTTTTTTCATTGGTTTTCTCTCCTATTCTTTCAAGCGTAACGCTCTCATTTGATATATTCCACCGGCTGACCGGTCTTTCGCGTGATAAACCCGGGGAAATCCTCCGGCGTGCCCTGCACGAAGCCGTCCTTGCGCAGGATGTGGGCCGCCCGCCGGTCCACAAACAGGTAGAACCGCTCCCGGTCCTCCAGCACCCGTCGGATGCGGGAATACGCCAGCTCCAGCCGGCTTCCCGCCGACTGACAGGTGACACCGTTCTCCGTCAGGCAGTAGACCAGCGGCGTTCCCTTCTCCGGGTAGTTTCTCCAGGACGCGCCCGCGCCCAGGGGTGTCCGGGCCAGGGACAGCAGCAGAAAGATTCCGCAGACGCTGAGCACCAGGCACGGCAGCACCATGGCCGTCATTCCGGCGCCTCCGACACCCGGGCCGAAAATCTCCGCGCTGTCCGCCCACAGCAGGGCCAGCCCATACAGTCCGGCGGAAAGAGTCCAGATTCCCAGCGCCGCCTTCAGCACCTTCCAGACCACTCTGCCCCGGCCCTTCCGGTACCGAACGGCGGTCGCAAGGCCCGCGAAGTCCCTCTTTTCGTAGGTCTCCTCCACCCGGAACTCCACAGAATCCCCCGTTTCAGCCGCCGCAGGCTCCGCCTGTGGGGCCGCGGGGAGTTCCTTTCCGAAATACCGGACCGGCTTCCCGGTCTTTTCCTCCAGGAACCGCAGCAGCTCACCGCCGCTGCCGCCTTTCAGGTAGCGCTCCGGCAGAACCAGGGCGGACCGCCTGCTGACAAACAGCAGGGTAACGTCCCGGCACCAGCAGACGGCGTACAGGGCGGAAAACTCGTAGTGGGTGGTGACGCCGCCGGTCCGGTCGGTGACGCCGCCGTCATTGATGGTGACGGACATGGTCTCCCCCGGCCGCGCCAGTTTCTGACTGGTCAGCCGTTTGGTCAGCCAGGCGGCATACCGCCGGTAACCCACAGCAATGGACAGGTTCAGGACACACAGGATTCCGGGGACCACGGCCCCCCAGGGGGAGGAATCCTCCGAAACGAGGATGCCCGTTGCCACGAGCAGCATGAGGATGCCGCAGACGGCGGCCAGCAGCCGGAGCACCAGCGCCGCCAGCCCCTCGACAGGGGACAGGCGGTGGGCCGCGTGGTAAAACGCATCCCACTCCCGCTGCTGCAGGCCATACAGATCAATGCCTGTAAAGCGGAATTCCATTTCACTGCCTCCAACAAAAAACGCCCTGAGCCGTAAGGCTCAGGGCGAACAAAACTGTCCGTGGTACCACCTAAGATTCGGGAGAACTCCCGCACTCACCGGCGCAAAACGCCGCTCCCCGGTAACGGAGGGACTCCGCCGCAGCCTACTGTTGCCTTCAGCCCGGTGCTCCGGGACGACTTCTCCGGCGGCTTCCCGGGAACTTCCACCAACCGTTCCCTCTCTTGGCATCCGCCTGCCGGGTACTGCTTCCCTTCTTCGCAGTTCCAATATACCGTATCAGTATAGTATACCCCGGCCCGGTTGTCAAGGTCAGCTCAGCCGCAAAATTTCCTTTTTCAGCCGCTGGATGATCCGTTTTTCCAGCCGGGAGATGTAGGACTGGGAGATGCCCAGGTGATCCGCCACCTCTTTCTGGGTCCGCTCCTTCCCGCCGCCCAGGCCGAAGCGCATGGTGATGATCTGCCGCTCCCGGTCCGACAGAGTCTGCAGCGCCGCCGACAGCAGGCTCCGGTCCACGTCCTCCTCAATGGGCCGCATGACGGTGTCGCCGTCGGTGCCCAGCACGTCGGAGAGCAGCAGCTCGTTGCCGTCCCAGTCGGTGTTCAGCGGCTCGTCAAAGGACACCTCCCCTTTCCGGGCGGCGTTTTTCCGCAGGTACATCAGGATTTCGTTTTCGATGCAGCGAGAGGCGTAGGTGGCCAGTTTGATATTCTTGGCCGGCTGATAGGTGCCCACCGCCTTGATCAGGCCGATGGTCCCGATGGAGATTAGGTCCTCAATGTTGATGCCGGTGTTCTCAAACCGCCGGGCGATGTACACCACCAGGCGCAGGTTGTGCTCAATCAGCGCCTGGCGGGCCGACTCGTCCCCGATGCGCTCCACCAGCTCCGCCTCCCGCTCCCGGGACAGGGGCGGCGGCAGCGTGTCGCTGCCGCCAATGTAGTGGACGCCCCGGTCCGGCAGCAGTCCCAGCCGCCCCAGAGCCTTTTGCAGCAGGATATGTAAAGTGATCATCCTTTTCACTCCTTTCCACCTCTCCCCACAGCGCGCCGAAGCCCTCTCCCAGCTCTGTGGGGCACAGGGCCACCAGCAGCCGCTCCATCCGCCTGCCGCCGATGACACACCGGTCCGTCCGCACCGCCAGCAGCAGCCCAGACGGCACTCCCACCGCCCGGTAGGGGATCAGGCGGAACCGGGTCCGCTCCGCCGGCAGGCGGGCCAGCACCTCCGCCGGGTGCTCCAGCGCCCGGTCTATCAGAAAAGGCCGCAGCTCCAGCGGCCACAGCTGTCCCAGATGCCCGGCGCAGGCCACCAGCACCGGGTTTCCCGTGGCCGGGTCCCGCAGGCCGTTGCCGGTGTCGCACAGGGCGGTCAGGTCCGCCCTTCTGTCCCCCCACCACAGCGTCACATGGGTCAGCGTGCCGTTCAGGGCCTGCCGGGCAGAGGCCCGGAACACCACCGACAGCACCGCGTAGGCCGCTCCGGCGGCCATCAGCAGCACCCGCACGTCCACATCCGTGTAAAAGACGCCGTTGGCCATGGGCACGCCGCCGGAGGCCAGCCCCAGCCCCAGTACGCACCCGGCAAAGCCGCAGGACACCAGCAGCAACAGCAGCATCAGCCGGGGCAGCTTCCGGTCCGGCCCGTAGGCCGCCAGGGCCATGAGGGCGCCTGCCAGCGCCTTTCCGGGAAGGGACGCCAGGGCGCCCCACCCCGGCAGGAACACCGCCGCCGCGTACGCTCCCCCCAGCACGCCTGCCAGGGCGAACCGCCCCCGCCGCAGCGGGACTCCCGCCAGGCAGGCTGTGGCCAGCAGCAGGAAATAGTCCATCAGTCCGTTGAGGACAAACACGCTGTCCAGATACACCACCGTCACGGCTCCACCCCCTCGCCAGTCCATTATACGGCAGGGACAGGGGAAAACCGGTCGCAATCCGGGGGCGGCGGAAATCCGGGCGGGAAAACGCGCCCCCGGCCGCATCCGGGGGCGCGCCGCGCTCAGATGATCCAGTCCAGCAGTCCCGCCGGTTCTCCCTCCAGCAGGACACCGGCGGAGCAGAGCATCCGGGCCATGTCCGCCCGGGTAACGCAGTTGTTCAGGGCGGGGCTTCCGAAGCTGCCCGCCGCCAGAACGCTCACCGCCTCCATGTTGCCCACGGCCTGGGCCGCCCAGGAGGGCGCCGCGTCCCGGTGGCCGTACCAGGCGGTCAGGTCCACGTCGTTGACGGACAGTATCCGGTTCAGGATGGCCGCCGCCTCGTTGAAGGTGATGGCGTCCCCGCCCCGGAAGGCCACGCCGCCGGCAGTGGCGCTGCCCTGCACCACGCCGTCGGACAGCCCCGCCGCCGCGTAGGACTTGGCCCAGGTGGGGATGGCCTCATCGTCGCAGAAGCCGGTCATGGTGACCTCCGTCACGGGACGGCCCGCCGTCTCCAGGGTCATGGACAGAAACTCGCTGCGGGACACGGTGCGGTCCGGCTCGAAGAAGTACTGCTCCCCGATCTTCCCGCCGGTGAATACCCCCGCCTCCGCCAGCCACTGGGCTGCCGCCGCGGCGTCATTGTCCGCCATGTCGGCGTAGGAGACGCCGCTTTTCGCCTTCTCCACCGTCACCGTCACGGCGGCGGGCCTGGAGACCCGTCCGGCGCTGTCGGTGACCACGTAGGTGAAGCTGTCCTTTCCGGTGCGGTTTTTCTCCGGCGTATAGGTGAAGGTGTCCCCCTTCACCGTCACGGTGCCCCGCTTGGGCTGCCGCTCCACCTGATAGGTCACCTCGCCGCCGTCGGCGGTCTGGGACAGGAATTGCGCCCGGTAGGGGATGTTGCGGTAGGTGCGGATCTCCAACTCCCGGGCGATGGGCGCTCCCTCCTCCGCCGCAGAGGCGGCGGCGCTGTCCGCCCCGCCGAACAATGCCGTGGCCGGCGTGACCAGCACCAGCATGGCCGCCGCCAGCGCGGCGCCCCGAAGGGCCATTGATTTACCGTTCAAAGTCATTACCTCCCAAAATCAAACTCGCTGGAGGTAGTGTGCGCCGGCGGGGCGGAATTATGCAAAAAAGCACCCGGGAGCGGATGCTCCCGGGACTCTCAGAATCTGCGGCGGCGCCGGCGTTCCGGCAGCGCCCGCTTCTTGATGGCGGAAACGATGCCCATGGCCGCGTACAGCGTCACAATGGAGGAGCCGCCGTAGCTGAAAAAGGGCAGCGTCAGGCCGATCACCGGCATGACGAACAGGCACATGCCGATGTTCTCCACCGTCTGGAAAATCAGCATGCCCGCCATGCCGGCGCAGACATAGGTGGAAAAGGGGGTCCGGGCATGGAGGGCCACCTGCAGGCAGCGGAAGATGATGGCCGTCAGCAGCAGGATGATCACGAGACACCCCACAAAGCCCAGCTCCTCCCCCGCCACGGCAAAAATAAAGTCCGTGTGCCGCTCCGGCAGGGAGCTGGGGTCTCTGCTCTGGGTCTGGGTGCCGTTGAACAGCCCCTGGCCGAAAATCCGGCCGGAGCCGATGGCCAGCAGGCTGCGGGTCTGCTGCCAGCCCGCCACCAGGGGCTGGAAGCTGTGGTCAAACAGGGCGTGGAAGCGGTTGATCATGTAGCTGGGGATCAGTCCCAGCTTGTACATGGCAAATACGCCGGCGGCACCGGCGCCCAGGCCTACGGCGAACCACCGCCAGGCCACTCCCGCCGCCAGAACCATGCAGATGAACACAAACACATACACCAGCGCGCTGCCCATGTCGCTGGACACCACGTAGATCAGCCCCACCATGAACAGCAGATGGACCGTGGGCGGCAGCACCGACCGGAAGCTCCGCAGCTCCCGCCGCTCCTGCCACGTCCACTCCAGCTGCTTGGCCAGCAGCAGAATGAAGGTGATCTTCACCACTTCCGCCGGCTGGATGGAAAAGGGGATGCCGGGAAACTTCAGCCACGCCCGGTTGCCTGTGTTGTCGCTGAAGCCGAAGGGGGTCCGCAGCAGGCAGATGAACCCCACGTTGAACACCAGAATCCACTTCCACCGCCGCACCAGATCCTCCACATCCACCATGGACAGAATGATATAGGCGATGACCCCCAGCAGCGTGGCTACCCCCTGCACAATGAGGTTGCGGAAGCTGCCGGTATACCGGGTAGCGCTGGCAATCAGCACCATGCCGTAGGCTGTGGAGATGAGACACAGGGACAGCAGCAGCAGGTCCGCCTGCTGCAAAAAGTCCTGCAGAACTTGTTTCAGGCGCATGGTTTTCTCCGTTTCGTAGGGTAATCAGGCTTTGCATCAGTATACCACAGTCACCTTTGTCTGTAAACGCAGCAATTTTGTTTTTACATGGGAAATCTTCTGTGCTATAATCATGGACAAAGCCTGCGGTGCGACGCGGGCAATCTCTGGTCCGGGAGGACATGTTCCGTGGAATATTTATCTCACAGCGTGGCAGAGACGGAGGACATCGGCGCCCGGCTGGCCCGCACTCTCCGCCCCGGCACGGTTCTGGCCTATCAGGGGGATCTGGGCATGGGCAAAACCGCCTTCACCCGGGGACTGGCCCGGGGACTGGGCTGCGAAGGCCGGGTCACCAGCCCCACGTTTACCATTGTCAATGAATACGAGGGGCCTGTCCCCCTGTTCCACTTCGACCTGTACCGTCTGGAGGACGCCGACGCCCTGTTTGACATCGGCTGGGAGGACTACCTGGCCCGGGGCGGCATCTGCGCCGTGGAGTGGAGCGAACGGGCGGAGGACGCCCTGCCGGAGGACACACTGTATGTCACCATCCGCCGCCATCCGGAAAACGACGGCTGGCGGATCATCACCGTTCAGGGAGGAGACGCCTTATGAGAATACTGGCTCTGGAAACCTCCGCGAAGGCCTGCTCCGCCGCCGTCACCGAGGACGGGCGGGTGCTGGCCTCCGCCTTCCAATGCACCGGACTGACCCACAGCCGCACCCTGATGCCCATGGTGGAGGCCATGCTGAAAAACGCGGAGCTGACCCTAGGGGACTGCGACGCCATCGCCGTGGCCAACGGCCCCGGCTCCTTCACCGGCATCCGCATCGGCGTGTCCGCCGCCAAGGGGCTGGCGTTTTCCGCGGAGAAGCCGGCGGTGGGGGTCTCCACGCTGGAGGCCATGGCCCGCAACGTGGCCTTTGCGGACGGTCTGGCGGTCTGCGCCATGGACGCCCGGCGCCAGCAGGTGTACAACGCGGTGTTCCGCGCCCGGGGCGGCCGGCTCACCCGCCTGACCCCCGACCGGCCCATCGCCCTGGCGGAGCTGGCGGCGGAACTGAAAGATTCCGACGAGCCGAAAATAATCGTTGGCGACGGCGCGGTACTGTGTTATAATTACCTGTCGGAGGCGGGGATTTCCTGTGCCCTGGCTCCCCCCCACCTGCTGCAGCAAAGCGCCGTGTCCGTGGCCCTGGCCGCGGAGGAAATTCTGGCGACAGGCGGCGGCGGAACGGCGCAGGAGCTGGCACCGGTCTATCTGCGGCCCGCCCAGGCGGAGCGCCTGCGGGACCGCCAGGTAAAGCAGTCACAACTTTAAAATAAAGGAGCGCGTACAAATGAGCGGTAAAGTACATGTCATGGACCATCCTCTGGTGGCCCACAAGCTGACCATCCTGCGGGACAAGAACACCAGCGTCAAGGATTTCCGGGAACTGGTATCCGAGATCGGCATGCTCATCACCTATGAGGCCACCCGGGACCTGCCTCTCACCACCAAGGTGGTGGAGACCCCCATCTGCACCACCACCGCTCCCACCCTGAAGGGCAAGAAATTCGCCGTGGTCCCCATTCTCCGGGCCGGTCTGGGCCTGGTGGAGGGCGTGCTGCGCATGGTCCCCGCCGCTCGGGTGGGCCACATCGGCATGTACCGTGACGAGGAGACCCTGGAGCCCCATGTGTACTTCTGCAAGATGCCCAAGGACATTGCCGAGCGGGACATCATGATTGTGGATCCCATGCTGGCCACCGGCGGCAGCGCCGACGCCGCCATCGCCGAGATGAAGAAGCGGGGCTGCAAGAATATCAAGCTGATGGTGCTGTTGGCCGCTCCCGAAGGCATTGAACACCTCCAGAAGACCCATCCCGACGTGGACATCTACTGCGGCGCGGTGGACGAAAAGCTGAACGAGCGGGGCTACATCGTCCCTGGCCTGGGCGACGCCGGCGACCGGATTTTCGGCACGAAATAAGCAGAAAGGACTGCGTTCCGTTGGAACGCAGTCCTTTTCTCACCAGGGAATGCAGGTATAGATGCCGAACCAGTGGAGAAACGCCGCCGTCAGCACCAGCACGTGCCAGAAGCAGTGGTCGAATTTCCGGTTCCGGGCGAAGGGGATCATGCCCAGGGTGTACACCAGCCCTCCTGCCAGAATCCACCACAGCAGCGGCCGGTTGTACCGGAAGAAGGCCGGGATGAAGGCCACGCCGCTCCAGCCGATGAGAAAATACAGCGTGAAGTGCAGCGCCCGCCACCGGCCGGGGCCGAACACGGCGATCAGCGTGATGCCGAACAGAATCACCGCCCACTGGATGCAGAACAGGGCGATGCAGGCGGGATTGCCGAAGTACACCAGCAGGATGGGGGCGAAGGTGCCGCCGATGAGCAGGTAAATGGAGGAGTAGTCGAACCGCCGCAGCAGCCGCTTGGCGCCGGAGCCGGCGGGCATGGCGTGATACAGGCAGCTCATCAGCATCATCACCAGCATGCTGACGCCGTAGAAGCAGGCGGCCGTCACCTCCAGCGCCGTGCGGGACCGCAAAAGCAGCAGCACCAGCGCCGCAACCGCCAGCAGCGCGCCTGCGCCGTGGGTCACGGCGTTCACCACTTCCTCCGCCACAGTCAGCCGGGGCGGCTCGTTCCGCTGGCGCACCAGCTCCCGCCGCCGCTGCCGCCGGTCCATATAGAATCCATCTGCCGCTCTCGCCATTTCCATGGGGCATCTCCTTTTCCGGTCAACCGTTTCGGTTTCCCGAATCTCATAATATAGTTTTCATTATTATATTACACGTTTTAAAAAATAATGCAACCCCGTTTTTTAAAAGTTCACATTTTTTATGTTCCGGAAAAGGACTGCGCGGTGTGCAATTCACACCGCGCAGTCCGCTTTGGTTCAGTCAATCACTTGCCGGACAGCCGTCACGCTGCCGTCTGCGTCTGTCACCGTCAGCACCAGCGTCCTGTCATCCTCCCAGCCAAGGGCGGTGATGGATGCCGTGTCCGGGACGTCGGTCAGCGTATGGGTCCTTCCCTCCCCCGGCGTGCAGACAGAGTATTCCAGCGGCTCCTCCGTCAGCCCCCCGCAGGCGGTGCCGGAGGGATTCCACACCCGGCAGCGGGTGACGTTTCCCTCCGCCAGAGCATCCGCCCAGGCCTGGACGGCGGCCATGTAAGGCTCCGCCTCGTCCCCCGCCAGCAGCTCCAGCGGCTCCGGACCCCGGCTGTCATTCCACACCAGGGCGTCGCTGAGGCGGATGTACCAGCCGTCGGTGTTCAGGAAGGAGAAGTACCGCACCGGCTCCGTTTCGCCGTTTTTCCAGCGGCGGTAAGCAAGACGGCAGCCGATGCCGCTGATTTCCTCATGGACCACGTCCTCCACCGTCACGGTGCCGCCGGCGGCGAACCGGGCCAGCCGCACCTGACAGGGGATGTTCAGGGCCGCTTTCGCCAGAAACGTGTCCATGGCTTCGCTGTTCTCCACGTCCTCTCCGGCGGCGAACACCACGCAGCCGTCCGCTGCCGCCGCTTCGGCGGTGTAATCCGCCGGCAGATCCTCCAGCGGTGCAAAGCCGTAAGGGGTGTCCGCCGTGATGGGGGCGTCCTCCGAGACGGTGAACTCCGCCGTGCAGACCTTGCCGCCTACGGTCTTGACAATGCGGAAGCGGCCGCCGGCAAAGGCGGACCGGTCATAGCAGGACAGATCGCACCGGAGCGCCAGCGTCCCGCCCGGCTCCACGCTGTAGGCGATGGCAAACCAGCAGAGTTCCTCTCCGCCTGCCGGTTCCAGCCGGAACCAGTCCAATTCGCCGCCCTTTCCCAGGTCCGCCTCCAGGGCAAAGTCCGCGCCGGTTTCCAGCGGCTCCTCCGACCGGTTTTCCAGCAGCACCGTCACCGTGTCCACGTCCGGGCCGTAGGCCGGGTACTCCGTGGTCATGACGCAGTCCCCGCTGAGCCGGTCCTTCCGCACCTCCGTCAGGGGCAGGGTGTCCGCCGTACCGCCGCCGGACTGTCCCTCATCCGCCGGAGCGGTCTCCGCCGCGCCGCAGCCGCTCAGCAGCAAAACACACAGCAGCACGGAAAACAATCGCTTCATGCTCATCACCTCTTATTCTCTCTGACGCGGAAACATGCCCGGAAGTTCCCCGTCGAACTCAACAAATCACCGCGCGAAATTTTTTGGCGGCGCTGATTGCATTATAGCACAGTTTACGGTAAAATGTATACAGCAAGGATGGATAGCTGCAACGGAGTGCTGCGCGCACGGGCTGACACCTATCTGTTTTTGCAGACGGGTGTTTCAAGGCAGAGGCCTGAAACGCCCTTTTTTCATTGGATTCCGGCGGCTGCGGCCGCTCTGACAAGGAGGTTTATGGAATGATCTTACTGGCAAACGGAAGACTCATCACCCGGGACCCGGAGGGAACCGGCTACCTGCCTGACGGCGGCGTGGTCACCGACGGCGGCAAAATCCTGGAGGTGGGAACCACGGCGGAGCTGCGGGCCAGATACCCCCAGGCGGAGTTTGTGGACGCCCGGGGCGGCGTCATCATGCCGGGTCTCATCAACGCCCACACCCACATCTACTCAGCGCTGGCCCGGGGCCTGTCCATCAACGGCTACAATCCCACCAACTTCTATGAAGTGCTGGACGGCCAGTGGTGGTACATCGACCGCCATCTGGACCTGGCCGCCACCCGGGCCTCCGCCCAGGCCCTGGTCATCGACTCCATCAAGCAGGGCGTCACCACCATTTTCGACCACCACGCCTCCTTCTGCGAGATTCCCGGCTCGTTGATGCAGATCGCGGAGGTCACCCGGGAATACGGCATCCGGGCCAGCCTGTGCTACGAGGTGTCGGACCGGGACGGCGAGGAGAAGTCCATCCAGTCCGTGCAGGAAAACAAGGACTTCATTGACTGGTGCGAAAAGAACCCCTCCGACATGCTGAAGCCCATGTTCGGCGGCCACGCCCTGTTCACCATCTCCGACCGGACCTTCGACCGGATGAACGAGGCCAACAACGGCCGGGTGGGCTACCACATCCACGTGTCCGAGGGCATGAACGATGTGTATGACAGCCTGCAGAACTACGGCCGCCGCCCGGTGCAGCGGCTCCACGATCACGGCATTCTGGGGCCCAAAACCATTCTGGGCCACTGCATCCACGTGAACACGGCGGAGATGGACCTCATCCGTGCCACCGACACCATGTGCGTCAACAACCCGGAGAGCAACATGGGCAACGCCGTGGGCATCTCCCCGGTGCTGCAGCTGTACAAAAAGGGCATTCTTATCGGCATGGGCACCGACGCCTATACCAATGACATGCTGGAGTCCATCAAGGTGGCCCTCTGCTCCCAGCGGCACAACGCCTGCCTGCCCGGCGTGGGCTGGTGCGAGGTGACGGATATGCTGTTCCGGAACAACGCCAGAATGGCGGAGCGGTGCGGCTTCCCCACCCTGGGCGTGCTGAAGGCCGGGGCGGCGGCGGACGTGATCGTCATGGACTACAAGCCCTTCACCCCCTTCTCCGACGCCAACATCGACGGCCACATGCTCTTCGGCATGACGGGCCGCCAGTGCCAGACCACCATGGTCAACGGCAGAATTCTCATGCGGGACCGGCAGCTGGCGGACATTGACGAGGAGGCGGTGAACGCCCACATTCTGGAAGTGTCCAAAAAGCTGTGGGGCACGCTGAACCACTGCGAATATTAAAGAAATCTGCACACAAGGAGGCAACGCCTATGTCTGAACGGATGACCCCCATCCCCTTCGGGGATCTGATGAACTGGATCACCGCTGAATACCAGCGGGATGGCTCCGTGTTCGGCGTCCACAAGCCCTACCGGGCCGGAGTGAAAAAGCTGCCCATCTTCGGCGAGACCATTGAGACGCCCTTCGGCCCCGCCGCCGGCCCCAACACCCAGCTGGCCCAGAACATCGCGGCGGGCTATTTCGCCGGTGCCCGGTTCTTCGAGCTGAAAACCGTCCAGAAGATGGACGGCGCGGAGCTGGCCGCCTGCATCAACCGCCCCTGCATCCTGGCAGAGGACGAGTGCTACAACTGCGAGTGGTCCACAGAGCTGACGGTACAGCAGGCCTTCGAAGAGTACGTCAAGGCCTGGTGCGCCTGCAAGATCATGGCCCGGGTTTACGGCCTGGGGGACCCTGACGGGTTCGTGTTCAACATGTCCGTGGGCTATGACCTGGAGGGCATCCGGGGTGAGAAGATCGACAATTTCCTCAACGGCATGACCGACGCCTCCCGGACCCCCATCTTCCGGGAGTGCATCCGGACGCTGAAAGCCATGTTCCCCGGCGAGACCGCCTTCATCGATTCCATCACCCCCCACATCTCCGGCTCCGTCACCCTCTCCACCCTCCACGGCTGCCCGCCGGAGGAGATTGAGCGCATCGCCAGCTATCTGCTGACGGAAAAGCACCTCCACACCTTTGTGAAGTGCAACCCCACCCTGCTGGGCTATGAGACAGCCCGGTCCATTCTGGACAGCATGGGCTATGACTACATTGCCTTTGACGACCACCACTTCCGGGAGGACCTGCAGTACGCCGACGCCGTGCCCATGTTCCGCCGGCTGCAGCAGCTGGCCGGGGAAGAGGGTCTGGAGTTCGGCCTGAAGCTGTCCAACACCTTCCCGGTGGATGTGAAGGCCGGGGAGCTGCCCAGCGAGGAGATGTACATGGCGGGCAAGAGCCTGTTCCCCCTGACCACCACCATGGCCGCCCGCCTGTCCCGGGAGTTCGGCGGCAGGCTGCGCATCTCCTACGCCGGCGGCGCCGACGCCTTCAACGTGGAGCAGCTGTTCGCCTGCGGCATCTGGCCCATCACCATGGCCACCACGGAGCTGAAGCCCGGCGGCTACCAGCGGTTCGTTCAGATCGGCGACAAGCTGGACGGCCTGGACTTCCGCCCCTTCACCGGCGTGGACGTGGACGGCATCGAAGCCCTGTCCCTGGCCGCCCGGGCGGACAAATACCACCGCAAGGCCGTGAAGCCTCTGCCCCGCCGGAAGCTGGACAAGAAGGTACCCCTGACGGACTGCTTCACCGCCCCCTGCAAGGGCGGCTGCCCCATCGGTCAGGACATTCCCGAATATATTGAGCTGTGCCGCAAGGGCCGCTACGGCTCCGCCCTGCAGGTCATCACGGAGAAGAACCCCCTGCCCTTCATCACCGGCACCATCTGCGCCCACCACTGCATGGACAAGTGCACCCGGAACTACTACGAGCAGCCGGTGGACATCCGGGCCACCAAGCTGGTGGCCGCGCAGAAGGGCTTCCGCCAGCTGATGGGCCGGCTCACCGCCCCCGTCCCCGCGGATACCGCCGCCAGGGCTGCCGTTATCGGCGGCGGACCCACCGGCATGGCCGCCGCTTACTTCCTGGGCCGGGCGGGCATTCCCGTGACGCTGTTTGAGCGGTCCGACCGCCTGGGCGGCGTGGTGCGGCAGGTGATTCCCGCCTTCCGCATCTCTGACGAGGCCATCGACAACGACGAGGCTCTGATGCGGAAAATGGGCGCGGAGGTGCGGCTGAACACCCCCGCCCCCTCCGTGGAGGAGCTGAAGGCCCAGGGCTACACCCACATTTTCTTCGCCGTGGGCGCCTGGAAGGCCGGAAAGCTGGACATCCCCGGCAATGTGGTGCCGGTGATCCGGTGGCTGCAGGATCTGAAGGCCGGCAAGGCCGTCTCCCTGGGCCACGTGGCAGTGGTGGGCGGTGGCAACACCGCCATGGACGCCGCCCGGGCCGCCGTCCGGGCAGGCGCGGAGTCTGTGACGCTGGTCTACCGACGCACCCGGAAGTATATGCCCGCCGATGCCGAGGAGCTGGAGCTGGCCATGGCCGACGGCGTGGCCTTCCTGGAGCTGGCCGCCCCCGTGGAGCAGAAGGACGGACAGCTGACGTGCGAAAAGATGCGGCTGGGTGAGCCGGACGCCTCCGGCCGCCGGAAGCCGGAGTCCACCGGCCAGCTGATCTCCATCCCCTGCGACACGGTGATCTCCGCCGTGGGCGAGCAGGTGGATGACACCCTGTTCACCGCCAACGGCATCACGCTGGACGGCAAGGGCCGGCCCGGCTTCCGCACCAATCTGGAAGGCGTCTACGCCGGCGGCGACGCCCGCCGTGGCCCCGCCACAGTGGTGGAGGGCATTGCCGACGCCCAGGCCTTCGCCGACCAGGTCATCGGCGCGGCCCACACCTTCCCCATGCCCGCCCACGCAAAGGCGGACCGGGCGGAGCTGCTGGCCCGGAAGGGCGTGCTGATGGAGTCCGCCAAGTGCGAGGGGGATCGCTGCCTGCACTGCAATACCGTCTGCCAGGTGTGTGCCGACGTGTGCCCCAACCGGGCCAACGTGGTCATCGCTCTGCCGGATGGGCGACGCCAGATTCTCCACGTGGACCGGATGTGCAACGAGTGCGGCAACTGCGCCGTGTTCTGCCCCTATGACTCCGCCCCCTACCGGGAGAAGCTGACCCTGTTCCGGAGCCGGGAGGACTTCGATGACACGCCGGACAATCCGGGCTTCCTGCCCCTGGGCGGCCGGAAGGTGCTGGTGCGGCTGGACGGCAAGGTCTTTGAGGCCGATCTGGACAGCGAAAACGACCTGCCCGCCGACGTGGAGGTGTTCATTCTCACGGTTCTCACCCGATACGCCTGGCTGCTGGGCTAAAAACCGCAAAAGACCGGGAGAGCCATCGCTCTCTCGGTCTTTTACCTATCAAAATGCCTCGCAGAGTTCGCACCCGCAGGTGCGAAAAGAATGGAATCTGTTTTTTCCGGCGGCGTGTACGGCGGAAAAACACTTTTCGGCCTGCAAGTGTGCGAACTGTCCGCATATGGGGTCCCCCGCTGCAACCCAGCGAAGCGGTTGCAGTGGGGAGAGGAGGGGCAACGGAGCGGCATGAGGACGCCCTCCCCCGCAGGGCGCTCCGAATGGAGCGAAGTTTGCCCCGA
>NZ_JAXEBZ010000063.1:0-67538 GCF_034093755.1 Dysosmobacter sp. | reverse complement strand
AGCGCAGCGGGGGCGGGACGAGGATGCCCTGCTCATTGACGGTGCACTGCTCGGGCTTGAACTTGTAAGCGCCGTGAGAGGTACCAATGGCGATGGCAAGGGAGTCGCAGCCGGTCTTGGAGACGAATTCCTCGACTTCTTCGGGATGGGTCTAGGACGCCTCGGGCGCGGCGACCTTGACCTCGTCCTCGAAACCGGCGAGGGTGCCGAGCTCGGCCTCGACCACGACGCCGTGGTCATGTGCGTACTCGACGACCTTCTTCGTGATCTCGATGTTTTCGGCGAAGGGCTTGGAGGAGGCGTCGATCATCACGGAGGTAAAGCCGCCGTCGATGCAGGACTTGCAGGTCTCAAAGTCGGGGCCGTGGTCCAGGTGCAGAGCGATGGGAATGTCCGGGCACTCGATGACCGCGGCCTCCACCAGCTTCACCAGATAGGTGTGGTTGGCATAGGCGCGGGCGCCCTTGGAGACCTGGAGGATCAGGGGAGCCTTCAGCTCCTGGGCAGCCTCGGTGATACCCTGCACGATCTCCATGTTGTTGACGTTGAACGCGCCGATGGCATAGCCGCCGTCATATGCCTTTTTGAACATTTCAGTAGTAGTAACCAGTGGCATAATCTTCATCTCCATAATTCATATTTTCCCGCTTTCCCGCCCTCTCGTCATCTCCACCAAAACTTTTGCAATTTAGAACAGTTTTTTTGGAAACGGAACAGGAAAACGATTTTTCTATTTGATAATATCACAATAAAAATAAAATGCAAGTATTTACATTTGAATTTCTCGATGATATGATAAGAAAAACGTGTATTAGGAGGAACGATTCATCATGAGCGAACTCAAAGGCGCCTGCATTTTCGGCCAGTCCGGCGGCCCCACTTCCGTCATCAACGCCAGTGCCTACGGCGTGATTGATACCGCACTGAAAAATCCCAACATCACCCGCGTTCTGGGCGCGGAGCACGGCATCAAGGGCGTGCTGAACGACCGCCTGTTTGATATGGGCCAGGAGGATCCCAAGGAGCTGGAGCTGCTGAAGAACACCCCCTCCTCCGCCCTGGGTTCCTGCCGCTACAAGATGGCTGACCCCGATGTGGACGAAACCGATTACAAGCGGATTCTGGAGATCTTCAAGAAGTACGACGTCCGCTATTTCTTCTACAACGGCGGCAACGACTCCATGGACACCTGCAATAAGATCTCCAAGTATATGCAGAAGGTGGGCTATGAGTGCCGCGTGATGGGCGTGCCCAAGACCATCGACAACGATCTGTACGGTACCGATCACTGCCCCGGCTTTGGCTCCGCCGCCAAGTATATCGCCACCTCCTGCATGGAGGTGTATCAGGACGCCCGGGTCTATGACACCGGCATGGTCTGCGTGATGGAGATCATGGGCCGTCACGCCGGTTGGCTGGCCGGCGCCGCCGCTGTGGCCACTGCCTATGGCTCCGGTCCCGACCTGGTCTATCTGCCGGAGGTGGACTTCGATATGGATCAGTTCCTGGCCGATGTGGAGCGGGTCTATAAGGAGAAAGGCAACTGCTTCGTGGCTGTGTCCGAAGGCATCCACTATGCCGACGGTTCCTTCGTCTCTGAGGCCAAGACCTCTGCCACTGACGGCTTCGGCCATGCCCAGCTGGGCGGCCTGGAGGTGTTCCTGACCGAGATCGTGAAGGCGCGTCTCGGCGTGAAGGTCCGCGGTATCGAGCTGAGCCTACTGCAGCGCTGCGGCGCGCACCTGGCTTCCGAGACGGACATTGAGGAGGCCTGCATGGCCGGTAAAGCCGCTGTGGAGAATGCCGTCAACGGAATTACCGACAAGATGGTAGGCTTCGAGCGGGATATCCAGGACGGCCGCTATGTCTGCCGCACCAAGCTGCTGAACCTGACCGACGTGGCCAACACGGAGAAGAAGGTTCCCCGCGAGTGGATCAATGCCGAGGGCAACAACGTGGAGCGTCCTTTCGTGGACTACGTGCTGCCCCTGATCCAGGGCGAGCCGGTGCTGCCCAGGGAGGATTCTCTCCCCCGCTTTGCCAGACTGAAGAAGGTTCTGGCGAAATAAATTCCATACGAAGAAACGGCGCTCCGGTGAAAACCGGAGCGCCGTCTTTTCATCTGTTTTTCTGGTAAATGGTCCAGAGGCCCGACATCAGCAGGTACTTGTCATAGACGATTTTATTTCGGCAGTAGCGGACGATCACCGGGGCGTTGCCGCCGGTAGCCACCACGCTGACCTCCTTGCCGGGAAACTCCTCCCGGATGCGGTCGATGATGCCGTCCAGCATCCCGGCGGTGCCGTAGACAATGCCGGAGCGCATGCAGTCCTCCGTGTTTTTGCCGATGAGCGCCTTGGGGTGCTGGAGGGAAATGGCCGGCAGCTGCGCCGCCCGGCGGGACAGGGCCTCCAGGGAGACGTTGACGCCCGGCAGCAGCATGCCGCCCTCGTAGTTGCGGCCCTCGGAAATGACGCCCACGGTGGTGGCCGTTCCCATGTCGATGGTGATGATCGGCGGCGTGAACTTTTCCAGCGCCGCCACGGCGTCCGCCACAATGTCCGCCCCCACCTGGCTCTGGACAGAAAGGCGGATGTTCAGCCCGGTCTTGACCCCCGGCCCCACCACCATGGGCGGCTTGCCCAGCAGGCGGGTCAGTGCCTTTTCCATCATGAAGTTCAGCGGCGGCACCACGCTGCAGAGAATCGCGCCGGTCACTTCCCGCAGGCTGAACTGGTACAGCGCAAAAAGATTCATCAGGTCAATGCAGATCTGATCCGCGGTCTTCCCGCTGTCCGTATCCAGCGTGGCCAGAAAGTTCAGTTCCTTGTCCCGGCCAAACAGGCCCACTGAAGTATTGGAGTTTCCCACATCGATTGCCAGCAGCATAGCAGACAGCCCCTTTCACCCTTCTCTTTTACATATGGTATCACGTTTCGGTGGGGTTTTGCAAGCTCTCTTCTGCCGCCGGGCCGGCCGGTGCCCGGAATTCCAGGATGCCGTATTTGACTTTGATGCGCTCCAGCTTTTCCAGCATCGGCTCCGCTGCCAGCCAGAGGAAAAAGGCGGTGGCGGCGGCATGCACGCAGTCCATGGGAAAGCCGGTGACGTAATAGCTCAGGAGAATGCTGTTCTGGAAGGATTCCGCCCACATCAGATATGAGGACAGATTCATAATGCCTCCGTAAACGAAAATGGCGCACAGCGCGCCGAAAACCGACAGCACAGCCTTTCTCTGCCGCAGCGCGCCTGGCCGGAACAGGAGGCCCGCCAGAAAGCCGGTGAGGCCCATGGCGAACATCTGCCAGGGGGTCCAGGGCCCCTGGGAAAACAGCACGTTGGAGGCCAGCATGGTCATGGCGCCCACAAGGAACCCGGTCTCACCGCCGAAGGCCACGCCGGCAATGATGGTCAGCGCCATCACCGGCTTGAACTGGGGCAGCATAAACAGCGCCGCCCGGCCCGCCACGCCGATGGCGCACAGCGCCGCGATGATCACCAGCTCCCGCGCCTGGGGTTTTCGCCCCTCAAAGGTCAGGAAAAACGGCAGCATGCACTCCAACAGGATCAGCAGGGCGATAAAATCGTATTTCCGGTTGTCAAACAGCACCATCCCGGCGTACAGCGTCAGCGGGATCAGCAGCAGAACCGACAGAGCCGCCGCCAGGGTACGCCCGGGCAGCCCATGGGACCGAGGCACCGGGGAGGACGGCAGCGTTTCCCCTTTCCCGCCTCCATCCCGTTCCGCCGGCGCTTCCGGCGGGGGCGGCGCTTCCGGCGGAGGGAGGTATCCCAATGCCGCCACGATTTCCTCCACCGTGACGGCCTCCGGCAGAAGCTGACGTGCCATGCGGTTGGCAGCGGTGGTATAAAAGCGGTTTCCGGAAAAGAAGGACCGGGGTGTCCCCTCCGCCGCAATGGCGCCGTCAAAAAACAGGGCGCAGCGGTGGGCGTACCGGGCGCAGAATTCCACATCGTGGCTCACCATCAGGATGCTGACGCCGCTGTCCAGCAGGCTCCGGAGAATCCCGGCAAACGCCTCCTTGAACCGGGCGTCCAGCCCCTTGGTAGGCTCGTCCAGCAGCAGAATATCCGGTCGGCGCAGCAGCACCTTTGCCAGCGCCGCCCGCTGCTGCTCTCCGCCGGAGAGGTCATAGGGGTGCCGGTTCAGCAGCGTCTCCAGCTGACAGAGACGGACCACCCGCCGGAGCTCACTGTCAGAACCGGGGTCTGCAAGACCATCCGCCAGATCCGCCCCCACCGTCGTTTTCACAAACAGCGTCCGGGGATCCTGGGGCAGCAGAGCCAAAGAGCCACGGACCTGCACACTGCCCCGCTCCGGGCGAAGAAGCCCGGCAGCCAGCTTGAGGGTGGTGGTCTTTCCCGTGCCGTTTCCGCCCAGAAAGGCCAGAAACTCCCCTCTTTTTAGCGAAAAGGATAGTCCCTTTACAGCATCAGGTGAGTCAGGGGTATAGCGGAATCCAAGCTCTTTCGCAGCCACCACCGAATCCTGCTCCGGCCGGGTCGGCTCCGGCGGCAGCTCCCCAGGAGCACGGCTTGCCGCAGTCCGCTCCAGCCAGTCCCGTCCCTCCCGCACGGTGACGGGACACGCACCGCTCCCGTCCGTTTCCGCCCACACCTGCATGGTCGCCGGCATGGAGCGGAACATGGCATGGCCGGTTTTCCGCAGCTCTGCCCCGATCTCACGGGGCGTGCCATGGCAGAGAATCCTTCCTTCCTCCATAACCGCGCCGTAGTCAGCCGCGGCAAAGGCGTCCTCCAGCCGGTGCTCTGTCAGAAGAACCGTGGTCCCCAGCTCCCGGTTCAGCTTTCCCACGGCGGACAGGAAGTCTGCCGCAGCGATGGGGTCCAGCTGAGCGGTAGGCTCGTCCAGCAGCAGGATATCCGGTTGCATCACCATGACAGCCGCCAGATTCAGCAGCTGCTTCTGCCCACCGGACAGCTCCGCCGTGCTTTTGCGGAACCAGCTTTGGATGCCGAAAAAAGAGGCCATCTCCGCCACACGGCGGCGGATGACCGGCGTGTCCAGTCCCATGCTCTCCAGCCCGAAAGCCAGCTCATGCCACACCCGGTCCGTAACAATCTGGCTCTCCGGCGACTGGGACACAAAGCCGACGGTCTGGCTCTGGGTCCGCAGGTCCAGCGTTTCCAGCAGCCGTCCCTGAATCCGGACTTCCCCGCAGCGGGTGCCGTGGGGCGCCAGAACCGTTTTCAGCTGGCGCAGCAATGTGGATTTCCCGCAGCCGGAAAAGCCGCAGAGCACCCAGAACTCTCCCTGCCCGATGGTCAGGGAGATATTGTCCAGGGCCTTCCGGCTTTGCCCGGGATAGGTGAAGCTCACATTTTGCAGCCGGATTGCCTCCATTGCCGCCCCTCCTTCCAATTCAGCAGTACCGGCGTCATCGACAGCAGCAGGTATGCCGCCTGACAGACCATGCCGGGCCATGTGCCGCCGCCCCGGATGGTGGGATAATACCGCCACCGCAGCCCGCCGGCGGCAGCACCGGCCGCCAGGAAAATGCTCCACGCCGCCAGCCAGCACAGCGCCTGCGTGTCCCGGCTCTCCCAGCGGTACAGGGCAAACGCCGTGCGGCCCGGCAGACCGTAGCCCCGGCTTTTCATGCTGTCCGCCGTCTCGACGGAGCTTTCCAGTGCCCACGTCACCACAATGGACAGGATGGTCACGGCCGTCCGCAGCCGCTGCGGAAGGGGGCCTTTGGAGACGTCCCGTCCCAGGCCCCGCTGGGCCTCCGCCACCTCGCGGAACTGACGCAGGAACCGGGGCACGAACCGCAGCGTCATGGAGAGAAGCAGCGACAGCGCCGGAAGAATCCGGCCGAACAGGAAAATCAGCTTGTCCGGCGTCAGCACCGCGGACAGGCAGGTAAACCAAAGGAGAATCGCCGCCAGCATCACCGCCGCGGCGGCGCCGTAGGCAACGCTCTCCAGGGTCAGGGGATTCCCGCTGGGCAGATAGGCCAGCACCGTGGCGCCCTCATGGCTGAACACGGGGTTGAGCACCGCCGCCAGCAGCGTCACAGGGAGCAGATATCCCAGGCTGTGCAGCAGGGCTTTGCCGCCTTTCAGGCAGGCGG
The DNA here is from genome assembly GCF_034093755.1 of Dysosmobacter sp. GTDB lineage: Bacteria > Bacillota > Clostridia > Oscillospirales > Oscillospiraceae > Oscillibacter. The sequence goes on along the minus strand of NZ_JAXEBZ010000063.1, from coordinate 61,422 downwards.
CGTAGGCAATGGCACCGGCCAGCGAGACGCAGAGGCTCACCGGATGCAGCAAAAACATGGTGCATGTGATGACCAGGATAAAATACAGCAGGTTCACCAGCGGATGGTATTCCGAAAAGCTGTCCCGGATAGGTCCTCCCTCCTCTCTTCGTTACGCCGCAAAATTGTTTCCGCCCACGTCAGCGCCGTAGTCGCAGGTATAGACCCAGCAGACCACGTCGCCGTCTGCCAGAATCGCCTGGGAACAGCCGTAATTGGGGAAGGAGCCGTTGACGCTGTACATCCAGCCGGACAGCTCTCCCACATCAAACTCATAGAGATTGTGAATCCCTTCGATGTACGCGCTGCCATAGACGGGGGTATCCATGTACTCCATGTGAATCCGGTTCTGGCGGCAGACCCGCTGCAGCACATCGAACACGGATTCGCCCTCCGTAAACGGGACGGCGGTGGGCTGCAGAATCCAGCCGTCCTCCGGCACCAGCTCCGTCTTTTCCGGCAGACACAGGTCCATGTTCTCCAGTATGGAGGCGCAGGAGATGGAAACGGTACACTCCGGCATCCGGACCGGCTGCTGCGCGGCAGCGGGAGCGCTTTCCGTCTCCGGGACGGGCGCCTGCTCCTCCTCCGGGGGCACTGACTCGCTCTCCGGCGGCTCCGGCGCGGCAGCCGGTTCTCCGCTTTCCGCCGCTTCTCCGGCAGGCGGCTCCGCCGCCGGTACAGTCTCCTGAACCGGCGCCGCAGGCTGGCTGGTGACGGCCGCAGCGGGTCCCTCATTCCGGGTCGGCTGGCCGCCGCGGAGAAAGGCGGCGGTCAATACCGCCGCAAGAATCAAAACCGCCAGAAGCGGCCGCTGATGCTTTTTCCACCACATTCCCATCTCTCCTTACCGGACCGCCGCGGCAAGCACAACGGACCTTGCCAAAACGCAGCCGGAATAAGCGATCCTCTGCCACAGCGCCTCTGAGGTCAGCGGTGTCCGGCCCACAGCAATCTTCGTGTCTGTCATCTGATAGAGCCCTGCCTCACCGGTCTCCGCCCGCAGCGCCGCATCCAGGGCGCACAGCGCCTGCTCCGTGGCCATCAGGCTGCTGCCGGAGCCGCCCGCGGTGTGGCGGAAGCTGCCGTCGGCCTGCTGGTAGGAGAGCAGGTCGTCCAGCAGGCTGCTGCCGCCCTTTATAAAGCGGGGATCGTTCAGAGAAATCCCCAGGGAGCACAGGGCCTGAATCACCTGGGCGGTGCTCTCCGCCGTGACAACGCCCTGGGTGGCGTAGCCGCCGCTGCCGTTCTGCAGCTTGCTGAGGCACTCCACGGCCCGATCCACGGCGTCCTGAACCGCCGGCTGCTGCCGATACCCCGCCAGCGCCTGCAAAGCCATGGCCGTCAGGTCCGGATCGGCGTCACCGGCGCCGGTCATGTTCCAGCCGCCGTCGGTCAGCTGCCGGGCCAGAATGGCCTCCACGTACCGCTGCCGGGTCGCCTGGGTCTTTCCTTCCGGTGCCGCAGGCACGTCATATCCGCCGGAATCCAGGGCAATCAGCGCCCAGATGGCGCCGTTGATGCCCTGCCAGGTGGTCTTTTCATAGTCTCCCAGCGGAGCCAGCAGATCATAGCCGCCCACGTCAGCGGGGTCTGCCCCGATGGCCGTCAGGGCCAGCGACACCCGGCTGTATTCTGTGTACTTCCGCTGGTGCAGCACGCCGCCGCAGGCGGCGGTGTATTCCTTCACAGCCGCGAAATACCGTTCCCAGTATTCCTGCGGCACTTCCGCATTGCCGCGGGCCAGGGCGATCACCGTCCAGTCGCCTCCCACAGAGCCCACCTGCGGCGCGTCCACCGCAGAGAGCAGATAGGAGGCGCAGCGGGCAGCGGCGGCGGCAGTGCTGTCAGCGGCTGCCGCCGCCGGGGTAGTCTGCAGTATCAGCAGTACCGCCAGGAGAACCGGCAGGGCGCGTTTGACTGTCTTCATGTCAGCTCCTCCATCCGTTCCTCCGCCCGCCGCATCCAGTCCGTCAGGCGGTCTAATCGGGAAAGAACATATTCATATCCGCCGGGCACATGGGGCCGGACACAGCCGCCGCAGTCCTTCACGCCGCTTTCCGTATAGCGGAAGTCTCCGCCGCAGCTCCGCCCCAGCGCATACAGGGGGCAGTAGCAGAACAGGCAGTTGAAGCCCTCCCCATCCGCCGCCGGATGGCAGGGGAAAAAGGGGCACGCCCGGTTCTGGAAAAAGGAAAAGCCGGATGAATCTGTTCTTTCCATAAAAGCCTCCTGTTACTCTGCCGCCCCCAGATACCGGGTCAGAATCACCGCGGTCTGCCCGCGGTTGGCGTTTCCGCCGGGGTCCAGAACCGTGTCGGAGCGCCCATTGATGAGTCCTTCCGCGTTGGCCCACTGCATGGCCGCCACGGCATAGCCGCCCACAGCGGCTGCGTCCTCAAAGGCGCTGAGATCCGCCCGGACGCCGGTGTTCCGGCCGGAACAGGCCGCGTAACGGTACAAAACAGCGGCCAGCTGCTGGCGGGTGATGGCATCGCCGGGGCCGAAGGTTGTGGCGGTGTAGCCCTGCATGATGCCGTTTTCCGCCGCCCATGCGGCAGCGTCAGCGCAGTAGCTGTCCATGGGGACATCGGTAAACACCCCTGTGTTCTTCACAGCGGGCTGCCCCGCCATCCGGTACAGAATGGCGGCGATCATGCCCCGGGTCACGTTCCGCTCCGGCGAGAACACGGTGTCGGAAGTTCCCTGCATCAGTCCGCGCTGCCAGACATACCGGATGGCGTCCAGCGCCCAGTGGCCCTCCACATCCGTAAAGGGCAGCGGCGCGGTCAGCTTCTGCAGGGCTGCCTCCGCATCCATCAGCGTCTGATAATTGGTAACCAGCTCCCGCTGCTCACCGCTCAGGGCATCATAGGCGGAGCGGGCCGCCTGAATCTCCTGAAGGCTGTCAGCGGTCACGGAGCCGATCTGATTGATCAGATTCTTCACCGCTTCGGCGGCCGTCCGGTCCGCCGTGCTCACCTCATTCTTCTGATCCTCTTCCTGTGTATAGTCGCCGGTGTAGTGGAACACCACCTTGTCACCGTCTTCCAGCGTCTGCTCATTGATGTTCCGGGTGGGATGCGCTCCGTTCAGAGTGTACATCCAGCCGGAGTTTGGGCCGTGATCAAACTCCGCCAGACGGTCGCCGTCGGGATGCTGGACCCAGGCAATATAATTGTCAGAGGGATCGTCGTAGGTGTAGCCTTCCCGATCCAGCACCTGCGTCACAACATCACAGACTGTGGCATCCTCGTCCACCGTCACTGCCCGCCGGGGCAGCCAGGTGGTGCTGTCACTCTTCAGGGTGAAGGAAACCGTGATCTCTCCGGAAGGCTGGGGCCGGTCATGGGAACCGCCCTCATCATCGCCGTCATCGCCGCCGGCATCGGTGGCATAGGCAGGCGTTACGCTGTTTTCGCTGAAATCATAGACATTGTAAGCGTTTCCGGTCTCCGCGAACCCAGCCGCCGCGATCAGGGCACGGAAGCTCTGCTCCGTGGCATAGGCGTTGGCGGCAGAGGCGTCTGAATAGCCAAAGCCGCTGCCGTCCTCCAGCGCAAAGGACAGCAGGCCGTCCAGGACGCTGACGCCGTCTTCCGTGACAAAGCGGCTGTCCCCATCAGGGTCCACACCGGCAGCTGCCAGGGCAATGACCACCATGGCGGTGGAGTTGGAGTTGGCACCGTAGCCGTCATCAAACGTGCCGTTTTCGCTCATTTTCCCGGAAAGATAGCCCAGGCCCCGTTCAATGGCAGCCGACACTTCCCCTCTGTCTCCATAGAAGCTGAGACCGGCGATGGCGTTGGCGGTGGTGTCGATGGTCCCCCACTCATTCCAGCTGCCGTCCTCGCCCTGGGCGCTCAGCAGCGCGGAGATCAGCTGCTCTTCATAGTCCTCCGTACCGGTATACGCCCCCTGGTTGTAGGCTGCCAGCGTATACGGAGCACTCCAGACGCTGGTGGACTTGCTTGCGGCATTCAGCTTCTCCACGGCGCTGACAGGGACAGCGCTTCCGGCGGGCCAGAGCTGCTCCGCGTCCGCGCCGATGGCGGTCATGACCAGCACGGTCTTGGCGCAAACGGTATCGGAGGCGCTGTCGCCAGCCAAAGCCGCAATCGCCCCGTCTATATAAGCCTGCTTTGCCGCAGCCGTGGTCTTTGCGGCAGTTTCCGGCCGGATGGCGGCGTAGGCGGCCATATCCATCACCACCCAGTCCGTGGAACTCTCCGTATATCCGGCGGCAATGGCCGCCATCAGCTGCTCAGCAGAGGGGCCTTTTTCTCCGGGCACGCCCGGCTCCCGGGAGCCGCCGGAGGTCTGAAACGTCACCGCGTACAGCAGCGTGGAGTTCCAGCTCTCATCATACGGCGTCTGCACCTGCACATAATCCGGCAGCTCCCCGGAAACAGCAGCAGTGGTCCGGCCGACAGTCCCGTCGCCGTAGTCACCGTAGGAGGCCACATAGTTTCCGCTGCCGTCATAGCCGTAGGCAAGACGCAGCTCCCCGCTGAAATCCAGGACGACATCCGCGGCATCCTCCGGAACCGTCACCTCATACAGCGGCGCGGTCCGCATCTCAACGGTCACGGGATTCCAGTTTTCGTCATACTCCGTCACCACAGTATACGAGTAGTCCTCCTCCGAGAGAACCACCTCCAGTGCCGTTTCCCCGCTGCGGGCGGAAAACGGCGGTGCCGCGTCATCGGCGGCCGCGGCGGGCACCGTCCCCAGAATCAGGGACACCGCCAAGCACAGGGACAGCATATTTTTCTTCATGAATACTCCTCCTTGCATACTGCCAAAGTCAAATGAAAAAGAAGGGCGCCTTGCGTCCTTCTTTGCGGCATGAGGAAAGGGAAACCTTTCCATGACAAGCAGGCCTCCCGTTTTCGGGAGGCTTGCCCTTTTGTAGGTCTTCTGACTGACATGTTCAGGCGCAGCCGCGCCAGCGCCCATCCTTCGCCTTCCCAGCCAAAGCCAGTGACCTGCTTTCGCAGAAAAAGGATGTGCTCCATGCTTACAGCACAGTGCCGGTAAACCGGTACCGTGTCCGGGGTTTTCACCCGGTTCCCTTGTTCAGCCGAACAAGATCGCGTGTCTCCGGAGAGGTCGCGCGAATGCCACAAAAGTCGGGGCAGTATGCGGTTTTCTGTGGAACCATCATAATACGCGAAAGCGCGGTTGTCAATTCCCGGCATTCCGGAAGTGAAAAACCGGCAGCCCCCGCTTCCGGAAAGGCCGCCGGTCCGCAGCGGGGATTATCCCGCCAACCTTGTAGGAAAATTTTAATTGACAAAAACTTGAAATTCAGATAAATTGATAGTAGTGGGACATTTTGTCTCATTTTGGTATATGATCATCCGTCACGCAGTGGATTCCGGCTGCTTCTCCTCCAGACAGATAATATCCGCCAGAGTCGCGATAAACTCCGAATTGGTGGGTCTTCCCGCATGAGGACTGATGGTATAGCCAAAGTATTTTTGCAGACACTCCACGTTTCCCCTGCTCCAGGCCACTTCAATGGCGTTGCGCATGGCACGTTCCACGCAGCTGGCAGTGGTCTTGTAGCATTTTGCAATATCCGGGTACAGGATTTTTGTCACCGCGCTCATGTTCTCCGGCGACTCCACCACCATCTGGATGGCCTGCCGGAGATACTGGTAGCCCTTGATATTGGCCGGAATGCCAAACTCCCGCAGAAGCAGGGAGATTCTGGCCTCCAGCGTGCCGTCGGGATGGCCCCTGACTGCCCGCGGCATGGGAAGAAGACCCGAAATGTCCCGCATGTATCGCAGCAGACCCTCCAGCTGGCTCTTGCGGCCCCGGTAATAATAAATGCCCAGCTCGGCTGACGGCGGTTCCGGAAAGTCTTTTCCGTTTCCGGAGACCACCAGGATCTTCACGGTGCTCTTCCGCTGGTGGATAAAGGGGAGCAGCACAAGCCCATTGCCAAGAGATAGGTCCATGACCACCATGTCCGGACAGCGCTCGTGAATGAGCCGCAGCAGTTCCCATCCGTCTTCTGCGGTTCCGACAACGCTGATGTCCGGCTCAAAAGCCAGCCGCTTTTTCAGAAGATCACGGAAAGCACGCTCCTGGTCTGCGATGACAACTTTGACTGTATTCACTTTTTATCCTCCCTTCTTTTTTCCTACGACCTTACTTTAGCAGAGAACGCCGATTTGTGCCTTACCGAAAATCTCCCAAAATCAGACAACATTTTTTCATCTTTTGAGGCACCGGAAAACCGCAATATTTTTCACCGTTTTTCACGCCTTCCGTCTGCCGATTTTTTTCAGGTTCATTTTCCCCGCCAATAGTTTTTTGAAAGGAGGAGCTGCGACTTGTTATTCAACCATAGCATTGCAGAAGCCGACCGCTGCGGTGACATGCTGGTCAAAAGCAGGACCCGTTCCGGATTAAGCCGGAAAGCAATGAGCCAAGCACTGGATGTCTCGGAAAGTACCATCAAAGCATGGGAAAGCGGGCAAGGCTCCCCCACTCTGCACGGAATCTTTGAATGGTTCCGGACTGTGGGCGAAAGCCCATTCCGCCCCATGCTGGATTTTTTCTGGCCGGAGGTATTTTCCGGGTTGTCCGCGGAAGATCCCGACGAACGGATCCGGCAGGCCGGAGAGTTCTACTTTTCCACAGTCGCCGGACCGGCGGAGATTCAAAAGCTTCACTATCTCATTTTCGGGCAGCACGGCTCCGAGTGGTCCGGTCTGCTGGACATGACCTCTGCCCATGTCCACACAAGCCTCGCCAGCCGGTACCGTGTGGCGGAGATCATTCAGGTATCCTATGATCTCAGTGCCGCCAACCACCTGATCCGTCAGCCTCCCAGAATTGAGGCGGACCGTCCGCTGCTGCTGAAAGCCATTGCCGCCGCGAAAGAGGCCTCACTTTCCGGGCAGAACGCCTCCGGATATACCATCTGGCAGCTCTACGAGCCGGGCTTCTGTTCCGCCATGATGGCACGGGCCAGGATTGACTCCGGCGCCACGCAAAAGGAGCTGGCAAAGGCCCTGGGAAAAACGGAGCATACCATCCACAACTGGGAATCCGGACACAGCCCGTCGTTTCTGGACCTGTGCGCCTGGTTCCGGGTCCTGAATATGCCGGCCTGGCGGTATATCCACTGCACACTTTACCCCTCGGAAAACCTGCCGGTTGTTGAGAATGACGAGACGCGCCGCGATGAGCTGATCCGCTACCTGTCCGGAACAAGCAGCCAGGAGCTTCGGAAGACCTTCTATCTGGTGGCCGGAACCCATGGCTCCAACTGGCTGGCCATACTGGAGATGATGTTTGAGCACGTCTGTTCCCCGCTGGCGCAGCGGGTGATCTCCGCCCGCTCCGTCCTCATCGGCTACCAGATGGAGCATTACAGCCAGCAGGCGGCGGGCGAGGTCCACGTCATGCCGGATCTGGAGAATCTGGAGCGCTGCATTCGCCTGGGAACCTATGCGGCCAAAAACGGGAAAGCGGCGTACAAGACCTGAAAACTTTTCGACAGTCTGAAAGCCGGACGGCCAGTGGCCGTCCGGCTCTTTTCATTACAGAATGATGCAGATCAGGCCGCCGCTGCCCTCATTGATGATGCGGGTCAGGGTCTCCTGCAGCTTCTTCCGGGCATCCTCCGGCATGCGGTGCAGCTTGTTCTGCAGGTCCTCGTTCACCAGCTCATGGAAGCTGCGGCCGAAGATGTTGGACTGCCAGATTTTCCGGGTATCTCCCTCAAACTCCTGAAGAAGGTAATTCACCATGTCCTCAGACTGCTTTTCGTTGCCAACAATGGGCGAGACCGCCGTCTCGATGTCCGCCCGGATCATGTGGATGGAGGGTGCGCTGGCCTTCAGCCGCACGCCGTAGCGGCCTCCCTGCCGGACAATCTCCGGCTCTTCCAGCCGCAGCTCCTCAATGCCGGGCACCACAATGCCGTAGCCCGTCTCCCGCACATCCTTCAGCGCCTCGGCCACCTTGTCATACTCCGCCTTCACCGAAGACAGCTTTGTCAGCAGGCTCATCAGATCGCCGTCATCTCCCACAGAGAAGCCGGACTGCTGAGACAGGGTCTGGTAAAACAGCGTCCGGGGCAGCTGGACCTCAATGGCGGCAATTCCGGTACCCAGGTCGATGCTGGTGATCTTCGCCTGGCTGATGTTCTCGCAGTCCCCCAGAGTCCGGGCCACGCCATCCACCTCCCGGATGTGGCGGAGCTGGGCGGTATGCTCCCGCACAGCCTCGTAAAGCCCGCTTTTGATGGGGTGATCCGCCGGAAGGGCGTCCACCCACGGCGGGAGAAACAGGTCCAGCTCCTGCATGGGGAATTCATAGAGCACCGCCTTGAGAATGCGGGTCACATCCTCCTCTCCCAGCTCCAGGCAGTTGACCGGCATGCAGTTCACCTGATGGCGGGCAGAGATGTCCCGGCTGATGGCGCCGGCCCGCTCAGAACCCGGCTCCGCGGAGTTCAGCAGCACAATAAAAGGCTTTCCCAGCTCCTGCAGCTCACGGATCACCCGCTCCTCCGCCTCCACGTAATCCTCCCGGGGGATATCCGCCACCGTCCCGTCGGTGGTGATGACAATGCCGATGGTGGAGTGCTCCGTGATCACCTTCCGGGTTCCGACCTCCGCCGCTTCCGTCATGGGGATTTCGTGGTCAAACCAGGGCGTGGTGACCATACGGGGCGTGTCATTTTCAAACTGCCCGATGGCGCCCCGCACCATATAGCCCACGCAGTCAATCAGCCGGACGGAAAAGGCGGCGCCGTCCTCCAGTCGGACCTCCACGGCCTCCTCCGGCACGAATTTCGGCTCCGCCGTCATGATGGTGCGGCCGGACCCGCTCTGGGGCAGCTCATCCCGCGCCCGCTCCCGGCGGTAGACATTGTCGATGCCGGGGATGACCTGCGTCTCCATGAACCGCTTGATAAAGGTGGATTTTCCCGTGCGCACCGGCCCTACCACCCCGATGTAAATGTCTCCGGCGGTGCGGGTGGCAATATTCTGATAGATGGATGTATTTGTCATAATATCCCGTCCTTTTCAGCCCTCCACGTTTTCATGCTACATCTGTATGAGCGGGGCTGAAAAAGTATGCGGCAAAAAACACGCAGCCGGCAGATACCGGCTGCGTGTTACGCATTATGCCCGTTTTTTAGGGATCAGCAGCAGCTTTTCCCGGGGAACGTCCCCCTCGCTCTCCAGCCCGTTGGCGGACAGAATATCCCCCACGGTGGTATTGTGTCGCTTGGCCAGCATCCAGAGCGTCTCGTCCCGGCCCAGGCCCCGCAGCACCAGAGACGGCGCCGCGGACAGGTCCTTGGGGGTATCCATGTCAATCCGGGCCGTAGAAAGGCAGACCCGCTTTTTCCGTGTGGTGACCTGCGCCTGAAACTCCACAGGAAACCGCACCTCAATTCCGTGATCGCCCAGACTGCCCTGCACCTCATCCGGGCAAATGGCCCGGGGAACTACCCGGCAGTCCTCCGGAATATCCATCTGGCAGGAGACATCCAGCCGGCGCTCCGTTACCAGCGGGACACCGCCCTCGTCCAGATACAGCGCCCGCACCAGTACCGCGGTCCGCAGCATGGTTCCGTCTCCCTCCCGGCCCACGGAAACGCTGCCGCAGGTGGCGGAAAGGGACAGAATGGAGTCCGCCACCACACCGATTTCCAGCACCTCCCGCACCATCTGCCGGCGGACCGGGGTATCGTACCGGTCTGTCAGCTGAAGGGGTTCCGCCTCATAGGTGACATTGTAGGCGGTGCTGTACAGATCGCTGAGGAGGGTGATGGTCTGCTCCTGCCGCAAAAGCGCCGCCGCGTGGACGTAAAGGCTGACTGCGATCTGCCGTCCCTCCGGGTCTGCGCCTCCGATCTGGACTTCCACGCCGGTCAGCTGCAGGGAAACGGACACGCCGGCGTTTTCCGGCGCTCCCTCCACCTCCATGATCTGGGAGAAGGGCAGTTCACCGCTGACGGAGGCGCACTGCCCGCCGGAGGTGCGGTACAGAACACTGACAGGAAACGTCCCCTTCAGAATCAGCTTACTGCCCACCAGCTTCGTCTCTGTCACCACCGGGGTAATCCGGCTGGACAGCACTTCGGCAGCACCGTCCTTTCCCGGCGACAGGGTGATTTCATCGGAAAAGGTGAAATCTTTTTCCGCAATCCGGGTCAGAAGCGTGGTGTGCTGTGTCTCCTGCTGCCGCTCCAGGCACAGCTCCTCCCCGCCCTCCACATCCGTGGAAAAGCACAGCGGCATTTTCCGATAGCCCACCAGCCGCAGCACCAGCTTGCAGTGGGTAAACACCTTGCGGGGATTCAGCATCCGGGTTTCCAGCGTCTCCGGCTCGGCCTCCGCCGTCAGAAAGACGCACTCTCCCATGGCTTTTCCATCGGTCTCGGCGGAAAAGGGCATGGCGAATTCCAGAGAGCGAATCCCACTCTCCCCGTCCGGCGTGTAGAGAACGCAGACGCGAACGGTGCCGGCCACCTCCGCCCTTCCGTCCCGGATCGCCCGGTCGTGGAGAAACACCTTTCCCTCCGCGGAGATGATCCGGGCAATGTCCGGACAGTAGTCCGGCACGATTGTCTCCGCCGTTTCCTCCTGTGTCAGAATCTGCTCTGCCCCGGCGTCAAAGGCGTCAAAGCAGTCTTTTTTCAACTCCAAATCCATCGAAACCATCCTTTCCCGGCCGTTCATATCATACTGAAGCATATGAATGCCTCCGGATGGTTATTCCTGCTGTTTCAGCGCGTCCTCCGGCCGCGCTTTACTTGGTATTGGCAAACCACCAGGCTTCCCGGATCCAGCCCATCAGCTCTTCATCCGCCTCAGCCCGGCATCCCAGCATCACATGGTGGGTCCAGCGGCCGGGATACGGCTCCGACGCCTGCCAGATCCGGTCCGATTCCTGCCGGTGGGACAGGCCGAAGGACACCAGAATCCCGGTATCCTTTTTCCGCCTCGGATGGGACACAAAGGCGAAGCCGTATTTCCCGGAAAAGGTGATCTGGGTTCTGGACACCTTGATCCGGACATCGCCCACCTCCGCCAGCAGCCGGTTTCGGAACGCCGTGTAGAGGTCCAGCTCCTCCGGCTTCCCGGCAAAGAACAGGATTTCCTCCGCCTGCAGTTCCGGTGCGGTATGCTCTGCCTCCCAGCGCCGCAGAACCTCCAGCTGCTCCGGCGTGTGGAACCAGTGCTCCCCGTCCTCCATCACCGTCAGGTCACAGTCAAACCGCTCTGAAAACGCCGTGATCTCCTGACGCGGTGTCAGATTGTCCTGCCCTGCATACAGCACGGCCGTCCGGATGGGCAAGGTTTCAACGGGATGCTCCTTTGCGTATTGAAAATACTGCCAGGACAGGGTTTCCCCGAAGTCGGTTTCAATGCGGCCCCGGACCTCCAGCTCCGCTTCCGTCACCCCGGCCCACTGCATCATACGGCGGATCAGCTGCTCCATATCCACCACGGGCGAAACGAACAAACACTGCTCCAATTCCTGGCCCTGAAACGCCTGCATACTGAACCAGGCGCCGATGCTGTTGGCCCGCAGGGCAATGCGCTTCCAGCGCTCTCCGGCATAGGCCAGTACCGCCTGCAGCTCCGGGATCACGTGCCACGGATCGAAGGTGCCGGTCTCAGCCTTTCGGCTGCCGTGCTCCGGCAGATCGATGCCCAGTACCTGCCAGCCCCGGGGGCAAACGATTCCGGCAAACTCCGCCGCTTCCTCCTTGCATCCGCATTTTCCGTGGATGAACAGATATACCCTGTCGGAGGGCTCTCCGTACAGCGCGGCGGGGATGTGCTGAATCTCAAATACAGACTTTTTCATCTCCAGCATACCTCACCCCTCAGCCACAAACGTACAGACGGTCTCGTCGGACTCGTCCTCTTCATAGTGATACCCCAGCCGGTCAAAGGTGCGGACCTGCTCCACCGACTCAATCTGCCGCTCCGCCAGATAGCGCACCATCTCTCCCCTGGCCATTTTGCAGAGGGTGACCTTTTCCGTCAGGCTGTCGCCGGTCCGCTGGCAAAACCGGCAGGTGACGAACCGGACGCCGTCCTTCAGATGCGCCGACACGCATTGGCTGTACTCCCGGGAGGCCAGGTTGAGCACACAGTCCGTTTCCGAGAACAATGCATCCGCAATGCTTTTACCCCAATAGCTGTAAAGGTCTTTTCCATTCTCATTGGGAAGCTTTGCCTGCATCTCCAGCCGGTACGGAACCACGCCGTCAAAAGGCCGCAGGATGCCGTAAAACCCGGACAGGATCCGCAGGTGCTCCTGCACGTACTCCAGCTCCTCGCTGGTAAAGACGCCGGGGGCCATGTACTGATACTGGATGCCCTCATACGCCAGAATCGCCGGAGTCAGGCCCCGGTGCAGGTCCATGGACTGCAGCCGCTCAACATTCTGCTGCGCGATCCGGTCGTTGCACTTCCAGAGCGCCTTCAGCTCCTCATAGGTCATCCCCTGCAGCTGCCGGCACAGCTGCTCCGCCCGGGGCAGGAAACGGGGCAGGGCCCGGCAGGCAAAGCTGTCCACGTTCCGATTCATTTTTTTGGCCGGAGAAATGATAATTCTCATAAGCACTCCCGAAAACCGCCGTCAACGGCAGGAATTTGAATAGACCACGGTTCTCATTATAAATGCGGCGGGAAGCCAGGTCAACCCATTCCCTTCCTCTCTGCCCCGGACAGGAAAACAACACACAGCCGGCAGGAGTCCTTTCCCTCCTGCCGGCTGTCCCTCTCCGCATATGTAGGGCTCACTCCCGGATTTTGAACAAGCGGCGCAGAATGCGCCCAAAGGTTTTGGGAGACTTCCAGACCACGATCTGCATAACATATGCTCCTTTCCCGCATCAATATCTGCAGCAGGCACAGCCGCAGGCGATCAAAAGAAAGGCCACCAGAAACAGCAGGGCGCCCACCGGAAAGATCGCCGCGATGAGGATCCCGGCGCCCAGTGCCACGGCGCAGATCCCAAGAATCCGGCAGCTGCCTCTCCCGCCCATATCCGTCACGCTCCTTTCTCCTGTTTCAGTATATACGGCCCCTGCTTGGCCTGACACTCCCCGCCTGAAGAAACAGCCGCCGGCTTTTGCCGGCGGCTGTCCGTTATCGCTTGTTCTTCTGCTGCCACTCCTGCAGCGGTTTCAGCTCCTCGTAAAGCCGCAGGTAGCTTTCGTGGCGGCTTTTGGGGATCTTTCCCGCCCGCAGGGCCTCCAGCACGGCACAGCCCTTTTCCTTGGTATGGCTGCACCCCACAAAGCGGCAGTCGTCCAGATAGGGCCGGAATTCTTGGAAGGTCTCCGGCAGGCGGCGCTTCAGTTCCAGGTTCAGTTCCTCCGTCTCGAAGGAGGAAAAACCGGGGGAATCTACCACATCCGCGCCGCAGGAAAGATGATACAGCTCCACGTGGCGGGTGGTATGGCGGCCGCGGCCCAGGGCCTGACTGACCTCTCCCACCTTCAGGTCAAACTCCGGGTCCAGCGCGTTCAGAATGCTGGATTTCCCTACGCCGGAGTTACCTGTAAAGGCAGATAGCTTGCCGGAAATCAGGGGCTTCAGCTCCTCCAGTCCATCCCCGGTCTCCGCGCTGACCCGCAGCGTCGGGAACCCGGCGGCGGTGTAGATGTCATACAGGCGGTCGGCCGGGTCCAGGTCGCATTTGTTCAGCAGCACCACCACGCCGCAGTCCTTCAGCGCCGCAATGGAGGCCACCCGGTCAATGAGGTATGGCTCCGTTTTGGGGATGGCGCCGGAGGCGATGATCACCAACTGGTCGATATTGGCCACGGCAGGGCGCTCAAAAGCGTTGCGGCGAGGCAGAATGCGCTCCACGAAGCCTTCGCCGTTCCCCAGTTCCCGGACCTCCACCATGTCGCCCACAAGGGGGGAAACGCCCTCCTTTCGGAACTTGCCTCTGGCTCGGCAGGTCAGCATCTGATCTCCGGCGGCCACATAATAGAAGCCGCTGAGGGCTTTCTGGATCCGTCCCTCGGTCATGAGAAGTCCACCTCAATGGTGTTGCGCACCTCGCCGTCCCAATAGTACGTTACAGTGCCGAGACCGGTGCCGGACAGGGTCACGGGATAGTTGCCCTGGCTGCACTCCACCGTTTTTTCAAACATCTTCTCGCCGTTCAGGTCCACCCGCAGAACCACGGTCTCCCGGTCTGTGGGCAATTCCGGACTGATGGTAACTTCACCGGTCTTTTCCTCCGGCTGCTGGGCAGGGCCGGAACTGACCACAAAGGCAATGGGAGTGTTGACCTCCACCATGGTGTTGTCCGGGATGCTCTGCTCCAGAATGATGCCGGCCGCCTGGTCACTCTCCTGCTCCGTTTTCCCGCCGAAGGTCAGCTTCCAGGTGCTCTCCAGCTGAGGCAGCACCGTGCTGATGTCCTGCCCCACAAACCGCGGAACCGGAGTCTCGCCGGGGCCGGTGCTGACCCAAAGCTTCACGGTATCGCCCTTTTTCAGCGGCGCGCCCACCTCCGGGTCCGTCCGGATGACGCAGTTCTGATTCACCTGATCGGAGGATTCCTCAATCTTCTCAATCTTCAGATCATAGCGCTGGATCAGGTCCTTCAGCAGCACCTTTGTGGCGTTCTGATAGGTTTCATTGGTCACGTCGATCATCACGTCACTGTCCTCGCCGGAACTGACGGTGACCTTGATCACCAGGCCGCTCTTGATCTGGGTGCCGGCCTCCGGGTCCTGCTTCATAATCTGGCCCTGCCGGTACTCGTCACTGGGGGCCGTGGCCACTTCCACCACCTCAAAAACCCCCTTGACATCCGCCAGCTCCTGGGCCTGCTCCACCGTATAGCCCAGCACTCTGGGAACGGTATAGGCCTGATTCTGGGTGCCGAAGGAGCTGAAAATGCCCCGGAACAATACCACCACCAGGGCAACCGCCGCCAGAACGCACACACCGGCAATCAGTCCCACCGGGGCTCTCCGGCTGGGGGGCCGGCGGTCTTCCGGCTCCTCCCCATAGTCCTCCCGCTGACGGGGCGGCTCCGGACGGCTTCCGTGCCGGGCACCGCCGGCAGCCGCAGCGGCAGCCACCTCCGCCGTTTTCAGGGGACGGGTCGGCTCATCCGTTTCCACCGGCCGGACATCGGACATGTTGAAATCCAGGTCCACGCCGGGATTCTTGCGGAAGGCCTCCAGATCGGCGATCATATCATCGGCAGAGGCATACCGCCGGTCAATGTCCGACGCCATGGCCTTCATGCAGATCAGCTCCAGCTGCTCGGGAATATCCGGGTTGATCTCCCGAGGCGGCAGCGGAATGGAGGACAGGTGCTGGATGGCCACGGAGACGGCGGAGTCCCCCTCAAAGGGCAGACGGCCCGCCAGCATCTCATACAGCACCACGCCGGCGGAGTAAATATCGGAGCGGGCATCGATCCGGTCACCCCGGGCCTGCTCCGGAGAAATATAGTGGACAGAGCCCAAGGCTTCCTGGGTCAGGGTCTGGGCGGCGTTTTCCAGGCAAGCGATGCCGAAATCCGTCACCTTCACGCTGCCGTCCCGCAGGACCATAATATTCTGGGGCTTGATGTCCCGGTGGACAATGCCCCGGCTGTGGGCATGGGACAGCGCCCGCATAATCTGGGTGATGAAGTGGAGGGATTCCCGCCAGCTGAGCTGGCCGCGCTTCTCCATATACTGCTTCAGCGTGATGCCGTCCATCAGCTCCATGACGATATACTCCATATCGCCGCCCTTGGACACATCATAGATGGAAACAATATTGGGATGAGACAGCTGCGCCACTGCCTGGGACTCGGTATTGAACCGGCGGCGGAACTCCTTGTCCTGGGCCAGGTCGCTTTTCAGCACCTTCACAGCCACCAGACGGTTGAGGTAATGGCATTTGGCCTTATATACCACGGCCATGCCGCCGGTGCCGATCCGTTCCAGAATCTCGTAGCGGTTATCCAGCATTTTTCCGATGTAAGGATCCATTCCATTCCCTCCTTTCATTCCTGCTGCATCAACACAGCCGTCACATTGTCCGGCGCGCCGTGGGCCTTGGCGATTTCCAGCAGACGCTGGAGGCAGGTGTCCTGCCCGTCGCCGTGGATAATTTCAAACAGCATTTCCTGATCCGTCACCGTGTCGATCAGACCATCGGTGCAGAGCAGAATGTACTCCCCGGGATTCAGCGGGGTGATATAGCCGTCACAGTCGGCCACCGGATCCGGCCCCAGCGCCCGGGTGATGAGATTGCGGTTGGGGTGGCGGCGGGCCTCTTCGGCGGTGATGTCGCCCCGGTCCACCATGCTCTCCACCAGAGAGTGATCCTTCGTAATCCGGGTGATTCCGTCAGGGGTTACCCTGTACGCCCGGCTGTCGCCCACGTTGCTGATGACCACGCTGCCGCCGCAGGTGACAGCGGACACCAGCGTAGTTCCCATGCCCCGCAGCTCCGGAGCGCTCTCCGATTTTTCATAAACGGATCTGTTGGCCAGCGAAACGGCGTAGGAAGACGCCTCCCGCAGCTGCTCCGGCGTCATCTCCGCCGTCAGGACCTTTTTCAGCTCCTGCAGGAAGGTGCTGACTGCCAGCTGGCTGGCCAACTGGCCGGCGGCAGCGCCGCCCATACCGTCGCAGACAACACAGATGGTATGTCCGGTCTCCGTCCGCAGTTCCACGCCGTAAGCGTCCTGATTATCCTTGCGCGCAAGACCGATATCCGTCATTTCCCAGACTTTCACGGAGCATCCACCCCTTTCTTCTGTTCTTCCATGGCCTTCCGCCGCAGCTGGCCGCAGGAGGCGTCAATGTCGCCTCCAAGGCTCCGGCGCACCGTGGCGGTAATGCCGTGGGATTCCAGACGCTTCTGGAACGCGGCCACCCGTTTTGAGGGCTTGAAGGGGCTTTCCACCACGTCATTCAGCGGAATGAGATTCACGTGACCCGGCATGCCCCTGATCTTTTTCGCCAGCAGGTCCGCCTGCCAGTCCTGATCGTTGACGCCGTCAATCATGGCGTATTCAAAAGAGATGCGCCGTCCCGTTTTCTGAAAATACCGGTGGCAGGCGTCAAATAGCTTTTCCACGTCATAGGCCCGGTTCACCGGCATGATCCGGGAGCGGGTCTCACTGTCCGGCGCATGGAGAGACACGGAGAGGGTCAGCTGCAGCCCCAGGTCCGCCAGGCGGTCGATGCCGGGAATCACGCCGCAGGTGGACAGGGAGATGTGCCGCATTCCGATGTTCAGCCCGTCAGTATGATTCACCAGCTCCAGAAACCGCAGCACGGTGTTCAGGTTATCCATGGGCTCACCGATTCCCATCAGCACGATATTGGAAATGGGCAGGCCGGAGTCCTTCTGGGTAAAAATCACCTGGTCCAGCATCTCCGCCGGAGTCAGGTCCCGCACCTTTCCGGCAACGGTGGAGGCGCAGAAGGCGCAGCCCATGCGGCAGCCCACCTGGGAGGAAATGCACACGGTGTTGCCGTGATGGTACTGCATCAGAACGGATTCGATGCAGTTTCCGTCGCTCAGCTCCCAGAGGTACTTGATGGTGCCGTCCAGCCGGGAGACCTGTTTCCGGGCCACTCTGGGCGGTGTCAGGAGATACTCCCCTTTCAGCTTTTCCCGCAGGGCCTTGGACAGGTTGCTCATTTCATCGAAGGAGGTGGCGCCCCGGTGGAGCCAGGTGAAGATCTGCTTGCCCCGGAAGGCCGGCTCTCCCAGCGCTTTCAGGGAGGCGGTCATCTCCTCCTGCGTCATGGATTTCAAATCAGTCATGGCTGTTCCTCAGTTCCGTTTCATGCGGCAAATGTAAAAGCCGTCCACGCCGTGGAGGTGGGGCCAGAAGGTAAACTGGCCGTCCGTCTCCCCCACCGGCTGGGGCAGTGCAAAGTTTTCCCGGGAAAAGTCCGGGTGTTCCGCCAAAAACGCGTCGGTAATCTGCTCATTCTCCTCCGGCAGAATGGTGCACGTGGAGTAGAGCAGCGTGCCGCCGGGCTTTACATAGCGGGCGGCATTGTCCAGAATGGCAGCCTGCACCACCGGTAGGCCAAAGAAATTATCGGGCCGCTTGTAGCGGATCTCCGGCTTTTTCCGGATAATGCCCAGACCGGAACAGGGGGCGTCCACCAGCACCAGATCGGCGGCACGCTCCCATTCCGGGCGGAACGTCCGCCCGTCGGCAGCCACAGTCTGAATGCTGCGCAGTCCCAGCCGCTCCGCTCCTTCCCGGACCCGCTTCAGCTTGTTTTCATGGAGATCGCAGGACAGAATATTGCCCCGGTCCCCCATGGCCATGGCGGCGCTGAACGCCTTTCCGCCGGGGGCGGAGCAGACGTCAATCACCTGCCAGCCCGGCTGGGGGGCAGCGGCTTGTGTCACCAGACGGGCAGCGCCGTCCTGAACCAGGAATTTTCCCTCCCGGAACGCCGGCAGCGCCGTCAGGTTCCCCGTGCCGGTCAGCTCCAGACAGCCGGGAACCCAGGGATGGGAATCAGCGGCGACGCCTGCCTCCCGCAGTTCCTCCAGCAGCGCCGGCTGCGTGGTTTTCAGGGGATTGACCTGAACCGTCACGGGAGCCACATCGTTATTGGCTTTGCAGAAGGCCTCCGCTCCCTCCGCACCCAGCAGCTTCACCAGGCGCCTGACCAGCCATTTGGGGTGGCTATACGTAAGGGAGATATACTGTACAGCATCTCTGCTGTCAGGCTTTGGTAAATCATTCTTATTCCGGACAATTTTTCGCAGAACGGCGTTCACCAGGCCGGAGGCCTGTCCGCGCCCCGCCTGCCGGGCCAGATTCACCGACTCGTTCACAGCGGCGCTGTCAGGGATTTTGTCCAGAAAAACGATCTGGTAAGCCCCCAGCCGCAGGATGTCCAGCAGCGGGAACTGGAGATGGTCCGGCTTCTGGGTGCAGTAGGCTGAGAGCCAGAAGTCCAGCAGCATCCGATTCTGCAGCACGCCGTACACCAACCGGGTACACAGCGCAGCATCCTGGGGTGACAGGCGGTCCCGGGTGATCTGGGCCTTCAGGGCTGCGTCCGCCCAGGCGTCCGCCCGGTTCATGGCGCACAGGACCTGCAGCGCGGTGCTCCGCGCGGTGGCCGTCATTCCCGGCCTCCTCCGCGTCGGCTTCCGCTGCGGGCCAGGAAGATCAGGACGTACCGCATCAGCTGGAGCATGGACATCAGCAGCGCCGCCACATAGGTCAGTGCCGCCGCCTGCAGGACTTTGCGGGCACCCTGCAGCTCATCATCAGCCAGCAGCTGGCGGCCCTCAATGGTCTCCAGTGCCCGGTGAGAAGCGTTGAATTCCACCGGCAACGTCACCAGCTGAAACACCGTGGTCAGGGAAAACAGCAGAATGCCCGCCAGAAACAGGGGCTGGCTGTACAGCAGCATCCCCAGCAGGAACAGAATGAAGGAGAATTTGGAGCCGATGTTGGTGGCGGGAATGATGGCAGTCCGCAGCCGCACCGGCCCATAGCCCACGGCGTACTGAACGGCGTGACCGGCCTCGTGGGCGGCCACGCCCACTGCGGCGATGGTAGGCGCGCCGTAGACGCTCTCAGACAGGTAAATGGTGTTATCCCGCGGATCGTAGTGGTCCGTCAGCTCGCCCCGGACACAGCGGATGCCCACATCATAGATGCCGTTGGCCCGCAGCACCGCCTCAGCGGCCTGGGCGCCGGTCATACGGCGGCGGTTGTTCACGGCGTTATACCGCCGGAAATTGCCGGAGACCTTCACCTGCGCCCAGACGGACAGCAGCAGTACCGGAATCAGCAGCAGGCAATACAGATTATTGGCCAGAAAAGTACCGTAGCCATAGCCGTAACCATAATAATAAGGCATAAAACGCTCCTTTTCAGTTCTTCCGGCGGAAGTTACAGCCGGATGGGATGGCCCAGCAGATAGGCGGCGGCAGCCATACGCTTTCCGCCCTGGGCCTGCAGCTCCTTGATCCGCAGCACCTTACCGTCTCCGCAGGCCATGTCAATTCCCTGCTTTCCCGCCGCCACAACGGTGCCGGGCGTGGCAGAGGTACGCTCTCCCGTCTCCTCCGCGGCGTAGATCTTCATGATCTCGCCGTTGATGGCGTCCGTGGAGGCGCAGGGCCACGGAATCAGGCCCCGGATCTGACAGTGGATGGCCCGGGCAGGCCGGGTCCAGTCAATGGGGGACATTTCCCGTCCCAGCATGGACGCATAGGTGTGCCGGCTCTCATCCTGGGGCGTCCGGACAGCCGTCCCGGCCTCCAGGTCCCGGACGGCGGCAGAAAGAACGTCGCCGCCCAGAGCGGCCAGACGCGCCGTCAGCGTGGGGGCGTCATTGTCCTCCACCGGCAGCTGCTCCATCCGGATGACATCACCGGCGTCCAGCGCCTTTACCATATACATAACAGAGACGCCGGCCACGGGCTCGTCGTTGAGAATGGCCCAGTTGATGGGAGCGGCGCCCCGGTATTTGGGCAGCAGCGACGCGTGGACGTTGATGGCCCCATAGCGGGGATAATTCAGGATTTCCTCCGGCAGCAGCCTGCCGTACGCCGCCGTCACAATCAGCTCCGGAGCCAGCTGCTCCACCAGCGCCAGAGCCTCTCCCTCCCGCACGCTGACAGGCTGGTAAACCGGCAGGTTCCGGGACAGGGCATACTCCTTCACCGGGGAAAATGTCACCTTATTGCGGTTGCGGGGCTTGTCCGGCTGGGTGAACACACCGCAGATCTCATGGCCGTCGGCCACGAGACGCCGCAGGGATTCCACCGCGAATTCCGGCGTGCCCATGAACAAAATCTTCATTCCTCGCCCTCTTCCTCTTCCAGATAGGCCTGCAGCTCCTCGTCGCTGAGGAAGTGGTCAATGTGCTCCACATAGAGGTGACCGTCCAGATGCTCGATCTCGTGGCAGAAGGCGCGGGCCGTCAGGCCCTCTCCCTCCGCCTCAAACCAGTCGCCGTTCCGGTCCTGGGCACGGACCCGCACCACGTTGGGACGGGTAACGATGCCCCACTTGCCGGGAACGCTGAGGCAGCCCTCCAGGCCGGTCTGCTCGCCGCTCTGGGCGATGATCTCCGGGTTGATCAGCTCAATGAATTCGCCGGTCTCTTCATCCAGCACCAGGCAGACCCGGCGCAGGACGCCCACCTGAGGCGCGGCCAGGCCGGCGCCGCTGGCTTCCACCAGGGTGTCGTTCATATCGTCCAGCAGCTGGTGCAGCCGGGCGTTGAAGGCAGTGACAGGGCGGCAGACCTTCCGCAGGCACTCGTCTCCCTCGGTAACAATTGTTCTCAAAGCCATATTGTACATCCTCCTGAATGATTATTCCATCGTATTGCAGTCCGCAAACACGGACAGACCCCGGTGCTCCCGCCGGGCGGCAAAGGCCTTCAGCAGCCAGGACACCCGCTCCCGGGTAGCCCGGTCATTCTTTCCCACCAGAGTCACCCGGTAGCGGAACCGGTTGTTGACCTTGACCACCGGCGCGGGGGCCGGACCCAGCACCTCCGGCTGGCTCTCCCGCATCTCCGGGGCTGCCGCCAGGCGGCGCAGCTCCTCCTTGACCCATGCCGCCCCCTTCCACACCTGGCTCTCGTCGCCGCCGGTGACGGTGAAGGTGAATAGGTCCGCGAAGGGCGGGTAGCGGCGGATGCGGCGCATCCGGATCTCGCTGTCGTAAAACTGCCGGTAATCCTGCCGGGCGGCGGCACAAATCACCGTGTTGCCCGGCGTATAGGTCTGAATGACGGCCCGGCCGGTCTTTTCTCCCCGGCCCGCCCGGCCCACCACCTGGGTCAGCAGGCTGAAGGTCCGCTCGGCGGCCCGGTAGTTATCCACATACAAAGACAGGTCCGCCGACAGAACGCCCACCAGCGTCACCCGCTCAAAATCCAGTCCCTTGGCCACCATCTGGGTGCCCAGCAGGATGGGGATATTCTCCTTCTCAAATCGCCGCAGAATGGCGGCGTGGCCGCTGCCGGCGGTGTCCGCGTCCATCCGCAGCACCGGCGAGTCCGGAAACAGCTGGTGCAGCTCCTCCTCCACCTTCTGGGTGCCGACGCCCACGTGCTTCATCCGTCCGCCGCAGTTGGGGCAGACATCGGAAGCCCGCTCCGAGTGGCCGCAATAGTGACACATCAGCCGTCCGTTGGCGGAGTGGTAGGTCAGCGGTACACTGCACCGGGGGCACTCCGGCACGCCGCCGCACTCGCCGCACAGCAGCATCCGGCTGTTGCCCCGCCGGTTGAGGAACAGGATGCTCTGATCGCCCCGCTCCAGATTCCGCTCCAGCTCTGCCTTCAGGGTCTGGCTGACGGAACCGGCGTTCCCGTCCCGGATTTCCCGGCGCATATCGGCAATCATAACCTCCGGAAGTGCCTGTTCGTTATACCGCCGCTGCAGCTGCTGCAGCTGATAGATTCCCTCTTTGGCGCTGTAGGCGCTCTCAATGGCCGGGGTGGCGGAGCCCAGCACCAGCACAGCGCCGGAACGGGCGCAGCGGAACTTGGCCACATCCCGGGCATGATACCGGGGAGAATTCTCCGACTGGTAGCTGCCCTCCTGCTCCTCATCCAGAATCACCAGGCCCAGGTTGTTCAGCGGCGCGAACACGGCGGACCGCGTCCCCAGCACCACCCGCACCTCGCCCCGACGGATGCGCTTCCACTGGTCATACCGCTCCGACAGCCGCAGAGAGCTGTGGAGCATAACCACCTGATCGCCAAAATAGGAGGTGAATTTCCGCATCATCTGAGGCGTGAGGATGATCTCCGGCACCAGGACGATGGCGTTCCGGCCCTGGGCCAGCACCTCCTGCACCAGGCGGATATAGACCTGGGTCTTACCGCTGCCGGTGACACCGTACAGCAGGACCGCCGAAGCCTTTTCCTGACGGGTCAGGTCCGCAATGGCGTCAAAGGACCGCTGCTGCTCGTCATTCAGCAAAATGGGCGGGCCCGGCTCCACCGCTTCCGCGGCGGTCAGCCGCAGCTCCTCCACCTCGGAAAAGGTGACAAACCCCGCCTTTTCCAGGACCCGGAGGGTCTGACCGGAAGCGCCGGTGTAATAGCACAGATCGCTGGCGGCGGCGCTGCCGGAAACCGCCAGCAGCCGCAGTACCTCGCTGCGCAGCGGCGCGGACCGGCGTTTCCGCTCCGCCTCCGCCATGGCGTCCTCAGCGCTGACAGCCAGGTGCACCATGCGTTTCATTTTATCGCTGATCTTCCGGAGGGCCTCCGTCTCCGATGTCAGGATTCCCTTTCTGCACAGGGCACGCAGGGTCTCCTCCACGCCGTCACCGCAGGCCTCCTTCAGCGCCGCCAGCTCTCCCCTGCCGCCGTTGGCAAACAGAAAGTCCAGTGGGCCGGCAGCGCCCTTGATCCGGCCGGAGCGCTGCTCCGCCGTCTCCCGGTCCAGGCCATCCGCCACCTGCCAGAATTCCCGGAACTGATACCACAGCCCGGCCGGCAGAATGGTCCGCACCGCCTCGTACAGCGTGCAGAAGTACCGCTGGCGCAGAAACAGCGCCAGGGCAATGCCCTCGCTGTCCAGCACCGGTTCCCGGTCCAGCACATCGCCAATGGTTTTCAGCTCCGGCGTCTTCGGGCCGGTTTCCGTACTCAGAACGATTCCCTCCGAGCTGCGGTTACCACGCCCGAAGGGAACAGTGACTCGGACGCCGGGGCAGACCTGATTCTGCAGCAGCTCCGGGATCAGATAATCATAGGGTTTGTCAATGGAATAGGGCGCGGCAGCCACCGCTATTTTTGCAATCGCGGCGCTCTCCATTCCGCATCCCTCCCCGTTCTCACACGTTGCCGCGGCTCTCCTCAATGGTCAGATCCATGCCGGAGGCGTCAATCTTACCCAGCGCCACCTCGTCAATAGCCAGGGTAACCGGCTTCTCCTCCAGCTTGGTGAAGTTCTCCTCGGCGTCCTCCGCGATCTGGCGGGCGCGGCGGGCCACCACGTTCACCAGCATGTAGCGGTTGGGAACACGGGCGGTCAGTTTGTTCATGGCGGGATAGATCATTCCCTTTTTCTCGGTTGCAATACTGGACATTGTGTATACCTTCCATTCTGCCGGAAATCCGGCGAAAATTGATTGAATTTACTGCTGGCTGATGATTTCCATCCGCTCCTGGGGCTTGCAGTGCTCCGCCGTCATGATGGCATCCAGCTCATTCACCGCGTTCTCCACGGTGTCATTGATGACAAAATAGTCATAGGTGTGGGCGGTCTGGAACTCCACCTTGGCCCGCAGAAGGCGCTTTTGCACCTTGTCGGGATCGTCGGTGCCCCGCTCGGTGAGCCGGCGCTCCAGCTCCTCCCAGGAGGGCGGGGCGATGAAGATGCGCACGGTGTCCGGCCGCTTGCTGCACACCTGGATGGCGCCCTGGACCTCAATGTCCAGAATCACATCCTTGCCCTCCTCCATGGCGGCGTCCACAAACTTTTTGGGCGTGCCGTAGAAGTTGCCCACGTACTCCGCGTACTCCAGGAACTCGTCCCGGGCAATCCAGCTGCGGAACGTGTCCACATCCAGGAAATGATAGTGCACGCCGTCCGTCTCTCCGTCGCGGGGAGCGCGGGTGGTAGCGGAAACGGAGAAATACACGTTTTTCCGCCGCTCCAGCAGGCTTTTGAGCACGGTGCTCTTGCCCACTCCGGAAGGTCCGGAGATGATAAAAGTCTTTCCCTTCTGCATGTCAGGTATCCTCCTCCGGGGTATTTTCCACCTGCAGCCTGCCGGCCAGCTTTTCCGGAGGCAGAGCCGACAGAATCACATGATCACTGTCCATAATGCAGATGGCAGCCGTTTTGCGGCCGTAGGTAGCGTCGATCAGCATGCCCCTCTCCCGGGACTCCTGCACCAGACGCTTGATGGGCGCCGAATCCGGGCTGACAACCGCCAGCAGCCGGTCCGCCGACACCATATTTCCGAATCCGATATTGATGAGCTTCATGGCCGGCGCCTCACTCGATGTTCTGCACCTGCTCGCGGATCTTCTCCACTTCCGCCTTCAGGTCCACCACCACCCGGGCAATGGCCACATCGTTGCACTTGGAGCCGATGGTGTTGGACTCCCGGTTGACCTCCTGGATCAAAAAGTCCATCTTCCGGCCAATGGGCTCGGCGGCCTCCAGCATGGTCCGCAGCTGAGAGACGTGGCTCCGCAGCCGCACCGTCTCCTCGTCCACGGCGATCTTGTCGGCGTAGATGGCGGCCTCCGTCAGGATGCGCTGCTCGTCAATGGTGGTGCTCTGCAGCACCTCCTGCATCCGGGCGGTGAGCTTCTGGCGGTACTCCGCCACCGTCTCCGGGGAGCGGCGCTCCACCTCGCCGGTGAGGGTCTCAATGGTGGTCAGCCGGCCGCCGATATCGGCAGCCAGTTTCCCGCCCTCCACGGAGCGCATCTGGTTATAAGCCTCCAGGGCCTGCTCCAGCACGGCGCACAGGTCGGCGCTGACCGTCTCCAGATCCTCGTCCTCCTTGGTGACAGTCAGCACGTCCGGGAAACGGGACAGCTGCTCCGGCAGCACCTTCGCCTCCGTGCCGCAGACGGCAGCCAGCTCCTGCAGGGCAGCCACATAGCCGGCGGCCAGTTCCCGGTTCACCGAAACCTTGGCCACGTCAGCGGCGGAAGCGTCCACCGTGATGAAAACATCCACCTTACCCCGGGAAACCGCCTTCTGCACACAGCTTTTCACCGCGTCTTCCGCGAACGCATACATCCGGGGCATCTTCACGGTACAGTCCAGATACCGGTTGTTGACGGACCGCACCTCCACCGTAATATCCCGCTTGTTCCGCATCTCGCGGGCCCGGCCGTAGCCGGTCATACTCTTGATCAAGCTTCTTCCTCCCTTATCTTCCCCGCCGGGCCGCACAGCTCCGGCAGGTCACTCACACAATTCTCAGCAGCACAGCGGCAGCATGCAGCAGTACAGCGGCAGACACATGCTGTTGGCGGCGCAGATTTCCGTACCGAAGGGGCTCCCACTGGGATGATAGGAGCCGGCGGCGCCGTTTTCCATATAGTTCAGTGCCTGGCGGTACTCGGCGTTGTCAGGCTCCATCTGGCACGCCGTCTCGTAGTAGCGCCTGGCCTCGTCCATCCAGCCCCGGCGGTAGCAGATGGCGCCCCGCAGGAAGTTCCACTCGGCGTTGTGGTCCGAATAATTGGCCAGCAGCGCCTCCGCCCGGGTCAGATCACCGGAATTGATGGCGAGGCGTACCTGCTGCAGCACGGAGCTGCTGCTGTAGCTGCCGTAGCCACCGCTGTAGCCGCCCTGATAGGAGCTGCCGCGGCTGCCGCCGTAATAGCTGCCGGAGCTTCCGCTTCCGGCATAACCCCCCCGGCCGCTGCGCCGCTTGTTGATTTCCTCATAGGCGGCATTGATCTCTTTCATCTTCTCCTGGGCAAGGTCTGCCAGCGGATTGTCATGGTAGTTGTCCGGATGGTACTTGCGCGCCAGATTCAGATAGGCCTTTTTGACCTCCGCGTCGGTGGCTGTCTCGGGAACTCCTAAGATCTGATAGGGATCATTCATGTGACTTCCTCACATTCTTGCGTTTCTTTCTATACTGTCCGCGAAGGCTGGCTCGGAACGTCCCGTTCAGAACCGCAGCGCCCACGGAGAATAAACCGGTATACAGTGTGCTTTCCAGAATCTTCTGCCAGCGGCCGAAATCCCACAGTTCAAAAGCCGTGGCCATCATATGCACCGAGTGGTCCAGCGTCAGGGCGAAGGCATGGCGGCTCTCCGCCGTCCATGTTCCGTCTGTCAGGCCGTACCGCAGTGCCACCGGGTTGTAATCGCCGGATCTGGCGTCCTTTTTCAGGTCATCCGCCGCATCCACCAGATAGATCCAGCGGCCCAGATGATACAGGATCTGCTCCAGCACCCGCCGGCGGATGGGGTCCTCCACCTCTTTGGCGGCGCCGCCCAGCAGCGCTGCGAAGGCGTCCGCCGCCCGGTCCATGGACGGGCACTGCTCCGCCTCCAGCGCGGACAGCTGCCGCAGCTGCTCCCGGGTGCCGGCGTCGAAGTCAGGCCGCAGCGCCGCCGCCTTGCGGTAGGCGCCCCGCAGCAGCCGGGAGAGAAACCGGTACTGCAGCCCCTTCCAGAAGCCGTGGTCGGCAACGCCGTCCCGCAGCTGCCAGTAGGCCAGAATCACACTCTCATCCGCCGCCAGCTCCAGCGCCGGGTCCGGCTGCTGATAGTGCCGCTTTCTGCAGGGGTGTACCACACAGCGGGCGCATCCCCGGTCCGGCTCCTGTCCGTCCGAAAAAAGGATGGCCAGAAAGGTAAAATCGTAATTCAGGATAAACCGCGTCCGGAATCCGAACCGCCGGCCCAGCGTGTGGCAAAGGCCACAGTAGGCTTCCCGGAACCGCTCCTGTTCCTCCTCCGGAAGCACGCCCAGAGGCGGGCAAACATAACCGAACACCGCAGCTCTCAGAACAGCCGGACGATGGTGAACTCCAGTCCCCCCTGCCGCCGGACACGGCGGTCATAGAGGATAGCCGGAATGATGCCGACGAAGAAGGCCACCGCCGCTGCCGCGTAGCGCATCCCCTCCGAGGGGAGGAACCAGGTCAGCAGATACCCCAGCAGGAACAGCACCACCGGCGTCAGGTAAACCAGGCTGATGATGCCCAGCATATTCTTCGTGTCGCTCTCCACGACCACCTTCTGCCCGGGCCGGGCGCCGACCGCGTTTTTGGCTTTGGCCTTCACCGCCGCCCCGTTGACGCCGCAGCCGGCGCACTCCTCGCAGTCATGGCCGCAGGCAGTTTTACGGGGCACGGAAATCACCGCGTGGTCCGCGTCCAGAATTTTTTCAACCGTTGCGATTTGCGTCATGATAAGCTCCCGTTACTGTTCTTGATTGGAATTGTCCTCTTCTCCGCCGGTCTCCGGCTCCTCCGGCTCCTCGGGCACCACCGGGTCACTGATGTTGATGCGGATTTGGTAAGACCCGATCACTCCGATGTCGCCGTCGGAATTCAGCCGGACCTCCGCCGGAACCGTGTAGCTTCCGCTGGCAGAGCTGACGTCCCGCAGGTCCGCCACAACGGTCACATCCTCCGGCGTCAGCGCGCCCACATCCACCGAGGTTCCCCGGAGGGTCACCTGAATCTGGTTGGTCAGGATGGAAATCTCTTTCCCCTCCGGCGGATTTTCATACGCAATCTGCCCGGTGGTCAGGGTATCCACCACCAGATCGTTGAACTCGATGATCATAGTGGCCCGGGAGATGCTGCTCAGATTCTCGCAGCCGTCCGGCAGCGGGATCTGGTAATAGAAAGTGGACTTGGAGCTGATGGAGGACAGGTCAAAGTCATCCAGCTTGATGGAGTTGATGTCCCGCAGCAGGGCGGCATCGCCGTAGACCTTGATGCTGGCGGGCTCAATCCGGTAGGTCACATTGTCCAGACTGGAGCCGGGAGACTCAATGAAGTTCACCTCCAGCGGCAGCTCCTTGATCACATACACCGGCAGCAGAACCTGAATCTGATCCGTCACCGGGTGGATGTTGGCGCCGCTGACCTCACGGCCCAGATCGTCATACAGCCGGTAATCCAGCGTCTCGGAGACCGTCTCCGTGGCGTTGTCGATCACCAGCGTCACCCTGGCGTAGCTGATATTCTCCACTTCGGACTGCTGGCCCCGGACCTCCAGGGTTCCCGGCTGGAACTGCAGCTCTCCGGCGATATAGCCGTCGGCCACCGCGCCCTGAATATCGCAGCGGATCTCCACGCTCTTGCGGTAAAGCTCGCCCACATTGGCGGAGATATTGAAGCTGCTGCGGTCCTTGGGCTTCATGCTGACCTTGCTGCTGTCAAAGCCGCTGGGATAGCGGGCCTTGACGGCGACGCTCTGCTGCCCTGCGGCGGTCACGTCAGTCAGGTCCACCTGCACCCGGATTTTGGAGGTATCCAGGGTCATCAGGGCCTTTTTGGTGCCGCTGATCTCCAGGCTGAAGGTGGACTCCGTGTCATCCAGCAGCATCAGACCCCGGTCCGCCAGCGTGGCCTCGCCCAGGAATTCCACCGGAATGTCCGCGGCGTTCACCGTGACCACATAGCCGCCGGCGTCATCCACAAATACCCAGATGCAGATCGCCACCAGCAGGGAGACCAGAATCCGGACAGCCTTTGTTCCATTGAAGTTCTCGTTATTCATCGTCACCGGCTCCGTCCTTTCTGGCACGCAGCCATCCAAACAGGTCAAACCGACGCTTGTCCGCCTCCTGGGACTCCCGCGGAAGCAGCTCGTTCCGCAGGAGATTTTCCAGAGTTTCCGGCATCAGGTGGCGCTTGAGCATTCCACCGGTGGCCACGGAAATGGAACCGGTCTCCTCCGACACAATGACCACCACCGCGTCGGAGTTCTCGCTCATGCCGATGCCGGCCCGGTGGCGCATGCCCAGGTCCCGGGAGAGGTTCACGTTTTTGCTCAGCGGCAGCATGCATCCGGCGCCCAGCACCCGGCCCTGCCGGATGATCACCGCGCCGTCATGCATGGGCGCCTTCACGAAGAAAATGTTTTTCAGCAGCTCATTGGACACGGCCGCGTCCAGCACGGTGCCGCTGCGGACCATATCATCCAGCTTCAGCTCCCGCTCGAAAACGATCAGGGCGCCGGTGCGGGTCTTGGACATCTCCGTGCAGGCCAGCACCGTCTGTCCGATGGCGTGGTCCAGGGCCGTCAGCGATTCTCTGGGGGAAAACAGGCCCATGATGTTGAATTTCCGGCTGCCCAGCTCCTCCAGAATCCGGCGGATCTCCGGCTGGAACAGAATGATGAGGGCCAGAACGCCCCAATTCACCAGCAGCCCCATGATATAGCTGATTCCGTGGAGCTGCAGAAGTGTGGATACCCACAGCGCCAGCAGGAATACGCCCAGTCCCTTGAAGAGGCTGGTGGCCCGGGAGTTCTTTCCCAGGGAAAGGATTTTGTAAACCACCGCGGCCATGATGATCATATCCAGATAATCCGTGATCCGGATCATCGACAAATATCTGCCGAAGTTTGTGAACCAGTTGAGAACCATGTCCTTCTCCCTTCCCCCAGTCATGAGTACTTTAGATTATATAGAATATGCGGAAGGATTTCAAGGTGGACACTGCCAAAATTCACGGTATATTCAAGATTTCCCCTGTAGGATGTCCGCAAGGGTTTCCAGAAACCGGAAAACCTCCACCTCGCTGTTCAGGGCGGAAAAGCTGACGCGCACCGTCCCGCTCTCAAGGGTTCCCGCGCTCTGATGGGCCAGCGGCGCGCAGTGCAGCCCCGCGCGCACGGCGATATCCCGCTGCGCCAGCGCCGCGCCCACGGCCATGGCGTCCATCCGGTCGCTGACAAAGGAGAGCACGCCCGTCTGGGCAAACAGATCCTCCCTCGCAAACACCCGGACGCCCGGCAGGCGCCGCAGTCCCGCGGCCGTCAGCGCCGCCAGCTGCCGCTCACCGCGGCAGATGCTCCGGACGCCCTGCCGCCGCACAAACCGGACGCCCTCCAGCAATCCGGCGATGCCGGGCATGTTGTGGGTGCCGGCTTCCAGCCGGTCCGGCAGGAAATCCGGCATCTCCTGCTGGCGGGAAAGGCTCCCCGTCCCCCCTTCCAGCAGCGGCTTCGGATTGGCGTCCGCGCCGCAGAGCAGGACGCCGGTGCCCTGCGGACCATACAGGCCCTTGTGGCCCGCCATGGCCATATAAGCCGCGCCCAGCGCGGTCATATCCAGCGGCAGAACCCCGGCGGACTGGGAGGCGTCGATGATCAGGGGGATGTGCCGGTCCCGGCACAGCGCGGCGATCTCCTCTATGGGCTGGGCAAAGCCGAACACATTGGACACATGGTTGCAGATCACCGCGTCCGCGCCGGACCGGGTAGCCTGGTCAAAGGCCTCCAGGGCCTGATCCGGCCGGAACAGCGGAGCGGAGGCCACAACGGCGCCGGCGCCGAGGGACGCCAGCGGGCGGGTTACGGCGTTGTGCTCATAGCCGGAGATCACGGCTTTCCCGCCCTCCGGAACCACGCTCTTGATGGCGATATTCAGGGCGTGGGTGGCGTTCATGGTGAACACCACCCGGTCCGGGCCTGCCGCGTGAAAGAGCTGCTGCAGCTCCGTCCGGCAGTCCAGGGCTGTTTCCGCCGCCGCCACGGCAGCGGCATATCCGCCTCTTCCCGGCGAACTGAGTTCCCGGAAGGCTCTGCCCGCCGCCTGCTCCACAGCGGCGGGCTTCTGGAAGGTGGTGGCGGCGCTGTCCAGATAGATCATGGCGCCACCTCCCGGTATCCCAGAGAATCGGAAGCATATATTCCCGCGGGACGCAGACCGGTCCCGTTGATCATCTGAATGGCCGCTGCCAGATCCTCCGCGGCGATGCGCACCGCATAGGTGCATCCGCTGTTGGCAGTCAGTTCCATGGGCGTACGGGAGATCGAAGCGCGGATTCCGGCTTTCCACAGGGCGCGTTCCATGAGCTGCGCCTGTGTCACCGACCGCACGATCAGCAAAATGGATTCCACAGACACTCCTCCTCTCTATCCAGCATACGCACGGGAAAGACAGGGGTGCCAAAAAGCGGACTGCCTGCGGCAGTCCGCTTTTGCTCAATTCGTCCGCTCCAGAAGGGCAACCGCCTGGGCCGACATGCCGGAGCCGTCGCCGGTGAAGCCCAGACGCTCCTCCGTGGTGGCTTTCACATTCACCTGCTCCGGGGCAATGCCCAGGCAGCGGGCGATGTTCTCCTCCATCCGGCTCTTATAGGGCGCGATCTTCGGCGCCTGGGCAATCAGCGTGGCGTCGATATTCACCACCGCATAGCCCCGCTCCCCCAACAGCGCTGCCACGTGGCGCAGCAGCTCCAGGCTGGAGATGCCCTTGTACCGGGGATCCGTGTCCGGGAACAGCCTGCCGATGTCGCCGCCCTTAGCGGCGCCCAGCAGGGCGTCCATCACCGCGTGGACCAGCACGTCGGCGTCGGAATGGCCGTCCAGCCCCTTTTCATAGGGGATGTCCACGCCGCCCAGAATCAGCCGGCGGCCCTCCGTCAGCCGGTGCACATCATATCCCTGTCCGATCCGCAGAGCCGTCATGCCCGCCCCCACCTTTCCCGCAGAATCGCCGCAGCCACCACCAGGTCCACCGGAGTGGTGATCTTCAAATTCTCCTCAGAGCCCTCCACCAGATAGACCACCTTCCCCAGCCGTTCCACGGCGGAGCAGTCGTCGGTAAGCTGGGCGCCGGCCTCCAGGGCGGACTGCAGCGCCGCTTTCAGCAGGCTGGCCTCAAACACCTGGGGCGTCTGAACCGCGGCCAGCGTGCTGCGGTCCAGCGTCTCCGCCACCGCGCCGTCCCGTACCACCTTCACCGTGTCCTTCAGGGGAACCGCGGGAGCAGCGGCGCTGCAGCGGGCGGCGGCTTCCACCACGGTGTCGATCAGCTCCGGCGTCACCAGCGGGCGGGCGCCGTCCTGCACCGCCAGAAGCTGCGTGCGGGGGTCCGCCTCCAGCGCGGCACACAGCACCGAGGCCTCCCGGTTCTCCCCGCCCCGGACTACCTTCACCGGCTTTCCGATGCCGTAGGTGCGGCACAGTTGGGAAAAAGGCACGATGTCCTCCTCCCGGGCGGCGATGACGATGGCGTCCACGCTCCGGGCCTGGTCCAGTGCCTGCAGCGTCCGAGCCAGCACCGGAATGCCCTCCAGCGGCAGCATCAGCTTGCTGACGCCGCCGCCCATGCGGGTGGAGCTGCCGGCCGCAGCCACCAGCGCGGTGCAGAAGGGGCGCTTTGCGTCCCGAAACCGTTTGAAAAAGCCCATAACAACCTCCGCTCAGGCAGATTTTGAAGCATCGATTTTATTATACCGTCCGGCGCTGCCATTGACAAGCGTTTTCCGGGCCGAAAAAGGCGGACGGCAAAGCTGCCGTCCGCCCGGTGAAAATCACTTGTTGCTTCTGCGCCAGATGCCCATCTTCTCCGCGTCCTTGATGAGCTGCTCCCGGAAGTCGGGGTGCGCCAGGGAGATGGCCGCCTCCGCCCGCTGCCAGGTGCTCAGGCCCTTCATGTTCACCATGCCGTACTCGGTGACGATGTAGTGGGTGCAGCTGCGGGGATCGGTGGCGATAGAGCCGGGGGTCAGGGTGGGCACAATGCGGCTCTTGACGTTGCCCTGCTTGTCCGTCATGGTGGAGGACATGCAGATGAAGCTCTTGCCGCCCTTGGACAGATACGCGCCCATGGCGAAGTCCAGCTGGCCGCCGGTGCCGGAGATATGCTTGGTGCCGGCGGACTCGGCGTTCACCTGGCCGAACAGGTCCATATCGATGGCGTTGTTGATGGAGATGAAGTTGTCAATCTGGGCCATGACCCGCACGTCGTTGGTGTAGTCCACCGGCGCGGCCATCACGTCCGGGTTCCGGTCCACATAGTCATACAGCTCCTTGCTGCCGGCAGCGAAGGCAAACACCTGACGGCCCTTGTCCAGCGCCTTGCAGCGGCCGGTGATCTTGCCGGCCTTCGCCATGGCCACGAACGCGTCCACGTACATCTCCGTATGGACGGACAGGTCCTTCAGATCGGACTGGGCGATCATGGCGCCGATGGTGTTGGGCATACCGCCGATGCCCAGCTGCAGGCAGGCGCCGTTGGGAATCTGGGGAACCACCAGGTTGGCCACGGCCACGTCCACATCCGTGGGGGCAGCGCCGCCGCCCAGCTGGGCCACGTCGGGGTTCTGGCCCTCCACCACCATATCCACGTCGGCGATGTTCACCTCGGTGCCGGTGAGGCCGTTGACCCAGGGCATCTTCTCGTTGACTTCCACGATGACGCACTTGGCGCGGGCGATGATATCAGCGATGTGAGAGCAGCCCAGGCCGAAGTTGAAGTTGCCGTGGACGTCCATGGGGGTGGTCTGCAGCATCACCACATCCACGGGGTCCAGATGCTCCCGGTAGAAGCGGGGCAGTTCGGAATAGCGCATGGGGCTGAAATAGCCCATGCCCTTGGCAATGATCTTCCGGTCAATGCCGCTGCAGTGCCAGGAATGCCAGGCAAAGTGGTCGCCGGCGTCCTCCGCCTTGGCAATCTCCGGCATCCACATGGTCACGCCGCCCCGGACCTTCACGTCATGCAGCTCGTCCTTCCGGGCCGCCAGAGCCTTGTCCAGCTCGATGGGATGGTTGGTGCACCAGGTGTAATCCACCCAGTCGCCGCTCTTGACAACCTTGACGGCTTCCGCCGCAGTAGTCAGTTTCTGCTGATACTGTTCCTGATAGGTCATTCTATATCTCCTCCTGATTCAATTCGCTCTTTCGCTTGAGGCAGATTGTATTTTCATACTTTGCGATTATAACACAGCAAATCGTGCAATGCAATCCAATATGTGAAATAAATCACGATTTCCCGAAAAAACAAGGCAGGCCCGCAGGCCTGCCTTGCAAAATGCCGGATGATTACTCCTCCACGGGAGCCTCCTCCGCAGCCTCTTCGGCGGCGGGGGCCAGCAGAGCGCGGATGGACAGGGAGATCTTCTTCTTCTCCTCGTCCACAGCGATGATCTTGGCGTCCACGATCTGACCCTCGGACAGCACGTCCTCGGGCTTCTCGATGCGGCGGTCGGCGATCTGGGAAATGTGGATCAGGCCGTCCACGCCGGGAACCACCTCGGCAAACGCGCCGAAGCTCATCAGCTTGACGATGCGGACAGAGGCCACGTCGCCCACAGCATACTGGTTCATGAAGGACTGCCAGGGATCGACGTTGTGATCCTTGACGCCCAGGGAGATCTTGCGCTTCTCGGGATCGTAAGAGATGACGTACACATCCAGGGTGTCGCCCACCTTGCAGACCTCAGCGGGGGTCTTGATGCGGCTCCAGCTCAGCTCGGAGATATGTACCATACCGTCCACGCCGCCGATGTCCACAAACACGCCGTAGGAAGTCATGGACTTCACGGTGCCGGTGTAGTGCTTGCCGGCCTCGATGTTGGCCCAGACCTCGGCCTGAGCAGCCTGACGCTCCTCGTTCTGGACGGCACGGATGGAGCCCACCACGCGGCGGCGGGCACGGTTCACCTCGGTGATGCGCAGCTTCACCTTGGTCTTGATCAGGGCGGACAGCTCCGCGCCGCGGGGCAGGCCGCTCTGGGAAGCGGGAACGAACACCCGCACGCCCTTGACGGAAACCACGATACCGCCCTTGTTCTCCTCGGTAACGGTGCCTTCCATGACGGTCTTTTCCTCAACGGCCTTCTCGATGTTCTCCCAGATCTTGACGGCGTCCAGCCGCTTCTTGGACAGCTCGGCATAGCCCTCCACGTCATTGACGCGGACAATGTAAGTCTCGATCTCGTCGCCCACCTTCACGATATCCTCGGGCTTGGCGGTGGGATCGTCAGACAGCTCGCTCAGCTTGATGTAAGCGGCCTGCTTGGCGCCCACGTCCACCTGCACCTCAGTGGGGGTGATGGCCGTGACAATACCGGTGACCTTCTCTCCTGTATTTAAAGTTTTGAAAGACTGATTCAGTAATTCCTCGAAGGACTCCTCTTTGCCCTCGGCCACTTTGATTTCTTCGCTCATCGTTGCATATACCTCCTTAATGATGCCCGCAGGCGTGGAAGCACCGGCCGTAAGACCTGCAACAGAGCAACCATTGAACTGATCCGGTGAGAGCTCGTCCGCGTTTTCGATCTGGAAAACGTTTCTGCAGCTCTCTTTACAAATTTCCGTCAAATGTTTGGTGTTCGCGCTTTTACGGTCCCCTACCACAACCATAACGTCAACTTTGGCCGCGATCTCGGCGGCTTCCGACTGGCGTTTATGCGTAGCATTGCATATTGTATCAAATATTTTTGCGTTTGTACACTGTTTTTTTAGTTTTTTTGCGGAAGTTTCAAAAAGTTCACGAATGCAGGTGGTCTGAGCCACCACCGTCAGGGGGATTTCCCGGTTTTTTTCATCGGAATCCAGCCATTCCTGCACTGCCTCCGGCCCCTCAAAAATCAGCGGATCGGCGCACCAGCTGGCCACGCCCAGCACCTCCGGATGGTTGGCCTCGCCGATGATGACCGCCCGGCGTCCCTCCTGCTCCGCCCGGGCCACCAGGTTCTGAATGCGGATGACGTTGGGGCAGGTGGCGTTGACGCAGCACACCCCCGCCGCCTCCAGCCGGTCCAGCACGTCCTTCCGCTCACCGTGGGAGCGGATGATCACCGTGTCCCGTTCCGTCAGTGCGCCGGGGTTCTCCGCCTTCCGGACGCCCCGCTGCTCCAGGGAGCGCACCACGTGGGCGTTGTGGATCAGATCTCCCAGCATGTAGCAGCCGCCGCTCCGGTCCGCCGTCTCCTCCGCCAGACGGACCGCCCGTTCCACGCCGTAGCAGAAGCCGGCGCTTTTGGCCAGAATCACTTCGTTCACAGCGGTTCGCCTCCCACCTTCTGGCCGCCCAGGGCATAGGCGGCGGCCAGGATGTCATCGGCAATCTTCTGCATCTCATCAGAGGTGCCGTGGCGGCCGCTGTACACCGGCTGATAGGGATCGCCGAAAATAATGCGGGTCCTGTGGAAGGTCTTTTTCTTCCCGTCCACAAATACCGGAATCATGGTAGCGCCGGTGCGCACGCCGATCACCGCCACGCCGGCCTTGGCGTGGGCCGGCAGGCCGTCCACGTAGCCGATGCCGTCCCGGATCACCGTGCCCTCCGGGAAGATCAGCAGGTTGTCGCCCTGCTTGATGGACTGAATGGAGGTCTTCACCGCCTGGATGTCAGAGGCGCCCCGGTTCACCGGAAACACGCCGCACTTTCTCAGCAGCCAGCCCAGCAGCTTGTACTGAAACAGCTCTTCTTTTCCCATAATGTGCAGCCGGTAATTCACCGGCAGCTTCAGCGCCACCAGAATCGGGTCCCAGTTGCTGGCGTGGTTGGGACACAGCAGCGCCCCGTGCTCCGGCAGCTTTTCCAGCCCCTCCACCGTCACCGGGTGGAGAATGTCGGCAATAAAGCCAACTAAATAATAAATGAATACGAACAGTCGGTTAAACGGTTTCATAAGCTCGTCCTCTCCCGGATGATATCCAGCAGGGCCTGGCGGCTCTGCGCGAAATCCAGCTCCGTGGTGTCCAGATACACGGCATCCTCCGCCTGGCGCAGAGGCGCCGCGGCCCGGTGGGTGTCGTTGTAATCCCGCCGGCGGATGTCCTCCAGAACCTTCTCAAAGGGCTCCGGCGTCCCACGCTGCTCCAGCTCCCGGCAGCGGCGGGCGGCCCGGGTCTCCGGGGAGGCGGTCAGGAACACCTTGACCTGCGCCTCCGGCAGCACCACAGTGCCGATGTCCCGGCCGTCCATGACCACGCTGTTGCTCCTGGCCAGCGCCCGCTGCATCTCCAGCAGGTAGGAGCGGACCTCCGGATGGGCGGACACGGCGGAGGCGTACATGGAGATCTCCGGCAGGCGGATCTGCGCGGTGACATCCTCGCCGCCCAGCAGCATGTGCTGCAGGCCGTCGTCCCCGTAACGCATTTCGATGCGCAGGCCCGGCAGGGCCGCCGCCAGGGCCGCGCCGTCATGGGGGTCCAGCCCGTTGGCCCAGGCATAGTAGCCGATGGTGCGGTAAATAGCGCCGGTATCCACATATAAATACCCCAGCTCAGCGGCAACCGCCTTGGCCAGGGTGCTTTTTCCGGCCCCGGAGGGGCCGTCAATGGCAACGCTGATATTCATAAAATCGTTCCAATCCTTTTATTCGCTGTATTCCTCCGCCGCAGCCTCTCCCGCGGCCCGGCCGGTGGCCCAGGCGATCTGGAGGTTGAAGCCGCCGGTATAGGCGTCCACATCGATCAGTTCACCCGCAAAGTGCAATCCCTTTACAAGCTTTGATTCCATTGTGGTTGGGTTGATCTCCCGGATTTTTACGCCGCCTGCCGTGACAATGGCGTCCGTCACCGGGGAGGGGCCGGCGATATCCACCGGGAAATGCTTCAGCAACCGCAGCAGCTCCCGCCGCTGTTCCCGGGTAATCCCGTGTACTTTCTGATGGGGCGGAATGCCGGAGGCGTCCACCATCACCGGGATCAGCTTCTGGGGCAGCAGATCCTTCAGGGCGTTGGCAAAATCGCTGTTGCTGTATTTTTCAAAGTCGGACAGCAGCCGCTTATCCAGTGTCGGTTCGTCCAGAGCAGGCTTCAGATCGATCTCCAGGCGGTAGTTCTTCTTGTCGAAATGCCGCATATGGGCGGAGGCCGACAGAATCAGCGGACCGCTGACGCCGAAGTGGGTGAACAGCATCTCGCCGAAGTCCGTATAGAGCCGCTTGTCATTTTCAAACACCGTCAGCCCCACGTTCCGCAGGCTCAGCCCCTGCATCCGGGCGCAGGTGTTTCCCTTTTCCCGCAGAGGCACCAGGGAACCCCGCAGAGGCGTGACCGTGTGGCCGGCCGCCGCCGCCATCCGGTGGCCCTCACCGGTGGAGCCGGTGGCGGGATAGGACACGCCGCCGGTGGCCAGAATCACCGCGTCCGCCGGATAGTCCCCCTTCTCCCCTTTCACGCCCCGGGCCGTTCCCTCCTTTAGGGTCAGGGAAACCGCCCGGTCCCGCACCAGGGTGACCTGCAGCGCCTTCAGCCGCCGCTCCAGAGCGGCGCTGATGTCAAAGGCCCGGTCGGAAACCGGAAAGACCCGGTTGCCCCGCTCCGTTTTCAGCGGCACGCCGAGGCCCTCGAAAAACGCCATAGTATCCCGGCCGTCGAACCGGGAAAAGGCGCTGTAGAGGAATTTTCCGTTTCCCGGGACGTTGGCCAGCAGCGTCTCCAGTCCCGCGTTGTTGGTGACATTGCAGCGGCCCTTTCCGGTGATATTCAGCTTCTTTCCCAGCCGCTCGTTGGGCTCCAGCAGCGTAACCTTCGCCCCCCGCTCCGCGGCGGTAATGGCAGCCATCATTCCAGCGGGGCCTCCGCCCACCACAACAACCGTCTTACTCATCGTCTGTCTTTCCGAACACACCGTATTCGTCCCAGATGTCCTCCAGCTGGGCGAAGGTGGCGGAGACCTCCCCGTTCTTCCGGTAGCCCAGCGCCACCAGCAGCGCGTTGATGATGGACATGGGGGCCACCAGGGAGTCCACAAAGGAGAACATCTCACTGGGCACCAGCAGCGACACATTCGCCAGCTGATAGATGGGGGAAAGCTCGCTGTCGGTGATGGCGACAATGGTGGCGCCCCGGTCCTTGACGAACTGCACCGTATTCTTGGTCACCTTGGAGTACCGGGGGAAGGTAATGGCCAGCATCACATCTCCGGGGCCGACGCGGAACAGCTGCTCCAGCATCTCACCGGCGGCGTTGGTCTGCACCAGCGTGACGTTGTCAAACATCAAGTGCATGTAGAAATTCAGGTAGCCTGCCACAAACGTGGAGGAACGGGTGCCCAGAATATAGATCCGCCGGGCCTTCATAATCTCGTCGCACACCCGGTTGAAATCATCCCGGTTCATCTCGTCCACAACCATCCGCAGCTTGTCAATGTCCGAATTGACCACCGTGGACAGCAGGTCCTGTCCGGAGAGCATATCTCCCGTGGCCTTGATGCGCTGGGTGGAGGTCAGGCGGCTGCGGATCATTTCCTGCAGAGCCCGCTGCATGCTGGGATACCCGTCATATCCCAGTTCAGAAGCAAACCGCACCACCGTGGACTCGCTGACGCCCACCAGCTTGCCCAGCTTGCTGGCGGTCATAAACGCGGCTTTGTCATAGTTTCCAAGGATATATTCGGCAATTTTCTTCTGTCCCTTGGAAAACCCCTTCATGTTGTTTTCAATTGTATGTAAAATGCTCTTTGCCATGATCGGTCCTCCTGTATGGTTTCGCTTTTTCTATTTTACCACACATCCTGCATTTTTCAAACAATTTTTGCAGGAAATCCGTTATATCCTGCAAAAAATTTCAGTGAGTGGCTGTCAGCGAAGCCGCTCACTGTCGTGTACGCGTTTTCAGGGCGGAAATTTCCTCCGCCGTCAGGCGGCGCCACTTCCCCGGCGCGAGATCGCCCAGCCGCAGCGTATGCTCCTGCACCCGCCGCAGCCGCAGCACCGTAAGTCCGCAGGCGGCGCACATCCGTCGGATTTGCCGGTTCTTCCCCTCCCGGATGGTAACGGAAAGTTCCGCCGTCTGGGGCGTCCGCCGCAGCAGGGCTGTCTCCGCCGGGCGGATCGGCTCTCCGTCCAGCTCCCGCACCGCCGCCAGACGCTCCGCGGCGCCCTCCAGCGCTCCGGACACCGTCAGCTGATAGGTCTTTGCCGTCTCATACTTCGGGTGGGTCAGCCGCTGCATCAGCTCGCCGTCATCCGTCATCAGCAGCAGTCCCTCGCTCATCAGGTCCAGCCGCCCCACGGGAAAGACGCGCCGGCCCACATCCCGGGTCAGGTCCGCCACCGTGGGACGCCCCTTCTCGTCGGAAAGGGTGGTGACATAGCCCACCGGCTTGTGAAGCATCAGGTAGAGATGCTCCCGGGGGCGGGAGATGGGCTTTCCGTCCACCGTGATAGTATCCCGGTCCGGGTCCGCCTTCTCCCCCAGGCCGGCCCGCCGGCCGTTGACCTGCACCCGGCCCGCCGCCAGCAGTTCCTCGGCGGCCCGCCGGGAGCAGATGCCGGCGGCGGCAATCAGTTTTTGCAGCCGTTCTTCCACGCCGGCCCTCCCTTTCTTCCCTGTCCGGGATTATGCTCCGTCTTTCCCAACCGCCGATACGGACACGCCGCACACCAGCCGGACACGGCCCACTTCCTCACCGCCAAGATGAACCGACGCCCAGCCGACAGTCTCCCCCGCCTGCACCGGAGCATCCAGCGTCCCCGGCAGCTCCAGGTTCACCGTCAGCCGCTCTCCCTCCCCCACAGGGTAGGAAAAAGAATCTGCCGCCAGAACAGGAACCACTGTCCCCGCGCCGTTTCGCAGCGGCAGACGGGCGATCACCTCTCCCCGGGTCACTGCCCGCTTTGCGGGGTAGGCGGAAAAGCCGAAGTCATACAGCTGCTGGTGATCCACCCAGTCATTGCCGTCCTGCAGCGTCACCGCCACCAGACGCTGCCCGTTCCGCTGGGCGCAGGACAGCAGCGTCCGTCCGGCGGCCCTGGTATAGCCGGTCTTCAGGCCGATGCAACCGTCCACGTAAGACAGCAGCTTGTTGTGGTTGTACATGGTGCGGCCGCCGATGGCAACACTCCTGGTGGAGGCAATCCGCATCAGCGTCTCGTTTTTCACCGCGGCGCAGGAAAGCTTCGCCATGTCCATGGCGGTGGAGTAATGCCCCTCCTGATCCAGTCCGTTGGGGTTGGCAAAGGAGGTGTCCTCCATGCCCAGCGACGCGGCCTTGCGGTTCATCATGTCCACAAACCGCTCCTGGCTTCCGCCCACAGCCCGAGCGATCACCAGCGCCGCGTCATTGCCGGAGCACAGCAGCAGCCCGTAGAGCAGCGTCTCCAGCGTCAGCCGCTCCCCTTCCTTCAGATACATGGAGCTGCCCTCCACCAGCGTCTCCGCCCGCCGGACGGTTACCGTTTCGGAGAGGTCACCGTTTTCAATGGCCACCAGCGCCGTCATGATCTTGGTGGTGCTGGCGATCCGCATCCGCTCCGCCCCGTTCTGCTGATACAGCACCCGGCCGCTGTCAGCGTCCATCAGCACGGCGGCAGCCGCGGAGGTACTGACGGCCGCAGCCTGTCCCACAGTGCCCGTCAGCAGCAACAGGGCGCAAAGCAGCCCGCAGATCCGATTGTGTTTGTGTTCCGGCATCCAATCACCACTCCTGCATCAGAGTGGTCTTAGTATACCCCGGTCACAGCTCGTCTTTTTCCTTCTTTTTGTCGAAATATTTTTCCACCTTATCCATCAGGTCCGGAACCATGTCAATGACCCGGTCCACCGTGGACGCCGGCGGCACCGCCACAGGCAGAACGCGGGTGACGCCGTCCTTGATCACCAGGAAGGCCACGGGGTCAATTTTCACACCGGCGCCGCTGCCGCCACCGAAGTTCTGGGTGCTCTTTCCGTAATCTCCGCCGCCGGCGCCGAAGCCGAAGCTGACCTTGGAAATGGGGATCAGGGTCACGCCGTCCGCCGTGCTGATGGGCTGGCCGACAATCGTATTGGTGTCCACCATTTCGTGAATCTTCTCCATCGTGGAACGCATCAGATCGTTGAGAGGGGTCTTTTTCTCCAGATTGTCCATGAAAACCATCCTTTCTATGCCGCCGGACGTTTTTCAGCCGGTTCGGTGTTCGGC
Source organism: Dysosmobacter sp. (assembly GCF_034093755.1). Lineage (GTDB taxonomy): Bacteria > Bacillota > Clostridia > Oscillospirales > Oscillospiraceae > Oscillibacter. Next base: position 19,062 of record NZ_JAXEBZ010000063.1, on the reverse strand, counting down.
GTCGCCGCCTGTTTGTGGCGCTTCCGGAAGCGCAGATACCATTTCAATGCCGGGATGCCGATCTGCAGCCCGACTGCCAGCAGCGTCCCCACCCGGATGGTGACGCCGGCCCGGACTCCAAAGCAGTCCTGCCCCTGTTCAAAGTCCATCCCGATATGAATATGGGGGTGGGGAATGTCCAGCAGCTGCTCCAGCGCCGGCATGGCGGACCAGACGGCGGCGTTGGCGTACCCGTAGTTTTCCGCCGCCTTCGCCGGATCATCCCTACCGCCCAGCACCACTGACACCTCCAGGGGGGCAATGCGGATCCCGCGGCGGGTCCGGCCCAGCGCCCGCTTCAGCGGCGGCCACAGTTCCGAGACAGCGGACCGGATGTCGCTCCGGTCCGGCCGGGGAAACGCCGGCTTCTTTTTCTCCTTCGTTTTTTCCGGAGCCGGTTCCTGTTCCGGCTTTTTCCGTTTCGGTTTTTCCTTTTTTGGCTCTTTCCCTGGAACCGCCTGAAACCGGAACGGCCCAACGGCGGCGCGGACCGTCAGCGTCCCGTCATAGCTGACCACGGCGCCTACCCGCAGCAGACATACCAGCACCAGCAGTCCCAGCAGAATGCCCAGAACCCACAGCAGTATCACGGCCCGTCACCCCCTTTTTCTCAGGTTTGTTCCTCAGTCCTCCGGACGGATGTCCTCCGCCGTCTCCGGGCGGTCCGCGTCCACGATCACCCGCTCCTCCGACTCCGGGTCAATGATGGCGCCGTCATCCCCCAGCCGCATCTGGCCCTCCCCGGCCAGATCCGGCATCTCCGGAAGTTCGTCCAGGCTGGTCAGATGGAAGGCCCGCAGGAAATTCTTCGTGGTGCGGTACAGGTGAGGACGGCCCGGAACCTGCAGCCGGCCGCATTCCTCAATGAGCTTCCGCTCCAGCAGCAGTCCCACGGTATAAGAGCTGTCCACGCCCCGGATCTGGTCCACGTAGGCCCGGGTGGTGGGCTGATAATAGGCGATGATGGTCAGCACTTCCAGGGCAGGCTGGCTCAGCTTGGCGGGCTTCCGGATCTCGAAGGCCCGGCGGATGGCGTCGGCATAGTCCGGCGCGGAGCACAGCTGCCAGGTGTCCTCCATGTGCAGCAGGCGGATGCCCCGGCGCTCATAGGCGTAATAGTCCATCAGCTTCTGGAGCATCTGCTGCACCGTGGGACGGTCCAGCTCCAGGGCGGCGGCGATGCGGTCCTCCCGCACCGGCTCCCCCGCCGCAAACAGAATGCCCTCAATGGCGGACTCGATCTCCTTCATCTCTAAGTTTTCCATGTTGGGCGCTCCTTAAAACGTCAGATTATCCGGCAGTTCCTGTTCCTGCCGGACGGTGCAGTCCGTTTCCGAACCGGCCAGGCGGATGATGTGGGCGCGGCAAAGCTCCAGTACCGCCATGAACGTGGCCACTACCTCGCTGCGGCTGCGGTTTCCCCGGAACAGCAGCAAAAACCGGGTCATCCCGCCGGTTTTCAGCCGCTGGATGATCTCCCGCGCCTTTTTCTCCACCGGATACGGCTCGTGGCGGACAATGGCGTCAAAGGCCGCCCTGGGCGGCGGCAGACGCCGCTCCGAACGGTTCTGAATCTCCGCCATGGCCAGAATCAGGTCCGCCGTGGCGTGGTCGTACTCATATATCTTGCCCCGCTCCACCGGCTCCGGATTGCGGGTGACAATGTTCCGGCCAAACTCCCCCATGGGCGCCAGCTGGGCGGCGGCTTTTTTGATTTTGCCGTAGCTCTCACTGCGGCGCCGCTCCTCCAGGGACTGGATCAGGGCGTCCATCTCCGACTGGGCCTCCTCGTCCTCAATGGACAGCAGCATCCGGGTTTTGATATACATCAGGTGGGAGGCCATGGTGATGAACTCACTGGCCACCTCCAGGTCCATCTTCTGCCGCTGCTCCAGCCAGGCCAGATACTGGTCCAGAATGGTGGAGATGGAGATGTCCTGAATCTCCATCTTGTTCTTGCCCAGCAGGAACAGAATCAGATCCAGCGGCCCCTCAAAGTCCTGCATCTCCTCTTCGGCGCGGCCATGGACCACCTTTTCCAGTTTGTAAATGGGGTTCTCCAAGAAAGTCACCTCAATAGATCAGATCATACAGCAGCAGCCACACCCGGGAGATGCCCCTGCCGATGGCATAGCCGCCGATCCCGGTCAGGGACAGCACAATGAGCAGCAGCATTCCGAACCGCTCATAGCGCATCAGCTTCCAGTAGGCGCTGTCCGGCAGAAAGGACGCCAGCACCTTGGAGCCGTCCAGCGGCGGGATAGGAATCAGGTTGAACAGGCCCAGGCCCACGGAAAGGATGGACGTATCCACCAGAAAATTGAATATCACATAGGCCGCGTAGGAGGACGGATTGGCAAGGTAAATTGCTTTACTGATCAGCAGCAGCAAGGCTGCCAGCAGAATATTGGACACCGGGCCCGCCAGGGCGGTGACGGCCATGCCCTCCTTGGGCTTCCGGAAATACCGGGGATCCACCGGCACCGGCTTTGCCCAGCCGAAGCCCACGAAAAACATCATGGCAAGGCCGAACCAGTCGATGTGGCGCAGCGGGTTCAGGGACAGACGGTGCAGCTCCTTGGCGGTGGGGTCACCCAGGCAGAAGGCAGCCAGGCCGTGGGAGGTCTCATGGATGGTCAGGCAGAGGAAAACGCCCGCCATCCGCGTGGCGGCCTCTCCCATGGAGGCCAGATTCAGCTGACTCAGAAGGTTCTGAAGATAGTGCATCAAGCAAAGATCGCCCCTTACCGGCCCAGTGACCCAAAATATGGTTCATTATATCAGTTTTTCACACAAAATACAAGACAATTCCCGCAGCGTCCATCTGTCCGCAAAAAACACGCCGTACCCGGGCTGCCTGTCCGGATACGGCGTATGCTCTGCCTTTCAGATCACTCCAGCATTTTCAGGAATTCCGCCTCACTGAGCACCGGAATGCCCAGCTCATTGGCCTTGCGCAGCTTGGAGCCGGCCTCCTCCCCGGCCACCACGTAGGTGGTCCGTTTGGACACGGAGCCGGCGGCCTTGCCGCCCCGCTGCTCAATCATCTCCTGGGCGGTTTTCCGGTCCAGCTGCTCCAGCGTGCCGGTCAGCACAAAGGTCATGCCCTTGAAGCGCTCGTCCACCAGCCGGGCAGTGCTTTCCATGTTGACCCCCGCCTCTTTCAGCCGCTCCATCAGGTCCAGGGACTGGGGGCTGGCCAGCCAGTCCAGAATGAACTGCGCGGTGATGGCCCCCACGTCGTCAATCTCCGTCAGCTCCTCCAGAGAGGCGGCGGCCAGCGCGTCAAAGCTCTTGAAATGGTTTGCCAGCACCCGGGCCGCCTTGACGCCTACCTGCCGGATGCCCAGGCCGTACAGCAGCTTCGCCAGATCGTTGCCCTTGGACTTCTCAATGGCCCGGACGGCGTTGTCCGCCGACTTCTCCCCCATGCGGTCCAGTCTGGCAATGTCCTCCGCCCGCAGGCTGTAGAGGTCCGCGGCGCTGTGGACCAGCCCCGCGTCGATGAACTGCTGAATCACCGCCGGACCCAGGCCGTCGATGTCCATGGCGTCCCGGCTGGCAAAGTGGGTGATGTTCCGCAGCAGCTGGGCCGGGCACTCCGCGCCGGTGCAGCGGACGGCGGCGCCGTCCGCGTCCCGGGAAACCGGGGCGCCGCACACGGGACAGGTCTCCGGCAGGTGATAGGCGTCCGTACCCTCCGGACGTTTGGAGAAGTCCACCTCCACAATCTCCGGAATGATCTCTCCGGCCTTCTGAACGATAACCGTATCGCCCACACGGATATCCTTTTCCGTGATATAGTCCTGATTGTGGAGGGTGGCGCTCTGGACGGTGGTTCCCGCCAGATGCACCGGGGCCAGAATGGCCTTGGGGGTCAGCACGCCGGTGCGGCCCACCTGCACCACAATGTCCAGCACGGTGGAGGGCTTTTGCTCCGGCGGATACTTGTAGGCCAGCGCCCACTTGGGGTACTTCACGGTGCTGCCCAGCTTCTCCCGGTCCGCCAGGGAGTTGACCTTGATGACGGCGCCGTCCATGTCGAAGGGATAGCTCATGCGGCGCTCGTTGATGTCCACAATCTCCTGCTGGCAGTCCGCCGTGGAGGACACCTTTTTATAGGAAATCACTTTGAAATTCTGGGACTTGAGATAGTCCAGCGTCTCGCTGTGGGAGGTAAACTCCCGGCCCTCCGCCAGCTGCAGGTTGAAGATCTGGATGTCCAGACGGCGCTGGGCAGCGATCTTCGGGTTCAGCTGCCGCAGGGAGCCGGCGGCGGCGTTGCGGGGATTGGCCATCAGCGGCTCGCCCCGGATCTCCCGCTCGGCGTTCAGCTCCTCAAACACGCTGCGGGCCATATAGACCTCGCCCCGGACGATCAGCCGGGGCAGCTTCTCCGGCAAGGACATGGGGATGGAGCGGATGGTCCGCAGATTCTCCGTCACATCCTCGCCCACATGGCCGTCGCCCCGGGTGGCGCCCCGGACGAACACGCCGTCCCGGTACTCCAGCGCCACGGACAAACCGTCCACTTTGGGCTCCACGGTGTACTCCACCGGCGTGCCCAGGGCAGCGTCCATCTTCCCGCAGAACTCTTCCACTTCCTCCGCGCTGAACACGTCCTGCAGACTTTCCAGGGGCACGGGGTGCTCATAGGTGGCAAATCCCTCCAGAATCCGGTCGCCCACCCGCTGGGTGGGGGAATCCGGCGTAATCTCCTCCGGGTGCTCCCGCTCCAGCTGCACCAGGCGGCGGTTCAGCATGTCGTACTCATAGTCCGACATGGTGGGCGCGTCCATCACATAATACAGATAGGCGTTGCGGTTCAGCTTTTCCCGCAGCTCCTTCATTTCCTCCCGGTAATCCATGGCAACCATCCTTCCTTTGTGCTCATCGGTTCATGATATATTCCTCCGCCAGGTCCTCCATGGGCTGCGGCGAGGTAAAGTTGGTATACGTTTCCGGCACGGAGCCCACAATGATGGTCTCCGCCACCACCACGGAGTTGGAAACCTTTGTGGCGGTGGAAAAGCCCGGTAGCAGGATGCTGACGGACACGTCAATGTTCAGCCGCACCTGGTGCTTTGTCTGGTTGATGCCTGCGGAGACGAAGGCGTTTTCCAGCCGTGCCGTGGATGCGCCCACCGATTCCATCCGCACCGTGATCCGCGGTCCCCGTCCGGCCGTCAGCGCCGAGCCGGTGAGGCTGCCCAGAGGAATGGACAGGTCCCGGGAGGAAACGTGGTCGATGCGGTCCAGCACCTCCCGCAGGATATAGGACTGGAGCCGGTTGAACTCCGGCATGTTGCTTTTCACCGCGGTGATGCGCCCGTCGTTGTCCTTTTCAAAGGAGACCATCCGGTCATATTCAAATTCCCCGCTGTCCACTGCCAGATTCACGGATTCCAGCACAATCTGATTCACCGTATTGGTCACCCGCGAGGTGGCCATACGGGTCAGCATGGACTTCATCTGGGTGGTAAACACCACCACGGCAGCCGCCGTCCCTGCCAGCAGGGCCGCCAGCAGCACACGGGCCAGTATTCTCCGCGGCACATACCGCCGGTAACCGTAAAATCCGCGCATGGACCCACTCCCCCATCGGAGCCATCTTATGCGCCGGCGGCTTATCCTTATTTCAGCTCGTTGACGATGGCTTTGAAGACCTTGCCCCGCTCCATGAAGTTCTGGAAGCGGTCAAAGGCGGCGCTGGCGGGAGACAGCGTCACAATGTCCCCCTCAGAAGCGTGGGCGGAAGCCGTCTCCACAGCCGCACGGAAATCGTCCAGCTCTATGATCTCCGGCTTTCCGGCCTCGTATCCGGGGGCGTTCACCACCGCCTGGCGGATCTTGTCCGCCGTGGCGCCGCACAGCACCAGCAGCTTCACATGCTCCACAATCTCCGGCCCGATGACGTCATAGGGAATGTGCTTGTCATAGCCGCCGGCAATGAGAATGACCTTCCGGTCGAAGGACCGCAGGCCCGCGATGGCCCGGGAGGGGCTGGTGGCGATGGAGTCGTTGTAGTACCGCACGCCCCGCAGCGTCCGCACCAGCTCAATACGGTGCTCCACGCCGTTGAAGGTCCGGGCCACCTCCCGGATGTCCTCATCCGGCACCAGACCGTCCACGGCGGCGATGGCCGCCATGTAGTTCTCCACGTTGTGGACGCCGGGCAGGCGGATATCCGCGGTGGTCATGATCTGCCGCTCAACGCCGTCTTTCCGGGAGAGGATGGCGTCACCCCGCAGGAACACGCCCTCCTCCGGCTCCTGCTGCCGGGAGAACATACGCGCCCTGCCCACGGCCTTCCCGGACAGCTCCCGGGTGATCTCATTGTCCAGATTGAACACCGCAATATCTTCTGCCGTCTGATGTGTAAAGATATTTTCCTTTGCGGCGATATACTCCGCCATATCCTTGTGCACATCCAGATGGTTGGGCGCCAGATTGGTGAGAACGGCAATGTGGGGACTTCTGCGCTTCATGGTCAGCAGCTGGAAAGAGGACAGCTCCAGCACCGCCGCATCCTCCGGCGTCATCTCCCCCGCCTCCGCCAGCAGCGGATGGCCGATGTTGCCGCCCAGGTGGACCGTCCTGCCCGCCTTGCGCAGCAGCTCGGCGATGATGGTGGTTGTGGTGGTCTTGCCGTCGCTTCCGGTGACGGCGATGATGGGACAGGGGCACACTTCAAAAAACACTTCCATCTCGGAGGTGATGACGCTGCCGCCCCGCACAGCCTCCAGCAGCTCCGGCACATCGGGCCGCATGCCGGGGGTGCGGAAAATGATGTCCTGATGCAGCCCCTGGAGATAGTCCGGACCCAGATGGAGCCTGGCGCCCATGGCCTCCAGCCGCTCACCGGTCTCCCCCAGGGCGGCCCGGTCCTTTTTATCGCAGGCAGTGACGTCGATGCCCGCCTTCAGCAGCATCTCAATCAGCGGACGGTTGGAAACACCGATGCCGATCACCGCCACAGTCTTGCCCTTCAAAGAGTTCAGATATTCGTTCAGATTCATTGGAACCGCTCCTTACTATTCCCTCCCGCCGGTGGCGGGACAATTTGCATACATGGAAATTATAGCACGCCCTCCGGCAAATAGCAATTCTTCCCACGGTCATTTTCTCCCCTTCGCAGCCGTTGACTTTTTCCGGCACATCCTGTACAATGGGCCTGCGAGTAAAACAGACAGTCGCGTGGGCAGGCCGAAAGGCCGTCCATGAGGAAAGTCCGGGCTCCACAGGGCAAGGATAACGGGTAACGCCCGCCGAAGGCGACTTCAGGAAAAGTGCAACAGAGATATACCGCTGCGGCCTGCCACGGCAAGCCGGCAGTAAGGGTGGAAAGGCGAGGTAAGAGCTCACCCGTCACATGGGAACATCGTGACGCTGTAAACTCTATCCGGAGCAACACCGGTATGGGAGCATGAAGGTCGGCCCGGCCGCTCCCGGGGTGGCTTGAGCGTGCCGGCAACGGTACGTCGAGATAGATGACTGTCAAATACAGAACCCGGCTTACAGTTTTGCTCGCAGATATACGAGGCCGTCCGCGCGAACACGCGGACGGCCTCTTCCCTGTTTTCCGGATGGATGCTTCCCGCAGAGATTGCACAAAAGTTTACTTTTGTGCAATCCTTTGAGTTCCCACGGGAACGCCCGCAGAGCTTCAAAAGCATGGCTGCCGGATCACGGCTTCCATGCTTTTGAATTGCGTAATTGGAAGAATTGTCAAACGATCAATGGAGAAGAATTCCCGGCAGCCAGAGTGTGATTGCCGGAATATAGGTAATGATGAGCAAGGCAATGAACAGCGGAATCCAGAACGGCACAATGGATTTGACCACATCGGAGAACTTCATTTTCGCCACGGTCGCCATGATCATCAGGCCGGAGCCCACGGGAGGCGTCGTGGTTCCCAGCAGTCCAACCAGGGTATGAACAATGCCGAAATGAATCAAATTGATGTCCAGCGCCATAATCACCGGCAGCAGCAAAGGCACCGTAATGATGCGGACAACCGTAGCTTCCAGGAACATGCCGAGGATGGTCAGGAAGATAATGATCAGCAGCAGCATGAGATACTTGTTGGTGGTAATCCTCAGCAGCCACTCCGTCATTTTGTGAGGGATGCGCTCCAGGGTCAGAACGTAGCCGATGCCGTAGCCCATGCCGATGAGGAACATGATGATGGAAGAGGATGCCACAGTGTCCTTGATAATGGCGAACAGGTCCTTCAGCTTGAACTCACGATAGACCATGCTGGCAAACAGAGAATACACAACCGCGATAATTCCCGTTTCCGTGGCGGTTACAACGCCGCTGAACAGGCAGGCCAGCATAATGACCGGAGCCATCAGGGCAAAGAAGCCGTCCAGGAACGTGCGGAACACCTTCCGGACGCTGAATCTGGAAGGCGGCGGACAGGCAACCTTCCCGCTTCTTGCGATAACGTAGTTGGCAATCATCATCAGCAGGGCCAGGGTCAGACCGGGAAGGACGCCGGCGATAAAGAGTTCCGTTGTGGATACGCCGGTCAGGCTTGCGTAAACAATAAAGCCGACGCTGGGAGGAATGATCGGTCCCAGGATGGAGGATGCCATCGTAATGCCGACGCTCCACTTCCGGTCATATCCGGCTCTGTCCATCGCTTCGATTTCCACCATGCCAAGGCCGGCGGCATCCGCGGAGCTGGTACCGGAAATGCCCGCGAAAATCACGCTGGAAATCACATTGACCTGGGCCAGACCGCCGTGCATCCAGCCAACCAGCGATTCGCAAAAGGCGAAAATGCGGTTTGTAATGCCGCCTTTGTTCATGATGTTGGCAGCCAGGACAAAATAAGGGATGGAAATCAGGGTATAGCTGTTTGCGCCCTTCTGGATCAGCATCGGAAGCGTGGAAAAATCATAGCCGCCGGCAATCATGGCCGCAAAGGTGCCGATTCCCATGCCCATACTGATGGGGGTGCCCAGGAACAGGACAAACAGAAATACCACAATCAGAACAGCACCGACGATCATGACGCCTCACCCCCTGCCGATCTTTTCTTCTGCACGCTTTTCAGAATCTTTCCGAAGTAAACCAGCGCCAGCTGCAAAAACACAATCACCATCGCCAGCGTATACCAGAAATACGGGATCTCGCTTGTGAGCATGCTCTTGCCCAGGCGCAGGATCAAAAGCTGGCAGCTGTAATAAAAGAGCACCGAACAAATGGCCATGACCATCACATCGTTGACGATCTGGACGATCTCCCGGATCTTCGGCGGAAATCTGCTGATGAAAATGTCCACGTAAACATCCGTGCCTTTATAAGAGATCATTACCATGCCCGGGAAAATGAACCACATCATGCCAAGGAGCGTGACGTCCTGAATCCAGTAAAAGCTTGCATTGAATGCAAACCGCCTGAAAATCTCCACCGCATTGACCGTGATTGTGAGAATCAGGGAAATCGCGGCAATCAGCAGCATGACTTCGGACATCTTTTTCATGATTCTGTCGTACAATATCCTACCTCCTTCATTCTGATTCACATCGGCTCTGCGAAAAGAGGCACGACGGCATTGCTGAACCGCGTGCCTCTTTGCTCGCTAAACGGTATGCTTCAAAGGGTTGGGGAACATCACTGGGCCAGAACAGTGTCGCAGGTGCCTGCGGGCAGGGTTCCGTCCGCCTCCAGCGCGTAATAGAAATCCTTCAGCGCTTCGCGGGCAGGCGTCGTGTCGATCTCAATGAACTCGACGCCGTCGGCCTTCATGGCGTCAATGTTTGCCTGCAGGGATTCATCCGTCAGAGCCGACACGTCACGGCCAAGCTGATCGGCGCACTCCTTCAGAATCTTCTGATTCTCTTCAGAGAGCTTATTGTAGGTCTTCTCGCCGGCCAGAACGAACACGGTGGAAACGTACTCATTGATATAGGTGACATACTTGCAGATCTCGGTGTAATTCTCACCCTTCAGAGCGCTGATGGTGCAGGTGGCCGCATCGACGGTGCCGTTCTGCAGTGCCATATACACCTCGCTGTAAGGAATGACCAGCGGGTTGGCGCCCAGCGTCTCGTAGGCGGTGATGTAATTCTTGTTATCGAAGGCGCGGAAGCGGAGTCCCTGCAGATCGCTGATCTCACGGATAGGCTCCCTGGAAGCCAGCACACGATAGGGTCCGCGGAAATAGTTCCGGGCTTCGTTCAGCTGGATCAGGCCGTTGTCGGCCAGAATCTTCTTCTGTGTTTCGGCGGCGCCGCTGTCGTTCAGAACCTTGGAAACGGAATCGTTGTCCGCGTACAGGAACGGAATGGCCTCAATGCCGAAAATGCTGTCATAGCTCTTGAAATCGCTGGCGGGAAGAATGACGATATCAATGTTCCCCAGCTGCGTGCTTTCAATGGCGGTGGCCGGCTCACCCAGCTGGCCGTCCGCGTAGATTTCAATTTTCACTTCGCCGCCGGTCTTGTCGAACACATTCTGCGCGAACATCTCGGTGGCTTTGACTTCCGGAGTGCCGGTGGCCATTTCCGTGGCCAACTTCAGGGTTACGGTTTCGACGGGAGCCTTGCCGCTGGCACTGGGCGCGGCAGAGGAAGCCGCCGCGGGAGCCTTGGAACCGCCGCAGGCCGTAAGGCTCAGCAGCATTGCGGAGGCGATCAGTGCGGAGAGGATGCGTTTTGTAGCTTTCATATGAAGTCTCCTTTCTATTTCGCGCAAAATTGCATGCAGGTCTTTTGCGTCGCATGAATACGGGAAACGCAGGCGGGAAGCGCTTATTTTGCCTCGTAGGTTTTATACTCGTCGGCAAAGCGGAAGCAGGCTGTGCCAATGCCCCAGGGATAGTAGAAATAGGCCCAGGCGGCCACCTGATTGGTGTAGAGGGTAAAGGCGTCAACAACGCATTGGAACTCATCTCTCGTGAGGGTATGCTTCGCAATCAGCGCCCGGATTTCTTTCGAGAATTCCCGGAGCTGCTTCAGGCCGTAGCTGCCCAAAACACCGGTATAGCCGGGCTCCGTTTCCAGATAAACCGTTTCCAGGCTCCGCACATCCATATCCGTCGTATGGCACATATGGGAAATGGGATACAGCGTGTACATGGACAGATCGCGGCTCAGGCTGTAGACAAATTCCCAGGTGCTGAAATACTGTCCGCAGCTGCCGACGCCGGCCACCTTGCCGGTGCGGGCCAGCTTGTTCTCCTCCGGCTCTGCCTTTGTGGCCTCCAGAGCCTTTTCCAGAATGCGGTCCACCAGATCCGTGACCTCCGGGCTGCAGTTTTCCGGACGGATCACAGAGGGCTTTTTCGGTTCCTGATTGCTGTCATCCCCAACGCGGCTCACCCGGATGTGCAGCTCCTTTTTGCTCATGAAGATGGATTCGCGGGCCTTCTCCCCCACCTTCTTCACAACTTCAATGTCCTCAGGGATGACTCCGCCCAGCACGGTTCCGTTGACATCCTCGTAGCAGGGCGCATACTGCACAATCAGCTTGTTTCCGGTGCCCTGCGAATACCGCAGACGGCCGATGGGGGCCTGATCGATGCGTTCCTTGTAGTGGATGGGGGCGAAGCTCAGCAGCGGAAGCCAGCAATACATGGAGCCGTCCGTAATCACGGCATTGTTCATAATGCTGTCCAGGGGCAGCGCGTTCCACAGGTCATCGCACAGCTCCTTGTTCTTGTCATCCGCAAGCTCCGCGGTTGCTTTTAATCCCAGATCGGGCCACTCAAGAAGAATTCTGCGATTCATACGTTCATCTCCTTATTACAGTTGAGGCTTTCCGTGCAGCCACAGCTGCCTGGCATTGCTGATGGTGTCCAGAGACTTGGTGACGTCGCCGGGGAAAGCGACAACGTTGGCGTGCTTGCCCACCTCCAGGAGGCCCAGATCGGGGCGGTCCACAATCTTGGCGGAAATGCTGGTGGCGTGGGCGATGGCCTGAACAGGGTTCAGATCGGCCGCCTCCGCAATGGTGCGGATTTCGTCGGCCAGCCAGCCGTAGGTGTCGGTGCCGGTTCCGACGGGAATACCCGCCTGAATGGCCTTTTTCACGGAGATGGCGTGGGGACCCCAGATTCGCTCCTCCAGCAGAGGAATGCTGGCCTTCTTCTGGGCGGTAACCGGCTTGATGAAGAAGGAGCCCTTGACGCCGGTCATGGTCGGAACCAGCGGGGTTCCCTTCTTGACCATCAGCTCAATGCACTCGTCATCCATCATAACGCCGTGCTCCACGCAGTCGAAATCCGCCTGCAGGATGCGCATGATGGCCTCCTTGGGGTAAACATGCGCGGTAATCTTGTATCCCGCGTCATGGGCCACTTCCGAGGCAGCCTGCAGCTCGCGGAGCGTGTACTCGGGGTACTTGGGATCTTCCCGGGGGAAGGCCTCCAGACCGCCGCTTGCCATCATCTTAATGAAATCAGCGCCCGCGCGAATCTCCTCGCGAACCGCCTTCATCACTTCCTCGCAGCCGTCCGCTTCCTTTGCGTACTTGTAGCAGTGGCCGCCGGACTGAACGATGTCCATGCCGCAGGTAATCATTTCAGGTCCCGGAACCAGCCCCTCCTTGATGGCGCGGCGGAGCGTAAGCGCGGTATAGCCGCCCAGACCGAAGTCCCGGACAAAGGTAATGCCCTCTTTCAGCATCTCCTTCATGTTGTGCACGCCGTGCATCAGCATGTACTCCTTGGTCTCCCCCATGAACTGGGCGGAACGGACACCCAGAGGAAGATCCGCGTCAAAGCGCAGCTGCTTGCGGTTCACATGGTCATGCAGGTTGAAGAGGCCCGGCGTCAGCGTGCACTCGCCCATATCAGTCGTGTTGTGCTCGTTGGCCGCTTCCGGCTTAATGGAGTCCACATACGTAATTTTATCCCCGTCAATACCGACCCAGATCGGGGACAGGGTTTTTTCGCCATCACCGATAATGCCGTGCTTTGCCGTGATATAAATGGTTTCCATATTTGATCTCCTTTACACGTTTTCGGGAATACGCTTGGATGGTTCTAACCTTACACTTTAGCTTGCTAATTGTCTAACAGGGATTCAGGGTTGGGCAACAGGCAAACACCTGTTGAAAAAGAAAAAACAGACAGTCATATTGCCTGTCCAGTCGTCTGAACGCACACGAAAAAGCGCCCCGCACACGGAATGTGCGGGGCGCTTGAGAATCAGGTTTCGTTTGCGGGTCAGGGCTTGGAGGCCTGATACGCATTCATCATCATGCTGATAAACTTTCTGGTGGCCATGGAGCAGTATTTGCTTTTCAAGTAGTTGACGCAGATATCCTTGGAGAGGGAGTCATCCCACGGATAGATGTAAAACGGCTGATTGTTGGTTTTATTCTTATAGGCGTTGATAAATACTTCGGGGCAGACCAGGATTCCCAGACCGGCCAGGCAGAACTGCAGCGCCGTATCCACGCTTTTCGTCTCCAATATAATCTGCGGTGATATGCCGAGGGTCTCGCAAATGGTGACAAAGGGCTTGCCCGCTTCAAACCTCGAATCCACAGAGACAAAGGGGCAATCCTTGAAGAGCATCCAATCCACTTTGCGTCCATCCGGCAGGAGTTTGTATTTATACTGGATCAGCTGGGAATCCATAATGCTGGGCGGGATGATTGCAGAAACGTGCTCCCTGGTGATGACCAGACTCTCCACGTTTTTCCGGTTTTGCGGCGGAAAGCCAACCGTAACATCCACCTTCGCCTTGAGCAGGGCCTCCTCGATCTCGCTGACGGACCCCTCCACCACTTCCAGCCTGATATTCGGGTAAATCTCGTGGAATTTACTCAGCACCGGCGTCAGATAGGTACTGCCGCGGGAGCGGGTGATGCCGATGGAGAGGTTGCCGTTCTGGAAGTCTCTCAGGTCAACCAGCTCCTTGCGCAATTCTTTCTCCATATTCGACAGCGACTGCGCCTTTTCCAGAAAGATGATCCCCTCCGGCGTCAGGGACAGCGGCGGAGTCCGATTGAAGAGCTTGCAGCCGTATTCCTCTTCAATCTTCGCGATGTGTCCGCTCAGTGTTTGCTGGCTGATATACAGTTTCTGGGCCGCTCTGGTGAAATTCATCTCTTCCGCAGCGGTTAAAAAGCACCGAATGTTATCAAAAGTCATAGCAATCTCCGATGTGTCGATTTCAGGCCGCTCCCCTTCCGGAGGGATCGTATCTCAAAACTGTGTACAGATGCAGTATAGCACCCGGATAAAGCGAATGCAATGACTCTGTCCACGGAATGGGATATTGGAAACCGTCCGCTTTCACAGCAAGGGTGTCATTCCTTATCGGTGACGTACTTCTGCGAACAGACAGGAAAGGGAGCGGGATTGCTCCCGCTCCCAATACCACAGTTTTATGAATACAGCAACCTTTCACATTTGGAACGCAAATGATTCAAAGCTATCTCCTCGCTTATTGATTCAGGACAGCGGCATCGACAAACACGCCGCCAAAGGTATTCGCGCCGCCCTTCAGCATACTGCTCATGGCACTCAGCATCTTAACATGGTTCCCCTGTACCTCGTTTTGAAGTTCCATGTAGTGGATTTTGTTGGCACCGTAAGCCCGATTGGCCTGCTTCCCATAGTAATCTACCGGATCGGTGACTTGGGTCCCCTTGGTCACATTGTAAAGTACGACAGCACTCCAGTTACTGACGATCTTATACCGCACATCTGTCAGAACGCACAAATCACCATTCAAATCAGTATAAGCATAGACGTATGCGCACTGTGCAACCGCATGGGGATGCTCACGTCGAATATCACGGAAAACATTGCCGGCGATATAAGCATAATCGGCAGAATTTGCAGAAACCGCAGAACCGGAAGACTCGTTATGCGCCATAACATAATCTTTGAACTGGTTATATGTGCTTTCGGTCTTGTCAAAACGAATATATCCCCAATTATTAAAAACCACGGTCCCGTCATACTCGGCAACGGTATATGACATTGTTTTCTTCTCAGCAGAAGTCTGCGTCTTGGCGGAGTTTTCTGCGTAGAAATATTCCGCGGTCTTGTTCAGGGTTAAAACACTGTCGGCGAAGGTGAACGTTCCTTCCTCGTAAGCTGTGAACAGCGGATTATCATTTGCATCAAAGCATCTGTAAGCGCAGGAATAGTCGTTTCCACTAAAAAGATAGCACTCGATAAACTGTGAGCCGTCCGAAGTTTTGTTGACGCCAAGCCAGTAGCCCTGCAGATCAAGGGTTTTCTCTTCAGGAACAGCAGGAGCTGGGTCAGGCTGCGCGTCTTTTTTTGGTGCGGACAGCGCCTTGTAGGAGATCATTGCCACATCGCCGCGGGTAAACGCGGATGCGCCGGAATACTCACCATTGGTAATCCCCAAAGTGTCGGAAAGCGTGTAGGATGTGGCTACTTCGAAATCTGCACCGGATTCATACCCCAGCGCACGGAGAACAAAAGCGATATACTGGTTGGCCTTTATGGGATTTGTGCCGCAGTAGGTGGTGGCAGTATAACCATTGGTCAGACCGTTGGTATAGGCATAGCCAATGTAAGGCTTCATGTTGTCAGTGACATCGGTAAAGGGGATGCTCCATGTTCCTTCAAGCGCTTCCTCCTCTTTGCCCAGCAGACGGATAAGCATAATAATCGCCTGATTGCGGGTGGGCGTCTTGTCCAGGTCAAAAATCGGGGTTCCGTCAGAATTGGTGCCCGTTCCTTTGAAAAGCCCCAGTTCATACAACGCCTCCGCCGCAGCCGTTGCTTCATCACTTGCCGCAAATGCTGTCGGCATAATACCGCACAGCATCACAGCAGCCAGGAGTAAACTGATGATTTTCTTTTTCATGGTTCCCGTTCCTTTCGTCTGTTGAATCAAAAATAAATCCCGCCGTGCCGACTGCTGTCTCGTATTTATGCACATATTATGTTTCCCCTCAAAACAACATAACACATACGGAATCAGCATATTGCACGGCTTTCGTACGTTCCATGATATATATTTATATATATATTGTCAAGGTTTTTTTCGAAATTTAACCAGTTTTGTAAGTTTCAGGAATTCCTCTCAAAAAATGACTGCGGTCCTGCAAGTATTTCGTACAGATGGAGAATTGCCGTGCCACGGAAAGGGACCGTCTGTGATTCCCACTTTTCCTTAAAAAAGTGCAAAAAGAGATTGAGATTATTCCGATCACTCCGAATGGTTTTCGGAGTAAACTTCCTAACCCCAATCTCTACGAAATACGCTCGTTTTAACGAAAATCAGCTTGTTTTCTTCCGGATAAGTTTGCTCAGTCGTTGTCCCAGTTGTGCCAGACGTTCTGCACGTCGTCGTTGTCCTCCAGCATGTCGATGAGCTTCTCCATGTTCTTCACATCGCCCTCAGCGGTCAGAGTGATGTAGTTCTGGGGGACCATCTCCAGCTCGGCGCTGGCGAAGGTGTAGCCCTTCTCCTCCAAGGCCTTCACCACGTCGTTGAACGCCTCGGGAGAGGTGGTGATCTCCAGCATGGTGCCGTCGGCCTCGAAGTCATCGGCACCGGAATCCAGAGCGTCCATCATCACGGTGTCCTCGTCCAGCTCGCCTTCCTCGTTGTCGATGACGATAACGCCCTTCTTGTCGAAGGACCAGGACACGCAGCCCTGAGCGCCCAGGTTGCCGTTGCACTTGTCGAAATAGTGGCGGATCTCAGGGGCGGTGCGCTGACGGTTGTCGGTCAGGCCCTCCACGATGACGGCCACGCCGCCGGGGCCGTAGCCCTCGTAAGTAACAGCCTCGTAGTTGTCGGTGTTGCCGGCGCCCAGAGCGCGGTCGATGGTGCGCTTGATGTTGTCGTTGGGCATGTTGGCAGCCTTGGCCTTGGCAATGACGGTGGCCAGGCGGGAGTTGTTGGCGGGATCACCGCTGCCGCCGCCTTCCTTCACGGCCACGATGATTTCCTTGGCGATCTTGGTAAAGGTGGCGCTGCGCTTGGCGTCAGCCGCACCCTTGGTCTTCTGAATATTGTGCCACTTAGAATGTCCGGACATAGTTGTCAATCTCCTTCTACATAATACTGGATGACTTCCCTGTGGGAGGCCGATTTTTGAATTTGCAGCTCCGGGAACCGCCACTGCAGTCCCTCGATGACCTCTCGGCAGACCACATCCTCCGTGGGGAAATGGCCGGCGTCAATGAGGTTGATGCCGTTGGGCCCGGCGTCCAGGAAATCGTGATAGCTCAGATCCGACGTCACAAAGGTGTCGCAGCCCAGTGCCATGGCGCGGCCCACGTACTCGCCGCAGGCACCGCCGCCCACCGCCACGCGGTGGACCGGCTTTCCGGCGTCGGCATAACGCAGGCCGTTGCAGCCAAGAGCGCGGCTCACCCGGCGGACAAACTCCGCCAGCGGTACAGGTCCGTCCTCCAGCCAGCCCACGCGGCCGATCCGCTCCTCCGTCAGAGGCCCAGGATCAACCACCTTCAGCGCGCGGAGCAGCGCGTCATTGACACCGCCCTCCGCCGCATCCAGATTGGTGTGCATACAAATGGCGGCAACATCCGCCCGGGCCATCCGGCGCAGCATGCGGCCCTGGGGCGTATCCTCCCGCAGCGTCTGCACCGGCAGCCATTTGCAGTTCATCAGCGGGTGATGGGACACAATCAGCTCCGCACCCATGGCGATGGCCTCTTCCACCACATCCGCCGTAATGTCCAGAGACACCAGAACCCGGTGGATTTCCTTCTCCGGATCTCCCACCAGCAGCCCCACGTTGTCCCAGTCCATGGCCAGTTCTTTGGGCGCCCATTCAAACAGCGCCGATTCAATTTCCCGGGCAGTTGGCACGACGCCACTCCTCTCTCATTTCCAGCAGTGCGGTGATGATCTCCCGCAGCTGGTCTGCTTGTTTCTGCGTCTCCGCCACCGACGCCGATCCGCGGTTGCAGCCCGCCACAGCGCCCTGATACTGGAGGATGCGGTGAATGAGATACCGGTCCCCCATGGGGTCATGGAGCAGCTTCGCGCCGCCGTAGACCTGTCCCAAAGACAGCGTCATCTCCCCTGCTGTCACCAGCATCAACGGGTACAGCGTGTCCCTCTCCGGGACAATTGCCTCCCGCAGGATGGCGTAGCCGTGGTCCGCCAGGAAGCTCCGCAGCACCTCCACCCGGCTCATGGGCTGGAGAATCAGGGTGTGTTTTCCGTCCGCCGTCCAGGGGGCCGCCTCCAGAATGGCGGCGATGTTCTCACCGCCCATGCCGGCAATAACAATGGTGTCCGCTTCCTCCGGACCGATTCCGCTCAGCCCGTCGCACAGGCGCAGGTCGATGCCCTCCACGCCGAAGCGGCGGCAGGTCTCCCCCGCCTTTCCCAGCGGGCCCTTCCGCAGGTCACTGGCGATGGCCGCGGAAACGCGGCCGCTCTGCACCAGCCAGGCCGGGAGATACCCGTGGTCCGTGCCCACGTCTGCCAGCCGCGCGCCCTCCGGCACCCAATCCGCCACCGCCTGCAGCCGCGGCGTCAGTTCTATCCTTCGGGAATGACCCATGGATGCTTCCTCCCATCCGTGGAAAACGCATACGGAGAAGTTCCGTATGCGCTCTCATGTGCTTATTCCGCGGACTTGTTGGCCTCGGCGTTCACCAGCTCCAGCAGCTTATCCACGTCCACGCCGTGGACCATGCAGGCCTCCTCCACGGTCTCGCCGCGGGAAGAGGGGCAGCCCAGGCAGTGCATGCCGATGGAAAAGAAAATGGGAGCGGTCTGGGGTGCAACATCCAGAATGTCACCAATGATGGTGTCCTTCTTGATTTCGATCATGAGGAATTCCTCCAAAACAAGTGTATTGTCGATTTTCATTGGAAAATGACCGATGATATTATACCCCTCTTTCACCCGGAATTCAATAGAATTTTCCGAAGAAAGTGCAAAAAAGGTGTAGGATTACAATACATGTTGGACAAGTAAATAAAAAGGATGAAGGATAGGGCCTTATCGGTTAAAGTTGAGTTACCACACCACAACTTAACGAAAGGGGGCCATATCCTTCATGAGCAAGAGTATAACACAGGACATG